>CAUPIJ010000019.1:0-36530 GCA_963511305.1 uncultured Propionimicrobium sp.
CAGACTTCCGTCGCGTCGACTTCTACCGCGCCCTACGAAGCTACGGCCAAAGAGAACGACGCTTCGGCAAATAGCAAACCACGTTTAGCGGTAGCCAGGTGGCTGGTAGACGAACCATGCCGCTACCCATCCTGAGGTGGGCACTTGAAAAAGCAAGGTTGCTGGTGTGGGTTGGTTTGGCGAGCATCGAGGCGTGGCGAGAGTGACATCTCGACAATCGCGCAAGCGATAAGAGATAAGCGAAGACACGGCGACTCGCTCGACAAACCAACCCAGACCAGCAACCGCCCAGAAGCTAAAAGGCAAGCCAGAGATCTGGTTACCGAGTTACTGGTACCGGCGGCAACCGGTCAGCAGGTTTGGGCGTTCTCTGGGGCAGGGCCCCACAGCAGTTCGCGCAGGTCGGCCCAATCCGTGACGGGAGCCGAGCAGCGGTAGCCGTGGCAGATGTAAACGCTCGGTTTGCCGTCTATTGATTCGCGGCCGGCCAAAAGCTGACCGAAGCCCTCGCTGTCCGGCTTTGCCACCACTACTGCCGAACCCGATGGGGCTAGGCGATATGCGGCCTGACTCATCGGGCTAAACGGGTCGGCGTCCGGGTCTACGATCACGATCTGCGCGGGGCCGCGGCCGTCGGCGGCCTCCATCTTCTGCAGTTCGTCAGCCAGCGCCCAGCCCGCGAACCTCGGAGCCTGCGAGAGGATCTCGCGCAGGGTTATCGCGGCCTGGTCGGCGCGCTCTGCGTATTCGCCCTTGTCATCTAGCTGCGCGACCAGCCGAAGCGCGGCAACCATCGTTGAGGTGGCCGAGGGATGGGCGTCATCGCTGAGCTGACGCGGACGATCGAACAACACCGGATCCTCGACCGCGTCCCAAAAGCCGCCGTCCGGGTGGCCGAAGAGCTCAAGCGCGGCGTCGAGAATCTGCTGGGCGCGCCGCAGCCATGCAGAATCGCCGAGCGCCCCAGCGAGCCGGGCAAAGCCGAGCGCGCTGGCTGCGTAGTCGCTTGCCGTGGCGATCTTCACATCGGAGCCACTCACCCAGCGACCCCAGACGTCCTCGGCGGCGGCACGCGCGTCGTCAAGCCACTCGGGCTCGTTTAGCACGATCGCGGCCTGCACGAGAGAGTCGATTAGGTAGCCGTTCCAGGCCACCACCACGGCGTCATCGCGGGCGGGCAGGCTGCGCTGCTGACGGGCGGCCAGCAGCTGAGCGCAGACCCGGCGAATGCGGTCGGGCATAGGATTTCCGTGGAACTGCAGCGTGGACAGGCCGGAGCCGTCCTTCTCGGCGTCGCTGCCTGCGGGCATGTTGCCCTCATAGGTCACGTGGAAAACACCCTGTGCGAACCGCGAATTGCCGCTGAGCACCTCGTCGAGCATCTTCGCGTTCCACAGGTAGTAGCTAGCGTCGGCGTCCTGGCTAGCGGCGAAGGCGCCGGAAGGCAGTTTCATCTCGCGGCGCAGCCAGCCAACCGTGCCGCGGATCGCGCGTTCCAGCAGCTCGCGCTGCTCGGTCTCCTGGCCCGGCAGCGCGCGAACCCAGCCGCGGGTCAGCGTGCCGAGCAGCAGCGCGTTGTCGTAGAGCATCTTCTCGAAATGCGGCACTTCCCAGCCTGCGTCCACCGCGTATCGGTGGAAACCGCCGCCGATCTGGTCGTAGACGCCACCTCGGGTCATGAACTCCAGCGTCACCAGCGCAACCTCGTTGGCTAGCTTGTCGGAGCGAACCAGCAGCGCGTCGAGCGCGGGAGCGTTGAAGAACTTGGGGGCGTCGCCGAAGCCGGCATGCTCTTCGTCGAACGTGCCCAGGATATTCGCCACCAGCTGCACCGGGTCAATGTCACCGGCCTCGCCCGCCTGGTTCATTTCGCGAAGATGGGCGGTCAGGGTGACAGCGGACTCGATTGCCTCGGACTTGCGCGAATACCAAGCGTCGTAAATTGCCATCAGCACCTGGCGGAAGCTGGGCAGGCCGTCGCGGGGCTTGTCCGGGTAGTAGGTGCCGGCGAAGAACGGCTGTCCGTCGGGGGTCAAAAAAACGCTGTTGGGCCAGCCGCCCTGGCCGGTCATCGCCTGGGTGGCGCGCATCAAAACCGAGTCGACGTCCGGGCGCTCCTGGCGATCTATCTTGATTGCCACGAAGTTTTCGTTGAGCAGCGCCGCGGTAGCGTCATCGCTGAACGATTCCTCGTTCATCACGTGGCACCAGTGGCACGACGCATAACCGGCAGAGACGAAGACGGGAACGTCTCGACGCTTGGCCTCGGCGAAGGCCTCCTCGCCCCACTCCCACCAGTCGACGGGGTTGTCAGCGTGAGCCCGAAGATAGGCCGAAGAAGCCTCAGAAAGACGATTTGCCATGCTTACACCTTGCCAGACCTTAATCAGCCAAGCCACCGAAAGGCAGGCCAAGCTGCTCAAGGCGCTGCCTGCCTCCGTCGGGCTCGGTCAGAATCCACAGGCCCTTGCTGGTCAGCGCGACCGTGTTCTCCCAGTGCGCGGCGTCTGAGCTGTCGCGGGTCACCACGGTCCAGTCGTCGTCAAGCTCGGCAACCTCCTCGGTGCCCAGCGTCACCATCGGCTCGATGCAGATGCACATGCCAACCCCGAGCTTCGGGCCGCGACCCTTGCGGCCGTAGTTCGGCACATCCGGGTTCTGGTGCATCTCGGTGCCGATGCCGTGGCCGGTGTATTCGCGCAAGATTCCGTAATCGCCCTGCGAGTTGACGTAGGCCTCGATCGACGAGCTGACGTCGCCGACGCGCGCCCCCGGCGCGACCTGCGCGATGCCCTGCCACATCGACTCGCGGGTCACCCGAATCAGCTCGACGCGGCGCTCGTTGCGCTCCTTGTCGGGGTCGGTGCCGACGATGAAGCTGCGGGCCGCGTCGCCGTGCCAGCCGTCGACGATCGCGCCGAAATCAACCGAAACCAGGTCGCCGTGCTCGAGCACGCGATCGCCGGGAATGCCGTGTACCACCGTCTCGTTGACCGAGCAGCAGATCACGCCCGGAAACGGCATGATGCCCCAATCGGCCCCGTAGTTCAGGAAGCTGGAGCCGGCGCCGTGCTTGGCCAGCACTCCCCTGGCCAGCTCGTCGACGTCACCCGTAGTCATGCCGGGCTTGGTTTCGGCGGTCATCAGATCCAGCGCCTCGGAGACCACCAGGCCGGCGGCGCGCATCTTGATGATCTGCTCGTCGGTCTTTACTTCGATACCGCGTCCGAACACGTTTCCTCCAAAATAAAAACGCCCCCAGAGCGAACCCTGGGGGCGCTATAAAAGCTAGTTGTCGAGCTTGTCCAGCGCTTCGTGGATGCGCTCGGAGATCTCCTCGATGCTGCCCTCGCCGTCGATGTCCAGCACCAGCCCCTGCTCGCTGTAGTGATCGAGCAGCGGCGCAGTCGAGTCGTTGTAGACGCGCATGCGGTTGCGGATCGTCTCTTCGTTGTCGTCGCTGCGGCCCTCGATCTCGGCGCGCTTCAGCAGCCTCTCGATCAGGGTCTCGTCGTCAACGTCCAGCACCACTACCGCGTCGAGCGCGATGTTGTGCCGCTCCAGGTAGTCGTCTAGCGCGTCGACCTGATGCATCGTGCGAGGGAAGCCGTCCAGCAGAAAGCCGGCTGCGGCGTCTGGGGCCTCGAGGCGGTCGAATACGATCGACTCGGTCAGTTCGTCGGGAACGTACTCGCCGGCCTCCATGATGGCCTTGACCTGCTTGCCCAGCGGGGTCTGGTTCTTGACGTTGGAACGGAAGATTTCGCCGGTCGAAATAGCCGGAACGCGGTAACGCTTCGCGATGCCCTCGGCCTGGGTGCCTTTCCCTGCGCCGGGGGCACCCATGATTAGAAGTCTCACTTAAGGAACCCTTCGTAGTGCCTCTGATGTAGCTGGCTCTCGATCTGCTTGACCGTGTCAAGTCCGACGCCGACCATAATCAACAGGCTAGTGCCGCCGAACGGGAAGTTCTGGTCGGCCCCAAGCGCCCCGATGGCGATGGACGGAATCAGCGCGATCAGGCCCAGGTATAGCGAGCCGGGAGCCAGCAAGCGACTGAGCACATACTGCAGGTAGTTCTCGGTGGGTTTGCCTGCGCGAACACCGGGAATGAAGCCGCCGTACTTCTTCATGTTATCGCTGATCTCCTTGGTGTCGAAGGTGATCGAGACGTAGAAGTAGGCGAACGCGATGATGAGTACGAAGTAGATCAGGTTGTACCAGGCGCCACTGCCCCTAGACAGATGGGTGGCTATCCATTCGGAAACCGAACCTTCTGAGTTGAACATCGTCCACAGAATCGGCAGGTAGAGAATCGAGCTGGCGAAAATGATCGGGATAACGCCGGACTGGTTTACCTTGATCGGAATGTAAGTCGAGGTGCCGCCGAGCAGTCGGTTGCCGACCATTCGCTTGGCGTATTGCACCGGAATGCGGCGCTGCCCCTGCTCGACGAAGACCACGCCCGCCATCACCAGCAGGCCGACGCCGATTACCAGCAACATAACCACCAGGCCCTTGTTGCCCTCAGATGCCTGACGGATGTTCCACATCGCAGACGGGAAGGTCGCCACGATCTGCGTGAAGATCAACAGCGACATGCCGTTGCCAACACCGCGGTCGGTGATCAACTCGCCCATCCACATGATGATCGAAGTGCCAGCGGTCATCACCAGGATCATCACGACGATCGCGAAGATGTTTTCGGAGTAGACCACCGGCTTGCTGCAACCGGGGAAGAGCTGGCCGTTGACCGCCATCATGGTGAACGAGGTGGCCTGCAGAACCGCCAGCACGATGGTCAGCCAGCGGGTGTACTGGGTGATCTTCTCCTGGCCGGCGCTGCCTTCCTTCTTCAGCTGCTCCAGCTTGGGGATGACCACCACGAGCAGCTGCAGGATAATCGAGCTCGTAATGTAAGGCATGATGCCCAGCGCGAAGATAGTCAACCTCAGCAGCGCGCCGCCCGAGAACAGGTTGACCATGGTGTACAGGCTGTTCTGCTCAGCAGAAAGCTGCGCACACTCGCGGATCGAAACCATATTTACGTTTGGCGTTGGAATCGAGGACCCCAAGCGGAAAAGCACCAGAATGCCCAATGTGAACAGGATCTTCTTGCGAAGGTCCGGTGTCCGAAATGCATTAAGGAACGCGGAAACCATCCGAGCTCACTTTCGTTCTTTGACTATCTTCGTGGAAATTTGCGTATACGCAACTCAGCTAGCCTACCAGCGTCAGCAGCAGACGCCTAAAACTCGTTGCCGCGTGGACAGCAGTCCAATGCGGTAACCCGTCACGAACCGCTGACAGAGATTTACAGGTTCAGCTGGATCTTTCGTCCCGGCACGGCGTCGATCAACTCGCGGGTATAGTCGCGCTGCGGGTTGTGGAAGATCTCGTCGGAGGAGCCGGACTCCACCAGCTTGCCGTGTTCCATCACCGCGACGTCGTCGGCGATCTGGCGAACCACCGCCAGGTCGTGGGTGATGAACAGGTACGACAGGTTCAGCTGCGCCTGCAGGTCGTTTAGCAGGTACAGGATTTGGTTTTGCACCAGCACGTCCAGCGCGGAGACGGCCTCGTCGAGCACGATCACCTCGGGGCTGAGCGCCAGCGCGCGAGCCACCGCCACCCTCTGCCGCTGACCGCCGGACAGCTCGTTCGGGTAGCGACGCATCACCGAGCGCGGCAGCGAAACCAGGTCGAGCAGCTCGCTGACCCGGTCGGTGCGCTCCTTCTTGGAGCCAATCTTGTGTACCAGCAGCGGCTCCTCGATGATTCGGTAGATCGAGTACATCGGGTCTAGCGAGCCGTAGGGGTTCTGGAAAACCACCTGCAGCTTGCGGCGCAGCTCGAACAGCTCCTGGTTGCTGAGAGTCGAGCAGTCGCGATCCTTGAAGTAGACCTTGCCGGAAGTCGGGTCGAGCAGGTTGAGGATCATGTTGGCCACCGTGGACTTGCCCGAACCGGACTCCCCCACCAGCGCCAGCGTCGTGCCGGTGCGCAGGCCGAACGAGACGTCGTCGACGGCCAACAGCTTCTTGGCTTCACCCTTCGCCCCGCGGACGTCGAATTCCTTGGTCAGACCCTCGACGCTAATGATGTGGTCGGTTGCCGTTCGACCGGCGCCGGTGCCCGTCAGCTCCTCCTCGGTGACCTGGACGCCGCGGGCGTGCGCGGACTCGATGCGCGCAGAGGCCAGCGACGGAGCCGCCGAGACCAGACGCTTTGTGTACGGGTGCTGTGGATGCTGCAGAATCTGCAAGGCCGGGCCGGACTCCACGATGCGCCCGCGGTGCATCACCACGAGCTGCTCGGCGCGCTCGGCGGCCAGGCCGAGGTCGTGCGTGATGAACAGCACTGCTGTGCCCAGTTCGCTGGTGAGCTTGTTCAGGTGGTCGAGAATCCTGCGCTGAACCGTCACGTCCAGGGCGCTGGTCGGCTCGTCGGCGATCAGCAGCTTGGGGTGCGCGGCCAGGCCGATCGCGATCAGCACGCGCTGTTGCATGCCACCGGAAAACTCGTGTGGGAACTGCTTGGCGCGACGCTCGGCGTCCGGTAGGCCGGCCTCCTCGAGCAGCTGCGCCACGCGCTGGCCAACCTGCGACTTCGGCACGACGTTATTGGCCTCTAGCGTCTCTGCTACCTGCTTGCCGATGCGGTGCACCGGGTTGAGGTTGGTCATCGGGTCTTGTGGAACCATCGCGATGTGGCTGCCGCGCAGCTCCACCCATTCCTTCGTGGACAGCTTGGTGATGTCGCGGCCCTCGAACTCGATCGAGCCGCCGGTCACCTGGCCGGTGCCGGGCAGCAGCCCGATGATCGCCGACGCCGTGGTGGACTTGCCAGAACCAGACTCGCCAACGATGGCAACCGTCTGACCAGGGTAAATGGTCAGGTTAGCGCCGCGAACCGCGGGCACCATGCCCGTCGACGAACGGAACTGCACCTCGAGATCGGTGATCTTGAGCAGCGGGTTTGCGTCGTCGGGGTGTAGCTCGGTATCGGGCTGTGCCGTGGCATCAGTTAGAACTGCCTTGTCGATCGCGGCGTTCAGCTCTTCTTCGCTGAGCTGGCGTGGAGTCTGGTCTGTCATTTCTTCTTAGCCTTCGGGTCGAGAGCCTCGCGAACAACGTCGCCCATCATGATGAAGCTCAGCACGGTAACCGCCAACGCGATGGCCGGATAGAACAGCACCATCGGCTTGGTGCGCAGCACTTGCCGCGCGGCGGAAATGTCGTTGCCCCACGAGACGACGCTCGGCGGCAGGCCAATGCCCATGAACGACAGCGACGCCTCGGCGACGATGAACGTGCCAAGGGCAACCGTCGCGTAGACGATGATCGGGGCCGCGGCGTTCGGCAGAATGTGGCTGGTCAGAATCCGCCACCTGGAGGCGCCGGTCGCGCGGGCGGCCTTCACGTATTCCTCGTTCTTGGTGGACAGCACCGAGCCGCGCGTGATTCGGGCGATCTGCGTCCAACCGAACAGCGACAGCACCGTGATTACCATCACCACGTTGCGGTTGTCCTTGAACATCTGCATGAAGACGATCGCGGCCAGCAGCAGCGGGATCGCGAAGAAGATGTCGGTGATGCGCGACAGCAGCGAGTCTAGCCAGCCGCCCAGGTAGCCGGCGGCCGCGCCAATCGTGCCGCCGAGCAGCACCACGAACACCGTGGTAATGATGCCCACCGACACCGAGGCGCGGGCGCCGTAAATCACGCGTGCGTAGATGTCGCAGCCCTGCTTGTCGTAGCCAAACGGGTGGCCAGGCGACGGATCGGCCAGCGAGTTCTTCAACTCGCAGAAGCGCGGGTCTAGCGATGTAAACAGGCCGGGGAACAGCGATACCGTCACAGCCAGCAGGATGATGGCCAGCGAGATCCAGAACAGCGGGCGGCGGCGTAGCGTCTTCCAGGCCTCGCCCCACATCGAGGAGGGCGCGGACTCGTCGGCGACCGCGTCAACTGCGCCGAGGCCGGTCTCGTCGACGTCAGATACGAAGTGCTCCTGGCCCGCGCGATGCCGCTCAATGAATTTTGATGGAATGTGATTAGTCATAGCGAATCCTCGGGTCAATCACGGCGTACAGCAGGTCGACGATCAGGTTGGCCAAGATGTAAACCAGCACGAGCACGGTGGTGAACGAAACTACGGTCGAGGGCTCGCCCTTCAGAATCGACTGCCAGAGCGTGCCGCCCACACCGTTGATGTTGAAGATGCCTTCGGTGATGATCGCGCCGCCCATCAGCCCGCCGAGGTCGCCGCCCAGGAACGTCACCACGGGGATCAGCGAGTTGCGTAGCACGTGCCTGCGCATCACCAGGCCGCCGCTCAGGCCCTTGGCGCGCGCGGTGCGCACGTAGTCGGCCGTCACATTCTCCGAAGTCGATTGCCTGGTCAGGCGCAAAACGTAGGCCAGCGATTGAGCGCCCAACACGATCGCGGGCAGTATCAGGCTGTGCAGCGAGACGTTGGGACCGACCGTGGGCGGCACCCAGCCCAACTTGATGCCGAAGATGAACTGCATCACGAAGCCGATCACGAACGTCGGCACAGAGATCACCACTAGCGAGAGCACCAGCACCGACGAATCGAAGAAGCCGCCGCGCTTGATGCCCGCGATCACACCGAGCGTGATGCCGAACAGCGCCTCGATCAGCAGGGCAAGTATCGCGAGCTTGATGGTGACCGGGAAAGCCGAAGCCATCACGTCAATCACCGGGCGGCCCGAGAACGTGTTACCGAAGTCGAGCGTGAAGACGCCCTTCATGTACAGCAGGTATTGCATCCAAAACGGCTTGTCGAGGTTGTAGTCGGCCCTGATTCGGGCCTCCACCTCTGGGCTCAAGCCGCGGTCGCCACCCAGCGCAGCCACGGGGTCACCTGGCATCAGGTAGACCATCGCAAAAAGCAGAAACGTGGCCCCGAAGAAGACCGGAATGGTCTGCAGGAGCCTTCGCCCGACATATCGGAGCATACGCATTTCCTTAAATGAACTTGTTTAACGAGTTGCTTCCAGGCAGCCGCAACTCTTCAACTTACCTCGCGTCGGCACAAAGTATGTGACCAACGCATTGTGACGATACCGCATAGCGGGTATTTATTGCCACAAAAACTGATTATAGATGCCAAACGCGCGCGGCAGATTGGGCAGCGCGCCTTTCGAGCAGTACAGCTTATGCCTGCTTGGTGATCTTGTAGTAGACCGGCATCGAGTGCCAGTCGAATACCACGTTGTCAACGTTGGCCGACCAGCCACCGTTAACGTTGGCGTACCAGAGCGGAATGGCGGGCAGATCCTGGAACAGGATCTCCTGAGCCTCGTTCAGCTTCTTGTTCGCCTTGTTGCTGTCGTTCATGCCTGCGGCTTCCTTCAGCATGCCGTCGAACTCGGGCGAGGAGTAGTCGCCGTCGTTAGCGCCGGCGTCGGTCATGTAGATCGGAGCCAGGAAGTTGTACATGGACGGGTAGTCAGCCTGCCAGCCGGTGCGGAAAGCGCCGGTGATGGTGCGGTTGGTGACGTCGTCACGCAGGGACTTGAAGTCCGGGTACGGCTTGCCTTCGGCCTTGATGCCCAGAGCGTTCTTGATGGAGTTGGCGGTTGCGTCAACCCAGGTCTGGTGGCCACCGTCGGAGTTGTAAGCGATGGTGAAGGTGCCCTCGAACTTCGAGATCTCGTCGGCCTTGGCCCACAGTTCCTTGGCCTTCTCCGGTTCGTACTTCAGCACCTCGTTGCCCTTGATGTTTTCGTCGTAACCGGGGATCGCCGGCGAGGTGAATTCCTTAGCCGGGGTGCGGGTGCCATTGAAGGCTACCTCAGTGATCTCTTCGCGGTTGATGGCGTGAGAGATGGCCTGGCGGCGCAGCTTGCCTTCCTCGCCCTTGAAGTGCTCCAGTTCAGTCGGGATGGTGATGGACTGGAAGACTGCGGTCTGCTGGTTAACGGCGCGGCCGTCGAGTTCCTTCTCGTAGGTTGCGAAAACGGACTCAGGAACCTGGTCGATGACGTCCAGGTTGCCAGCCTGCAGGTCGGCGTAGGCCGAGTCCTGGCTGGTGTAGAAGATGAAGTTGATGCCACCGTTCTGAGCCTTGCGGTCGCCCTCGTAGGCCTCGTTCGGAACGAGCTCGAGCTTGACGTTGTGCTCCCAAGCGTTCTCGCTAGCGAACTTGTAGGGGCCGTTGGCAATCGGGTTCTTGCCGGCAGATTCGGTGTTGGCCAGCGCGGCGTCAGCCAGCGGGTAGAAAGCTGAGTAGCCCAGGCGAGCCGGGAAGTCGGACTCTGCCTGCTTCAGCTTGATGGTGAAGGTGTAGTCGTCGACGACGTTCAGGCCGGTCAGATCACCGGTGCCGTCCTCGGAAGCACCCTCAATCGGCTCGAAGAAGCTGGTGGACAGCAGGCCTTCCTTAGCGCCCATCTTCCAGGCGTCCACGAAGTTGTGGGCCTTGACCTCGGTGTCGTCAGAGAATTTCTTGCCCTGCTTCAGCTTGACGGTCCAGGTGATGTTGTCGTCGGAGGTGACCGATTCGGCCATCTCGGGCTTGGACTCGCCCTTAGCGTCGTAGTAGTACAGGCCGCTGAACACCAGGTCGGCGATGCGGCCGCCGCCGGTCTCGTTAATGTCGGCCGGGATCAGGGGGCGCTGCGGCTCGGAGCAGTTGGCCGTCACGATGCCGGTGGAGCCACCAGAGGTGGCCTTTTCGTTGCTAGCGCCGCCGCCACATGCGGAAAGCGCCAGAGCGAAGACGGCAGCTACCGCTACCAAAGACTTTTTAAGCCTCATTGTCTCTCCTAGATAGAGTTAAACCCTGCGGCGCCTAAGGCAATGGGCGCGAACTACAGGGCGACCGCGCATACTTTCGTGCAGTCTCATTACTTCAGCCACCAACTGTAGCGGCACCGACGGACACGAGGGCTGCGACATCCATTTCGTGATTACATTGTGACGATTGGAATAACAATTCGCCGTCTTGAGCGCGAAACCGCCCAAATAAAGGAACTCTGAGTCGTATTTATTCGATGAGTTTTCTACCATATAGGTTTCAAAGTGCAGAAGAGAGCACCCATCTATCCCAGCAGCTCTTCGACAACTTCAACGAATTTTTTCGCACTAGCAGAGTAGTTCGGATAGGCCACATCTAAATATTCTTCGCCTTCCGCATAGACTAGAACCACATTTTCGTAGCAGTCTTCGTCTGGCTCACTCTCTGTTCTTTCGTATTCTCTAAAAGCCTCTTGGTAGTTGCTTTCGCCGAATTCTTCCACGTCCAAATTTTGTCTTTCAGGAGAAAATTTGAGCACGAATAGGCGGGAACCTTCCCCTTTCAGCTCAGGCAGCATCAAGACTCCGTCATCAGCAGCTTTAAGATGCTTTAGTATGTCCTGAGTGCATTTCATATTGAGTAGCTGGCTTCTCAGCTCCACCATCTTTACTGATGCTTCTTGCGAATTGTCCGGCTTCTCTTTCCATTCGAATAAAAGAGACACCAGCCTGAAGAACTCCAGCTTTTCGGTGTCTTCTTCATTTGTTGCAACTCTTGCGTCAGGAGACTTGTAATTGACGCCGTAAATTTCACTCGCAGCTTCAACCGCAGTAGCCCAATAGTGTTGCAACTTGGTTCGGAGTTGAATCTCAACCCTGTACTCAATGCCGTCACTTGGCCACTTTGAGATTAGATGGCACGACCTGTAACCACTATCTTCCTGTGGCTCATCCACATAATCCTTGACAGCTTTTACCGACAATCGTTCAGATAAGAGGTCTTGTAACTTATTTTGATCTTCCCTATTCTTCACGATTATTCGGCAGCCACCGATATCGTCAAGAGCTCCGACTTTGTAGTCGTTACCTGGTCGGGACACTTTGGATAATATCGAGAAAATTCTTTTCATTCGATAGACCACTACAGCATCCAAGACGCCAGCTTCTCTAGCGATTTTCCGCACCGCCTTGAAGCAGTTCCAGGTTGGACTCACATGCTGCGCTCTCCATTGCTGGACAACTTTTATAGCCTCCTGGCGTTCATAACCCGAAGCACCTTCATTACGCAGGACTTCGGTGATCTTATTCGCCTTACTTCTGCTGACTTTATTCGAATTGGTTTTTGCGGCCTTGCTCATCGGATACCATTGTATTGGAAATATCTTGAGGGGAGGAGGTTCTGAACATGCCAAGCGTTGTTGATGTCGCAGGTTACATACTGAACAAATATGGCGATACCACCACGATGAAACTACAAAAACTAACTTTTTACGCTCAAGCCGCGTATCTAGCCGAGACTGGTGAGCCGCTGTTACAAGAGGATTTTCAAGCCTGGCAGAATGGGCCTGTCTGCCCCGAGCTCTTTAGCAAGCACCGCAAAATGTTCATAATTCGTCGCGGTGCTCTAGACAGGAATGGAGAGGATCCCGCAGACTCCTTAACGCACCGCCAAAAGGAGATCGTTGATGGCGTTGTTAGTGAGCTTTCCAGGTTTTCTGGCAATTACCTGAGCAAAAAGACTCATTCCGAGGATCCCTGGAGGCAGGCTAGAGACAATCTGCTACCGACAGATTTTTGTCGAACAGTTATCCAAAAGAAAGATATTTTGGAGTACTACAAGAATCATCCGGTATTGCAGACATGCTAAACGTATTGGGTGGGGACATCATCTTGCGATGCATCCTCACCCAGTATCTTTTAGACTGGACTCAATCAGACTTAACTGACACCCGCTTTGAAAACACGAAAGACCGCACATATCTGGGCTTCAGAAGCGGAGCGCACTAACTCGTCCGGTGACCAACTGTATTGCACGTTCAATGATGAACGATGGTCATTTTCCAAGCAAAAGGGCTAATGGCGCGAATTAGTGACGGTCAAAAGGCCGGTTAACCGTTAAAAGCAAACTTTAGCGATAGACAAGTGCCACTTTACCGTCGCTAAACCGACGCTTTGCCGGTAAACAAGCAAAGCGTCAGCACTCTCCACAACTTATGTTCAATGTGCACGCTCAGAGTCAGCAGAATCTTACGTTGGTCAACGTAAGATTCTATAATGTGCGATTTGCATAAGCTTAACTTCACGATTTACATAAACTCTACTTCGCGATTTGCATAAGTTTTACTATGCGATTTGCATAATCACTCATGCTCACTACGCCAGGCAAGATGATGGATAAGTGGGGCATGACCATCACTCATCTAACAAGTCATGGCCCGCAATCTGCAGAGCACCAGGCCGCCGCCTGAGCGTTCTTCAAATAAGCCAGATTTACCGGACGGCAAAACGGGTCTGGCTAGGCGAGTTCGGCAAGTGAGTCGGGAGCCTCGGCGCCCTCTTCTTCCTTTTCTTTCTTGCGCCTTGCCGCCAAATATTTAGCCACTCGAGCCGCGAGAAGAAGCGAGATCAGGATCGCCAGCAGGAACAGCGTCATCCACCAACTCCATTGTGTGCCGTCGACCGCGGGGGTTTGCGGAGTCGGGATGACGCGCTCGCCGGTCACCAGCAGCCGGTGCGAGTTGATGCCATATGGCGTGCAGGTGAGCAGCGTGGCGAGGTCCTCCCACTCAACCAGCCCTACCATTTCGGTATGTACATACATAGAAACGCGCGACCACCGACTCAAAAACCGGGCAAAACCCAGGGAAAACGGCGATCTATCAAACGTGAGCCAGCATGCCCAGAGTCCACACAACACCGCGAGGGGTTAATACCCCGTTTAATTCCAAAACCTGGGTTAATACCCAAAGATAAAGCACACAGATGGCAAACGACTGCGGCCAATTTTACCGAGCACGGCCTTGAAGCTTTGGCAACGCAACGTCGCGCTGGTTTGAAACTAGCACCCGCAGATAGACTTGGATAGACGTAACCCCGGCGATTCAGCCGAGGCTGGTGATCGTTCCGGGGTCTTCGATATCTATTTTACTGCAGGAGATGGATATGTCAATGGCAGGTTGGGATAGCGGTCACGTGGTGCATCTGCTTTCCGAAGAACGCATGGCCACCTACGTCACCGCTGCCGATGGTGACCTTGATAAAGCGTTCGAGTTGTACGCCTGGAACATTCAGTTTGCCACTGCCTTGCAGGGAGCCACCGCGATGGTGGAAGTAGTGGCTCGCAATGCGATCGATCACGCGCTTACTTCCTGGTATAACGGCAAACATCCTGGCGGGGATTGGTTCAATCTGCCTGTATTTGATGAGCGAACTCGTAACGATATTGCTGTGGCTTTGGCTAGGGTGCGCCGCAGTGGCTCGAAGAACACACACAGCAAAGTATTGGCTGAGCTGTCGTTTGGTTTTTGGCGGTTCTTAACCTCGAAAAAGTACCTTACTACCTTGTGGACACCAGCACTGTACCGTGCGTTTCCTTATGGGGATAAAGATATTTGGACGCGGCAAAAACAGGTAGCCCGCTTGCTCGGAAACATGACTTTTATCCGTAATCGTGCCGCACACTTGGAGCCAATGTTTCGCCGTGACGTCGAGCGTGATGTAGCAGAAGCTCGGGCGCTGATGGGTTGGATAGACCCACAAGCTCTGGCTTGGTTCAATGACACCTTGAAACTAGATGAAGTGTTGGCCTCGAAGCCAGCATTCTTGAAGTGAATCAACGCTCACGCGGCAGAGTGCTGGCGGCGCCCTCGGCGGATTCTTCTTCCTTTTCCTTCTTGCGTCTGGCAGCCAGGTAGCGGGCCACCTGGGTCGCGATCAGCAGCGAAATCAGGATCGCCAGCAGGAATAGCGTCATCCACCAGCTCCATTGGGTGCCGTCGACCGCGGGGGTCTGCGGGGTCGGGATGATGCGCTCGCCTGTCACCAATAAGCGGTGAGAGTTAATGCCATATGGCGTGCAGGTCAAAAGCGTGGCAAGGTCTTTGTCTTTTTCACGACCAAGCAGGCTCGGGTCGTGCGGCTCCACCACGTCTATGCGAGTGACGCGATATGCGAGCGACTGGTCTTGCACCTCAAAGAAGAATTCGTCGCCGATCTCAAGGTCGGTTAGTCGGTCGAACATCGTGGAGTTGGGCAGGCCGGTGTGCGCGGTGATTACCGTGTGCCGGTCTACCCCGCCGACGGGCAGGTCAGAGCCGAACATGTGGCCGGCACCGGCATTCAGGGTGTCGTGCTCGGTGCCGTGCCGCATCGGCAGCTTGACCTCGATCTTCGGAATCTTTACGACACCGATCATGCCCGACGGCTGATCCAACACGCTCAAGTATTCGCGGTATTCCGGCGAATCTGGCGCCACATCGCCCAGGTACGGGTCGAGCACCGGGAAGCCCTTGTGGGTTGCGTTGTATTCGCGGGCGCGAGCAATGTAGGAGTCTTTCAACTCCTGCGACTGCTTATTCACGTGATCTTTGTAAGCCTCGCTGACCAGTTTAGCCTGATGGTTGTTCCAGACGGTCGAGGTGATCGGGTACGCCAGGCACAACACTCCGAGAAGAATGAAAATCAGCGGCAGGAAACGTTTACGGGCCTCTTTTTTTCGTTGAACCACCTCGTCGTCTGCTTCGTTGTGGTCTTCTTCGCTTTGAGAGGGTTCGGCCGATTCGGTAGCTTCCCTTACTGCGTGGTATTCGGATTCGGGCTGACCTTCGGCCATCTCGTCCCACCAAGAAGCACGCTCAGGGCCTTCGTGGTCCTCGAAGTTGTTGGTATCTCGAGAATCAGTCATTCTTCCTACCGATCTATCTAAACCATCTGTTAACGGGTGCGCGAAACTGAGCAGACGCAAGGTTTATGCACCCGATAGTGCGAAAACCCGCGTTATACAGCTTGTGGGGCCGACCCGGCTCGGGCCAGCCCCACAAGGTTATTTAGCTGTAGCTAGTCATTAACAGACGAGCTTAGGCGTTTTCGTGACGACGCGAACGCATGTGCATCGCGGTGCCGCCAGCTACCAGGCCAGCGCCCAGCAGAGCGAAGATGCCAACACCGATGGCGCCGGTCTTCGGCAGGTTGAACCAGCTACCAGAGTCGGAGCTGAGAACGTTCTCGATAACAACCGGAGTGGTTGCCGAATCTGCGGTAGCGGTAACCTTGGTTACTTCACCGGAGAGAACGTAATTTGCCGGTGCCTTGGTCTCAACGACGTAGAACACGCTGCCGAGCTTAACCTTCTTGGCGGTAGTCAGGCCGCCAGCCACGGACTTGAGCTCAATCGCAGATGCCTTATCCTTACAGTTTGCTGCGGCGCGGCCGGTGTCTGCGGCGCAAGCTTTAGCGTCGGCCTCCTTCGCGAAAGCGAGGAACTCTGCGTTTTCCAGAGTGGTGGCGTTATTCTCCGCTGCAACCTTCTTGATCTGGAAGTCACCGAACTTGGTTTCTACGATGCCTGGAGTCGGTACATCCGGATCTGGATTCGGTGTAGGAGTAACCGGGCCTGGAGGAGTTACGCCTGGTTTATCCGGGTTGTAGCCCGGGACATAGCCGGCGTTGTTAGTAACGGTATCGGGCAGAGTATCCTTGAGAGTCAGGCTAACCTTCATCGAAACCTTGACGTCATCTTTAGCGTTCTTTGCTTTAGCAATCTTGTCCCGACCGGTATCCGTGAACTTCACGATGATACGAGTATGATCCACAGCAAGTCCCTTGGAGAACTTGTCGGTCGTGGACTCGGCCGTGATAGTAGACACGGTGTAATCGGCTGAACCGAGTACAGTGTCGCCAACCTTGACTTCCTTCACTGCTGCGACAGCAATGTCGGAGTACGCGCCGTTCGGGGCGTCATCGCAGATAGCGTAATCGGTGAAGTCCTTGGCTACGTAGCTGCCGGCGCTATTCATGGTATCAGTTTTGGTAGCTGCCGTGATCGTGTAATCGGCGGTGTCGCCAGCGCCGACAAAGCTGCCGTCATCAAGGGTCTTACCAAGAGCGCCAGTAACAGCGTCGGTGTTCTTGGGGAAGACGTTCACGTCGTACTTGTACTTCGCGTTGGCGGAGTCAGAGCCGGTGACCTGCGGAATCGTCATGAAGAAGGTGGTGGTGCCGGTGTAGCCAGCAGGAACCTTGGTCTCCACAACCTTGTACAGGCCGATGTCCAGGCCAGAGAAAACTACCTTACCATCAGCGCCAGTAGGCTTAGGATCGACAGGAGTTCCTAGCGTGTAGAGGGTGGTGTCCTCCGGGTTAGTGTTCAGACCCGAGATGACCTTAGAGATGTCTTTCCAGCTCTCAAACTTCGTAAGATCAACGGCTTTCTTGGCCTCTCCTGCCTTGACCAAAACCTCAGTAACCGGGGTTACGGTGAACTCGGCGCCAGGAACGGCATCTTTCGAATCCAAAGTAGTGGGATCGATCTTGCTGTGATCGGGGTCAACAGCAGTGCCGTCCTTCAGCTTGTAAATGTTGATGGTGCCGGTCTTGGTCGCGTTTGCCGCGTCCCAAGGGGCGTCCGTGGCTGCGTTGGCCGTGACCGCCGCACCCATGCCGCCGACCAGGGTCAGCGCGCAGGCTGCTGCTAGCAGCTTGCGGAATGACTTTTTCTTAGTCATTACTATTCCTTTCGTTTTCTTTTTTTTGACATCGGTTGATGTCCTTGCTGCCCGAAGTTTCGGGCCCGGCATCTTCCGATGCCCCCTATATGTCCAGCATTCGAATTGCTGGTTATCTCGTCCCAACTTGTGCTTGTCGGATCTCTCCAGCGGGCACAAGATGAGTTATTTGGCTTTCCACCGATCGGCCAGTTTCGGCTGTCCTACCGGCGGACTCCATTTAAGCCGTGGACTCTCCACGCCTATTCTGACGCAGGTAGCCAACCCCCGTCAAAGCAACTATCAACAGTGCCGCGTAACCCGCGACGTAGTTGAGGCTAAACACGCCCGTCTTGGGCAGCACGGCCTCAACGACGTTGATAGTGATCGGCTTGCGCACCCAGTTGACACCCTCAATGGGCGTAGCGCTGCCACTCACTGTGCCGTCGTTATTCAGCGTGAAGCCCTCGCCCACAGCGTAGACGTAACACTTGTACGTGCCAACCTGGGCGTCGTTTGCGTTGCCGTCAATCTTCGCGGTGGTACGCGCCTTGTAGCCGTCCAGGCCGATCTGGTCGGCGTTAGGCGTTTCGGCACCAAACTTGGTGTCGATGATCTTCACCGAAGGCTGACCGTTTTTATCGGAAGG
Source organism: uncultured Propionimicrobium sp. (assembly GCA_963511305.1). GTDB lineage: Bacteria > Actinomycetota > Actinomycetes > Propionibacteriales > Propionibacteriaceae > Propionimicrobium. Next base: position 18,117 of record CAUPIJ010000019.1, read on the forward strand.
CAGGCCGTCGACGGAGCCGCCAGAGGCCTGGGGCGGGGCGCAACGTGTCTCAACGTTGATCTTCGAGGGATTCCCGTGAGAGAAAGCCTCAATGTTCATCGGCCTGAACATCGGCGAACCCTTAACGATCGTCGTCTCGTCGGGCAAAACGTTCAGCTCCAACGCCTGCCTAATGCTAAGCAGGAACGTGCGCTCACCAAGCCAGTTCTCGTCGAGGTGAGTCGTGGGGTTCAGCTTCTTGTTCGGGCTGAACTGCGTGGTGTTGCGATCTTCGTTGCCGATGGCGTCAGTGAAGTTCACGTGACACATGTATGTCCCAGCCGTCTTACCCTCCGTGCCGACAGTCAGTTGCCACGGGTCATTAACCGCGTCGGTTGCTGGCTCGAACACGCCGCTGTCGTTGAGCCTGCCCTGCTGGCCGCTCAAGGTCAGCGTCTGGCCACCGACGTCCTCAGTGTATTCGACTCCCTTGTGGAAAACCTTCCTGGCGTTACTGGCAGTTTCGCCGTCACCCACAACGGGCGCGCAGAATGTGGCGCTAGTCCGGTTCATCGGGTTATCGCCGGTTATCTTAACCGGGTAGCTGCCCTTGCCGTTGTTGTCGCCGACATAAACGTTGTTGATAACTGTGTCGGCAGCAACCTCGCCGCTCTCGCCAAGGTAAACCTCTTGATCGTTTATCGCGTCGATATGCGGCGGTGTGGCGTCCTCAACCGTCACCGTGATCGGTAGCTTGGCGATCTTCGTCACGGTGCCGTCCTGGTAGGTCCAGCGGGCAACCATCTTGTAGTCGCCGACGTTATTCAGCTGACCCTTGATCACGACGTCGGTTAGGTTGCCGTGGTCGTCGCGCACTTCCGCTAGCGAGAGCACCGGATATTTATTCAACTCGGCATCGGTCGGCGGCGTCTCGTAATCCAGCGTGAAGCCGCTGCCCTTCTTCATATTGGCGGTGACGCCAGTCATGCCAAACAGGGAGTACGACTTGTGCCCGTCTTTCGAGTTGATCGGCTTGCCAACGTAGTTGGTCTCGGCCTCCAACGAGGCGCCTGCTTCGCCGGTTATAGTCTGCGCAGCAAGAACTGTCTCGTTGTTGACGACCGTCATGTTGTACCTGGCGGTGACAGTTGCGGTCTGGCCGTCATTGTTGCGGACGGTCAGCTCGACGTCGACCCAGGTCTGTTGTTCCTTAGTCGGCGTGCCTCTGAAGAAGTAGCCGATCTTCTGACACGGCTTGCCTTCGCCACCTGGGACCTCGCACTTAGAGCCAAAGCTGACGCCTTCGGGCAGCGTACCGTCCACCACTCTCATGGAATCGAGCTTCTGGTCGGTGCCGTCAGGGTTCTTGCCCAAGGTGTATTCAAGCGGGCCCCACGCCACCGGGTTGTTTACCGTGCCGTGGAAATCGGCGGGCTTAAGCGTCGGCTTTGCGGCGGGCTCGGCCAGCACCTCAATGTTCATGACGAACGAGATCTCTTCGTGCTCGCCGTGATCGGACGAGTTGGTGCTAGTCGCCGTCACCTTGTACTGGTAGACGCCCAGCGCGGCATCGCCCGCGACCGTGCCATCCAGCTTGATAATGCGCTTATTGCACGTCGCCGGATCGCCTGTGGCAGCGGCAAGCAACGCATCGCCCGCATCGGTTAGGCACTTGCCGTTGTTAACTTCCTGGATTGCGACGCCGTTAGGACGGTTGTCGCCCGTCGGCTCGAACTTCTTGATCTGGTAAGCCGCCTCGCCAGCCTTAGGCCCAGCCAAGAACTTCAGGTCGAAGTTATCCCCGCGACGCACACGATAGGTGTCACCCTGCTTCCAGACGGTGGTGCCCGAAGCAGGCTGCTCCCCATCCATAGCCGGTGAGAAAGCGCCTTCGCCAGTCCAGGCGGTAATGACGGGATCCTTCAGGTCGACGTTAGGAAGAACCTCGATGCGCCAAGGCTCGGGAAGCGTTATGCGCCTATTGGGGTTACCGAAGGCGTATTCCGGCTCGTTAATTACGTCGACCTGCAGGTCGTGGATGCCGAGCGGAGCGCCGTAGCGCAGGCGACCCGTAGGCTTGTTAGCCTCGCTATGCGGCTTGAAGTTGGCGGGCTTGCCGTTCCATTCGTCAGGTAGCGATCCATCAAGGTTCTTGTCGTATTTCTGGACGTGATCGCCCGTTCTACCCATAGTGGTTCCATACTTGTCCATGAAACTGCCCTTGGAATAGATCGGCACGTCGTCCTCGGCGTCTGTGGAGATAACACAGCCGACGCGTTCGCTGGGCAGGTTCTGGCCACCGTTGTACATAACCGTGACGATGTCGAGACCAAGCTCACGCCAGAGCGCTTCCTGCTCGTATTTCGGAATGAACCTTAGAGTCTGGTTGTTGTAACCACGAGAGACAGTGCCAGAATAGTTGGTTCCGTTGTGGTAACGGAATATGTACTTACAGAAGCTGCCGTCTGCTTGCGAGTCGACAAATTTACTCGTTTTAAATACCTTATTTTGGGCGTCCCACTCCCAATCGGAGGTATCCCACTGCTTCGAGGTCCAGTCGCCACCAAGGGTCTTGTCAGTGGACCACTCGTTGAAGTCACTGCGGTTGGTCGCTTTTGCAACGAGCCAACGCCCGTCAAAGCCGACCGGCTCGCCCCAGTGGAACTGGTGCGGACGCGGGTTCGACCAGTTTTCGTTGTAGAACCTGCGCGCGTGATAAGGCACCAAGACAGCCTGTTTGGTCTGGGCCTTGGGTAAAGCACGATCAGAGTTAACGCCCTTGTGGGTCACCTCGTTGCCGTTTGAATCCAGCACGGAGTTGCCGTTCTTGTCCAGCACCTTCGTGCTGGGCATCCACTCGCGGCTGAGGTAGTCGCCGGTCTTCTGGGTCTGGTAGTCGAAGGTGAGCACCTGAACACCGACGTTCAGCTCGGACCTGTTTGGAGGATTAACACAGCCGTCCGGTGCATTGAGTTTGCCATTGATCTGGTCTACAGGAATGCTGCCGTCAGCGTTCCTTTGCATCTTGGGGCTGCACAAGACGATGTCTTTGTTCGGCATCTTCTCGCCGCCGGGACGAACCAGGAAGTAGCCGGGCTCCTTGCCTGTGCCGACCTCGGTCTTCCAACGTTCCTTGTCACCCGCTAGGCCTCCAAAGATAGTCTTCCGACTCCACCAGGCGCGGGAATCATCTTCCCCACCACCTGGCTGGTTAGCCCAGACAAGTGTCGGCCAACGCTCGCCCGTGTCTCCGGAGACAGCATCGTAGTATTTGCCGTTGCCCCGCACGCGCCAGACTGTGTCATTGAAACCATCGACTGGCTTGCCGGTGGTTTTGTTGTAGAACTGCCATGCGCCATAGTCGATGTTCGAGCTAGCACCGCTGGCCGATGAAAAGTCTCCCTTAGTTTGGACGCTGTTCTTCAACTTGCCGTCGCTGTTCCACACGATCAACTGGCCGGAACTCTGGCTACCGCCTTTAGCAGTGTCACTTAATACGCTGCCGGGCTGGTAATCTTTGCCGTCGCGCACCTCCACGCGAATCGGGCCGTTACGGTAAACCTCTTTGCTATTCGCAAGAGCATTTTCCGTTCCAGCAAAACCACTGTTAAGGTTGCGGCGATACGGGGTCAGATAGACCGGCGTACCGTACGGGGCGCCGTAGAGCTGCTGGCAAGACCCCTCGCCGGTGCCCTCCAAGCAGGGGATGTGGCAAAATGAGCTGTTATTCTTGTCTTGATCTCGACTCGCATCACCGTGAGCGGCCAGTTCGCCGACGGTCGGATTCTCCACGCAGTTTGTGGCAAAGTCGGCCTCGGTAAGCGATTTTCCTGCATCTGCCTGTTCGGCATCGACACCTTTTTTGTCGTACCCATACTTCAGGAAACCACCGTCTTTAATGCGCATGAACTGCGTGTAAGTGTTTGGATCATCAATTACCGCCGTCGCGTAATCGGCATTTTGCTTAGGCGTGTAGCCCAGGTGGATCTCGGTGTAGGGCAGCACGATCTCCGGCTGATCCCACTCCCAGCCGTCACCCAGCGCCGACCCGCCGCTAGTTTCACACTGATTCTGGGAAAGCACCCTCATCGAGTCGGTGTCTAGCTTCGTGTCACCCCGCGTCAGCGTCAGCGCACCGCGCCCGGTGTTCGCCTCGTCAGCGCGGACAGCGTCCAGCTCTGCCTTAGTGAAAGTCACCTGCTGTGAGCAAATGCCGTCACCATCGCAAGACGCCGTGAACTGCTTAGATATCTCGGCGCCGTCGCCGTTGGGCTTAAACTTGAGCGTGTAACTGGTGCCCTTGTGCAGGCCCTTTAGCGTCACGGAAACATCGCCGGCAGTCTTACCGTCCTCGCCACACGGCTTGCTGACCGCATCAATGAACGGCTCGAGAACCGTGAACGGACGCTGATCAACGACCTCGTCGCGCGGGATGGTCATGCCCTTGAGCGGGTAGTTAGTGCCTACGTCTATCGGCTTAGTGACATCAAAATCCTGCTTAGCTTTAGTGTGTACCAAACGCATCAGATAATTGCCCGCAGCAAGGTCGACCGGCACATTCCATTCGCCCATTGACTTGTGGGCGAACTGGTCTTCAATGACTTCGACTACGCCGCTGGCATTCTTCTTGGTGTCGGGGCGAATCTGCGAATCGACATCGCGGCAGGTTGGCTTGCCTCCAGTCAGCTTCAGCTTGCCGTCGGCGTCCGCATCGCACAGCTCGACGCGGTGCGTGCCCTCATCGGCGTCACGCGACTCACCCAAATCGAGATAGCTGGCGTAAACCTTCTGGCCAGGCAGTGCGGAGTAGCTGGCGTTGCCCTCCTGAGACTTGCCGTAAGCGTCGTTGCGGGCCTGCAGCGCTTTATCGTTCTCGGCGGCCTCATCAGAACCCTTAGTGATATTGCCCGTGTAGGTGAAAACCTTGGAATCGGTGACCCGCAGCGGCGCGATATTAACGACGTCGTACTCGGTCTGACCCTTTGAATTGCCCGAAGCATCCTTCTGCGGCTCGCGCTTGGAGACCAACGCCATCTGGTAGTCGCCGGTCGGGAAGCCCTCAGGCACCTGCATCTTTATCAGGCCATTATTTTTGGTAGCCACATCCTCGGAGGCGACCCAACCCTCTTCGTTGGCGAAATACCAAGACCCTCGCTCTGAAGCAATGGAATCCCAGGACGAGCCGCGCGGCACGGCAACCAAACGGTAGCTGAAGCCAGGCAACGGCACCCTGACATTCGCCCAGATAGTCTTAGCGTCCTTGCTCTCCTGCTCATCAATGCTGTGCTCGTTTGCCAGCACCGACTCGGTGGAGTGCCGCGAATAATCCACCTCGGGCAGGGTTGGGATCAGACCCAGATCGAGACCAGTGCCAGCCAACTGGTAGTTATTCTGCCCCACAGCCTGCGCAACCTCCCAAACCAGGAGGTCGGGCAGACAGTAGCCCGTGCGGAACTCACAGGCGCCATCGACTGTAGAAACACCAGTGCCAAACGGGGCGCCTGCGTTACCATAAGCTGGGCGGATCGTGCCATACCAGCCATTGGCGCCAACCGCGGCGAAACCTTCGGGCAAACCACTACCCGAGGAACTTGCCGCCAGGATGCGGCTCTTATTTTCAGGCTTCAGCAGCTCGTTATAAAGCCCTTCCGACTTGGCTTTTTCGGAGCCAGCATCCTCAGCCTGCGGGCGACGATCCTTGTTGATCAAGGCCTTGATATCGGCCTCCGCCTCTTCATAGTTCGCTGGCGGTTCAATAGTCACCATGAACTTGGCAGGCGAAGCACCCGCCGAAGTCGGGCGGTTATGCACTTCGGATACATCGTCCCAGCCAATGCAGAACGCGCCGTCCATATCGGTGTAGTCGTAGCGGGTCTGCAAAATGCCCGTCGGCTTACCAATGCCGTCCTGGGCATAAGAAGAAACCACAACGCGCACGCCAGGCACAGCCGGGTCTTTAGCTGCAGTGCGGTCTTTGTTGCCCGGCGCGTTATCCCAGCGGTCAAAGCGGAACGTGCGGTCGGCATAAACGTGGCCGCACAGGAAAAGGTTAGTGTCAACGTTGCGGGTATTTGGCGCAATGTGACGCGACGAAGGCACCCACTGGTTCTTCGGCAGGTGCTTGCCCTTCTTGTCGTACTCGTCGCCCAGCGGGTCGGCAGGAGACTGACGGCTGGCAGGGTGGCCGTTCACATTATCCTTGTTCCAAGCGTCGTTCGCGTCTGCGGCGGTCACCGTTTTGGGGCGGAAAGCCATGTTGAAGTTCGAGATCGAACCATGAATGTAGTTTGTGGTTCCCAACCATGACAGGGTTAGCGTGTCAACGACGTTGAAGCGGCCGCCGCCGTTGAGGCGCTTGGGGGTGAAATCTGCAAGCGGGCCACCAGGGTTGTAGTTGGACTCATCAACCCAGACCCGAACCCGGTCGTAGCGCTCGATACGTACGCGTGGGTTCTCGGCACCGGCAGGCAAGTTATACGCTTCGCGCAGCGCTGGACGGAAGTTGAAAGTGTAGTCACCGTCCGCATTGGTGGTGGCCTCGAACGGCACCGGGTTGTTGAACTCGTCGCGAGCCATAATCACCGTGCCGTCAGACTTAATCAGCATGGCCTTCATCTTGACGTCTGCGATCGGCCAGTCCTGCGGGTCGAGACGCGTGGAAGCGTTGTAGATCTCGGGGTTATGGCGGTGGTCGTCGTAAACCTTGCCCCTAATCGTGCCGGGTTTCCCGCCCTCTAAGCCATCGTTGCCCAGGGATCGCGGTGCCGCGATCGCATCAGCAGGTGTAAGTGTTATCAGCAGCAGGAAGCAAAGAAGGGTCGCTAAAAGCCTCCCCCCCCCCCCTGCGGGCCAACCCCTGCAAACCCCCCGCCACCCACAAACCCCTACCAACCCCCCATAAACGAGCCGTTACCAGGGGGGGGGTCCCCATCAAAAAAATTCCACGGTGTAGAATTACGCTTTTAAAATTTCCCCCGTCTATGAACAGTAATCAACCTAACAAACTTGTGAGAATCTCGCAAGGTTTCACAGGTAAATTTCCCAGCTCTTGGCGGGTCGCGAGGCGAGCAAAAGCATACCCCCCCCCCGACCGTAGTCAGAGCGTGTTTTGGTGCAATTTCTGGAGTTATTAAAAGTTGCCTTTTAGAGGCCGGATCACTCGATGCGCGCCAAGCCCTTGCTGTGACACAGAGTCAATTTTGGTTCGTAGACGAGCCAAAATTGACTCAACAAATGTAAGCTCTTGGAGCTTGGATTAGCACCCGATGCCCTTTGCAAGAATGAAGATTCTTTAACCTCGCGTTTGAAGAATACGCTTTGTAAGCGTCTCAATTAGCGGGAGAATATCGCCACTCATGGTCTGCCACAATAGGGATTTATCTATGTCAAGATAGCCGTGCGCCATCCTATTTCGCATTCCGCGCACCTGCGCCAAAGGAAGGTCTTCGCAAATCGCTAGTGCCTGCCTAGGAAGATCTTCGATCATCGCTTGAAGCCTGATAATTACCTGGCACGACGCTAGATAAAGAAGATCAGATTCGGATGATCTATTCTTGAACTCGTCTTCCCCATGACTGACTATGTATTTCACCGTATCAGCCAACTCTTTAAGCGCCTGGGCTACCAAAATAGGTTCGGGTTTAGAAACCATGGCTTACCAAAACAGCTTGAGACCTAGCGTGGTCAGCGGCATAGCCCTCAGATTTGAAAGACATAACTTCAACCGGGTTACCTAAGAGTTCGGTCAACTCGATTTCTAGAGTGGCCATGTCAAAATAGCTTGCGCCTGGAAGAAAATCGACCAACAAATCGTAGTCAGATCCGGTGACAGATTCTCCACGAGCTACAGAACCAAAGACCCAGAACTTTCCGGTGCCTTTATTGCGTTTGATGGCGTCACGTATCTGATTTTCAGCAGCCCGCAGAATCTCGAGCGAAGGTGCTGATTCCTTCTTAACAGATGTGACGCCCATGGAAATATTCTACCCGGCATCTAGCCTTTTATCACCACACTCGAAGAGCCCCTTCACGAAGTCTTTGTGCTCAACTGAGCAAAAACCGCTACAGAGTCAATTTCAGTACGTAGACGAGCCAAAATTGACTCTACAACGAAAACAACAAAAAGGCCGCCCGGGTTTGAACTGTTCCCCGTTTGTTGGACAGCTTAAATCGTAGCCTGTTCGTTAGGCCGCGAGGGTCTGATTTCGGTATTGTGCCGGGGTCAGGCCCTTGAGTCGTTCTTGGATGCGTTCGTTGTTGTACCAGGCGATGTACTGGTCGAGTTTGGATAGGAAATCTTCGATTGTGTCGAAGATGGATGGGTAGCAGAACTCGGTTTTGAGGTGGGAGAAGAAGTTCTCGGCTAGGGAGTTGTCGTAGCAGTTGCCTTTCCTGGACATAGACTGGATAGCGCCGATCTTGGCCGCTTGTGATGCTAATAAGGCAAGGCGGAACCTGAGTCAGCTCCCGGCTGAGGTTGCTACGTGCGAAATACGCGAGGGCCAACATAAGGGCGTGACAAATCCGACTCATCTGCCTCAGAAAATCCGCCGGTGAACATAGTTACACGCTCAGATCGGGCGCGACCAGCCGAGTTCAGGGATGAGACCAGTCGGATTTGTCAGGGGATACTTTGCGCAGGCGAGACAAGCCCTCAAAATCTGCCGGCCACCCTAAAGTACCCTAACTGTAACAATGTTAGAGTACGTTACAGTAAAGCCCGCAACGACACGGGAAGCCTTTAACCGAGGCCCCATCAACCCCGACCTGACTAGGCGAAACGCAACAATTTCTGCAGCCCTAACATCGGCGTCGAGCTACAACATTTACCCTAACGTACTCTAACATTGTTATAGTTAGAGCATGACTTCTATCGACGTAGCAGCCGCAGCGAACAACGAACCAGACGAGACCGTCGCGGCTTTGCTGGCCGCACCCGAGGATCAGTGGTTCGAGAGGAAATCCGGGCGCATCGATGCGCGAGATCTCGCTCGCCCGCTGGTCGCGATGGCCAATGCGGAGGGCGGCGTCGTCGCAGTTGGGCTGCACAACGGCAAGATTGACCCGGTTCCCGCGTCGAAAGTCAACGAGCTAAGGCAGGTTGCCTTCGACTTCACCACCCCGCCCGTGCGAATAAAAGTCACGGAGCTGGAGACCACCGAAGGGCTCGTCATGGCTTTCGAGGTCTCACCCGGCGAGAGCGTCCACGAAACCACATCGGGAGAGTGTTTTCTTCGGGTCGGCGACGAATCGAGAAAACTCAAATATGCCGAACGCAGAGAGCTCGACTACGATCGCGGCACCATCCCATTCGACGGGACACCGTCGCCCGAGCAGGAAATTTCCGGAGAGAAGCTAGCAAAATACCGCGACCTCATCGGATCATCCACCAACGAGAAAGCCCTGCTCGCCAGAAACCTGAAGACCACCCAGAATGAACTGACCGTTGCAGGATACCTATTATTTTCCGAGCACCCGCAAGCGGTCTACCCGAACGCATATGTCAGGGTGCTCAAATATGCGGGAACCGAGCGCGGAACGGGATCGCGGCAGACCCTAGAGGCAGGCTCCGACATCGCAATAGAAGGCTCGCTGCCCGACCAGATCAAGCACGCCTCGCGCGAGATCGAAAGGCTCATGCCCGTTCGCAGAGCGCTAGGCTCGAGCGGAACATTCGAGGACATCCCGCTAGTGCCCAAAGCGGCCTGGCTAGAAGGCCTAGTCAACGCGGTAACACACAGGTCATACGCTGCGGTCGGCGACCACACTCGCGTCGAAATCTTCACCAACCGCATCGAGATAACCAGCCCCGGCAGATTCCCCCGAATCGTCGACCTCACCAACCCACTATCCATCCACAGACATGCCCGCAACCCTCGAATAGCCAGGGTGCTGGCAGATCTTGGCCTCACCCAGGAACTCGGCGAGGGCATCAAGCGAATCTTCGAGGAGATGAGCCGGATCGGCCTGACCGATCCTTCATACATCCAGGGCATCAACTCGGTGAAACTCACGTTGATGGGCTCGGACGCACTGCCGTCTTCGACGCTAGAGCAACTGCCCAAGAACGCCCGGCTGATTCTCGACAACCTCAGGCTCGAGAGCAAAGCACTCGGAACTGGCGAAATCGCGGAAATGACGAAACTCGCGCGACCAACAGTGATCAGGCACCTTCAGCGACTACGAGAAATGAACCTCGTGGCGTGGGAGGGCAACTCCCCTACCGACCCGAGAGCGTCGTGGAAAATCGTTTAGCGCAGCGTCGCGCCTAAGCCAGCCAGAGCCCTAATGCTTGTCCGTCACGCTAACGTACTCTAACTATAACAATGTTAGAGTACGTTACAGTAAAGCCCGCAGCGACGCTGCAAGCCTTGAAGTGAGGGCTCTCCAATCCAGCCCCAACTAGGCGAAACGCAATAATCCTTGCAGCCCTAACATCTACGTCGAGCTATAACATTTACCCTAACGTACTCTAACAATTTAATAGTTAGAGTACGTTACAGCTCCCCTCCCCGGCCCATAGTGAACGCGAAAAGAGGGCCGCCGGGAAACCCGACGACCCTCTTTAATGTTTAAGCCTTAGGCCTCGTTAACCGAGCCGCCAGCCTTCTCGATCTTCTCCTTAGCGCTGGTGGAGAACTTGTCAGCGGTAACCTTCACCGCGACGTCGATCTCGCCAGTGCCAAGCACCTTGACCGGGCGGTTAGCGCGGACAGCGCCAGCCTCAACCAGGTCGGCAACCGTAACCTCGCCGCCGGCCGGGAACAGTTCGGCCAGCTTGGCGACGTTAATCACCTGATAGTTGACCTTGAACGGATTCTGGAAGCCACGCAGCTTCGGCATCCTCATGTGCAGCGGCATCTGGCCGCCCTCGAATGCCTCCGGAACGTTCTTGCGAGCGCCCGTGCCCTTGGTGCCGCGGCCAGCGGTCTTGCCGCCCTTGCCAGCCTCACCACGACCAACGCGATAGGCGTCACGGTGAGCGCCCGGAGCCGGACGAAGGTGATGAATCTTGATCGCCATGTCACTTCACCTCTTCGACAGTAACCAGGTGACGAGCCGTACGCGCCATGCCACGGATAGACGGGCTATCGGCGTGCTTAACCTCGTCACCAACCTTCTTCAGGCCAAGCGAACGAACGCTCTCGCGGATCGCCGGCTTCTCGCCAGCGGACGACTTGACCAACTTGATAACTAGATTCGCCATTACGAGGCCACCTCTTCCTTGCGTGCACGAAGCAGAGCAGCAGGAGTGACGTCCTCGACAGACTTGCCGCGGCGAGCAGCAACGTCTTCCGGCTCTTCCAGCATCTTCAGCGCGGCAACAGTGGCGTGAACAACGTTCACCTGGTTAGCCGAACCAAGCGACTTAGCCAGCACGTCACCGACGCCAGCGCACTCGAGCACCGCACGAGCAGCGCCACCGGCGATAACACCAGTACCAGCCGAAGCCGGGCGCAGCAGTACCACACCTGCGCCAGCCTCACCCTGAACCGGGTGCGGGATAGTGCGCTGAATGCGGGGAACGTTAAAGAAGTTCTTCTTAGCCTCTTCAACACCCTTGCTAATAGCGGTTGGGACTTCCTTCGACTTGCCGTAGCCGACACCAACGGTGCCGTTGCCGTCGCCAACCACCACGAGAGCGGTGAAGCTGAAGCGGCGGCCACCCTTAACAACCTTAGAAACACGGTTGATGGTTACTACGCGCTCGAGGAAATCGTTCTTATTGCGGTCATCCTGGCGGCCCCGACGGTTGTCTCGGCCGCGACGATCGGACTTACCGCGTTCACGGTTCTGAGTTTCACTCATCGTCTCTTACCTTTCTTCCGTCAGAGTCCCAGACCGGCCTCGCGGGCTGCGTCAGCCAGCGCGGCGATCCTGCCGTGATACTTATTACCAGCACGGTCAAAGACAACCTGCTCAACACCGGCAGCCTTAGCGCGGTTAGCGATCAGCTCGCCAACCTTCTTGGCCTTCTCGGTCTTGTTAGCGGTCATCTTGCGCAGATCCGGCTCCATCGTGGAAGCCGAAGCCAGCGTGTTACCAGCGACGTCATCAATAACCTGAACCAGGATGTGACGCGAGCTGCGAGTCACGACCATCCGAGGACGCTCCGGGTAACCGAAGATCTTCTTACGGCCGCGAAGCGCGCGACGCTGGCGAGAAGCAGTCCTCTTGGCGAGGCGCTTGTTAGTTTTAAGCGAAATAGCCATGCTTACTTACCAGCCTTTCCAGCCTTGCGACGCACGTACTCATCCTGGTAGCGGATACCCTTGCCCTTGTAAGGCTCGGGGGCGCGCAGCTTGCGAATGTTCGCGGTTACCTCACCGACGAGCTGCTTATCAATGCCGGAGATGTGCATGCGAGTGGGGTTTTCCACCTCGAAGTCGATGCCCTCGGGGGCGTCGACGATAACCGGGTGGCTGAAGCCCAGGTTGAACTCAACCTGCTTCGGCCCCTTCGAGATAACACGGTAACCAACACCAACGATTTCCAGGGTCTTCTTGTAGCCCTCGGTCACGCCGATGATCATGTTGTAGATCAGCGTGCGGTTGAGACCGTGCAGCGAGCGGTTGTCGCGCTCGTCGTCGGGACGAGAAACCACGATGCGGTTCTCTTCGTCGGTAGCAACAGTTAGCGGTTCAACAACGTGGTGGCTCAGAGTGCCCTTCGGGCCCTTCACCTCGACGTCGTTTCCATTGATCTTGACCTCGACACCGGAGGGAACGGTGATCGGGAGCCTGCCAATTCGAGACATTTATCTACTCCTTTTCGTTCCGTTACCAGACGTAGGCGAGAACTTCGCCGCCCACGGACTTCTCCATAGCCTGCTTGTCAGTCATCAGACCGTGCGAGGTCGAAATGATTGCAATGCCCAGACCGCCCAGCACCTTAGGAAGGTTGTTCGACTTGGCGTAAACACGCAGACCCGGCTTCGAGATGCGACGAAGGCCCGCAATGGAGCGCTGGCGATCTTCGCCGTACTTCAAAGTGATATTCAGAGTTTTGCCAGCCTTGCCCTCTTCGGGGTCGCGGACCTCGTAGTCCTCGATGAAGCCCTCGGACTTCAAGATCTCGGCGATTCCCGCCTTGATCTTGGAGTGCGGCATCGAAGTCTGATCGAGGAACGCGCGGTTGGCGTTGCGCAGACGCGTAAGCATGTCTGCGATGGGATCAGTCATTGTCATGGCTGCCTAGCCCTCTTTCTCGCAGCGGTTTCCATTTCGGACCTGCTGCGTTTGATGGATTTGGTGATCGCTCACCAGGAAGATTTCGTTACGCCTGGCAGCTCGCCCTTGTGGGCCAGCTCACGCAGACAAACACGGCACAGGCCGAACTTGCGGTAGACGCTACGCGGGCGTCCGCAAACACGGCAGCGGGTGTAGCCGCGCACGCCAAACTTCTGTTTGCGGGCAGCCTTTACAATCAACGCTTTCTTAGCCATTAGTTAGCCTCACTTGCTCTTCTTGCCCGGGTAGAAACGACCGCGGCGCTTCGGCTTCTTCGGGTCGTCCTTAGCCTTGAACGGGAACCCGAGCTGAACCAGCAGCTCGCGTCCTTCGGCATCGTTGTCGGCGCTGGTGACGAAGGTGATGTCCATGCCGCGGGTGCGGTCGATCTTGTCCGGATCGATTTCCAGGAACATGACCTGCTCGCTCAGGCCGAACGTGTAGTTACCGTTGCCGTCGAACTGGTTGGAGTTCAGGCCGCGGAAGTCACGGATACGTGGCAGAGCCAGCGCCAGCAGGCGCTCGGCGAACTCCCACATGCGGTCGCCGCGCAGAGTGACGTGGCAGCCAATCGGCTGACCCTCACGCAGCTTGAACTGCGCAATCGACTTGCGGGCCTTAGTGACCTGCGGCTTCTGGCCGGTGATCAGGGTGAGGTCGCGGATAGCGCCCTCGAGGACCTTCGAGTCATGAGCAGCAACGCCAACACCCATATTCACGACGACCTTGGTGAGGCCCGGAATCAGCATGGGGTTTGCGTAGTTGAACTTCTCGTTCATCGCCGCGCGAACTTCTTCGCGGTACTTCTTCTTCAGGCGCGGCATTTCGTCAGCTGCGTTGCGAGCTTTCTCAGCCACCTTCAGTGCAGGTGCAGTTGCCCTAGCCATCAGATCTCCTTCCCGGTTTTACGGGCGATACGAACGCCACGAGTGCCTTCGTGCTCCGAGCCGTCAGCGCGGCGCTTGGTAACGGGCTTGCGCTCCTTACCAATGCGGGTGACAACTTCCTTGCCGTCGGCATCCTTAACCACGAGCTGAACGTTAGAAACGTGCAGCGAGGCCTCGGTGCTGACGATGCCGCCCTTTTCGGTGGCGCCAGTGGCCGGGTTCGCGGTGTCGCGCACGTGGTGCTTGGCGATGTTTACGCCCTGCACGGTGACGCGCTCGCGCTCACGATCGATGGCGATGATCTCGCCAACGACGCCCTTATCCTTACCTGCGATGACCTTAACGCGGTCGCCCTTCTTGAGCTTCACTTAGATCACCTCCGGGGCTAGCGAAACAATACGCATGTAGCGCTTGTCGCGGAGCTCGCGGGCCACCGGACCGAAGATACGGGTACCGCGCGGTTCGCCGTTGGTCTGAACGATTACAGCGGCGTTCTCATCAAAACGAATGTAGGACCCATCCTTACGGCGGGTCTCCTTAGCTGCCCGGACAACTACTGCGCGAACGATCTCGCCTTCCTTGACGTTACCGCCAGGAATGGCGTCCTTAACGGTGGCCACAATCGTGTCACCGAGGCCCGCGTAGCGTCGACCGGAGCCACCGAGCACGCGGATGCAAAGGATCTCCTTTGCGCCGGTGTTGTCGGCGACCTTGAGTCGCGATTCCTGCTGGATCATTATTCTCCTTCGCCCCGGATCTAACCGGAGCTACTAAGCGTTTGCGGTTTTCTACTCCGCAACCTACGATGCCCGCTGGATTTTGCCAGAGGACAGCCCCAACCATGTTGGGGTGTTGATCCCGAGGAAAGGTCCCTGCCGTCTCCAGCAAAAGAATGGTTACAAGCAGGCTCAGACCTCAGGCAACCTTTATAGGGTACAACAGACTCGCCGCCACGCGAAATCAGGTTGGCAGGAGTGCAAGTTACCGCACTCGCTGGCTCTACCTAAGGAAGACCGTGACAAATCCGACTCATCTCCCCACGCAATACCGCCAGGGAACATAGTTACACGCTCAGACCGGGCGCGACCACCTTGAAACGGGGTTGAGACGGTTCGGATTTGTCACGGCCGTTCTTTTAACACCCAGGTCGCTCCGAGGTCGTTGGAGGTGAAAGTGACCCCCTCACCGGAACGGTCGGCCCAGCTCGGGTAGTTGAGGGTGATCTCGTAAACAGGCTGGCTGGGGGTGCCTGACGTCTTCGCCGACTGCAAGAACATCGCATCGGTTGGCCAACCTTCGGGCATCTTCAAATAGATGTCTTGCCAACTGAGCCCACCATCGTTGGTGAGTTTCAGGTTGTAACCAGAGCCGTCCGGGGCGAAACCAACTATTCCGCTCATGGTGTCGAACATCTCGAAATTATAGAAGGAAAAGCCTTCTGCTATCGGAGTGGTCACGCCGGTTACTGTCGAGTTGAAGCTGTACTGGCACTTGTCAGCTAAGGCGCAGTCGCCCTCGATGACTGAGTAATGCTGGTCATAGACAGACGTCGATGCGACGGTGCCTTCTGGGACATCGTTCTTCTCGACCTCACCCTGGACGGGCCCAGCATTAAAGGAGTGTTGCCCATAGGGCAGCACCCCTAAGACCGCTCCCCCGAGGGCAAAGAGTGCAACAGCCCCGACAGCCACCGCGGCAATTTTCCCACCATTTCTGGGCTTCCGTGGCGGCGCGACGCCAGCAGGAAAGTCGCTGGAAAACCGATCGATCTGCCCGTAATTGCCGGGGACGCCAGGGTTCTGCCACTCGAAAGTCTCGGTCTCGCGCTTCTCCACGGCTGCTCCCTTGCCAGGCTGTAATTACGCAGTAAATATTAGCCACCGGCCGGTCGCTACCCGCGGGAAAACGGAGCTTTCAGAAGATCAGCAACAATGAAGCCCCCCGGGTCACACCTCTACCACCCGCTACCGTCGCGGGGCGTGACAAATCCGACTCGTCTGCTCGCGAAAAACCGGCGGGGAACAAAGTTACACGCTCAAAACTGGTGCAACCTCCCGGAACCGGGGAGAGATGGGTCGGATTTGTCACGAGACCCGCGATATCGAAGCCGCTCGCGAGGGAACCAGAAGCCCGATACCGGCAAGCGTCGTGACAAATTCAACATTTCAAAATGACAAACACTGCAAAACCTGACCATCTGAGCGTGGAACTTAGTAACACGGACGCTTGGGGCGGAACGAAATGTTGAATTTGTCACGGGTCTCGAGATACCCCCCTAAATCGCGGCGGCCGAACTCCCGGGTCCCCGGCAGAAGCACATCGGCTGCCGCCGCGGTCACGCCCCCCCAGCACACGAAAACCCCGGTAACTTTCGCTACCAGGGTTTTCGCTTAAGCTGTCTGGCTTACTTGGCCTTCTCGACGATCTCGATCAGGCGCCAACGCTTGGTTGCCGACGTCGGGCGGGTCTCCATGATACGGACACGGTCGCCGATGCCAGCCTCGTTGTTTTCGTCATGGGCATGCAGCTTGGTGCTCATGTTCATGACCTTGCCGTACAGGCGGTGCTTAACGCGATCTTCAACGCGGACAACGATAGTCTTCTGCATCTTGTCCGAGGTGACGATGCCGGTACGAACCTTACGACCGGCGCGCTCTGCAGCCTGCTTCTTTACCTGTTCGCTCATTCTGCGGCCTCCTGGGCGTCGGGATCCTCAATAATGCCGAGGCTACGCTCACGCAGCACCGTGTAGATGCGCGCGATGTTCTTCTTAACCTCGCGAAGCTGAGCGGTATTCTCCAGCTGGCCAGTGGCCGACTGGAAACGAAGACCGAACAGTTCTTCCTTGAGAGCAACAACCTGCTCGTTGAGCTCCTTGGCACTGAGACCGCGCAGGTCAGAGGCTTTGTTAGCGGATGCCATCAGAATTCACCTGCCTCACGCGCGACGAAGCGCGCCTTCATGGGTAGCTTGTGGATAGCAAGACGCAGCGCCTCACGTGCAACCTCTTCGGAAACGCCGGAGACCTCGAACATCACGCGGCCCGGCTTGATGTTGGCCACCCAGAACTCTGGGGAACCCTTACCGGAACCCATACGGGCTTCTGCCGGGTGCTTGGTCAGCGGGCGGTCGGGGAACACGTTGATCCAGACCTTACCGCCACGCTTCATGTGACGGGTCATGGCGATACGAGCGGCCTCAATCTGACGGTTAGTCAGGTAGCCGCGACCGACAGCCTGAATGCCGTAGTCGCCGAAGGTCAGCGTGGTGCCACCCTTAGCTAGACCGGAACGGCCAGGACGATGCTGCTTGCGATACTTAACACGACGAGGAATTAACATAATTAAGCTCCTGCGTTCTGAGTTTCGGGGGCTGCGGAAGCCTGCGCTGCGTTATCTGCGCTAGCTGCCGCTGCGCTCTGCGCTTCAGCCTGCTTACGAGCCTGGTCGGAACGACGGTTACCACCTCGGCCTGGACGACGTCCGCCACGGCCACCGCCACGACCACCGCGGGCAGGTGCCTGCTCACGAGCGGCCTTCTGGGCAGCACGCTCAGCGCGGGTGCCGGTGACGTCACCGTTGTAGACCCAAACCTTCACGCCGATGCGGCCGTACTGAGTACGAGCTTCGTAGAAGCCGTAGTCGATGTCGGCGCGCAGGGTGTGCAGCGGCACACGGCCTTCGCGGTAGCCCTCAGCGCGGCTCATTTCAGCGCCGCCGAGACGGCCAGAGCACTTGATGCGGATACCCTTGGCGCCGGCACGCATGGCCGACTGCTGGGCCTTGCGCATAGCGCGACGGAAAGCAACACGGGCGCCGAGCTGCTCGGCGATGCCCTGGGCAACCAGCTGAGCGTCGGTCTCGGTGTTACGAACCTCAAGGATATTCAGCTGAATCTGCTTGCCGCAGAGCTTTTCGAGCTCGCCGCGGATGCGCTCAGCCTCGGTGCCGTTACGACCGATGACGATCCCCGGGCGGGCAGTCGACAGGTAGATGGTGACACGCTCGTCGCTGCGACGCTCGATCTCGATCGAGCTGACGCCGGCGCGCTCAAGGTGAGTGCGCAGCCACTCGCGAATCTTCTGGTCTTCGGCAACGAAATCCGAGTACTTCTTGTCCGCGTACCAGCGAGCGGTGTGATCGGTGGTGACGCCGAGACGGAAGCCGTTAGGATTGATCTTCTGACCCACGCTCAGGCCTCCTTCTCTGTTTCAGTAGCGGGCTTTTCTTTATTAGCGGCCGGCTTATCTGCCGCAGCTTTAGCAGCCGGCTTATCTGCCGCAGCTTTAGCAGCCGGCTTATCTGCCGCAGCTTTAGCAG
>CAUPIJ010000020.1:0-34370 GCA_963511305.1 uncultured Propionimicrobium sp.
CATTCCGAACCCAGAAGTTAAGCCTTTTAGCGCCGATGGTACTGCAGGGGGGACCTTGTGGGAGACTAGGTAGTCGCCGGACTTTATATTAATGCCCTTGGCCTTATGGCTGAGGGCATTAATTTTTTATGCCAAAGTAGCTCAGGTATTTAACGGTTGAAAATATTTCTGCCCTCGGCTTCGAGGGCAAATCTATCTTTGTTGTCATTTATACTCTGTCGCCGTATCGCTATTTTCTTGAATAGTGCCTAGTCATAAAGGGAAAAAATCGTATACCCACTATGTTGAGATTTTATTCATGGGGGTGCGAATCATCGCACCAGGCGGAACGGAAATGCTGCACGGTAAAGAGAATGTTTTTGCGTGGTTGTTAATTTCGTTGATGCTCTGACCGTCCTGATCGAGAATTCCTGCATCGGGCACGGTCAGCTTCACCGGTTCGCTGCCGGGAAAAAGGAATTCGATCTCGTCGCCGGGGCTAATCTTGTTCTTGGAATGCAGGTATAGCCTGCCTTGAACGGCGTCGTATTTTTCGACGACACCAACCCAGCGCCAGTCGTTGAAGCTGCCGCCGGACTTCACGTACTGGCTGGCGGGATTATCGGGGTAGTAGAAGCCCGTGCAGTAGTCGCGGTGGGCGACCTTGTAGGGCTCAGCGAGCAGCCATTCGGGGAAGTCGACCGGTGGCAGGCCCTCGGTCACCGTGCCGACGAACTTCTTGAGCTGGTTTCCGTCGGCGTCCTCATAGCCCCGCGCCTGGAGGTAGCAGGTGGTCGCGGCTTTATATGAGTTAGTCGTGCAAGCGACGTAGTACGCGCCCTTGGCTCGACCCTCGATCTTCAGGCTTGTCACGCCGGCATCGAGGACGTCGTCGACGTGGGCCAACATGTTCATGTCCTGGGAGTTGAAAAGGAAGGTGCCCTCTTCGGTGACCTCGACCGGAAAGAACTGTCCTGGGCGCTTCTGTTCGACCACGTGGTATTGCCAGCGGCACGACTGGGCGCAGTCGCCGTGATTGGCATCGCGGCCAGTGGTGTGCTGAGAGATCAGGCAGCGTCCCGAGAAAGCCATGCACATCGCGCCGTGGACGAAAGCCTCGATCTCTAGTTCGGGGCTCACGTTGGCTCGAATTTCGCGGATGGCGTCCAACCCTAGTTCGCGGGCAAGCACCACCCTGGAGGCGCCGAGCTGCGCGAACGCGTTCGCCGCCTGATAGTTAGTGACGCCCGCCTGAGTGGAGACGTGCAATTCGATCATCGGGGCAACCTGGCGGGCCGCCATCAGCACTCCGATGTCGGAGACGATCAGGGCGTCCACGCCCATCTCGGCGAGCTGGCCCATATAGGCGTTCAGGTCGGTGACTTCAGAATTGGTGGGCAGCACGTTGCAGGTGACGAACACCCTGGCACCCCTCGCGTGCGCATATTCTATGCCCTCCGCCAGGTCGGCAAGAGAGAAGTTCTTTGCTCGAGCGCGCATGCCGAACTCGCGTCCACCGCAGTAGACGGCGTCCGCGCCGAAGTCCACCGCAGTCTTCAGCGTGGCCAGGTTGCCGGCTGGCGCCAGCACCTCGGGGCGGTAACGCCTGGGGATAGAAGGAAACGTGCTCACCCAACGAGCATAAACAAGAGCGAGGAATAGCCAAAAACATCTGGCACAGCAAGGTAGTAGAACAGCTTCGGTCAGGAAATTCCCCCACCAGGATGGCTAGCTTGTGGCTCTTCTCCTCTAACCGAGGGTGTCGATCAATGAACGGCTATCTAGCGCCAGAAGACCGGCACTTCGTCTGTTGAGTTTTCCGGATCATACTCGTAGCCGTAAGCGTCGAAATCTTTCAGGTCCTCGACGCGTGTGATGTTCTGTTTGATGATCCAGGCGGTCATCGCGCCACGCGCCCGCTTGGCGTAGAGGGGCATCACGCGGCGCTTGCCGTTCTTACCGATGTCCTCGAAGCGCGGCGAAACCACCGGCGACACCGGGCTCTTGACCGCCTTTGAGTATTCGTTGCTGGCCAGGTTTAGAAATACCTTGTCGCCAACGGATTCGGCCAGGTCAAGCTCGGCCAGCTCAGCAATCTGAGTGCCCCAGAAGCCGTAGAGATCCTTTGCTTTTGAGGTCTCCAGCTTGGTGTGCATCTCTAGCCGGTGCGGGACGATCTCGTCAGCGGGGCGCAGCAGGCCGTAAAGACCGCTGAGAATGCGCAGCACGCCCTGGCTGCGCTCCAACTCTTGCGGGGTGAAGCTCTCGACGTCCAAGCTCTGATAGGCGTCGCCGGCGAAGGCGCTGATCGCGGGGCGCGGCTCGGCGTCGTAGAACTCTGCGAAACGATCATGATTCAGTGCGGCCAGCTCCTCGGAGATTCCCATCGCCTTGCCGAGCTGCGGTGCGGAAAACTCGCGCAGGGTCTCGACCAGTTCGTCGACCTGCGCGGCGAACCGGGGCTTGGTTCGGTTGATCTCGACGTCACGGTCGAAGTTCATCTTTTTTGACTCTGACAGCAGCACGATCATGGGCTCAATGCTAGCCGGAGTTAAAAACAGCAGCCGCGCGGTTGGTTTGTTTTAGAGCTGCAGGCTCTGGCTGCCTGAGCACGCCAGCGTCGCGCAGCGAGAGCGCATTCCCGGCAGGCGCAGATTGTTATTCGGCCTCCGCGGACGTCCAGCCTAGTCCGAGCGCCTTGTGTACCAGCACGATCGGGTGGACGGTTCTGACGCCCGAGCCCTTTTCAATCTGCCAGCGGCAGGTCTCGGTGTCGCAGACGGCGATGCGTGAGTCGACCGCGATTTGCCGAACCATGTCGAATAGCGGCCTGCCGACCCTCTGCGCCACCTCGAACTTCTCCTTTTTGAGGCCGTAGGTGCCGGCGATGCCGCAGCAGGACCTGCCGGACTCGACGACCTCAAGCCCCGGAATCAGGCGCATCAGGTCGGCGGCGGGCGTCCCCATGCCCTGGCTACGCACCTGGCACGGCTGATGGTAGGGCACCCTCATCGTCAGCGGCTGGAAGCCGAAGTCCTCGCCGGCGTCGTGGAGTTCAAGCAGGAATTCGCTGATATCTCGCATGCGCTCGCCCACCTCGTTGATGGCGTCGTCCTCACGAATGCCCAGGTAGTTGCGTGCCTCGTGCTTGAGCATGCCGCCGCAGCTGCCCGCGGTCGAGATGATCGGCACGGTTCCGTCGGCCGCGGTGATTCCGGCAGCCTCGCGCAGCTGACGGGCCAGCTTCTTCACCGACTTCTCGGCGTCCTCGTAGAGGCCATTGCTCTGCTGAGCCAGGCCACAGCAGCCCTGCTTCGGCACGACGACCTCGAAATCCAGGTGCTCAAGAACCTGGATGGCGCACTTTACCGCTTCGGTCTCGAAGTAGCCGCCCGCGCAGCCGTGGAAGAAGACCACCTTGCCGCGTGTGCCCTTTGTCGCTAGCCTCTGGCGTTCGCGCAGCCAGCCCTGAAGCGTCTGCTTTTGGGCGGTCGGCATCGGGGCATCGGTGTGGACGCCTACAACGGCCTCCATGATCTTGCGTAACGGCCTGAACTTCAGCGCCGCATTTGCGATCGGCGCTATCGGTGTCATCGCCTGTCCCATCAGAACCGTGTTGGTGATCAGGCGGTCGCGAATCGGTACGCCGCTCTGCGCCTTCTGCACGGCCTTGGCCAGCGAGATGATTTCGGAGACCTGGACGCCCTGCGGGCAGACCACCGAGCAGGTGCCGCAGCTAGAGCAGTAGTCGATGGAGTCGTCCACCGAAACGCCGTCGCGATAGCGTTCGGCCTGCGGGCCGGAGTATTTCGGACCGCCGAATAGCGGGGTGGCTTCAAGCACCGGGCAGGTCGCCTCGCAGATGTTGCACTTGACGCAGCTATCCAGGCTCGCGCGCCTGATCTCGTTGTTCAGCCTTTCGCGCAGCTTCTGCGCGTTCCCCGTCCTGCTCATCTGCTCTCTCCAACCTGCTCGGCAGCGCACTTGCCGGAGGTAACGGCGATGCCATCGCCAGACTTCTCGATCCAGCGCTGCGCCCCGGCCAGCAGTCCGCCCGCGGCGTAGAAATTGTTGTAAACAGCCTTGCCACTCTCGTCCAGGACGCGCATCTTCTCGTCGACGCGAACGCCGACCTCGAACAGCGGTTGCGGCTCGTCTTGTTTGTGGGTAACCAGGCCCTCGCCGTTGTGCTCGTTGAGTGGCAGACCGAAAACGGTCTCGGTGATATTGCGATGCGAATCCACGTTTAGCGCGCCCGACTCGAAACCGCCCGGTGCGTAAATGACAGCGTCGGCCTCGATGACCCGCTCGTGACCGGCCAGCTCGACGTTCACGCTCTTGACGCGGCCGCCCTCGGCGTTCAGGCCGGTGACCTTGGCGTCGAGCATGTAACGAACACCGTGCGACTTGGCATATGCAACCAGGTGCTCCTGCATCAGGCGACCAGGCGCAGCCGGGGGCTGCATGATCGACTCGGCAACCGGACGGCCAACCAGCTCAGAAACCTGCTTGGCGACTCCGGCGTAAGAAAGGACCGGGGGAACCAGGACGACGTCACCCTCGCCCGCCACGCGCTTCAACTCTGCGGCGAATGCGCTAACCAGCTGCGGGTCCTTCATGGCCCTGGCGTAGGTGTAGGACGTGGGATCCTTCTCGCCCGGACGGGGCTCGAGGCTCATCAAGGCTTCGGAGGTGACGTACTTGCCGCCATCCGGGGTTTCGGTGCGGGCGATGTTGCCGGCAACCATCGAGGTCTGGAAGTCCTTGATCTGCTTGATGCCGACAACCGCGTAGCTGCGCACCTTGCGGGCGTCGCCGGCAGCCATGCTGGGAATGACGTAGGCGGACGGGCGAAGAGCGCCTATCGCGGTAGGAACCAAGTAGTTGCTGTGCGGGTCGCCCTCGATCAGCTCAGGACCGAAGATGTTGGCAATCCACTTGGTGGATTCCTCGACGGCCTGCGCGCCTAGGATTCGGTACGGGTGCTTCTCCGGAAGTGAATCGATCGCGGCGATCGGATCGTCGACGCGCTCGGGTGCGTAACCCAGAATATCGACGGTGCCCTGCGAAAGCTGCAGGCCGCCGTTACCGAACGTGACGAGCGTGGTCGGCACGCCCTGCTCCGCCAGACGAATCGCTGCGGAAAGTCCGGCGAGCCCGGAACCAATAACAATTGTGCGGCTCATAACACCACCTTCTCAGGGGCAGGAAGATGGTTAACATCTAGCGTGCCCGAAGTCATCCAGTAATCGAGTGCGGTTTGGCGGACCTGCTGTCCGTAAATAAGTGGCCACAGACCAATCCAGCGGTTACGCAGGAAACGCTGCAGCAGCGCGGTCGCGGCTTCGGCGTCCGCGTAGCCCATCGAGCACATCGCGCCAGCGAAGCGCCCGGCGCAGATGCCGCCCTGACAAGGTCCCATACCGATGCGCAGCCTGCGGCGCAGGTCGTCCATCGACGGATTGTCCGGCCCCTTCTCTATCTCGCGCTTGAGGTCTCCGGTTGAGACTTGCTCGCACTCACAAAGCACGGCTTCGGCCTGCCAGTTCTCTTCGCGGTCTGCCAACCGATCGCGCACTGAGTGCAGCTTGCGATCCTCGCTGCCAGGCACCGGCTCGTCGGCGGTGCGGCAGGGGTGCTGGTTGCCGGTTATGCGCTCCATCGCGTCGACGATGTGCTCTGCCATCAGGCGATAGGTGGTCAGCTTGCCGCCGCCGATGGTCATCATGCCCGCGAGCCCGTCGCGCTGGGCGTGATCGAGTACGGCCATGCCGCGGCTCATGTGACGGGTGTCGGAGCTGGCCACGCGGTCGTCCTTGATCAGCGGGCGAGCGCCCACCCAGGCGTGCACCGCGCGGGACTGGCGGAAACCGGGCACCAGTTCTTCGCCCGCGTCCAGCATCTGCTGAATCTCGTTCTCGGGAATCTCGAGCTTGTCGGGATCGTCTACCTTGACGTCCGTGGTGCCGATGATCGAAACCGTGTGCGCGGGCACCAGGATGTCGCCGTCGGCGGGCGTGACGCAGCGGTTGATCACGGTGTTCACCAGGCGGTGGTTCATCGCGATCATGATGCCGCGACCCGGCACCACCTCGACCGGGTGGCAGCCAGCCAAAGCGGCGATCTGACCCGCCCAGGGGCCAGCGCAGTTGAGCACGAAGCCGCAGTCGATGCTGATCTTCTCACCGCTCTTGCGGTCCTCGCAGACGACCGCAGCGACCCGGTCAGCCTCGCGCTCGATGCCGGTTACCCTGGTGTAGGTCAGAATCTTCGCTCCGTACAGCTCAGCGGAGCGGGCGGCCGTCCAGACGAGCTGCCAGCCGTCCACCGAGCCGTCTTCGACCTCGAAGACTCGGTTCAGGTTCGGGTTCAGGCGGGGCTCGCGGCGCAGCGCCTCTGCCGGGCTGATCTCGCGGCAGGGCATGTTCGCCTCGACTGCACCGACGACGAACTTGTCGGGGTAGTCTGGGTCGTCGCCCTTCAGTGAGACGAAGAAACCACCCGTCGGCTCCACCGCGTGCGCCTGAATCTTGCGCAAAATTGCGTTCTCTTCTGCGCATTCGCGCGCGGAGACTGGGTCGCTAACCACGTAGCGTCCCCCGGAGTGCAGCAGGCCGTGGAACCGTGAAGTAGTGCCCTGTCCAAGATCCGCGCGCTCCACCAGGATCGCGGAGTAGCCGCGCATGGCGACGTCGCGCAGCACGCCTACTCCGGTAGAACCGCCACCGATAACCACGACGTCGGCTTGCAGTTTCTTCATCGCGCTTCCTAGTGTCTTTAATCTTTGTCAATAAACATTCTCACCCATAACGGAGCCGAGCCCGAGGCGGCAGCGGAAAACGACGGATCTGTTTTCGGCTCAGCAGCGGGTCTGCACATAGGTTCAACGTTTTAGCGAACCCTAAGAAGGAGCTTCATGGCTTACACCACTCTCTTCGTCATGCTGCTTGGGTGAAAGCTGCGGCCCTCGAACATTCGCCCTGGTGATCCGATTATCCGGGACAGGTTAATGACGTTTGTTAGGTAGCCTGATAGGTGTCGGACTGAGGCTCGTGGCGCGACGCTGCGGGGCTGAATACCGTCCTTATACCGTCCTTGCGAGGAGGCCGCGATGACCGAGAAGAAATACGTTCTGGCCGTGGACCAGGGCACGACTAGCTCTAGGGCAATCGTCTTCAACCACGATGGGCGCGTCGTTTCGGTGGGGCAGAAGGAGCACGAGCAGATCTATCCGCACGCCGGCTGGGTCGAGCACGACCCGATGGAGATCTGGCGCAACACCCGCGAGGTCATCGGCGAGGCCCTCGGGCGCGCCGACATAAATCGGCATGTGATCGCTGGCGTGGGCATCACCAACCAGCGCGAAACCACCATCATCTGGGACAAGAAGACCGGCGAGCCCGTCTATAACGCGGTCGTCTGGCAAGACGCCCGCACCACCAAGCGATGCAGGCAGATGATCGAGGACGGCGGCCGGGAACAATTCCGAGAGATTACTGGCGAACCGATTTCGGTTTACCCGTCCGCAACCAAGATCGAGTGGATCCTGAACAACGTCGAGGGCGCCCGCGAGAAGGCAGAAGCCGGCGACCTGCTCTTCGGCACCCCGGACACCTGGCTGGTCTGGAAAATGACCGGCGGCGTCGACGGAGGAAAGCACGTCACCGACGTGACTAATGCTTCGCGCACCATGCTGATGAACCTGAAGACGCTCGACTGGGACGATCGAATGTGCGACTATTTCGACATCCCGAAGGCGATGTTGCCGCAGATCCGCTCGTCGTCGGAGGTCTACGGGCACGGCATGAAGACCAGCCTGCTGATCGACACCCCGATTGCAGGCATCCTCGGCGACCAGCAGGCGGCGACCTTCGGCCAGGCGTGCTTCAGCCCTGGCATGGCGAAGAACACCTATGGCACCGGCTGCTTCACGCTGATCAACACCGGCCACGAGCCGACCTGGTCCGAGAACGGCCTGATCACCACCGTGCTCTACAAAATCGGCGAGCAGAAGCCGGTTTACGCCCTGGAGGGCTCGATCGCCGTGGCGGGTTCGCTGGTGCAGTGGCTGCGCGACAATCTGCGCATGTTCGACTCGGCCCCCGAGGTCGAGGAACTCGCCAAAACCGTTTCCGACAACGGTGGGTGCTATTTCGTGCCGGCGTTTTCGGGTTTGTTCGCGCCTTACTGGCGCTCCGATGCACGAGGTGTGATCGCCGGGCTGACCCGTTACGTCAACCGCGGTCACATCGCCCGCGCGGTGCTCGAGGCCACCGCCTACCAAACCCGCGAGGTGCTGGAGGCGATGGAGGCGGATTCGGGCGAGAAGCTGAAGGAGCTGCGCGTCGACGGCGGCATGACCAACGACGAGCTGCTGATGCAGTTCCAGGCCGACCAGCTCGGCGTGGACGTCGTGTGTCCGGTCGTTGCGGAGACCACCGCTCTCGGCGCGGCCTACGCGGCGGGCATCGCCACCGGCTTCTGGAGTGGCGAGCAGGACGTCATCGACAACTGGCAGGAGGCCAAGCGTTGGTCGCCGCAGGGCGATGAGGAAGAAAACGAGCGCCTGTTCCGCAACTGGAAGAAAGCCGTCACCAAGTCGTTCGACTGGGTAAATGACGACGTCATCGAAGGCTAAAACACTTTTTAATTAGGGATCGCCCCGATCGTTTGGTCGGGGCGATCTTTTAGTTTGACTAAAATGTTGAAAAATTAGGCAAGCCTTATTAAAGTTACGGACGCATTAAAAATTCCTGAAAGGTTTATAGATGAAAACTAAGTTGTTTTCTGCGCTGCCCGCGATCGTGATCGGCCTGCTGATCGCCGTCGGCCCGCAGACGTTCGTGAAAGTCTGCAAGGTTATGGACAAGCCGATGAAGTGCCACTGGATGGCGCAGGCGTCGCTCGGCATCGGCGCGGTAGTCGCCGTGCTTGGCATCGTCGCCCTGCTGGTCAGCGCCAGCGTTCGCATCGGGTTGAACATCGCGGTCGCGCTGCTCGGCGCGCTGGAGGTCGGCATCGCCACCTTCCTGATCGGTCCGTGCAAGATGCCCGAAATGCACTGCCACTCAACCACCCAGCCGTTTCTGATCGTGGTTAGCGTGCTGCTCATGATCTTTGCGCTGATCTCGGTGGGCTCGGACATCCGCGCCAACGGGCTGAACAAGACCGAGGCGAGCAACTAGCCGTGCCTCACACACCACACGTCACGGTCGGCGCGCTGCCCGCGCGCAACCTGAAGCGCAATCCGTTCCGCACGGCCATGCTCGTCGTGGTCGTCGCGATCTTATCGTTCGGCACTTTCGCAGGTTCGCTGCTGCTAGCGAACCTGCACTCCGGGCTGGATAGCGTGCGCGAGCGCCTCGGCGCCGACCTGATGGTGGTGCCCGCGGAGTCTCTTCACCAGGCGGAAGCTGTTATCTCGGCAGGGGAGCCGAGCACTTTCTATTTCTCGCACGACGTCTTCAGCACCGTGCAGAAGATGCCAGGCGTGAAGCGAGCGACTCAGCAGTTTTATATCTCTTCGCTGGAGGCAAGCTGCTGCGATTCTAAGCTGCAGATTGTCGGGTTTGATCCGAAGACCGACTTCATCATCGAGCCTTGGATCAAGACACAGTACTCAGGCGACCTGCCCGACGGCCAGATCATCGTCGGCTCGAACGTGATGGCGTTCGAGGGCGAGACGCTCAAGCTCTTCGACCGCGATTGGCCGGTGGCAGCGAAACTGGCTAGCACCGGCACCGACAAGGACAACTCGGTCTTCGTCAACCCGAACACCGCGAAACTGATCACTTCCTATGCAGCCCAGAAGGGCGAAAAAGAGGCGATCGAGGCCCCCGAGGGCGCGGCCTCCACGGTCTTCCTGGACGCCCAGGACGGCTACAGTCTCGACGAGGTGGCTAGGCAAATCACCGACCACAAGGATCTGCAGGACGTCGCGGTGATCTCCGGCGTCTCGCTGACCTCCAAGCTGAAGAGCAGCCTGAGCTCAATCGCCAACTACGTGGTGATTTTCCTAGGCTTCTTCTGGGTGATCGGCCTGATCGTACAGATCGCGGTCTTCGCGTCCTCTGCCAACTCTCGCAAATCGGAATTCGCCACGCTGCGCATCCTTGGCGCCACCCGTCGAAACCTGGTCTCGATGGTCACCGAGGAATCCTCGCTGATCGGTCTGCTTGGTGGGGTGATCGGGGTCGGCCTCGGCGGGCTGCTGACGTTCTCGTTCTCGTCCCTGATTGGCGCCAGTTTCGGCATGCCATACGTACAGGCCGGAGCCACCCAGGTAGTGATTCTCGTGCTCGGCTGCCTGACCTTCGCGATGGTCACCTGCATGCTGGCGTCGGCGCTCAGCACCGCGCGAATGATGCTCGGCGAGACCTATTTGACGCTTCGAGCCGGAGCCTAGACATGCTGCTTGAAACTAAGAATCTGACCAAAACGTTCGTGCGCAGGAGCGTGGAATTCGCTGCCGTCGACGACGTTAATTTTTTGCTGGTTCCCGGCGACTTCGCCGCGATCGTCGGACGCAGCGGCAACGGCAAGACCACGCTGCTTAACCTGATCACCGGACTGTTGAAGCCAAGCAGCGGCAGCGTCCGCGTGGCGGGCGAGGACGTCCATGCGCTGTCCGACGCGAAAATCTCGCAGCTGCGCAACCGGACTCTCGGCTTCGTGCCCCAACACCTGACGCTGATTGCCAGCCTGAACGTGCTGGACAACGTGATTTTGCCCGGCGTCCTGGACAAAGATTGGCGCAAGCGCGACGACAAGATCTTTGATCGCGCGCTCGAGCTGCTGGAGGCGGTCGGACTCAAGGATCTCTCCCTGGCCTTCCCGCGCGAGTTATCTGGCGGCGAGATGCGCCGCATCGGGCTGGCCCGCGCGCTGATGAACCGCCCGGAGATCCTGATCGCGGACGAGCCGACCGGCGATTTAGACGCCGAATCGACGGTTATCGTCCTGGATCTGCTGCGCGCCCAGGCCGAGCAGGGAACTGGCGTGCTGGTAGTTACCCACGACGACGCGGTGGTTGATTGCGCGCGCAGCGTCTACCGCATGGACAAAGGCGTGCTCAGCCGCGAACGCTAGTTGATCAGGCCTGCCAAGACCGTCAGCAGCGGGTTGACCTTGTAGCCCAGGATGGCGAATACGCCCAGCCCGACCGAGCCCAGGAACGCCGCGTAGCCGAGCAGCTTCATGATCTTGGCTAGCTTGGGTAGCGCCAACGCCAGGCCCGCGGAGATGATGGCCAGCACGATCGCGGCCTGCGGAAGCAGCGTCGACTCGCCCCACGGCGTCAGGTAAACGCCGATGAACGTGCCGTAGGCGCAGAAAGCGGTGACGGCGGCCACCGCTGCGACTAGGTAAGAGACCACAGACAGCGCCCGCAGCACGAAGCCAACCTTGCTGCCAGGGACGTCGAGCAGGCTGAGCATCTTGTCTAGCGTGCCGCCGATCAGGCCGCAAACCGTCAGCCCGATGGGCAACATCGCGGTCAACTTCTCATCGAGCGGGAAGACGCCGAAGCCCTGGGTCTGCAGGATCAACAGCCACTGTTGAAGAACGTAGAGCAAGCCCAAGAACGACAGGTACGAGCGCATGTTGCCGCCGACGTTCAGCAGGATGTTCACCGCGCTAGCGACTAGGGTGCAGAGCACTCCGGCCACGCCGCCCGCGATCACCGAGCTCATCGTTGTGTCAAGGTTGCCGTTGTTGTTGCCGATCAGAAACAGCGACAGCGCGTAAACCGCGCTCAGGGCGATGCCAAAGCCCAGATTCCGGAAGAACCTGTGCCACCACTTGCGCGGCTCCTCCTCGACGATCGGCTCCTCCTCGATAACCGGCGGCGCCTCGCGGAGCTGCTGACCGTAGGCGCGATGCATCTCCCTCTCGTGGCTCGGATCCGCATATTCCTCAAAGGAGGGCTCCTGATCCGTGAAGAGGTCTGCGTTGCTTCGAGACTGGCCAGAGAACCCCTGCGGCTCGCTAAACTCTTCTATTGGCATCACCCGAGTCGGTTCGTGATGCGGCTCGTCGAAAGCCTGCGTCGGCTCATCGCCATAGACGGCCCTGGTCGGCTCGTTGCCGCCTAGGGGCCGGGTGGGCTCGTTGCTGCTACCTACAACGCGGGTTGGCTCGTCGTCGAAGCCGAACTGCCTGGTCGCCTCCTCGTCAGGTGAAACCCGGCGAGTTGGTTCGTCACCCCAGTTGTTCGGCAATCGTGAGGACGGCATATCGGCTCCTGAGCTAGAAAGTTAGTGACTAACAGCGTAATAGCAAAAGCCAAGCAGGCGCGGATTCGGGCCGCGCGGTTACTGAAACCACCGAAGATCCGCGTCCGCGTGACCCGAGTCGTGAGTCCTCCGGCCCATGCTTGGCATTATGCAATAAGCTGGGTGGCATGAGAATTGGCGTGCCCCGGGAATCGTTGCCCGGTGAGAATAGGGTTGCCGCCACTCCTAAAACCGTCACCCAACTGGTGAAGCTCGGCTATGAGATTGTCGTAGAGGCGGGAGCCGGAGAGCGCGCTGCGCTGCCAGATCACGCCTACGAAGAAGCCGGCGCACTGATCGGCGACGGGCGGCAGGTGTGGGCGAGCGACATAGTAATTGCTGTTAACCAGCCCAGCCTCGAAGAGCTGAACGCGATGATCGCCGGCTCGATCCTGGTGACATTCCTTTCGCCCAGGCAGAATCCTGAGCTGCTCGAGGCGCTAAACGAACGCAACATTACCGGCCTGGCGATGGACATGGTGCCGCGCATTTCGCGCGCCCAGTCGATGGACGCGCTCAGCTCCACCGCGAACATCTCCGGTTACCGGGCCATCGTTGAGGCGTCCTACGCGTTCGGCCGCACATTCGGCGGTCAGGTTACCGCCGCTGGCAAGGTGCCGCCGGCCAAGGTCCTCGTCATCGGCACTGGTGTTGCGGGTCTGGCCGCGATCGGCGCGGCCAACTCGATGGGCGCAGATGTCTACGCGACCGACGTGCGTCCCGAGACCGCCGAGCAGGTGGAATCGATGGGCGCTACCTTCCTGAAGGTTCGCTCCGGCGAGGACGACCAGTCGGTCAGCTCGGACGGCTACGCGAAGGAAACCAGCGACGACTACAACACTCGCGCAGCCGAGCTGTACATGTCGCAGGCTCCGGACACCGACGTCATCGTCACTACCGCGGCCATCCCCGGCAAGCCCAGCCCCAAGCTAATCACCGCCGAGATGGTGGAGCAGATGAAACCCGGCTCGGTGATCGTCGACCTGGCTGCGCTGGGCGGCGGCAACTGCGAGCTGACCCGGCCTGGTGAGAAATACGTCACCGACAACGGCGTGACGATCATCGGCTACACCGACATGCCCAGCCGTCTGCCGGGCCAGTCCAGCCAGCTGTACGGCACCAACATCGTCAACCTGATGAAGCTGGCGACCCCGGAGAAGGACGGCCAGTTCGTCATCGATTTCGAAGACGAAGTTCTTCGCAACATGACGGTCACCCGAGACGGCGAAATCACCTTCCCGCCGCCCCCGATTCAGGTTTCCGCGGCCCCGGTCGCCGCAGCCAAGGAGCCTGAGCACTCGACGGAGGTTGAAGAGGTCAAGCAGCCGAAACCGTGGTGGGTTTCGGTGGCCATCGTGGGCGTGCTTAGCATCCTGGCCATCGCGGCGCTGACGTTTGCGCCCGGCTCGTTCGTCTCGTTGCTGAGTATTTTCGTGCTCGCCTTGGTCTGCGGTTACTACGTGGTCTGGAACGTGACGAGCGCGCTGCATACGCCACTGATGAGCGTCACGAACGCGGTCAGCGGCATCATCATCGTCGGAGCGATCGCGCAGCTGGCCAACGACAACTGGTTCGTGAAGATCTTGGCCGCGTTCGCCGTGCTGATCGCGTCGATCAACATCTTCGGCGGCTTTACCGTCACCCAGCGCATGCTCAAGATGTTCAAGAAGGGCTGACATGTTAATTAATTTCGTAAACGCAACGTTCATTGTTTCCGGCCTGTTGTTCATCTTCGCGCTCGCCGGGCTGAGCAAGTTCGAGACTTCCAAGCGCGGTAACGCGTTCGGCATTCTCGGCATGCTGCTTGCCTGTATCGCGACGATCGTCGCGGCCGCCGCCCCCGAGCGCTGGCACGGCGAGGGCTGGCACGAGGCCATGCCGTCGTTCATTGGGCGCCTGGGGCTGGCCCCGATCATCATGCTGGTGATCGCCGTCATCGCCGGCGCCGTGATCGGCGGTATCAAGGCCATGAAGGTCGAGATGACCGGCATGCCGCAGCTGATCGCCCAGCTGCACTCGTTCGTCGGCCTGGCCGCGGTGCTGATCGGCTTTAACGTCTTCATCGAGACTCGTGACATGCTCAAGGCTGGCATGGCCGTCGATAGCCTCGGCTTCCACATGGCCGAGGTCTGGATCGGCGTCTTCATCGGCGCGGTCACCTTCACCGGCTCGATCGTGGCGTGGGGCAAGCTGGCCGAGAAGATGCCGAGCAAGCCGCTGACGCTGCCCGGCCGCAACCTGATTAACCTGGGCCTGATCGTGGCGATCGTGGCCTGCGGCATCTGGTTCCAGAACAGCGCCACTAGCGCTGTCGCCTGGCTGCCGCTGATTCTGCTGACCGCCGCCAGCCTCTTCCTCGGCTTCCACCTGGTCGCCGCGATTGGTGGCGCTGACATGCCCGTCGTCATCTCGATGCTGAACAGCTACTCCGGCTTCGCCGCCGCGTTCAGCGGTTTCAGCCTGGGCATCCCTGTGCTGATCGTGACCGGCGCGCTGGTCGGTGCGTCCGGTGCCATCCTGAGCTACATCATGTGCAAGGCCATGAACCGCTCGTTCATTTCGGTGATCTTGGGCGGCTTCGGTCAGTCCACCGCCAGCAGCGACGGCGGCGATCAGGGTGAGATCCAGGAGATCAGCGTCGACGAGCTGGCCAGCCAGCTTGAGGACGCCTCCAGCGTCATGATCGCTCCGGGCTATGGCATGGCCGTCGCCCAGGCGCAGTATCCTGTCGCAGATCTGGCGAATAAGCTGACCGCCAAGGGCGTGGACGTGAAGTTCGCGATCCACCCGGTCGCGGGTCGTCTGCCCGGCCACATGAACGTGCTGCTGGCTGAGGCCCATGTGCCGTATGACATCGTCTTCGAGATGGACGAGGTTAACGACGACTTCGAGAACACCGACATCGCGTTGGTCATCGGCGCGAACGACACGGTTAACCCAGCCGCGATGGAGCCTGGCTCGCCGATCTCTGGCATGCCGGTTCTGAAGGTCTGGGAGGCCAAGAAGGTCGTCGTTTTCAAGCGTTCCATGAAGCCGGGCTACGCCGGCGTGGAGAACCCGTTGTTCTTCAACGAAAACACCTTCATGCTCTTTGGTGACGCCAAGGACACGGTCAGCGCGATCAACGCGGAGCTGCCAGCTGGGGACGCGCCGAAAGCGATTTCTAGCTAGTATCAACGCATGAAAATACTGTTGCTGGGCGGCACAGCGGACTCACGTTCGCTTGCCGCCCAGTTTCGTTTGCGGCCCGGCGTCTGCGTGATCGAGTCGGTTGCCGGGCGCACCAAGGTCGCGTCGGGCGATCGCGTTGGTGGCTTCGGTGGCGTCGAGGGGCTGATTGCGTACCTGCGCGAGGAGGGCATCGATGTGGTGGTGGATGCCACCCACCCCTTCGCCGAGCGGATAACCGCCAACGCGGCTGCCGCCTGCGGCGCCGTCGGTGTGCGGATGATCAGGTATTCGCGGCCAGGCTGGCGTCAGCACCCCGATGCTGAGCGTTGGATCTGGGTGCCCGATCACGAGCAGGCCGCCAAGGCCGCGGCGAAGATTCCCGGCCGCGTGCTGCTGACCGTGGGCAGGCAGCCGGTGAAGTTCTATTATCAGGTGCCGAACGTGCTGGCGCGCGTCGCTGAGTGGCGGGGCGAGCCGATTCCAGACGGCTGGCGGGTGCTGGCCAAACGCGGCCCCTTCAGCATGGCCGATGAATTAGAGCTGCTGCGCTCCGAGCAGATAACGGCCCTAGTCAGCAAGGATTCCGGCGGTGAGGCCACCTCCGCCAAGCTGGAAGCGGCTGCCCAGCTCCAGATCCCGGTGATCATGGTCGAGCGGCCTGAGCCCCCGGCGGGAGTGGAAGTGGTGGCGGATCTGGGCGAGGCTATTTCGAAAGCCGTGACAAATCCGACCGATCTCTAACTCAAAATCTTTAGGCAGTTTTCAAAACCCCTAGTCAGGGCGTTTTACATTTTTCGGAGCCCGGAATCTGGCGTGAGACGGGTCGGATTTGTCACGCCCTTGCCCGGTATCCCCGTGACAAATCCACCATTTCACCTGTCGGCGAAATCGGCTGAAAATCCATCATCCCTAGTCAGCGCGTTTTGCTGATCTTCGGGGCAGGAAATGGCCAGACGAAATGTTGAATTTGTCACGGGCGCGATTTGTAATGCCAGCAAGGTTTCTCAAAATGCGAGAAGAAAGACGGCGGAGTGGGGCGCGATTTCCCAACAACTGGGCCTCCTGGCGCATATGTCTGATTGCTGATATGTTGCTGATAGTGAATTGAGTATCGCCTGCAAAGGGCGCAGGGAACATCGGTGAAAATCCGAGACTGACGCGCAGCGGTGATGGAGACGGTTCGGCAATAGGCTACTGGGGAAACCTGGGAAGGCGCCGAAACCGGTTGATCCTGAGTCCGAAAACCTTTCAATTCGCTTCTGGTTAACGCCCTCGCGGAAAGGGCTGAAGGATTGGGAGAAAAATGGATCAACCGCTATTTCATTTTCGCTACCCGAAATTAAGGGTTAGCGAAAATGGCGCATAAAAAATTTCGCAGACTACCGGTAGCGCCGCTTGTTATTGCTTTAGTTATCGTCGCATTAGCAAGTGCTCTATTCTCCTTGACTCTTGGCGCGGAAAAAGTGCCAGTCGAGGAAGTGATTGAGGTCGTGAGAGCAAGGCTCTCAGGGACGGCTTCTACTTCCTCCTATGACACCATCATCTGGGAACTGCGTATGCCTCGCGCGTTGCTATCCATCCTTGTCGGATCCGGGTTGGCTGTTGCGGGTGCTGCCATGCAGACGCTAGTTCAAAACCCTCTTGCTGACCCATATCTGCTGGGCATATCGTCTGGCGCTTCGGTCGGCGCAACCGCAGTGATCGTGCTGGGTGTTTTAGTAGCTTCGGCGTTTATTCACTTTCGATCGGGGCGATGGTGGGCGCTATGTTGGCGAGCGCCGCGGTATATTTCATCGCCCAAGCCCAAGGCGGCTTAACACCGCTAAGGATGGTCTTGGCGGGAGTCGTGATGTCGTCAGCGTTCAGCGCGATGGCCTCCTTCATGGTTTTCCTGTCAGACGATAATCGCGCGGCGAACTCCGTTATGTTCTGGATGCTCGGCTCAGTAGCAGGCGCGACTTGGGAAAAGCTGATAATACCGGCGGTCGCTGTTGCGGTCGCTCTCGTATTAATAATGCTCGTCTCATCTTGGATGGACGCGATGATGACCGGCCCTGCAACGGCCGCTGCCCTTGGCGTCAGAGTTGGCGCAATGCGTAATGGAATATTCATTGGCTCCAGCATCTTGATCGGTGTTCTGGTTGCTGTTGCCGGCGGTATCGGGTTCGTGGGTCTGATCATCCCGCATGCATCAAGGATGCTGGTGGGTGCGCTCCACAAGAGGATGCTTCCCGTCGCAGCTGCTGGAGGAGCGGTTTTCTTGCTGTGGGTAGATGTGGTTTCGCGAGTAGTAGCTCGTCCTCAAGAGATGCCGCTTGGCGTTGTTACCGGGGTCGTTGGGGCACCGCTATTCCTGTTCTTGATGGGCAGACGCAGCTACGCGTTTGGAAGTAGGGACGCATGAGCAAGCCAGACTTAGAAAAAATCCACGATGAGGGCTATCTGCGGCAGCGCTGCCTAATTAAGGTTCGTAACGTCGCTGCGGCCGTTGGTGGTTACGTTGCTGTTAAGAACGTTAATTTTGATATTCCGTTCGGAACTAAATTCGCGTTGGTCGGAACCAACGGCGCCGGAAAGTCGACACTGCTCCGCGCGCTCGCAGGAATTAATCCTGCCGTTGAGGGCCAGGTAATGGTTGGTGATCGCGATGTTTCCTCATACGACCCTAAGACGCGTGCTCGGATCGTCGCCTTCGTCGGACAGGAAGAGAGCCCTCCCGCCGCTTTGACCCTCGGTGAGATGGTCAATCTGGGCCGCATCCCACACCGGGCCCCTTGGTCTGTTGATGTTAGAAAAGACC
The DNA here is from genome assembly GCA_963511305.1 of uncultured Propionimicrobium sp. Taxonomy (GTDB): domain Bacteria; phylum Actinomycetota; class Actinomycetes; order Propionibacteriales; family Propionibacteriaceae; genus Propionimicrobium. Next base: position 18,223 of record CAUPIJ010000020.1, read on the forward strand.
GGGGCATCGTGCTCGAGGCGCTCGCCCAAGTTGGCCTTGAAGATCGGGTCGATTCTGCCTGCGACCAGCTGTCAGGCGGAGAACGTCGCCGCGCCATGATCGCGCGAGGCCTGGCGCAAGGTTCGCCGATCTTCATGCTCGATGAGCCAACCAACCACTTAGATATCGCCTGGCAGCTCAAGCTGCTGAAGATCCTGCAAAAACTCGACTGCACGGTTATCGCCGCGATCCACGACCTCGACATGGTTCTGCGTAACTTCGACATGGTTGCAGTCATGCACGACGGATTTATGATCGCGCTCGGCAAGCCGGCTGATGTCATCAACACCGACCTAATGGATAAAGCTTTCAAGGTAGAGGCCGTCCAGGCCGAAAACCCCTTAACAAAAGAAACACATCTGCTGATCAGTAGAGGAAAGGAATCGCAGTGAAGATTCGCAAAGGACTGCCCGCGTTAGCCCTGGGGCTGACGCTCCTAGCCACAGGCTGTGGTGGTGGGGCGTCGAGCACCGGATCGGCTTCTCCAGAGGCGGGAACAATCACCTTAGAAAACTGCGGCAAGCAAGTTGAATATCCGAACCCGGTGACCAAGCTGATGGCCAACGACGGAAACATCATCTCGATCGTCCTGGCGGCTGGAGCCAAAGACCAGTTGACGGCTGTCTCTAGCCTGCAACGAGATAAAGACGTTATCGCTATGAAGTTTGGCGATGACGTAGTCAACGGGCTAAACCAGGTGTCGCCCGAATACATGAACCTGGAAAATATCATCGCAGCCAATCCACAGGTAGTTTTTGCCGGCTATGGCTACGGCTTTAGTGACGAGAAAAGCACCGATCCGGACTCGCTAGCTCAGCGCGGGTATAAGGCTTACAGCCTTAGCGAAGCATGTCGCAGCGACGGGGGTAGCAAACGCGGCACCATGGATGCGTGGACTGCGCTGGATACTGATATTCGAAACATCGGCGCAATGACTGGAAACAAGGAGCAGGCCGACAAGACAGCAGACGCGATCACCAAGCGTCGCAAGGAAATCGAGGCGCTTCCCAAGCCAGAAAAGCAGCCGACCGCCTTCCTGTTTGATAGCGCGCGCGATGGCATTTACTCGAGCGGCAAGTTCGGTGCCCCGCAAGCAATGATGGATTCTGCTGGAATCAAGAATATGCTTGACGACGTCGAGGACACCTGGACGCAGGTCAGCTGGGAGCGTCTGGCCGCTGCTGATCCGGACATCATCTTCTTCGTTGACTATCCGCCGCAGAACTTGGAAGAAAAGATCGAAGCTCTGGAGACCAATCCGGCTTCAAAGAATCTGAAGGCGGTTAAGGAAAAGCGCTACGTGAATCTGCCCTACGCGATGTGGGTCTCGGGCCCTCTCAACCTAGAGGGAACGGAATACATCCGCATGGCCATGGAGCACTTCGGGGTGGCCCCGAAGACCGACATCAAGTCGGATCTTGACCTGACCAAGCTGGATTCTCTGCCCGGTAATGAGTGGCTGAAGCCGAAGTAAGCCCGAAAAGCGACAGCGCCCCCACCAAATTGGTGGGGGCGTTTGCTTTTGCCGTGACAAATCCAACATTTCACCGACCGCTGAAATGGGGCAGGAATCTATTGCCCCTTGTCAGGGCATTTTGAGTATTCCTGGGGTCAGAAATCGGCCGGCGAAATGTTGAATTTGTCACGGCCCTTCGAGTTATCGCTTGGATTCGTTGGTGCGCTCATCTGTTGAAGCGATCGCGTTTACCGCGGAGACAGCCATCGCGGAGCCGCCACGGCGGCCGCTGACTACCAGGTATTCCAGTCCGTACGGGTTTTCGACCAGGGCCTGCTTCGATTCGGCCGCACCCACGAAACCCACCGGGATGCCGATCACACCAGCCGGTTTGACGCCCGTGTCGCGGACGATCTCGAGCAGCCGGAACAGCGCGGTCGGGGCATTCCCGATGGTCACCACCGCTCCCTCCAGCCGCTCGGCCCAGAGATCCACCGCCGCGGCGGTTTTGGTGGTGCCGAGCTCCTTGGCCAGCTCGGGTAGGCGGGGATCCTTCAGGTAGCAGACCACCTCGTTGTCCTTAGGCAGGCGAGAACGAATGATGCCGGTGGCGGTCATGGTGGAGTCACAGAAAATCGGGGCTCCAGTCCATAGCGCATCGCGGCAGGCCTGCACAACGCCCGGCGTGAACTCGATCAGCTCGGGCAGGCCAGTGTCAGCCGCGGCGTGAATCATGCGCACGGCGACGTTTGCGACGTCCTCGGGGAAGCGGCTCAGGTCGGCCTCCTCGCGGATGATCGCGAACGACTTTTCGTAGATCGCGGCTCCGTCGACCAGGTAGTCGTACTCGGGCTTTTCCATGAGTCTCCTATTCAAAAAACGCCGGATGGTATAGAGTTTCGTATGTTGCAAGGCACGAGGAAGCCGGGAAATTCCGGCACGGTCGCGCCACTGTGAACGATGAGCTTATCGCTTTTCGAGAGTCAGATACTCGCTCTTGCAGCACCTATTGTAAATGGGACGCGTCATCTCATGAAGGAGAGATCATGCATATCGCCGAAGGGTTTTTACCGGCGAGTCACTGCGTGGCCTGGTATGTGGCCGCTGCACCATTCGTTATTTGCGGGGCTAGAGCCTGCATTAAGGAAGCCCAAAAATCAACCACTAACAAGCTGCTGCTGGCGGTGGCCGGCGCTTTCACTTTCGTGCTGAGCGCCATCAAGCTGCCGTCGGTGACGGGGTCGAGTTCGCACCCGACGGGCACCGGCGTCGGTGCGGTGCTGTTCAGACCGCCGGTCATGGCGTTCCTGGGGACGGTAGTTCTGCTGTTCCAGGCGTTGCTGCTGGCACACGGCGGCATCACCACTCTGGGCGCCAACGCGTTTAGCATGGCGATCGCAGGACCGTGGATTGGCTACGCCTTTTACAAGTTGTTGCGGCCGCTCGGCACATCCGCCGGCGTCTTCGCCGCGATGGTGATGGCCGATTTTTCTACCTATTGCGTAACTTCGATCCAGCTCGCGATCGCCCACCCGGATCCGGTTTCGGGCTTCGGTGGCGCGCTCGCCAAGTTCCTGACGACGTTCGCCGTCACCCAGATCCCGCTGGCTCTTGCTGAGGGCTTCGTTGGCGTCCTGCTGTTCCGCTTCCTGGCCAACGTCGCCCGCCCGGAGCTGGCTAAGCGCGGCCTGGTTGCTGCTGATGCGAAGGAGCCGGCCAATGTCTAAGTCGAAGAACATCTGGATCAACATCGGCTTGATCGTCGCGATCGTGGTCATCTTCATTATTTCGTTCAGCGTCGCCCCAAAGGATGGCTCCGAGGAGGGCGAGGCATTCGGAGGCACTGACTCCGTCGTCACAGAACAAATCGAGGAAGGCGGCTATGAGCCGTGGTTCTCGCCGATCTTCGAGCCGGGCTCCGGCGAGATCGAATCCGGCCTGTTCGCTCTGCAGGCCGCACTCGGTGCCGGAATTGCCGGTTACGCGTTGGGTAACCTGCGCGGCCGCAAGAAGGCCACTGACGAGCTGACCGCGTCAGCAAGTGAGGGTCTGGCTGGGCCAGGCCTTAAAGGAAACGCTACTTTGGACGCCAGCGCGGGGTCGCTCACCCCGGACGCTGAGACCGAGCGTCACGAGTAGCGATGATAGCCCTTGACGACGCAGCCTGGGCTGCTCCCTGGCGCGACGTCTCGGTTGGTCAGAAAGTCTTGCTCAGCTTAGGGCTCGTGGCTACCGCACTTACCGCGCCCGCCTGGCCAACCACCATTCTCGTGGCTATCTCAGCGGTGACGCTGGCGTTGGGGTTCGCGAAAATACCTCCCCGCACCCTGGCGCTGGCGTTCACCGCGCCTTTCGCATTCATCTTGATCGGCTCGATTTCCGTCGGAATCCAATTGGGCGAATCTGCCAACGCGCTTTGGCAGTGGTGGATTCTCTCGGTTAGCGAACAGTCGATCGCGGCCGGGCTGACGGTTTTTGCCCGCTCGGTTTCCGCCACGCTGAGCGTCCTGCTGCTTGCGACGACCACCCCGATGGTCGATCTTTTAGCGTGGTTCAAGAAGCTCGGGCTGCCAGACGTGCTTGTAGAAGTAGCGTCCCTGACCTACAGGCTGCTGTTTGTGCTGCTCGAATCATTCTTGACCCTGCATCAGGCGCAGGCCGCCCGGCTTGGTGATGCACCCGTCGGAAGGGGCGCCCGCAGGCGTCAGCTGAATAATTATGCGACGCTCATCGGCTCGCTGATGACCCGCTCCTGGTCGAGGGCCGAGCGGCTCTCCGAGGGGCTGGAGGCCAGGGGCATTGAGGGCGGGCTCGTCACGCTGACCCGCCAGCCCGCGATTTCTGTGCGCTGGGTGATCGGCACTGTTTCTTTGTTCGCCGCTATCTGGCTGGTCGCGGCAGCTTGTGTGATGTTATGACTTATTTCTTGCAGATAGGAGGACGGTAATGCTTAGGGCGGAAAATCTCGTTGCGTCCTATCTGAATGGCAAGAACGTTTTAGAAGACGCCAGCGTCAACTTTGATGCTGGCAGCCGGGTGGCGCTGCTCGGCGCGAATGGCTGTGGCAAGACCACGCTGCTGCGTTGCCTCTCCGGCGCTCATAAGCCCAAGTCAGGCACCGTGAGACTGGGGGGCGTGCCGCTCAAATACGGCAAGAGTGCCCTCCGGGAGCACCGTCGCCGCGTGCAGCTGGTGCTTCAGAACCCCGATGATCAGCTCTTTTCCGCCGACGTCACCCAGGACATTGCGTTCGGTCCGCTAAACCTCGGACTAAGCCAGGATAAAGCCCTAAAGCGTGTGCGCGGGGTCATTGAGCGGCTCGGCATCGAGCACCTAGCCCAGCGCCCGACCCACCAGCTCAGCTACGGCGAGCGCAAGCGCGTCACCATCGCGGGCGCTGTGGCCATGCAGCCTGACGTGCTGCTGCTCGACGAGCCGACCGCCGGTCTGGATAGGGTGGGGGTCGAGCAGACGCGCGACCTGCTTGCCCGCCTGCATGAGGGCGGCACGACTGTTGTCTTAGCCACCCACGAGGTCGACTTCGCGCTGTCCTGGGCCGACGAGGCTGCGATCGTCTGCGAGGGCAAGATCTACCAGGGCCCGATTATCGACATGCTCTCCGACCACAAACTGTTGAGTCGAGCGCATCTGCTGCAGCCTTGGCAGCTCGAGCTTTCCAGGCGCCTTGGTTTAGGCAGCAGGCCCGTTGACATGGACGAGATGGTTGCCGCCCTGCACGCCTGGCGCGGCTAGTCGTAGTTCGCGAATAACTTTTCCGCTGCGCGATCCATGCGCATCTTGCCGCCGTACGGCACGATCCACTGAGGACGGGTGTGCCCGAAGGGTGGGCCGACGCAGACCACAGCCTGCGGGCCGTACTTTTCCATTACGCCGTGGCTGATGTCGCGAATGGAGCGGCGGTATGCCGCCTGATCTTCCTCGCTGGGGTTGAAGGTGAAGCTCGTAGCGGGGAAACGGGAGACCACCAGGCCGGCGATCCTGGACAGCAGGCCGCGCTCGCCAAGCGCCCTCATGAAGTCGGCGTATGCAATGGGTTCGATGATGTCTTCCGAACCCTCCAAAATCAGGATCTTGCCGTCTAGCAGGTCAAAATTAGTGAAGCGCCCGGCCCAGATGATCTCTTGAATAACCTGGACGCAACCGCCCCAAGTCTGCGCCGCAACGGTTTTGGTGGGACCGGACCAAGTCCACGGCTCCGCAGGCCTGCGCACGCCCGTTTCGGTCAACGAGCGCTCTTCCTTCCAGTCGAATCCGTAGTCTTCGCTAAGCGGGGGATTGGTGAGTTCTAGCTCGCCTCCGTCGCGCACGGCCGCGAGTAGGCTAGCCGCGTGCACGTCGTCGATGGTCGGACCGGCTCCGATGTGCACCTGGGTTGAGCCGCCGTAAAAACTGCAAACGCCCAGATTCCACAACAGATTGTGTAGGTGGGTGTTGTCGGAATAACCGATAAAAGGCTTCGGGTTTGACGCAATCAGGTGCTGGTTGAGGTGGGGGATAACCGTGATCTGGTCACTGCCGCCGATGGTGGCCATGACGGCACCGATCTCGGGGTTGGCGAATGCGTCGTTCAGGTCGCGCGCCCGATCTTGCGGCGACGACCTGATCACGCGGGTCGTCGGGTATTCCTTAACCTCCAAGCCGGTGAGCTCGACCAGGCGATGCATGGCCTGCTCGTGGACCTCGGGACCGTAGCCGGGCGCCGCAAACGACGGCGAAACGATCGCAATTTTCTGGCCAGGTTTTGCCTTCGGAGGCTGCGTCGGTATGCCCCCGGCACGCGGAGCCGCCGCTGCGTAATCAATCATTTCTGTACTACCCACTGCGTCACCGGACGATACGGCACGAAGCCGTGGAACGAGCCCAGCGGCTGCGCGATCTCGACGCTGATTCGCGACAGCTGGCCGCCGTGGGCCTTGTGCATGTTGGCGAGCACCACCTCGGTTTCGACGGTGACGGCGTGCACCACCAGGCGGCCACCCTCGGCGAGCGCGTCCCAACAGCCCTCGACCACCTTCTGGCTGGCACCGCCGCCGATGAAGATGGCGTCGGGGGAGGGCAGCGTTTCAATGACCTCGTCTGCCGGGCCCTCCACGACTTCGAAGTGGCCGGGAGCCAAGCGTTCGCCGTTGCGCCTTGCCCGCTCGGCCCGCTCGGGCTTCTGCTCGATGCCGATCGCGCGTGCATCCTTGGCCGCGCGGCACCACTCGATCGCTATGGCTCCGGAGCCGGTGCCGACGTCCCACATCAGCTTGCCGGGCGCAGGACGAAGAAACGCGAACGCCGTCGCGCGCTGGTGGCGCTTAGTGATCAGGCCGTCGTGCTCAAAGGCCTCGTCGGGCAGGCCTGGCAGGATGCCCAGGGCGTCGATTTCTTCGATCGAAAGGCACGGTTCTTGGATCACCTTCTCAGGTTACTCCAAGTTCCTAATCGCGGCGCGTTGGGCAATAATGGCAGTTAACGGTTTTTACAAGGAGAAATGATGTCATCGGCGTTGAGCTTTGAACCCGCACAGATCACCCCCGGCAGCGTAGTGCTGGTCGGTGGCGGCCCCGGCGACCCTGAACTCATCACGGTGGCTGGGTTGCGGGCACTACATGGCGCGGACGTTATTCTCTATGACCGGCTCTCACCGACATCGCTGCTCGACGGTTTAGACGCCGAGTGCGTCAACGTCGGCAAGGTTCCGCGCGGGGCACACACGCCTCAGGAAACCACTAACCAGATGCTCATCGACTACGCACGCGACGGCAAACGTGTCGTGCGCTTTAAGGGCGGTGACTCGTTCGTCTTCGGGCGCGGCGGCGAAGAAGCCATCGCGCTCGCTGAGGCGGGCATCCAGGTGACGGTGATCCCCGGCGTTACCTCCTCGGTTGCCGCCCCCGAACTGGCCGGCATCCCGGTGACGCATCGCGGTCTCTCGCAGGGTGTCACCGTCGTCGCCGGCCACGTAAAACCTGACGACGAGCGCTGCACCGTCAACTGGTCTGCGCTCGCCAAGACCAACACCACCATCGTGATCCTGATGGGCGTGAAATACCTGCCAGACATCGTCAAGAAGCTGCTGGACAGCGGCCTAGCCCCAGATACCCCGGCCGCCGTGGTCTCGTCTGCCGCCACCGACCAGCAGAGCACCATCCGCGCCCGCGTCGACGAAATCGTCAACATCGCCACCCGAGAGGCGGTAACGCCCCCGTCTATCACCATCATCGGTGCCGTGGCTGGGCTAGATCTGAAGATCTAGCGATACCGACAACCAAAAGGTTCTACGGAAACATCTAGCTTCCTCAGGATGGCATCCAGCGCACGCTCAGCCTGATTTCTTCGGACATATCTATGTTGAACATGTTCGCGTCGAGGTCACGTTAGAGATTCAAGCAGTTCAGGAATCTGGCTTTAGCGATACAGAAGGTAGGATCACGTCGGAAATTGCCGATACGATTGTTTTCAAGGAATCTGGCTTTGAAGAAGAGTGAGAGCTCAAAGGCATGACGTTAGGTCCGGTAATTTTTTCCAAAATCGAAACAAAAGTTTCCGTTTTGGAAACTTTTTGATATTTTATTCTCATGGATAAGGGTCTTGCAGATCGCATACGTGAGTGCTTGAAGAAGTCAGGCTTTAAACAAGGTGACGCAGCATATGCTGCGGAGCTCAGCCCTGCGCAGATGTCGAAATCTTTGACGGGCGAAAGGCGCTTAACGACCGGAGATGTGGCAAAACTGGCTGATTTCTTCGGTGTTTCCATGTACTGGCTGGTGACCGGTGAATACGGGGAATATGAACCCAAAATTGCGGCTCGCCATACCTTCAATGATGCGACCAAGAAGCATAGCGTTGACAACTTGGAACAAGACCGTCAGCTGCTATCTGACGTTGCTCTGCTCTACAGGCAGGCGTACGGCAGATGATCAAAAACGATATCTTCGGGCTTAGCAGTCAAGAGTTGGCGAAAAGATTAGGGGAAAACTTTCGCTACAACCTGGCAAGCAGCGCTCAGGAAAACTTGGGTGTAGATGTTCTGGTTCTAGACATGGCAGGCCAGGGGTACACCTTAAAATTGGGCGGCCGCTATGTTCTGGTGATGCCAAGAAGTAGAAACTGGTTTTGGCAAAACTTTTCTGTCGCCCACGAGCTAGGCCATGTCGTGAATCAGCATTCATTTGACGTCAATTCTGATGACGGTGGCTTATCGGAACGACAGGCTAATGCGTTTGCTGCAGAGCTATTGATGCCGGAGGCCGATCTTCGGAGTCTTGATTGGTCAGACATCAGTGCGAACGGATTAGCTGAAAAGGTTTGGGAGCTTGGTGTATCTACGGATGCTCTAAAAAGGCGTCTGAAGAGTTTGCGCATTAATCCAGGTGAGGATATTAAATATGCGCTTGAGCAAAAAACGGTTTCTTTCCTCCGAGGTAATTTATTGTCCATCGGCGCCAACGAGATAGCGGAGCGAAGCGAGGCTTCTGCTAGACGTCGAGTGCCAGCCTCATTGATAACGGCACTCGAATCTGGTGTTGCAGATGGGCGCGTGCCGCCAGAATCTCTGGCTTACGCTTTGGACGTGCCTGTTTCAGACCTTGACCTCGACTTACACGAGCCTGATGATTTTGAGCAGATTTTCGCGGGGCTGGAATAGCTTTTGACTAGGTATTTTTTCGCGGACAACACTGTTTTAATCAATTTTTCTCTGATCGGCCGCCCTGACATTCTCGATTGGTTCGTTCGAAATTGTGGAGCCTGGTGTGAAACTGTGTGCCAAGAATGGTCCCGTAGCGCAAATAAGTTGAATCTAGAGAATTCGTGGGAAGAAATATTGTCCGATCCGCTACGGCCAGATCGTGCTGAGCGAGTGGATGCATCGGCTATTGCTGAATCAATGCGAAAACCTGGAGAATCTCAGCTGAGCAAAAATGCCGGTGAAGCTGAGACCCTAGCTATCATTCTGCGGCGTAAACTTGACGCGGTTATTATGACAGACGACAAAGAAGCAACGCGGATAGCGCGTAAAGAACGCATCCCAGTCGCATCAACAGCGAGAATCCTTGTTAGCGCAGAACTAACTGGCAAGATCACTAGAGACCAGGTTATTGAATATATTTCTTTGCTCGATAGTCGTAATCAAGGAATCGGAGTATTCCCGCTGGTAGAGGGTTACGTTAATCTTTTCGAAATACATGAGCGTGCCTATGAGAAGCAGGCTAAATAAAAACTTTTAAGGCTTGTGGTTTTACTGAACCTGCAGATTTAGCGGGAACGGAAAGTCCGTAGACGAGCTTTCTGATTCCCGCTAATTTCTGATGGGGTATCGAGAACCAAAAGGTTCGACTACGAGCTTTTCCGTGCCCGATAATTCGGTGACACCCTAAGCCGGGGTGTTAAGGGTCGGTTATCGGCGTCGCAGCAGATAGGTGTCGAAAACCCAGCCCTTGCGTTCGGCGGCGGCTTTGCGGGTGGCGAGAATTTCGTCGCGCACGATGGCCAGTTCGCCCGAAATCAGGATCTCGTCTGGCGTGCCCAGATATGCGCCCCAATAAATATCGAGTCCCGCGGGGTCGATCAGCGAGAAGGTCTGCTTGCCGTCCAGCATCACCACGACGTCGTCGACGTGATCGGGGACGCCGTCGGCCAGCAGCCTGGCCGGCGAGATCGATACCGCCTTGCCCTGGCGGTTCAGCGGAATCTGGAAGGCCGCGGCCAGCGCCAGAACCACGCTAATGCCCGGAATCACCTTCAGCTCGAACTCGTCGCTGGAGGCCGCGATCATCTTCTTGACGATGGCCAGCGTCGACTCGTAAAGGCTCGGATCGCCCCAGACCAGGAAGCCGCCGACCTGGCCGTCTGGCAGGTTTTCCTCGATGGCCTTCGACCAGCTTTCCAGGCGCTGGCTACGCCATTTGATCACCGCGGCCTTGTAGTCTGGCGCGCTTTGCCACGGCCGTGGCGGGTCCTGCAGCTCCACGATCTTGATCGGCGTGGTGCGGTGTGCCTGCAGAATCTGGCGACGAATCTCCACCAGCTCGTCGAGGTTGTTCTCCTTGATGACCACGAAGAGCACATCCAGCTCCTCGATGGCTTTCACCGCGGCCTGCGTCACCCAATCCGGGTTGCCCGCGCCGATGCCGATCAGATCGATTTTCTTCATTTGGTGCCTAACTAGAACTCGCGTCGAATGGTCGAAACCGCCGCAGTGCGGGCGTGCGCGGTGCGGTGCGGATCCTGACCGCCAACCACGCCGACCAGCAGGCCGTTCGCCGCGCCGGTCGCGGGCGTCCAGGCGGTGCCGCCGCTGGCGTCGTCGCCGCGGACGCAGAAGACGTGGGCGTCCTCGGCCCACTTGGCAAACTGCTCGTTGACCTGCGGATCGTCGGTCAGCGCCATCGAATACCAGGCGCCCTCCAGGTCGGCCTTGGCCACCTCGCGCTGCACCAGCTCAAGCTTGCCCAGCTCGCCCAGGGCCTTGATGCGCTCGTCGAACTCAGGCGCGACGACGGTGACCTGCGCGCCAGCGTCGATCAGTTTTTCGACGCGGCGAGCTGCGACGTGGCCGCCACCGGCCAGCAGCACCTTGCGACCTGCCAGCACCAGGCCGGCCAGGTAAACGTTCGGGGCACCGTGTGCGGAGTTGTTGCCCGCAGCGTTGCGGAAGCGGTCGACGACTACCTGCGCCAGCTCGTCGCAGTCGCCGATCACGTCGGCGACGCGTACCTCGGCGTCCGGGTGCTCAGCCGCCCAGGCGTTGGCCTGCTCGCGCGTCCAATTTTCCAGCAGACCGTGGAAGAGGAAGAACGGGGAGATCACAATCTTGCGTCCGCCCTTGTCGTAGGCCTGTTGCAGACCCTCACTCAGGTTCGGGTGCGAAACCTGGATGAACGCGTTGGTCACGTCCCGGTAGCCGCCCCTCTCGAACAGCTCGCGGCTGCTGCGCGCGTGCTCGGCATTCGGCTCGGTCATCGAGCAGCCTCTGCCGAGGTAAACCACGCTGACCTCTTTGGGCTTCCAGTCGCCGGCGGCCGCAGCGATGCGCTCCTGGATGACGTCGGTCAGGCGGTCGTCCGGCGACAGCGGCGGGGTGTAGGCAACCCGAGAACCCGCGACGGCGTCCACGCCCTCCGCGTAGCCCTCTGGAATGTCGTCTTGGAAGTGGCTGCCGACGCGCAGCATAAGCGGCACCACCACGGCGAATCGGTCGGGGTCGTTCTCCAGCGCGTCGGTCACGGCGTCGGCGATGGTCGGCTCGTCAAGCTCGACGTAGCTATCCAGCACGCGGACGTCAGGCAGCAGCCGGCGCACCCGCTCGATCAGCTCGCGGCAGTGCTGCTGACCCGCGGGAAGCCGGGTGCCGTGGGCGGCAATTACTAGTGCGGTCATGTTGATCCTTCGGTTAGTTGGTTTCTTCGAGCCACTTGTAATCGCGTGGCGTTACTACTGCCTGCCGGCCGTTTCCGGTGGTGACCAGCTTGGTGGTGGACGAGCCGACTAGCACGATCGAGTGCATGTCCACCCATTCCGGCTCAAAATCGGCCAGGGTCGCGATGCGGAAGTTCTCGTTCGGACGGGTGGCGTCCTGCACAACGGCAACCGGCGTGCAGGCCGGGCGGTTCTTGCCCAGGATCTCCAGCGCCCGCGGCAGGTGCATGACCCGCTTGCGACTACGCGGGTTATAGAGCGCGACCACGAAGTCGCCCTCGCTCGCGGCCTCCAGTCGGCGCTCGATGACCTCCCAGCTGGTGTGCAGATCGGACAGCGAGAGTGTCACATGGTCGTGGCCCAGGAACGCACCCAGAATCGACGACGCGGCCAGCTCGGCAGTGACGCCCGGCACCACGTGAACGTCGATGCCGTCGGTGCCCATCTCGAGGGTTGGGGACGCCATCGCGTAAATCGCTGGGTCGCCCGAACAGACGATCGAAACAGCGCGGCCCTCGCGTGCCTTTTCGATGGCCATCGCGATGCGCGCCTCCTCGCCGCCCATGCCCGTGGAAATAATCTCGGTGCCGGGGCGAAGCAGATGGCGAATCTGTGCCACGTACGGGCGGTAGCCCACCACAACGCCGGAGCTGCGCAGCGTGTTCAGCGCGCGCGGCGTCAACAGATCATCTGCGCCGGGGCCAAGCCCAATGACGGTCAAACTACCCATCGGCTTCAACCTGGCCACGGCGACGGTGGCGTTCGGGGACTTCTGCTTGTCCACGATCAGCTCACTGCCCGCCACATGGCGCGGCAGATACGACAGCGCGGACGCCTCGGAAACCGAGGCCGTGCCGACCGCCTCTAGCGCGTGCTGCGACTGGTTTGGGGTCTCGACCTTAGACAGCTCCTCGGCGCTGAATGTCACGAACGGCGCGCCCAGTTCGGAGGCGAAATCGATGAAGCCCTGCTCGTCGTCCTTGGCGTCGACGCTAGCCAGGGCAGCAACGGAGGCTAGCGAGAGCCGGTTTTCGGCAAGCACCCGCTCGGCCAGCTCACGGATCTCCTCGACGCCGGTGCCGCGGTTGCAGCCCATGCCCAGCACCAGCGACTTGGGGTAAATCGCAACCGTGGGCAGATCGTTGGGGATCTCGCATGCGTCGGTCACCAGAATGCGGAACTTAGCGGGCGGGGGCGGCGGCAGCTCCTTGACGTGCGTGCCGCGGCGCTCGACGCGCACCACGCCCGGCTCGTTGACGTTCTCGGGCAGCGCGGGCAGCGGCCAACCGTTTCTGACTAGCTCGACTGGCTCGCCGTCCAGCATTCCGCGGGTGACGCCGGCCAGATTGCCGTTGGTCGCCCAGCCGAGCGTGTCGAGGCCGGGGATATCGCGGCCGTCGGTTGCCGTGGTGATGGTGGCGGTGGCTCCGATGCCCTCGGCGACCTTACGCGCGAGCTCGTTCGCCCCGCCGACGTGGCCCCCGACTAGGGGAATCGCGAATTTGCCGGCCTCGTCAACCACTACCACCGCCGGATCGTTCTTCTTGTCCTTGAGCAGGCCGGCGATCAGGCGGGTGGTGGCGCCGAGCGCCAGATGGCTGATGATCAGATCACACTCGGCCCAGGCCTCGCGCAGACCCTCGCCGGACTTGCCGAAGTAATGCCTGGTCTCGCCCAGCAGCTGGTCGAGCTGTTCGGCCCGCATCTGCGCGGCGGGCGATGTGGCGACCTGGCCGATGATTTTGTCCGTCATGCTTCTCCTAATATCTGGGGCACGGCGTCGAAACCGCCGGCAATGGGGTGTTGGCTGCCGAGCGCCTCCAGGCTGTCGGGGTGGTGATCGAGCACCAGCACGACGTTCGGCGATTCGATGTCAGCAATTTCCCTGGCCTGCGACTCGTCGAGTACGCGCACGCGCTCGTCAGCGGTGCCGAGCTTCTCTGCCAGCACGTAAGTCTTGCCGAGGCCCGCGGTGGCCTCGACGATCTGCGGCAGCGAGTTTTTCGGATCGGTCAGCAGCCCGACCTTCGGGTGCTTGCGGCATGCTTCGAACGCGGGCGCGGGGTCGTTGCCGTGCGCGGAAACCAGAAGGGCGTCGTCCCACGGCAGACCCACCGCAGCGAACGCCAGCTGCAGGCTTGTTACGACGGGCACCACGCGCACCCTGATGCCGGCAGCGCGGATGCGCCGAACCACGCCGTAAAACAGCGGATCCCCGGAGGCCACGACCACGATCTTGCGGTCGAGATCCTTCTGCATCTGCTCAATTGCCGGGCCGATGCGACCCAGCACTACACGCTTCTCCTCCGGCACGCCCAGCGCGTCCAGGTGACGCCTGCCGCCAACGACCAGATCTGCGTCGGCCGCGTCGGCTCGGAGCTCCTCCGACGGAGTCGCGATGAAACCATAAACAGTAATCAAGATGGGCCTTTCTCAGATCGCTTCCGCGCCCTTGTTCTCCAGTTCCTCTGCGGCCTTCGGGTCGGCCGGGCGATACTCGTGCCTAAAACCGGGGTGGTAGAGGTGCGAGCGCTTCACCATGCGCCCCTCGCTCAGCGCAGGACCCACCAGGATCACAGTGTGCTTCCACAGCTTGTGCTCCTTCATGGTGACGGCCAGCTCGGAAAGCTGGCAGCGCATCATCATCTGGTCGGGCCAGGTGACCTGATAGCCGATGATGACGGGTGTCTCGGGCGGGTAGCCGCCGGCCAGCAACTCATCTTGTAGCTGCTTCGAGCGCGCGGCCGAAAGATAGAGCGCCATCGTGGTGCCGTGGGCGGCGAAGTCGCGGACGTTCTCCTTAGGCGGCATCGGGGTGCGGCCGCCCTCCAGGCGCGTCAAAATCAGCGATTGGGAGACCTCGGGCAGCGTGATCTCGACGTCGCTGATCGCGGCGGCAGCCGAAAATGCGGAGACGCCCGGAATCGTCTCGTAGTCAACGCCCATCTCGGCCAAGACCTGACGCTGCTCGGCCGTGGCGCCGTAGATCGACGGGTCGCCGGTGTGCACGCGGGCCACCAGGATCTCCTCGTCGCGAGCGCGTTCGTAGTACGGCAGGATGTCCTCCAGCGAGGCGGACGCCGAATCGACCAGCAGCGCGCCCTGCTTATGCTTAGCCACCAATTCCGGATTGACTAGGGAAGATGCCCAGATGATGATGTCTGCGTTAGCGATTGCCTCGGCGCCGCGAACCGTGATCAGATCCGGCGCGCCGGGGCCAGCGCCAACGAAAACTACCTTGCCTTTGCTCACAGTCGATCTCCTAATTCGTTGCGTTTCGGCGGCCACAGGACGCTGGTGAAGTACGGCGCCTCGTCCAGCTTGCTGACCGTCGAAATCTGCTCGTCTGGTAGGCCAATGTTGCTGCCCACCACGGCGTCCTCGCCGACCTCTTCCAGATGCTGCTTCAGCGCGGCGAAGTGGCGCCCTGCCTTGTAAACCACGCATGTGTCGGCCAGCTTCGAGACCTCGACCAGCTGCTTGATGCCCTTCTTCAGCGGCACCAACGCGAGCACCTCGTCGCCCTCGCAAAGCGGGGTCTTAGAGGCCGCGGCCAGCGCCTGCATGGCGGTGATGCCCGGAATCACCTCGACTTCGACGTCGACCTGCTCGCGCACCGAGGCAACCAGGTAGCTGAAGGTCGAATAGACAGACGGATCGCCGATGGTGGCAAAGCCGATTTTGGTGGCACCAGACTGGATCTTCTCGACGGCGACCGCCGCCGACGTTTGCCAGTTGGTCATCCTGCGCGTGGTGACACCGGTGGGATCCTTCATGGTGAACGGCACGCGCACGATCTTGTCGGCGATTTCTGGGCAGGCCGCCAAGATGATGGTCTCCGCGCGACCAGCGTTATCGCCGCTGGCCTCTGTCGACGGCACCAAAACCGCGTCGCAGCTCTCCAGAGCCCTAAGGGCCTTCACCGTGATTAAGTCGGGATCGCCGGGGCCGACGCCGATGCCAAGAAGCCGCGGGAAACTCATTAACTCTCCTAGCCGCCCTAACCTCGAGGGCGTTCGCTTTGAGGACGTAGCGTCTGGCGATCGGGCTTGCTGCTCATGGCAGATACCGTTGCGGGACAGCGCCGGCCTCTCACCGGCTTCTCAGAAACTACGCCGTCGACACGCGTCGACAAGTCCCTAGCTTAGCGCGCCCCGCCCGGCTAGCCCAATAGCGCGGCGTACCTTACATATATTGAGCGCGAGGGCGGTGTGGTGCCTCACATAGT
>CAUPIJ010000021.1:0-33881 GCA_963511305.1 uncultured Propionimicrobium sp.
ATCTTCAACCCCAATGCCTTGACCACCTTCGAGATCGTCGCGAAAGATGGATTTCCATCTTCAGATAACGATTTATATAGGGACTCTCTGTTCAGATTTGTCTCTCTAGCGAGACTCGTCATGCCACGGGCCTTCGCTATGTCCCTGAGCACAACCTGGACAGTCTTCGTATCTCCATCTTCGAGTGCAATCGCTAGGTAGTCAGCGATTGCTTCTTCGCTATCCAAATATTTACTCGCGTCGAACTTAGAAAACTTCATCAGTCCTCCTAACTTCTCGAGCTAACCGCTGAGCGACCTTGATATCTCTGCGCTGGCTCGATTTGTCTCCGCCTGCCAGCAAAAGCACTGTTACTTCACCAAGTTGAGTGAAGTAAACGCGATAGCCAGCACCAAAATAAAATCGCATTTCGTTAACAGCATTTCCCACAGCTTTAATGTCGCCAACCATCTCGCCATGGGCTTCACATCTCGCTAACCAGTGAAGAATACGCCTCTGCGCATTCTTGTCTTTCAGTTTCTCTAACCACGAGTCGAAGAGTTCGCTCGAGATAATTTCAATACCCATATTGTAGTCCACAAGCTACAGAAGCGAATAAAAAACTCGGCAGAGTTGCATGTTTGCTCTGCCGAGAGATTAAACGCTTCGAAAACTACTCAGCGCTGCCCAACCTTTCCGGGACGTATTCTCCGTGCCCTTGTTCAACCAGGGCCATGCGGATTCGTTCCGTCGCCATCGCCAGTTGCTTCGGGTCTGCATTCTCGGCGGCGTTAGCCATCGAGAGCTCGCCCTCACCCCAAGCCGGCAGCACGTGCAAGTGGACGTGCGGCACGTCGAAACCGGCGATCATCATCGTGGCGCGTGGGGCGTCGAATGCCTTTTCCTGGGCGCGCCCGATCTTGGCGGCGACGCACATCAGGTGGGCTAGCGTGGCGTCGTCGAGATCGGTGAACTTTGCCACCTCAGCCCGCGGCACCACCAGCATGTGGCCGTCGGTGATGGGGTTGATGGAGGCGAAGACGACGCAGACCTCGTCGGCCCAAGCGAAATTTCCGGGCAGCTCGCCGTTGATGATTTTCGTAAAAACAGTGCTCATGCCTACAGCTTAGGGCTCACATCGTGCAGCTCACGGTGCTGTCAACATTTAACTTGCTAGCTCGAAGTTGTCCGCGAAGTCACTAAATGGCAGATTCTTTGGTTAACAGGGCTACATTTGTGGACATGAGAGGTCGTCTACTTACCTTTTTGTCTTTGGTGGGCCTAGCCATCGGTGCGGTAGCACTCGCCTCGCGCAGGCGACGCGCCTACGAGGCCGCGCTGTGGAGCTCCGCAACAGATCCGCTGCCGTGACTAGGTGTTTTTTCGCACGCAACGAGGCCAGTCGAGCACTAATTTGTGTCCACCAGCCGCAACCTCGATGCGCCTCGGTTTCCGCTCGGTGGCGACTGCGTCGAATATATACCGGTCGTAGTCAGAGCCGATTTCGTGGCCATCGAAGGTGAACTTGCCTCTCCACTTCAGCGTGTAGCTCGAGAACGGCGTGACCAGATGCATACTTCGATCATTTAGGGTCAGGCGGCACGAACGCAGGTGTGAGATAAACGCGCCTATCGAGCCGAATTCCTCCTCGTCAGCTAGTACCACCGCGTAGCCGGTCAGCAGTCCGCGCTGAATAAACTCTTCATCGCTGATCTGCTCGAAATTGTGGCTGCCGATGATCCCGACGAAGGCGTTACCCTTTCGCCCTGCTACCCAGTGCTGCCCAATCTTGGCTTGGTCGAACTCGACGAACGGAAAGTGGAAATGCGTATATTCCTTACGCTTGCCCTCTAAAAATCCGTGCCGGCAACGCAGGTCTTGTAGCGCTAGCAGCACGTTGCCATGCTGAACGATATCTGGGTTAATGCCGTTGTCGACCCAAGGGTTGACGTTTTTGCGGCCATTCACCCTAGCAGCGGGATGGTTACCAAAAACGTTGATGCCGCCGCGCAGACGCGCGTGCCACAGGTGCTGCTCGCCGCCGAACTCGCCGGGATGGTAGCGCTGTATGCTGCTCAACTGATAGTCGTCCGTGGCGAACATGTTGACGTTGCTGCGCTGGATCGCCCGACCCGCGACGAACGGATTTATCAGCTTTTGTACGCTCGCTACGGCGAATCTGGGCAGCCAGGTGAACGCTTTAAGGGGGCGCAAAATGCGGTTGCCGCGCGCATTAACGCCACGGGCTAGCAGCATCGAGTCCTTGATCGAATGACTGCTGGCAATCGCCTGCATCCCCCACCAAAAGCGCGCAAAGTCCAACGCTCCCTCTCGCGGATAGTCCGGGTGCTTCTCCAGTTCTCTGGGCACCTCTCCGATGTCTAGGCCCTGCGAGATTTTTCCGCGGCGCTGTTCGTCTCTGGAACCCAGGTACTTGATTACCTCGGGCACTTGATAGCGGCTGCGGGTCAAAAATATGCTCGACAGCTTCTTCGGGTCTGCATCCACGTCCCCGCCGAAAGCGCTCGCCATAACGTCCGCGATCGGAGAGCCCTGCGGCTCGAAAATGTCCTCCGTGCTGGCTCGAGCACAGGCACTCGCAAGATTACCTTCGAAGGAAAACAGTGCCGCGTCCAACAACAGCAGATCGAGGATCATCGTCGCCCTGACCTGAAGCGACCTGTTTTCAGCGTGCTCAATCAGCATGGTCAGCGCGGCGACGCACCTTGCCATCGGGGCTGGAGAAAGCCACTCGCTTAAGCCGAATCTGAATCTGTCGGAAAGCCAAACCTGAATCTGAGTGGCCGCGTCCAACTGGATTTGGGCGCCCGTTCGGGAACCGATGAACTCGTCCTCCTTGAACGTCTGAGCGGCCAGATATTGCGCAACGCGAAAAGTAATCTGCCTATTTTCTGTCCAGTTGCTCAGCTGGTCTTTGCCCTGGGCATAGAAATTAAACCGAAACCGTAATATCGCCCTGCGGATCGTCTGTTTTAGTTCCTCCGGCAGATCAACGGTCAGGTAGGCACGCATTAACAGCAGCAAGGACTCGTCGGAGCCTTGACTTCGAGAGTTAATTCCCGAAACCAGCTCGAGGATGTGGCGTCGGTCAAGGCCGCCCGCACCGAACGGCAGTGACTGACCGGTATTACTGTTCACGCGATGACCCTTCTTGCTCGCAAGCAGACCAACATTAATTATTGTGCAACTTGTTCGCCCTTTTTTCGGGTTGTGGAGTTTAATTTTGAATTGTGCCAACAAATAATTCGCTGAGTTCCCCCGCGATTTCGAAATATCCGTCCGCGTTGGACGTCACGATCGCGGTCTGCGTCATGCTCGTGACGAGTTTCTGGGGCGATCTTTGGGGCCACGGGTCTGACTCGCAGAATTACCTGTTGTCGGTCTTCACCTCGGTTGGCATGAGCCTTTCGTTGGTTTTCAGGCGTAGCCGGCCCTGGCTGATGCTGGCGCTGCTGTGTATTTTCGGTGGCGCGCAGATTCTGCTGGTTCCGCATCCGACTTGGGCGTTGGCAGCTATTCCGGTGGCTAGCTATTCGATAGCTAGAGTTATTCCGGGGACGTCAGCCAGGTGGCTGCCCGCGATCTGCGCGATCGGTGCGGTAATCGGCCCGATCAGCTGGACCAGCCAGATAGCGAATAAAAACGAGAAGGCTGAATCAATCGTCGCCCTCGTCCTGCTGTGCCTGGCGTGGATCACCATCCCTTACCTGCTGGGCAGACGCGACCAGGAGACCGCGCAGGCCGAGCTAGAGCGCGCCGAGGGGGCGAGGCAGCGATACGAATCAGAGGTGGCTAGGCAGGCCGAGGCTGAGCGAGCCACGGAAACCAGGGTGCGAAATGAGATCGCTCGGGAGCTGCACGATATCGTCGCGCACTCGTTGTCGGTGATCGTCGTGCAGGCGGAGGGCGGCAAGGCTCTGGCAAAAAAGCACCCTGATAAGGCAGTTGACGTCCTCGATACCATCGGCGAGACCGGGCGCGAGGCTCTGATCGAGATGCGCCGGATAGTCGGCGTGCTGCGTAGCGGGAAGGACGCCGAATTCGCGCCTAGCCCCGGACTGGCTGACATCGCCGACCTGGTGAAACGGGCCGGATCGCGCGTGAGCCTTACAGAGCGCGGCGAGCGTCCGAGCGTCTCCCCGGTCGTCGGGCTGACCATCTATCGAGTCACCCAGGAGGCTCTGACCAACGTCATGAAGCACTCCGGATCGGACGCACGCGTCACCGTCGGGCTGCGTTACGAGACTAACCAGATCGAGGTGTCGATTTATGACGACGGCGGCGAGGATAAAGCTAGGCCAGCGGAGGTGAGCGGCACAGGCTACGGCATCCGTGGCATGCGCGAGCGCGTTCAGGCAGTCGGTGGCAAGCTGAACGCCGGACCACTTGGCGCCGGCTGGCTTGTTCAAGCGGTAATCCCGATTAACCACAAGGGCTAAGCAAAACTTTTTGTAGCTTCGGCAATAATGTAACTAACCCTAGGAGCGATATGACTGAGAACGAATCTGGCAAGCTACGCGTGATGCTCGTTGACGATCAGGCGCTGGTTCGCAGCGGCTTCAAGATGCTGATCGACGCCGAGGACGACATGGAGGTCGTGGCCGAGGCTTCCGACGGCAATGAGGCGCTTGCGGTGCTGGAGGCCGAGCAGGTGGACGTCGTGCTGATGGATATTCGCATGCCTGGCCTGGACGGGGTCGAGACCACCAAGCGCATAGTGGAGGAGAATCTGCCCACAAAGGTGCTAGTCCTGACCACTTTTGACCTTGACGAGTACGTGTTCAGCGCCCTCAAATCAGGGGCTTCTGGGTTCATGCTCAAGGACGCTCACCCAAGCGATCTGCTGAACGCCATTCGCGCAGTCAGCGAGGGGGATTCCGTTGTTGCACCAAGCGCAACTCGTCGACTGCTCGATCATGTGGTGCCTAACCTGCCGAGTTCTCCGCAGGACAACTCTGATCGACTTGATGTTCTTACCGACCGTGAGCGCGAGGTGCTCACAGAGATCGCCAAGGGTGCGACGAACTCTGAGATCGCGGCCACGCTATTCATGGCCGAAGGAACGGTGAAGACGCACGTCGGGCGCCTGCTATCCAAGTTGAAGGCTCGCGACCGAGTGCAGTTGGTCTTGATCGCCCTTGAGTCGGGTATCGGGCGCTAGGCGGCTGGAAACTCAGCTCACGGGCCATAACGCCGACTAGAAAAAGGACAACATAAGAAAGTTTCGGACAACACCGCGCCTTGCCCGGACAACCTTGCGGTAAACAAGCTCCCGCGATGCTCGATTCATGAGCATAGCTACCAGACTAAATCAGCAATGGCGAGAGATCGCAGAAACACAACTTCGCTGGGCCGACGAGGGCCGCGAATTCACTACTGCCACAGAGGCGCTGACTCGTTGCCAGAACGAAGACTCCGTGGTGGCGGCACTCGTTCGCCGCGCCCAGGACGGCGAGCAGCTTTGCGGGCTGATCGTGCTCTACGCCACCCTCCCCCGCCTGAAAATGCTTGCCCGACGCGATCGCCAGCACAACCTTGATGACTACGTCGCTAACTTTTGGTTCAGGCTGATGACTTTCCCTGAGGCCAGGTTGCACAAGAATATCTTGGTCAATCTGGCGCTGGACACGATGAAGCAGCTAAAAAGGCAATGCCGTCGGCCCCTGGAGGTGCCTGGCAACGAGGATTTACCTAGACCGGATGCTACCGATACCAGGGCGGAAGTCATCGACATGATCTCGGCCAGCAAGTCGCTCGGCTTGGTCAGCAGTAAAACTGCCGAGATAATCAAGACGATTTATGTCGACGGTTATAGCGGTAAGGAGGCCGCACAGATCTATAACATCTCGCACGCCGCGGTTCGAAATCGCTGCTCAAACGCGACGAAGAAGTTGCGGATGCACGCGCAGGAGCTACTTGCCGCAGCGTAACCACTTAGCCAATAAAACAGGTTGCCGCGCATTCCACACACGACACATCGCGCTTGTAATCGAGAGATCAGAGACCTGGTGCAAATGAGAAAATTTATTGCCTTATCACCCGCAACTCAAGAAGCAAGTTTTTCCGGCGCGACCAGGGTGCAACTTAATGCGACTGGAGTTGTACAAAATTGGCAGAAAAATCAGATTCTTTATATAGTTTTCTCAGACGCCCAGGGGGCTGTTAGGGGTGACTAGCAGCCCCCTGGTGCATTCTTAATCTTCGGCTCTCGCCACTTTCAGAAACCCTAAAGCAGCTCGCTTTCATTTAGTCAGTTTCTAGACTGGTAGCTAACCTAGTCTTCATGCATATCGATCGTGTGACGAACCCAGAAGACGTCCGCCAGATTCACCTGGAGCTCATCGAAGAGAGCTTCCCACCCGACGAAAAGACATCCACTGACGTCTTCGTGGATGCCGTCAACTCTGGGAACACGATTCTTTACGGCGTAAAACTGGATGGTCGCTGGGCAGGCGAGGTGGCGCTTGAAGTTTACGACGAGAGAGACTTCGCCCTGATCTCGTGGCTTTCCACCGCCGAGCATAGCCGCGGCCGCGGCCTGGGCGGAAAGCTACTCCAGCTCGCAATCGACGAGGGCACTCGGCTGGGCGCCAAGTGGCTGATCGGCGAGATCGAGGATCCGGCGACGCCCGTCACCTCGGTCGCCCACGGCAACCCAGCCTCCAGGGCCCAGTTCTACGCCCGTCGCGGCGCGAAAGCCCTGCTGCTCGACTACCAGCAGCCGCCCATCGGCCCCGGAAAAAACGCCCTAGACATGTTGCTCATCGCCTTCTCGAAAGAGCCGCTGCCCGCCGCGCTGCCCAGCGAGCCGCTGGGGCGTTTCCTGCACAGCTACGTCGGCGATCACGAGGCCACTTGGCAGCGCCTGGAACCCGGTCTGGATAGTGTCGAGGTTGAGTTGATAGACCTAAACTCCGAAGCCTTTTCAAGATCCAGGCTGTCGGGGCGAAACTAGCGAGCTTCTGATGGACTTCCTGCGACGCCTCGCGCGGCTGCTGGTCAGGCCGCTGTTTCGTCGTCTCGTTTTCCTTAGGCTGCTTAGCCAGGGCGGCGACTCGATGATCCAGGTCGGCATGGCCAGTTACGTGCTTTTCAACCCGCAGTCGCAGGCATCCGGCCCGGAGATCGCCGCCGTGCTCGCGATCACGATGTTGCCGTTCAGCTTCGTAGGCCCCTTCCTATCCGAGCTGTTGGATAGGTTCAGCCGGCAGCGCATCACGATCTCCTGCGACATCTCGCGGATATTGCTTTGCGCGACGATGGCGATTGCCGTCATGACGGGTACGACCGCCGGTGCCGGTCAGATCTTGTTGATGGTGCTGCTGCTCTTCGCGCTAAGCATCAATCGTCTGCAGTTGGCTGGGCTGTCCGCCGGGCTGCCGTTCACCATCGAAGAGGACGAGTATGTCGAGGCCGTCAGCCTGATGCCGATGATCGGACCGATTTCTGCCGTGCTCGGCGGCGGCGCGGCGGCAGTGAGCCGCATCATTTTCGGCGATAGCTGGGGCGCTAACGTAGCCGACGGCTTAATCTTCCTGCTAGCTGCGACATGCTTCGTGGGGGCTGTCCTGCTGACCCTTGGCATCAGAAAGAATCAGCTCGGGCCTCTCGAACCGAAGCGGGGCAAGGGTGCGGCGAGCATTCTCTCTGGGCTAGTCACTGCCGGCAAGAACCTTTGGCAGACCAAGCCGTCGTTTTGGGGCATCACGACGGTTTTCTTCGCACGTGTCTGCTGGGGCGCGATGATCGTCACCGTTGTGCTGCTCTACCGACACTATTTCCACAACCCCAGCCACGAGGCCGCGGCCATGGTCGACATGGCAGCCTGGTTCGGGCTTGCCGGGGTCGGTTTCGCGCTCTGCGGCCTGCTGGTAACCCCTATGACTAGGAGATTCGGAGTTCGGGCGACCGTTATTTCGCTGCTCGTCGCATCGGCTGCGATCGTGCTGCTCCCAGCCGCCTGGCTGCAACCGCTAGTGCTGATGGTCGCTGGATTCTTCATCGGCCTGTTCGCCCAAAGCATTAAGGCCTGCGGGGACACCGTCGTCCAAGCACACACCACCGACCAATATCGCGGCCGAGTGATGGTGATTTACGACGTTCTCAACAACCTGGGCATCGTGGTTGGCGCGGTTATCGCCGGCTTCGCGCTTCCCCCGGACGGCGCCACCAAGTCGGCCTTCGTGCTTATGGCGGCCTGGTTCGTCGCCACGGCGATAATTTTCGCAGCAGCCTCGGCGAAAGACCCAAGAACCTACGACCTAGGTGCGAAACGCTAAACCGCTCTCGCCCTAGCCTGGCCCTCTACCGTTTCTTGCAACAAAGCGACCGTTTCATCTAGCAGGTCGACGCCCAACTGGCGTGCCTGCCTGGTGATATGCAGAACTAGACGATCGGTTTCGACGTCGTTTCCGGCCAAGTGTTCCGTCTTCAGGCGCAGACCAAGCAGCAGCTCGTCCTCGGGGACGGCGAGCAACCCCTTCGCAGCGGCCCAGCGTGCGGTCTCGATGTCGCGGCGCTCAAGAGCTCGACGGCCAAGTTGCAGGCCGGCATCGCGAATCATGCTGGCCATCGCGACCCTTAGCGGCTCTGCCCAACTCCACTGGCCGGGTGCGGCGTCTGCGAGCGGCGCTCCCCTAACCAATTCGAGGGCGCTGCGCAGCACGTCGTCGGAAGCGCGGTCGATACCGCCGATCAGCATGGTGCGGAACTGCTCCCAGTCGGAGCTGACCCCCGGATGCAGCCGAATCCGCCCCGAATAAGCCTCGGGCAGATACGGGCTGCCATTGTCGTCGGCGCCAAGCCAGGTTCGTAGCCTGGACATGTTCGAGCGCCGTGTACCCTCCGCGACGAGCAGCGACTTGGTCATCTGCGTGGCGGTCGAGGCAGGGTGTTCCAGCAGCCATGCGCAGTACTCTTGGCACTGTTTCAGCGCCCTGGGCGGGGTTTTACCGCGCGCACCCTCTAGGCTGACCGGGCCAAGAAGCAAAAGTGTGGGGTGGGTCGATTTCACGAGCTTCTCCTGTTCACGCAGCTGTCGGGCAACGTCATCCCCCGATGCTTCTTTCACCTGCCACCACTCGGCAGGCTCATATTCTGTGCTTGAGGCCGCATCAAAGATCTCCTCTAGGCCTCGGCGAGCGGGGGCGTTCACCATTTCTGGTGCGAAAACCTTCCAGTCCGGGGTTTTCGCGGTCTGATCGGCGACCTGGAATGTGGGCCCGAGGATCTCGGCGCCACAAAGTAGGACGGCGACTCCGCTGCTTCTCAACTGTTCCGTCGACGGAAGTTTTTCCGGCTGCTCCTCGAACACGAACAGCTTGCGGCAGACCTCCGGGCCTAGGGAAGACAAGCCCGCGATCCGCCTTTCACGCAATTCGGCAGCCAGCATCCCGCCGGCCTCGCCAGGCTCTAAGACCTGCAGGCTCGGCTCGTCTAAGCTGACCAACCAATCAAAACTGCTACCAGAAGCCACCACGTCAATGGCGCTCTCGTCACCCAAACAGCCCAAGATCACGCCATTAGCAAAGGCCAGCACCCTTTCATTGGGTCCGACGACCGCGGTGGAACCGGCAGAGAAAAAGTCGTATTCGACGTCGCGCTCGCTGCTCATTTCGCTGCCAACCCGAATCTTCAGCCCGTTAGGGACTGCGTGCCGGGCATCCGTACTGAGCGCGCCAAGGGCGGTAATAGCAGATTCGAGCTCCTTCGCCTCGCCCTTCGGCTTACGAATTGCCTTGCCAAGCGGACGCTGCACCTGCTGGCGGTTGCGTCTCCGATAAATGGCAGCCGAAATAGTCGCGGCCAGGGCGGCGGAGATGCCGGCGACGGAGCTGACGTGCGAGGCGATAGCCGCCGCGCTTGGGCCAAGATCCGCGGTGGCTGACTCGAGCTGGGGAGACTCCAACGAAAGGGCGGAACCGGCCTCGACAGGGCACGAGACTGCCTCCTCGAAAGCGGAAACGTCGACGTCTCTAGACTCATATCCGGGAGAATCCGGCGGAGCCTCGGTGTCCACAGGACATGGCACCACCTCATCGAATGCCGAGGTGTCGATCTGCTGAAGAGCGGGCTCCGAGGTTTCCGGCTCCACTGCCTCCACTACCTCTGGCTCGGCCTGTTCGTTGGCCTCCTGCGCTACGTCTTCAGCAACCGGAACGCTGCCTGGCAGTTTCAGCTGCCAGCCGGGCTTAATCAGGCCGGGGTCGGTGATCAGGTCGCTGTTGGCCTCGTATATCTGCGGCCAAGAGTTTGGATCCCCGAGCTCTGCAGCGGCGATGGCCCAGAGCGAGTCGCCCTGCTTGACCTCCACCACGCCGTCGAGTTCCTTTTCCTCGGGAAGAGAAATGGCGTGGTTTTCTTCTGCAGGGGTCTCCTCAGAAAGTGAAACGGCTGGTGAGGCCTGTTCGATGGGGATCAGCAGCCGCATCCCCGGGCGGATCGCCTCGGTTGGCGAGCCGAGCACGGTGTCGTTGGCCTCTGCGATCTGGCGCCACAACATGCCATCGCCCAGGTGCTGCTCGGCTAACGTCCACAGATCGTCGCCCTCGGCAGTCGTGTAGCTGAGGAACTGTTGACCGTCGTCCTGCTCGATTTCTGCCTCGTTCTGGTCTTGCGTTTCTGCCTGCACGGCCGGTTGGCTCTGCACGATGTCCGGCGCCTGCGGCTGGCTAGTGGCCGCGCTGGCTAGGCCTAACAGGGCCGTGACGAGCAGCGCGCTCGACGACGAGAAGACCCGAAGCCCAGGTAGGCTTAATCGAACCTGGCCGGCGCTCAGCGCGTAGATGAACTCGAAGACCAGACTCAGGCAGCAAGCCGCCCAGGCTAACCAGGCGATGATGGTTAGGGATCCGACGACGAGGTCTGGAAGCGACGCCAGCGTCGGTTGCAGAGAACCAAGAGCGTCTAGCCGACCTATTTTTGTGAGCAGAATCGGCGATCCGAAAACTATCGCAGCTATCGTGACTGCGGCAAGAAAAGCCTTTAACAATCGCATTTCATCGAACTCCTGTAGGTATCGATTTTTTCACTAGCCGTAGTCCTCAGCCCCAAGCTCGGACCGCCCAACAATCCAAGATCGAATCGGCAGGAGGCATCTACGCTCAGATATCCGCCTGCTCGGGCGGCATGCACTTTCAGCTCGCGACAAGACCTCGAAGCGGCAAGGTCGGAGGCGACTATCTCTCTTGCCGTCTTCTGGATGCCGCACTCGCAGCCCTGAACGGAGGCGTTCCTAGCCGCGGAGGAGGCCGCGTCAGCCAGCTGGGCCTTCGCCCAGTAGAGGCGCGCGCCGAGGATAATCAGGCAGGCAAGCAGAAAGATTGACGGCACCAAAACCGCCGCCTCCACGCTCGCCATGCCCCGCTGGTTTGGGCTCACATCACACCTCCTTGGGACGAACCGCGTGCGCCCGGACGCTCGAAAAGGCTCCCGGCAGCGGCGAATTCGTCTTCGCCACCAAGTCGACGCTCACGGTCTCTGGGGTCTCGTTGAAAGTGATCTTTACGTCGCGCAGCCCGGCGCGATCTGCCATCCGACGGGCCACCTCGCCGCCCTGCCTGACGTCGCCATAGAAGGCCGCGCTCCTCTCAGCAGCAGCCATCGCGGCCTGTTGCGCGGCGCTGTTTGCGTGTGCGTGGACCCCGCCGGCCACGGCCACCAGAATGACGCCCAGAATCAGCGGAGCCAGAACCGCCCAGCTGACCGACTGGCTAAGGCCGCGCTCGTCGCGAGTCATTTAGCCCTCTGCGCCCAGCGTCTGCAGCTTGCCTTTGACATAGACGCCGACGATTGCGATCACCGCGGCTGCCAACGCCACCGCGCCAGTCAACAGCACTGCGTTTTCCGTCGACTGCGACAGGCCGCGTTCATCGCGTCGCCTGGGCATTTTGGCCTGGACGTAAAGTCCGACCGCCTTGTTTCTCAAGCTAATCAGGTTCATATTCGCTCTTTTCAGGTCAATAATTTCTTCTTGGACTATTCAGTTTTGTCTAGCCAAAGCCGCGTAACCGCAGTTATCCACAGGGAATATTCACCTCCTTACGTAGCGGCCATCCGCAGCAGCGGCGGGGTGATGAATGCGAAGGCGAAGATCAGCACCGGAACTGACATCCACAAGGTCATTCGCTCGCTAACCGCATGCGCCTGCTCCTTCGCTACGTTCAGGTATTGCACCCGCAGCTCCTTGGCTCGTTGGGCCAGCGTGTCGGCGATCGCGGCGCCCTGCTCGTCCAGGCGCATGATGTCGGCGACGTCGGCAAGCTGCGGTACCTGCAGCATTTCCGCGAGCTTGGTCAGGTCTGGCCAGGGCGAGCGCTGCTCGAGCCGGGCGCGCGTCAGGCAGGCCTGCACCCGAATCAGCAGCGGTACCGGCGAGATCTCCGCTGCCGCGAACAGCGCCTGCACCGCCGAACGATTCGCCATGCGCTCCAAAAAGACCAGGTCGATATAGGTGTGGACGACCTCGGCTGCAGTCTGAGTCGTTCTCTCTTGCGCCTGCTTCAGCTGCAGGGAGGGCAGCAGCCAGCCGACCACGCCGAGAACGAGCCCGGCCACGAGCGCCACGGGCAGCGCATTTGTCAGCACTGAGATGAACAGGGCTGGAATCAGGAACCCCGCCACGGCGAATACCGTTTTTGCCAGGTAAAAGTCCCCGATCGACCTGCCCTGCAGGCTCAACAGCGCCATCGTGCGCTGCGAGAGCGGAACGGGCAGGCGCCGATAAACCCATGCGCCGAACCTCTCTAGGCTGGAGTCCTCGTCCTCGATCAGTACGGCCGACGAACGCGCAGCGCCACCGCTGCCGCTCAGTATCTCCAGAGCGTCGGACAGCCTCAGAATCGGTGGACGCAGCGTCGCCAGCAACAGCCATACGCCAAGGCTCAGCAGAATTCCGGCTATCGCGATCATGGGCTCACCTGCAGGATCCGGTCACGCTTAGCGGAACGAGACATGCGCTGCAGCATCCGCAGCGAGAGCATGTAGGCCACGAAGAATCCGACCGCGAGCACCTGGCCGAGTGGAGTGGTGAACGGGGCGAAGTACTGCGGGTTCAGCAACACGCCAGCGCCCAGCACCACGACTGTGATCATGGTTACCTGCCGAACAACGACCCTGGGCTTTGCTCGCTCGGCGGCGATTTCCCGCAGCGCGGCGAGCCGATCGGAGACGCTATCGCCCAGCGCCTCTAGGGTTCTGTGGGCACCGAGACCGCCGCGCTGTGTACACAGAATACAGGCGGCGAGGACGGCATCCGCGTCAGTGGAGTCCCACTCGTCGGCCAGCGCCAGGAACGTGTCTCGCACCGACCAGCGACCGCGCAGCCTGACCAGGGCGGTGGAGACACCCGGCTTTAGCAACTTCGGGCATTGCGGATAGGTAGCCCGCATCGCGTCGGGAATCGATTTTCCGGTGGCCACTGACGCCGTCAGCAGCCTCACCCACCTGTCAAGCGCAGCGAGCAGCAACACCTCGCGGTTGGGCTTGGTGCGCAGCAGATCCGGCAGGATAAGCCCGACTCCGGGTAAGACGATCAGCATCGGCAACCAACCCGTTAACACTGCGGCGACAGCACTAATCCCCAAGACGATAGCGCCCCGGCGATCGACTTTCGGCAGCGAGAATCGGGTAGCTGAAACCCGCTGCTGGCTAGGTCGAATACCGTATGCGGCAATCAGCACACCGAGCAGGAAGAGAAACGCACCGAAGCCGGCCAACAGGACGCTCATGCCGCCCGGTACCTTGCTAGCTCTGACATCAACGAGACCGGCGGGTCGAATAGCTCCGACCGACCGTCCGCACTGGCCTGATAAACCAGGTGCGTCACCGGGCGTCCACCCTCGATGGCCCCGGTTAGCGCCCGCACCTCCGAGACGAAACGCTTGCGCAGTCCCCCACGCCAGGTGTCATCGACCAACGTGACGTGCACGAGTAGATGCAGGTTCAGCGCGATCTGCCTGAACGCCTGGTCGAGCGAGAGCGCGTCCCCGCTGGCGACTCGGGTGGCGAGGCGATCCATCGTCGAAGACGCCGAATGTGAGTGCGTGGTGCTCAAGCAGCCGGTGCCGATCTGCATGGCTTCGAACATCGCGCCTGCCTCGCTGCCGCGCACCTCGCCGATCACCAGCCGGCTCAAGTTTTGCCGCAGCGCCTCAGGAACCAAATCGGCAACGCTGTATTCACCCAGCCGACGCCCCTCGACCAGCTCGCCGAGGCCGGTCTTTGCCTGCAGCGCGAGCATGTTTTTGCGGCCGGGCTGCAGGTGCGTAAGCAACTCGTAGTCTGTCTCGATCGTTCCGAAGCGCTCGGTCTCGGGAATGGCATCGATCAGGGCGCGCAGCAGCGTAGTCTTGCCCGCGCCCTGGTCGCCGGAGATCACGATGGATTTCCTGCCCAGCACAGCCTGCCGCAGAAAGTTAGCTATGCGCTGCGGCATCATTTGTCGTTCTGCCAGGTCATCCAGCGTCACGCTGGTGAGGATGTGGTGGCGAATCACGATCGAGGGACGGTAGCTTAGCCCGAAGCCGATGGCGTGGATCCTGAACTGATCGCCGGATTCCTTGCCCACCGCAACGGTCATCATCGGGTGCGCGTCGTCGAAAGAGCGCGGCGGATTCGCGGTGGCGCCGAAGAATCTGATCGCCTCGATCAATTCCTCGTCACTGTCGGCCACCCTCGGATGCTCGACGCGGCGACCGTCCGAGTACTGCACAATCACCGAATCGCAGCCGTGAATCTCGATGTTCTCGGCGTCTGGGATCTCGAACAGCGGCTGCAGTCTGCCGTAACCAAAAATCGCGTTCTCAACGGCGACCGCATAACGTCGCTCGAGAGCTAGGGGCCACAGCTGCTGGCCGCTGGTGCTCAGTTGCTCGGCGTAGTTGCGCACCACCTGCCTGATGACGGCCCGTCCCAGCATCTGCCGGTCGTCCTCGTCAAGCTCTTTCCCTTCGGATCGGTTCTCCAGGCTCTGGCTGATCTTTTCGGAAGCCTCCTTGCGCAGCTCTACCACCAGCCGCCAGTCGATCTCCGCCGCGCTACTGGTGGCCTGCGTCCGACGCGGCTTGGATTGGCTGACCACGTTCTCGTTTTCGCCCGGCGTGAACTTGGTCAGTGCCTCGCCTAGCTCAACGACTGGGATTCCTCTCTTCGCGCTCAATTCGCCACCTGCCTGATTTGGGTGGATGCGGCCTGACCTGGCAGAACAGTCAGCGCGCTATCCGAAAAAATTTTCTCGGTCAGCAGGTGCAGCGACCTGTTGTAGTTTCGTTCGGAAATGAAGGCCCTGGGCGCCTGCTCACTCAGTTGCGCGGCAGCCCTCGGCGCCCAAGCCACCTCGCCGAAGACAGGCAAGTCGAATTGCGCTGCTATCTCGCGGGAGTTGTAGGGGCGGCCAGCGCCAATCAGGACGATGCCCAGCGAACCGACCGAATCGTAGAGCGAGAGGAGATTTGGTAGCCAGAGCTTAGCGCACGCCAGCGACGGCAAGCTGCTGCGGCAGACCAGGAAGCAGTAGTCTGCAGCCGCGAAGATTTCGGCAGCCGGGTTAGCCACGTCCAGTCGGCCGAGATCGAAGAAGACGTCCACGTCTTCGTCGGCAAGCTTCTGAGCCTGCGCAACCAGCTCGGGCATCGCGTCGGCGAACAGACCGGGCGCGTTCGGATTCCTGAAACCTGGCACGAATGACGCTCTTTCGGTGCCCGGCAGCCCGATGGCTAGGGCAGATAGCAGATCAGCGGAAATCTCGCCGGATCTAACAGCCTCAGCAAAATCGCCGAGATCGCCGCCCAGTTCGACCCTCCCGGCTAGGTAACCAGCAAGCACCGACTGACTGGGGTGCGGGTCGGCGTCCACGACGATGGCTCGGCGAGGCCAGTTAGCTGCTAAGGCAAGGGCGGTGGTGGTGACGCCGGGGCTGCCGCCGGCGCTGCAGAATACGTAAATACTCATCCGGCATCGGCCTGCCTGACTAAAACCAGCTTGTCAGAAGCGGCTAGCGCGGCGACAGTCGAGGCGGTCATCTCGTTCACTGTGACGTCGACCAGCTTGCCCTGGCCGTCCAGCAGATCAGACTGGCCGACCATCATGGCAGCGAATTCCTGGCCGGGGCCACTCTCTGTAATTTCGACCAGCTTCACCGTTGAGCCCGGCGGGATCTGTTTGGCCGGCAGCCGGCCAGCCGCAAGTCGCAGTCCGATCATCGAGCTTTCTGGGTCCACCTCTGCCTGTCCGATGGACTTTGGGCCGAGCAGGGAGCCGGCGGGAATATCCGTCATCGCGTATCTGCCGACGAGCTCGCCCGCCTTACTCTTCTCCATCACCGGAACTCCGGCAGCCGCACCTAGGTTGGTCGTGGAAATATCCGTGGCGCTGAGCGTCTCGCCGCGCTTGATATCGCGGGTGGCGGTCAGCACCTCTCGAGTGTCGCTCGTCGAGACGAAAATCCACGCCGCTAGCAGCGCGCCGAGCGCACAAAACAACACGCCGGCTATCGTCAGCCGCAGGTTCCTTCTGGGTCGCGCGACGAGGTTTGGCTCGGCTAGCTGAGCCTTGTCCGGGGAGGGGGGATTGGCAGGCTCGTCCTGCTGCCCGGAAAAGGGCGCGACAAATTTTTTCGCCATCTGGTCTCCTGAAATGGGGGTGGTGGAAATGCCATTGGCTCAGTCAGATTAACGACGGATCTTTGAGACACGCCAGGAACATCAACAGGTTTTTAATGCCGGAATTAAATTCCTGGAATTCAGTTACCGAAAAAAATTAGGGGCTTTATTAGGGCAAACCTTTAACCCCAACTTTAGAAAATAAATAACTCGATTAGTGGCTTGACCAGGTTTAACACTACATTTTTAGTATTGCCCTGACTATCTGGGGAATAGAAAGGTCGAGATGTCTGAAGTCCCTAGGTTCGTCCCAGGAATGATTCTGCCCTCGGGAGAACAACACGAAGTAGGCGTAGACGAGCTATTTTTCTCCACCACCGACGCTAAGGGCGTTATCGAAGAGGCTAATTCGGTATTCGTTAGGCTTTCGCGTTGGCCAAGGGAAAGACTGATCGGCGCCCCGCACAACATCATCCGCCACCCGATGATGCCCGGAGGCGCCTTCCGCCTGATGTGGCAGACCCTGGAATCCGGCAACCCGTTCGCCGCCTATGTCCACAACATGGCCCACGACGGCAGCCGCTACGACGTCTTCGCCACCATCACCCCCTTAGACGACGGCTACCTCTCGGTGCGTATCAGGCCAATGTGCCCAGTGCCGTTCGCCGCCGCGCAGCAGCTTTACCGCGAGGCCCTCATTATCGAGAACCTGGCAAAAGCCGACGGCGCGAACCGCCACCAAGCGGCCGAGGTCGGCGCGGAAAAGCTGGCTGAACTGCTGGCGGCGTCGAATTTTAAGAACTACGAGGACTTCATGCTCGAAACCCTGCCCGCCGAGGTGGAGGCTCGCGAGCAGGCCGGCAACGTCATGCCGCAAATTTACGCGGACGGATTGCATAGCCAGATGCTGAACGGCGTCGCTCAACTTCACCAGCAGCTCGGCGCGGCGATGGCTGTGCTGCAAAACCTCAAAGAGCAGTCGACGCAGACGCAGGAGAGCGCCGACGTGTTGAACGCCATCATCAACGACACGAACGAGGTTTCGGAGGCGGTCAACGCCCTGCCGGCGGATTCCGTCGAGCAGCGCCAGCTGACCATGCCACTAACGCTGTGGAGCTCGATGAACGACGAGATCCGCGGCCTAACCGACTCGCTGACCGAAAAGCTGGAGGCTGCGTCAGCGACCGCTAGCCACACGCGCTTCCGCATTGCGCTGGCCAGGCTGCACGCAACGATGATCGGCAACTTCGTGGCGGAGCTCGTCACCGACCCGCAGGCAAGCGAGATCACCTCGAACATTAACCTGCTGACTAGGGCAATCTCGCAGGCGACGGAGAACCTGAACGAGCAGAGCCAGGCCTACCAGCAGCACTACAGCGAGGCGACCGTGGACGCCCAGCAGGTTGCCGGGCTGCTGCAGATGTTGGTCGATCTGCTGGCCTCGTGGGTAGTCGGGGCGCAGAACCGAGAGCTGCCGCCCGAGGTTGCCGAGATCGCTCCGAAGATTGCGCAGCAGGTGGAGCGCTCGCAGCAAGTGATCGAGAAACTACAGTCGCTTTCCGGAAACATCACGCTGCCAGACAGCGAGACACTGAACCAGACGGTCGCGCAGATTCGCGAGATCGCCGCGCAGTTCTAGGCAGCTGAGCGGTTCTTTGCCAGCTGGTTTGGTCGCGCCATTTTCCCTAGTCGCGCCCTCCCCTGCTGTTAGCCCTGGCCTGTGTTTAGGGCAGGGCTACGAACTAGAACAGGCCTACGATCTGCCCGTCAGCGGTGATGTCCATCTTCTCAGCCGCGGGATGGGTGCCTAGGCCGGGCATCGTTTGCATCGAGCCCGACAGCGCGTAGATGTAACCTGCGCCCGCCGCCAGCCGAACCTCGCGGATCGGCAGCGTCCAACCCGTGGGAGCGCCGCGATCGGCCGGGTCGGCGGTGGTCGAGAGATGGGTCTTGGCGATCAAGACGGGCAGCTCACCAAAGCCGAGCTCGGTAAATCTGGTCAGCTGCTTGGCCGCGGCCGGTTCAATGTCGACGTCGTCCGCGCCGTAAACCTTGGTGGCGACCGCATTAATCTTCGCCTCCAGCGAGTCCTGCGGCTGATAGCTGAAGGTCAGGTTGGTGGGCTGATCCGCCGCCTCGACGACCGCCTTCGCAAGCTCCTTCGCACCCTCACCGCCGTCGGCGACGTGGGTGGACGTCACGCACGGCACGCTCTGGCTGGCTGCAAAATCCATGATCACCTGGTGCTCGCTGGGGTGGTCGTCGGGGAAAGCGTTGATGGCGATCACTGCGGGCACGCCGGAGTTACGCACGATCTCGAGATGGTGAGCTAGGTTGGACAGGCCAGCCTCGACGTCCGCTCTGTTCTCCTCCAGGAGAGCCGGCGGCAGCGGCTTGCCGGCGACAACCTTGTGCCGTCCCGAATGCAGCTTGAGAGCGCGAACCGTCACCACGATCACCGCCGCGTCTGGCACCAGACCAGAGGTTGCGCACTTAACGTTGACGAAGCGCTCGTAGCCCAGGTCGGCACCGAAGCCCGCCTCGGTGACCACGAAATCTGTGTTGGCTAGGGCAAACTTGTCGGCGATGATCGAGCTGTTGCCGGTGGCGATGTTGCCGAATGGGCCGCAGTGGATCAGCGCTGCCTGACCCTCGAGCGTCTGCAGCAGGTTTGGGCGAACGGCATCGCGCAGCAGCACCGCCATCGCCCCCGCCGCCTTGATGTCCTCTGCGGTGACTGGCTCGCCGGAGGTGTTGAAGCCGATCACGACGCGACCGAGCCGGGCGCGCAGATCGGCCAGGTCGGCAGATTGGGCGACGATCGTCATGATCTCGCTGGCCGCGGTGATGTCGAAGCGGCTCTGCCTAGGCACGCCGTCGACCTTGCGGCCGAGCCCGATCACGATGTTGCGCAGCGCGCGGTCGTTCATGTCCAGCACTCGCCCCCAGCTGACCGAATGCGGCTCGATGTCGAGCGGGTTGCCGTGGTGAATATGATTGTCAACCATCGCAGCCAGCAAGTTATGCGCGGCAGTGACGGCGTGGAAGTCGCCGGTCAGGTGCAGATTTATGGCCTCCATCGGCACGACCTGCGAGTAGCCGGCACCAGCAGCGCCACCCTTGATGCCGAAAACTGGGCCAAGCGACGGCTGTCGAAGCGTCGCGACCACCCTCTTGCCCAGCTTGCCGAGCCCCTGAACCAGACCGATGGCGGTGGTGGTCTTGCCCTCGCCGAGCGGGGTCGGAGTGACGGCTGTCACCACCACGTATTTGCCGCGCTGCGAGCCAGCTTCACGGAGTTTCTTGGGCGCGATCTTGGCCGCGTGCCGGCCGTAATGCTCCAGGTCTTCGGGACGCAGGCTGAGCTGCTCGCCGATCTCCTCGAGGGGACGAAGTTCTGCTTTTTGTGCTATTTCAAGATCGCTGGCCATGGCTCTATTCAACACCGTGGCGGGCGGCTGAGGCCATCTGGATTGCCAGTTCTTCAGGCTTTTAGCCTCTCGGCTAGCCATTTCAGGTCGCCGGATTGGCCCTCCAGACCGCCGGGGGTTTCGAGGATCGCGGGGGCGTCAGCGAGTTTGAGGGTCTCGATGATCAGCTGTTCGCCGAGCGTACCCTGGCCGAGGTTGGCGTGCCGATCGGCGCCGGTGCCCGGCTGATCGCGCGAATCGTTCAGGTGCACCAACGAGATGCCGCCAGTCAGCTCGTTCATTTTCTCGATCATCTCGAGCATGTCCTCGCCGGAACCGTTGGCGTGACAGGTATCGAAGACCATGCCGACGTGCTCGAAATTTTCGGAGGCGCTGATGGCGTCCCAAACCCGCGCGATCGAATCGGAGAAGCGCATCATTGCACTCTTGCCGCCCGCGGTGTTCTCGATCAGCATCGGGCAACTGATGTTCAGCCCGTCCACGGCCTTGAACCAGTTTTCGTAGCCCACTTCTGGATCGTCGTCGGCGGTGACGTGGCCACCGTGCACGACCACGCCCAACGCCCCGAAGGAAGCAGCCGCGTCGAGCGTCTGCTGCAACAGCTTACGGCTGGGAATTCGAATGCGATTGTTTAGCGAAGCCACATTGATGACATATGGCGCGTGGACATAGATGCCAACGCCGGCCTCTTGCGCGGCCGCCTTGAGGCCCTCCGCGCCGCCGTCGAAGGAGACCTTGGGCGCCTTCCAGCTGCGCGGGTCGCCCAGCGAAATCTGCACGATCGGCACACTCAGCTGTTTAGCCTCTTCAATGGCGGTGATTTCGTCGACGTGAGCACCAATGTTGTTCATGAGTTAAACATTAGTTAATGCCGCAAAGCCGCTGCCCGCCCTCGGAGCTATTAGTCTGTAAGCGTGAGCAAAAGCATTTACGTAGCCGCAGCCAGCCCTTGCCCCGACAAGGAGCAGGTTGCCGAGAAGATCATTAAAGAACTTATCAAGAGCGGCTCAATCGCCGTCTTCCGTCCCATCGCAGCCGCCGACGACGCGCTTGCTGCCCGCCTGATCGAGGCCGCAGGATCCGGTCAGGGCGAGGCCGTGGGTGTCAGCGGCGAGCAGTATGCCGCAGATCCCGTCGCCAGCGTCAATGAGATCGTCAAGAAGTTCGGCGCCCTGCAGGCCGCGCACGAGTCGGTGGTGGTGGTCGGCTCCGACTACGACTCCCCCATCGCCCCCGCCGAACTGGCCATCAACGCCGAACTGGCAGCGCACCTAAACTGCCCGACCCTCGTGCTGGCGGCAGACGAGGCCACCGCCGAGTTCGCCGCAAAACAATTCTCCGACAAGGGAGTTTGCGTGCTGGCCAGCTCAGATGTGGACGCCGCGGCGCTGGCCGAGAAGCTGGCCGCCTGCAAGCAGCAACTGCGCTCCCCCGCCATGTTTGAGTACGAGATCAACAAGATGGCCGCCGCAGACAAGCGCACCATCGTGCTGCCCGAGTCCGAGGACGCCCGCATCTTGGAGGCCGCCGCGATCATCCTGGCTAGAGACCTGGCCAACATCACCCTGCTGGGCGAGGCCGACGAGATCGCCAAGCAGACAGCCGATCTTGGCGTCGACGTTTCGGGCGCCAAGATCGTCTCGATGAAGGACGAGAGCTACCTGGAGCGTTACTCGGCCAAGTACGCCGAGCTGCGCGCCCACAAGGGCGTCACCATCGAGCAGGCTCGCGAGCGCATGGCAGTACCCAGCTATTTCGGCACCATGATGATTCACGAGGGCGAGGCCGACGGCATGGTCTCGGGAGCCAACAACACCACCGCCAACACCATTCGCCCGAGCCTAGAGTTCATCAAGACCAAACCGGGCGTGAAGGTGGTTTCTGGTGCGTTCTTGATGTCGCTAGCCGACCGCGTGCTGGTATTCGCCGACTGCGCGGTCACCCCGAACCCGACGCCAGAGCAGCTGGCAGACATCGCGGCCAGCTCGGCCGTCACCGCCCGCTCGTTCGGCATAGACCCGAAGGTTGCGCTGGTCAGCTACTCCACCGGAACCTCAGGCGCTGGCCCGGACGTGGACGCCGTCAAGGAGGCCGTCGATTTGCTCGCCGCCCGCGAGCCAGACTTCCCCTTCGCTGGCCCGATCCAGTTTGACGCAGCGATCGACCCGACCGTCGGCAAGAAGAAGATGCCGGAGAACCCGGTGGCGGGCAGCGCTAACGTCTTCGTCTTCCCCGACCTGAACACCGGCAACACCACCTATAAGGCAGTGCAGCGCACCGCCGGCGCCAAGGCAAACGGCCCGGTTCTGCAGGGTCTGAAGAAGCCGGTTAACGACCTGTCGCGCGGCGCGCTCGTCGACGACATCGTGAACACGATCGTGATGACCGCGATCCAGGCTCAGCAGGGCTGATTTAAAACATCACCAGGTGGGCGGGGCTGCGGCCTCGTCCACCTTTCGTCTTCTGCTAGAAAAGCTCGTGCAGCGCGAAAACTGGAATTCTTACCCCCTTTAGGAAATAACTAAGGGAATTTTCCAAAGAAATTCTAGAATACCCATCACCCCATCTGACTAGGCGGGATGCGCCCGAAATCTTGTTCGCGAGCGTCGCAGCGGCCAGCTATTTTCGGAACTCTAGCTACCGTCTGGAGAATATCTAACTAAAATTTAGTTTCGTTGTTGTCTATCAGGAAGGTGGAATTTCCTAAAGCAATGCCCCGTGCGTAGCCAACCAAAGACACATAACCAGTTATGCGCCTGGGGTCAGGACCAACGGTAAGGCATATTTTGATTAGCAACGAACCAACCAACTCCGCCGCACTGCCGGCAAATTATCAAGCAAAACTAGATGACGCCCGTCGCCTGGACGCTGCCGCTCAAGACAGCAAGGGCTTGATGGGCCAGCCCAAGGGGCTCTATACACTATTTGGCCTTGAGCTGTGGGAGCGCTTCTCCTACCTCGGCTTCCAAGCGATTCTCGCGCTTTATTTCGCCGCATCGATCGCGGACGGCGGCCTCGGCTACGACAAGGACGTCTCGTCTTCGATCGTCGCCGCATTCGGCGCAATCCTTTATCTGCTATCCATCGCCGGCGCCTGGATCGCAGACAGGGTAACCGGCACCCACCGCGCATTGCTGTGGGGCGCGATCATCATCGCGGCCGGTCACATCACGATGGGCGTCCCCGCGGAGGTCACCACGTGGATCGGGCTTGGCCTGATCATCATCGGCACCGGCCTGCTGAAGCCGAACGTTTCGACGAAGGTCGGCGAGCTCTACCGCCCAGAAGACGCCAGGCGCGACGCCGGTTTCTCGATCTATTATGCCGGCATCAACATCGGCGCCTTCCTGGGGCCGCTGATCGTCGGTTATCTCGGCCCGGAGGTCAACTGGCACGTCGGCTTCGGCGCCGCCGCGGTCGGCATGATCCTGGGCGTAATCCAGTACATCTTCGGCAAGCGAAACCTGGCTGGACGCGTGCGTGCAGTGCAGATCCGCGCGATGTTCAAGGCGGACAAATACTTCTGGCTAACAATCGGCCTGGTCGCCGTGGTGATCGCGCTGGCGGTGCTCTTCTCGGCGATGGCTGCCGATCCGCTCGGCCTGGTGATCAACTTGGTGACGGCGATCACCGTCATCGCGCCGATCGCCTACCTGGCCTGGATGTTCTTCAGCCCGAAGGTGACCAAGGAGGAGAAGGCAAACCTCGGCCCGTACGCGCTGCTGCTGGTCGCGCTGGTGGCCTACAACGTCACCTATTTCCAGACCGGTAACACGCTGAACTTCATCGCCAACCAGCAGACCCACAACGTGCTCTTCGGCTTCGAGTTCCCGGGCACCTGGTATATCCCGATGATCGCGCTGGTCGAGGTCTGCGCGGGCCCGCTGCTCGCCGCGCTGTGGATCAGGATGGGCAAGCGTCAGCCGTCAGTCTCGGCGAAAGTTAGCATCGGCGTTATCCTGGGCGCAATTTCTTTCGCGATCATCGCCCTGGCAGGCGCCCTAACTGAGCACGGTCACCTGTTCGCGATGTGGTGGATCGTCGTCTCATACGCTTTCATGGGCGTTGGCGACCTGTTCGTGCAGACGTCAGGCATGTCCGCCACCACCAGGCTGGCCCCTCGCGCATTTGCCGCGCAGACGATGGCAGTTTGGTTCTCCGCGATGGCAATGACCCAGGGCATTCAAGCCCAGATCGTCAAGCTTTTCGACTACGACACCATGAGCAATATCACCAGCTACTTCGGCTGGCAGGCGGTCGCGATCGGCGCGGTCGGCGTCATGCTGATCGTTCTGACGCCGTGGATGCGCAAGCGCATGACCGTCGTTGGCTAGGACTTAAGGAGGAAAAATGAAATACATCTCCGATTTCCCTTACGAGGTTGAGGTCGTCGAGGACTGGATTCCACTTTCCGACGGCACCCGGCTGTGGATGAAGGCGTGGATGCCGAAGACCGAACAGAAAGTGCCCGTAATTTTGGAGTATCTGCCCTATCGGGCCGGCGACTGGACCTGGCCGCGCGACTCAGAGCGGCATCCCTACTACGCGGGTCACGGTTACGCTTCTGTTCGCGTCGATATCCGCGGCCACGGCAACTCCGAGGGCGTCCCCGGCGATGAGTACGACGCCCAGGAGCATAAGGACGGCATCGAGGTCATCAACTGGCTGGCCAGCCGCGAGTGGTCGAACGGTAATGTCGGCATGTTCGGCATTTCGTGGGGCGGCTTCAACTCGCTGCAGCTGGCCTACCTGCAACCGGAACCGCTGAAGGCGATCGTGACCGTCTGCTCCACCGACGACCGCTACGACAACGACGTACATTACATGGGCGGCTCTATGCTGGCCGTCGACATGCATGCCTGGGCGGCAACCATGATGGCCTTCGAGTCTCGGCCCGTTGACAAGCGCGTTTGGGGCGAGAAATGGCGGGAGCAGTGGCTCAGCCGCCTAAACCAGATGAGCCCGTTCATCGACCGCTGGCTGGCGCACCAGACCCGCGACGAATACTGGCAGCACGGTTCGGTTTGCGAGGACTATTCGCGCATCAACGCCGCCGTGCTGGCAGTCGGTGGCTGGTTCGACCCGTACCGCGACACCGTCCTGCGCCTGGTCGAGAATCTTTCCGCGCTGGGCAAAAACGTCAAGGGCATCATCGGTCCCTGGTCGCACCAGTACCCTGACCGCGACCTGCGTCCTGGCCCGCACATCGACTTCCTCGGCGAGACCCTGCGTTGGTGGGACAAGTGGCTGAAGGAAAAGGACAACGACGTCATGGACGAGCCGCTGCTGCGCACCTGGATGCTCGACGGCTACGAACCGAAGTCGGTCTACGACGAGATGCCCGGCCGCTGGATCGCCGAGCGCCAGTGGCCTAATCCAGCATATGAAAATGCCCAATTCATCCTGACGGACGGCGCTTGCCGCCCGCTCGCTCGCGAGGTCAACGGAGCCGAGGTGGCCGAGGTCAAGAGCCCGCAGGACGTCGGCCAGCTGGCCGGCCGCTACTTTCCGTTCGGTAACGAGACCGACCTGCCGGTCGATCAGCGCCCGGACGACGGCCGGAGCACCACATTCGACTTCCCGCTTGAAGAGCCGCTGCAGATCCTGGGCAACTGCCAGGTACGGCTCAAAATCACCACCCCGGCCAGTCGAGGCCAGGTTTACGTGCGGCTGTGCGACGTCGCCCCGGACGGCTCGTCGACGCTGATCACTAGGGGAAACATGAACCTGACCGCACGCGATGGCCGCGACAAGGTGGTCGAGTTCCCAGCCGGGCAATGGGTCGACATCACGATCCCGATGACAGGCATCGCATACCAGGTGCCCGCGGGCCACTTGCTGCGCCTGGCGGTCTCCACCGCCTACTGGCCGTGGATCTGGCCGCAGGCTCAGAACGAGCCGGTCTCGATAGATCTTTCCGCTAGCTGCGTGGTCGTTCCCGAGCGCCCGAAACACGCGCAGGGCTCCGCCCAGGATTTGGCGGACAAGACGGTCGTCTTCGGCGAGCCCGTGCAGCCGCCGCTGATCGACGTCGAGTACCCCGAGGAGGGTCGCTCCGGCGCTCGCCGTCCCGAGCGGCAGATCAGCTTCGACGTCGCAAAGCAGGAGACGATGATTCAGGTCGACCCGATGTACGG
Source organism: uncultured Propionimicrobium sp. (assembly GCA_963511305.1). Lineage (GTDB taxonomy): Bacteria > Actinomycetota > Actinomycetes > Propionibacteriales > Propionibacteriaceae > Propionimicrobium. The sequence goes on from CAUPIJ010000021.1 coordinate 26,167, forward strand.
CGGCACCCGTGTCTACCCGGACGGCCTGCGCTACAACGAGGACGCAGTCGAACGCTACTGGATCAACTGGGACGACCCGACCTCGGCGCGCACAGAGGCGCAGTGGCGAGTTGAGCTGAAACGCCCAGATCTGAGCTGGCAGGCATCGTTGACCGCCGACACCCGCATCTGCTGCGACGAGAAAAACTTCTATACCCAATCTGTCGTGGAGTGCTTCGACGCCGACGAAAAAATCTTCGCGAAGACCTGGCAGGAGACCATTCCGCGGGAGGCCAGCTAACGCATAACGCTCGTGCTAGCAAGTTATGCTTTTAGCACGATGCTGTTGCCTCCAACCGCCGAGGCGGTTTCCCAGTTCTGGCTCGCCCACGAGCGCGGCGAGCGCGTCGGTCTGCGCACTTCCGGAACCACTACGGGAAACGGCAGGGTTATCGTTCGCTCGACAGGCTCCTGGGTGGCTAGCTTCGGCAGCCTGGCCGCGAGCTTCGGCCTGGATTCCGGCATGAGGATGTGGATTCCTGGGCCGTTTTCCTCGACGATGAACCTGTTTGCGGCGGTACTCGCCGAGTACCTGGGTGGGCTCTGGAGCACCGAGCCGCGCGGCATGAATATCGCGCAGCTGACCCCGGCGACGCTGGAAAGGCTGCTAGCCGAGGGCGTCCCCGAGGGAATCACTAGAGCGATCGTGGCTGGCGACGGGATGAGTGTAAAGCTGCGGGATCGAGCCAGGCGGAGCGGCCTGGATGTGCTGCACTACTACGGCGCCACTGAGCTCTCCCTGGTTGCGGTGGGCACGTGCTGCAACGATCTGCGGCTGTTCGACCGCGTGCAGGCAAGGCTGGATGGCCAGACACTATGGGTGCGCTCCCCCTGGCTGGCAGACGACTATGCCGAGAGCAACGAACAATTTGAGTTCCGAGACGGTTTCGTGACGGTCGGTGATCAGGCTCGGTTGAGCGGCGAGCGGATTTGGTTGTTGGGCCGTCCCGGCACGATCACTACCGCTGGACAGACGATATTTCTTGCCCCGCTGCGCGAGCGCCTGAGCGAGGTGGCAAGCGGCGAATTTTGGCTCGGCGGACTGCCCAACGAGAGCGTCGGCCAGGTGCTGACCGTGGCCTGCACGCCCGCGGATCTGCCCGTGTTGCGTGGCTGGGCGCGCGAAAACCTGAGCGGCGCCGACCGGCCAAGACGCTGGATCGCTTGCGAGGACTTTCCGCTGACCGAAGCCGGCAAGCTGGACGAGCGCGCGCTAGTTGAGAGGCTGGTGGCATCGTGAATCTAGCTCCCGTCATCATCGCGGCTGCCCGAACCGCCATAGGAACGACGGGCGGCATGTTCGCAAATCTGGACACCACCGATCTGGCGGCACCCGTCGTCGGCCGCCTGGCGCGCGGGCGCGAGGAACAGATTAGTGAGGTTGTGCTGGGCAACGTCCGCGGACCCGGCGGAAATCCTGCGAGGCTTGCCGCGCTCGCGGCCGGGCTGGCCGAGGTGCCGGCGCTAACCCTGGATCGCCAGTGCGGCTCGGGCATGGCCGCGCTCGAATACGCCTATCACCGACTGCGCAGCGAATCGGGCTTCGTCGTCGCGGGTGGCGTGCAGGCTGCCAGCACGCAGCCGATCACCACCTGGCCGCCCGGTCACCCTCGCTCGGGTGAGACCTACATAAGGGCACCATTCGCGCCGCCACCCTGGGATGATCCCGAACTCGGCCTTGCCGCTGACTTGCTGGCCGAGGAGTGCGGCGTCACTCGCGAACGTCAGGATGCCTACGCGCTGCGCTCGCATCAGAGGGCGCTGGAAAGCCGCGAGTCAGGCGTCTTCGATGCCGAGATAATCGAGGTCGCGGGGCATGCCAGGGACGAGCGTCCCCGAGCCTTCACTGCGCAGCGGCTGGCCAGGTTCCGGCCGGCGTTTAGAGACGGTGGCACCGTCACGGCCGCCAACTGCTGCGGGGTAAACGATGCCGCAGCTGCGGTACTGATGGTCGACGGCGAGACCTTCGAGAGGCTCGGCATTCCCGGCTTGCGGGTACTCGGCGCGGTCAGCGCCACCTGCAACCCGGATCGTCCCGGTTGGGGAATCGTCCCAACGGTAGAAAAGCTAGGCAGGCCAATCGGCACCGACACGCTGATCGAGTTCAACGAGGCGTTCGCAGGTCAGGTGCTGGCCTGCGCAGATGCGCTGGGCATTGACGAGCGCAAAATTTGCCCGCAGGGCGGCGCGATCGGGCTAGGCCACCCGTGGGCAGCGTCGGGCGCGGTGCTGACCGTGCGGCTGTTCTCGCAGCTGGTGGGCCATGAGCGTAAAGCCGCGCTGCAACCGGGTAGGCTCGGGCTTGCTGCCATCGCGATCGGCGGCGGCATGGGTAGCGCGCTGCTGGTTCGGGCCTGTTAATGGCAAAATAGAGCAAGGAGGCGAAGATGTTTGGGATCAACTCGGGCGAGTTCATCGTGCTGTTGATCGTCGCTGCCCTCGTGCTCGGCCCCAAAAACATTGCGCAGGCCATCCGCTGGCTGCGCTCGCTGCTGGACATGTTCCGCAAGTGGAGCGCCCAGCTGCGCGCCGAGACCTCGCTCGATCTGAGCGAGCTAATGCCCGAGGACATCGAGCAGCTTCGCAAACTGAGAAACCTAGATTTATCGTCTTACAATCCCAAGACGATGATCCGCCAAACCGTCCAGGAGGAACTGGACGCTTGGCTAAAGACGGCCGGCTCGCAGGAGCGGGTAAAAAATTCGCTACCGGCCGAGACCGAGCCGGCTAAGGACGGAGATAACCAATGAGACCAAGCCATTTGATAGTCATCGCCATCGTGCTAATTCTGCTGTTCGGCGCCTCCAAGCTGCCCGAGCTTGCCCGCTCGCTTGGCAAGTCGGCCAAGATCCTCAAGAGCGAGTTGAGCGACCTGACCGACGACGACCAAAAGGCGGTTGAGGGCAATAAGACCGATGGCTCACAGACCGATGGCTCACAGGCCGAGAAGAGCGACGAGGACTCCAAGTAATAAATGAATCGACGTAACCCCGAAGCGAGGATGAGTGTCCTCGGTCACCTTCGGGAAGCCAGGCGACGGGTGCTGTGGGCGCTCGTCGGCGTCGTTGTGGGAGCCATCGGCGGCTGGTTTCTGGTGGATCCGGTGATGAATTTCATGCTGGCACCGCTGCACGAGATCGCCGGCCCGAAAACCCAGATCAACTTTCAGACCATCGGTGCCGCCTTCGACCTGAAGCTGCAAATATCAATCTGGCTAGGTGTTTTGATCTCATCGCCGTGGTGGATTTTCCAGATCCTGGCGTTCGTCGCACCGGGCCTTAAGCGTCGCGAGAAGCGCTGGCTAGCGCTCTTCGGAGTCGCCGGCATTGCGCTGTTCGCGGCGGGAGCGGCCTGCGGGGTATGGGTGGCGCCCAAAGCAGTATCCATCTTGCAGAGCTTCGTGCCCGACGGGGCGTACTCGCTGATCCTCGCATCGAGTTACGTCACCTTTTATATGCGCCTGGTGATCGCGTTCGGCATCTCGTTCTTGGCCCCCGAGGTGCTGGTGATGCTTGGCGCGCTAGGCCTAGTAAGCGCCAAGACCATGCTGAAGGGTTGGCGCTGGGCGACGATGATCGCATTCATTTTTGCGGGCGTCGCAAACCCGCTGCCGAGCCCCTGGCCCATGATCGTGCAGGCGCTGATTCTGCTCGGTCTCTATTTCCTGGCCGTTCTGATCACATGGCTGCTGCAGCGAGGCCGCAGGCCGACCGTTGAGAGCGGCGAAAAGAAAATCGACTATAAGGAGAAAAATGTCTGACCCGGCACAGTCCAAAGAACACAAGCAGTGGTTAGCTCAGGTGACAGAGGAATTGGGTCTCGAAGCCGACGTGCTAGAGGCCGAGGACGCCCTGTTAAACATGACCGCCAGCGTAGCCCACGGCCCAAGCCGTCCGGCCGCCCCGATCACGGCCTACCTGATCGGCTTCGCGGCGGGTTCTCGTGGTATTGACGCCTCCGAAGCCGCCAACAAGCTGAGCGAGCTGGCGAAAGATTGGCGGGCTGAGGGCTAACCGTTGAGCGGTTTCGCTGACGGGCGGCTAAGGGTTTGCATGCAAGCAACAGGTGATTTGATTGTGTGATTTCAACCCGATGGAGGCTTCGCGAAGCGACGACGTGATAGGTCGTGGTGTGCGGCTCGCGACCGTAGCCAACGTGCTTTCGATGCTGTTTTCGCAAGCTCCAGAAGCCGGGCTGCTAGAAAATATCACCGACGCCGAGCTGCTACGCCTCTGGCCGCTACGCGACGACGTCTCCAGGCAGGGCGTGCAGATGTTGCTGAACAGCGACGAGCACAGCGGAATCATGTCTCGCGACTTTCGTCACCTATTCGGTTTCAACGGCTGCCTGCCCGTCACCTGCGACGACGTGCAGTCGGCCTGCCAGGATAGCTGCTCCAGCAAAATATCGAGTTCCAGCAGGGTGGTTAGCAAGCCGCGCTACCCGAATCTTCCAGAAGCCCACCTGGCTAATATCTTGGCCAGCTGCGCGATGCTGCTGGGCAAGATGACTGCGGCGAACCGATCGAATCTGGATTCCCGAAAGCTTGAAATAGCTGAACGCCTGCTCGACCTGGTCGACAGTTGCGTTCTGCCGCTCGGAGGCTTTGTGGCTGATGGCCTGGCTGAAAACGCCCAGAGCCAGACCTATCGCGCTGTTGGCTTTCTACTTCGCGGCTTCATGACCGAGGTTAAGGACCTGACACAGGCTCTGGTTGACGATGAATGATCTATTTCGGCTAGTCAGGTGGCTAACGGCTAAGGACGACTTCGAGACCGCGGTGCTTTACTGTCCGCACGTCGAACGCCCGAAGGTGGGGCGACACGACCTTGTGATCCGCTGGATATGTTGCCTGCAGAACGTCGATGCGCGCCAGCTTGCCATTTTGTTGGCCAACGGCTGCGGCGAGCTGCAAGTGGCGGAGTGCCCGCAAGCAAATCTGCCCCTGCCGGGCTGGCAGGCAGTTCTAGGCGACAGGGTTTCCAGCTATCGTCCGGTTCGACGGCTAGACAGAGGCCAGGCCATTGACTTGGCGAACGTGCCATTCCCCCGCAGGCAGCTGTTCGCGCCAAGCCGCGGCGGATCTAAGACGCTGCAGGAGCTTGCTTATGAGTCTTTCCACAAGCTGGTTGAGCGGCAAGCTATTCCGCTGCCAGAGGGGTTTGCTGGTGATCGTCTGCACGCAATACGTTGTTTAACTTGCAGCTCCCACGCCAAATTCTGCGATGTCTCCTGGCGCAGCGACGAGGAGTGGCTCGATTCATGCCTGGCTTGCCGCGTCGCGGTGCACTATTGTGCGCTGTTTGCCGGCTACGATACCAAGGCCAAGGACGAGGCAAGCCTTCGGTTGCTTCAGACTTTCGAGCAAGAAATGTCTGACGAACAGGTGCCGTGTACCGTGTGCAAGAATATGCATCCGGCAAGCGAGGGTGAGATTTGTGCGCTGTGCGAGTGGCGGGAAAAGAACCCGTTCGCGGCAGGTATGCCAGCCAATGCGCTAGCTCAGTTGCCGAAAGAGATACGCGAAAAACTCAATTAGGCGGCGTTAGGCAGCCAGACCCCAGACCAGCCGATTAGGGGCTGCCCCCAAACATCGGAGCACTCGTAGATCGACATCTTGCCAACAACCCCGTTCGGGGCGCCGTTGCTGACGACCATACCGTTGCCAATGTAAACCGCGACGTGACCGTACGGGTTGCCGGCCGGAGCACCGTCGTACCAAACCAGTGCGCCCACGGGAATGTTCTCAATGTCGGTTCGCATCTGCCCATCCGCCTCGATGGTACGCGCGGCCTGAATGGCACTGTAAGCGCCTGACGTTGAATAGCCGTAGATCTCTGCCGACAGCTTCAGACAAAGCTGCTCGTAGTTCGGGTTACCAATCAGTGATTCTGCCTTAGCAATCGCCTGCTCAACACTCAGCGGAGCCACCTGGCCCGGAGCGATGTTGTCGGCAGGGGTGGCATTCTTGGCCTGCTCTGCCTTTACTCGCTCGGCTTCGGCAGCCTCGGCCTCTTCCCATTCGGAAAGGGCGCGACGAGCGGAGTCGCGACTAATATCTTCGGCGTTGCGTTGCAGATCTGCAGCAGCCGTGACGGCGTCTAGTCCGGTCGGGTCCGTTGTCACCTCAGAGGCTGCGCTCGGCTGCGAGGCGGCCATAACAACGCTCGGGCCAGTAATCACTGCGCCGGTTGTGGCGCCGATAGCGGCGAGCACGCCGGTTACAGCGAGCAGCTTGCGCGGATCAAGAACCTTCTTGATGTCCCTGGCCGCAAACGCCGGCGGGGCAATCAGGGTCGGGGCATCATCTTCTAGGAAACCGCGAGGCGCTGACGGCTCGAAGTCTTCGACGATGGCGCGGCGTGCAGGTGCGACGGCTGCGGGAGCGTCAACGGCTCGGCTGGCAACATAGTTTTCAGGGAGCGCGCGTCGAGCACCGACAGCGATCTCCAGAACGTCAGCGCCTGTTTCGGCACGACGAGCGCATACGGCAGCACGACGAGCGACACCTTCGCTCACTAACGGGGATTCAATTAGCTCGTCCTGTAGTGCTCTACGTGCGCTCATTGTCACCTAATCACTAGCTCAATAAATTCTGAGAAAATCTTAAACGACTTTAAGATTTCTCACAAAACGGCTGAAATATGTTGCCGGGGGCGGGCATTTTTAGTCGTTTTATTGCAACAACTCGTTCACCATAGCACCGAATCAGGACGCCCCGCACTTTTACTCACAGCCTGCCTGGCCACGCCCGAGCCCCTCCTCTCACCCCGCGCCCCTCGCTCCCTCGCGCAGCGGGAACCGAAAGTGCTGTAGACAAAAGAAACGGTTCCCGTCGTGGGAACCGTTTAGTGTTTGGCATTTAACCTTGCCAGGGCATAAAAAGTGGGTCTAACTGGACTTGAACCAGTGAAACTTATCAGGGCGGCGCTCTAACCGACTGAGCTATAGATCCATTTCCGCAGCTCTCTCTAGCGACTACCCTGATCAGGGCAGTAGATCAATGTACTTAGGCCTTGCCTTCATGGCATGAATCACCAGTTCGTCTCCGCTAGAAAAAATCAGAACTACCACTTCAAGCAAACGCCCAGAATCATCAAATCCCAGCCGCAACTCTCGTTGCGGCAGATCGTCGTACAACGGTTCTAACCACAATGGAAAACCTGCGGCTTGCAAGATCCCTAAATCAGTAAGACCCTGGCTTTTTTGGTGTTTGCGCGCAGACGGGTGCAATCGCATCGTCACGACAACACCGCATCGCGAATAAGTTCAGACCTAGAGACATCGAGCTCACTGGAGCGTTTATCCAAAAAAGCTAGCTCTTCTTCTGTGAACCTGACCGCAACAACCTGGGTCGGCTTCGCGCCTCGGCCAGGGCGTCCCCTACCCCTCTTCTTCAGCTCGTCTACGTCGTAGCCCGCCTCGGCCTCTTTAACCCACTTGTCGATCTGTTCTTCGCTGACGGAATCTTGGTACCTTTTCTCAGCCATACATTTATCGTATTACGAAAATGAGCTTGACGCTATGCCAAGCTGCGACAGAAAAGAGCGCTGCACATTTCTCGAGAACCAAAAAGCTCGACGTCGAACCTTTTGGGTTAGCCGGAACGTCAAAGGGGCATAAAAAGTGGGTCTAACTGGACTTGAACCAGTGACCTCCGCCTTATCAGGGCGGCG
>CAUPIJ010000022.1:0-32318 GCA_963511305.1 uncultured Propionimicrobium sp.
GATAACACGGTCAGTTAATTCTGTATCGGAAATATCGATGGGCACAAGAATCATTAATGTCTCTTAAACAAATCTCCGAGCCACAGAGACAGAGCCTCAGCACGTATGCCGGCTGCGGCTTGAGCAGGGCGGCCATGTCCTTCAGGCAGATCGAGTCTGCGCCCATGTCGAGCAGGCGGCCAGCCAGCTTGACGTAGTTCTCGACGGTGTGCACCGGCGAAATCGTGTAACAGATGGTGCCCTGAGCGTGCTTGCCGGCCTTCTTCACGGCATTCATGGCGTGCTCGAGGTTACGGGGGTCATTCAGCGCGTCGAAGACACGGAAGACGTCCATGCCGTTTTCGGCTGCCTTGTCGACGAACCTGTCGACAACTTCATCGTTGTAGTGACGGTAGCCCAACAGGTTCTGGCCACGGAGCAGCATCTGGAGACGGGTGTTCGGCAGCAGCTTGCGGAAAGTGCGCAGGCGCTCCCACGGATCCTCGTTTAGGAAGCGAATGCAGGAGTCGAAGGTTGCTCCGCCCCAGCACTCAGCAGACCAGTAGCCGGCCGCATCGATGTCGGCGCAGGCGTCGACCATGTCTTCCATTGCCATTCGGGTTGCCATCAGGCTCTGATGGGCGTCGCGAAGCGCGAGCTCGGTGATTCCCACCTTGCGCGGCGCTGCGATCTCAATTTCTTGGTAGCTCATAGTCCAATCATGTCACGGATTGGACGCAAAAGTATCCCAGAGGGCTGATGTAAGAGCTTTGGGCTGCAAGTTATTTCAGGACGGGCTTTACCGCAAACAGCAATCATAAACGCTTACCAGAAAGCAGGAGGTTTGCTAAGCTCCTGCTTTGGTAAGATTTCGCACCGACAGCTTGCAGATTTTACGCCACATTATGACTTGAGGAATTAATTTGAGCGCAAAACTTTCTTCCCTAGAGTTTGCGAGGGCTCTGCCTGACACCGTCTATGAGCAGCTAGTAGACCTTCTCACCTGGGGCGAGTTGCCACCAAATTCCAGTCTTTCGATCGACGGGTTGGCTGCGCAGTTGGGAGTTTCTCCCACGCCGATCCGCGAGGCCCTTGCTCGCCTTGAGGCGACGGGGTTAGTAAAACGGCAAGCCAGACGCGGATACCGGGTTGCGGCACCCATGTCACACCAGCAGATGCGCGAGCTGGTGGACGCGAGACGGGTCTTAGAGGTCGGCGCAATAGAGCGAGCGATGAAAAATCCAGAGGATCTGCTGTTCGATCTGGAAGATTCTTACAGACGCCATCAGAAAACAGCTAACCGCCTTCTACACTTGAAGGCCAATGACAGCATGCAGAGCGCGTATAGGCAGTATTTCAAGGACGATTGGTCTTTCCACGAGGCCGTGCTAGACCATTGCGGCAACAGATACATCGTGCAAGCGGTTGACTCACTGTCGTTTCGGGTGCATCGAATGCGTCAGACCATTGGCTCAGGCATACCTGACGCCGAATTTGCGCTGGCGGAGCACTCGGCGATATTGGAGGCGGTTAGAGATAGGGACACCGATGCGGCAATCGAGGCGATGAAGAATCACTTCGACAAGCTCGAGCAGAGGGTTTCGGTTAGCTAGGCTACAGCCTTCATACGGCGGGCAAAAAGGGTTTATCCGCTACGCCTTCAGGCGATAAGACAATGTGCTTTGCAAGATGCTAAAGCTCGACAAGATTGAGCGCTAACAAAAAATTGTGGCTGCCACCTAATTTGGTAGCAGCCACAATTTTTGTCTAAGAAATTATCGTGCGATTGTTTCTTTAGCGACATCGATAAATGCCTGTGGGTCGTGCGCAAAACGGCCAAGAAAAAGCCCATCTATGGCTTTATCTAATTTAGTTATTAGACCCGGCCCAGCAGAGCCGCCGTAGAGGATAGATACCGAAGAAAGATCGGTTAGATTCTTGCGAATGTTGCGGCAAACCTCGCTAACGTATTCAGGTCTGGCGGGCTCGGTGGCGCCGATAGCCCAATGAGGTTCGTAGCCAAGCCATATTTCGCTTGGCTCAGCGTACTTTAGCGCAGACCTCACCTGAGACACGCAAAGCTCAGCCGCCTCTTCGGCGGTTGTCTTCTGCTGCTCTCCGATGCATAGCAGGGGAATTATCGCGTTACGAGACGCTGCAGCAACTTTCTTGGCAACCATGTCGTCATCTTCACGAAAGATCGTTCGACGTTCGGCGTGACCGACCTCGACAACTTTTACACCCAACTTGGCTAGATCAAAGCCAGAAACTTCGCCGGTAAATGCACCGCGATCTTCAAAAGCAAGATCTTGCGCGCCAAGTTCGACGCCTGAGCCTTCGAAGATTTTTCCGGCCTCAAGAATAGTCAAAAAATCAGGCAGAACTGCGAGCCGAACCTTATCTGTTAGGCCAGGATTTTTAGACACTAAATCCTTTAAGGCGGAACAATAAGATAAAGTTCGGTCTCTATCGAAATACATCTTTAGGCTGACGGCAGTTATTGAATTCTGCATTATTGCCTCCTAAAAATATTTATTCGGCTTCGCCTTCGTATTCGCAAATTCTTGCAACCTTATCCTTACTGCGAGAATTGGGGTCGAATTCGTACTTGAGGTATTCCTCCAAGAACATTTCGGCCGATTTAATTCCGACAACCTGAGCGCCCATCGCAATCATATTCGCGTTGTTGCTAAGCGTGGCACGCTGCGCCTGATAGATATCGGTGACGCAAGCGCAATATGCGCCCTTAACCTTGTTAGCAGCGATAGAAACACCAATGCCGGTGCCGCAGACAACAACCCCACGATCGTATTCGCCAGCAGCTACAGCTTCGGCCACTGCAACAGCAACATTTGCATAAATGGGATCGTCGGAGCCAAAATCCTTGACCTCGTGACCTAAATCTTGCGCCTTGGAAATTAGTGCTTGTTTCAGCTCAGAAGCATTCGGGTCACAACCAAAAGCGATTTTCATACGATTAACCTCATTCGACATTTTGCCAGTACAGACACTTAAATTTTACGCTTTTTCAGCTCTCAAAGCCATCTGCGCATATTGAGCGCACACCCTGGTGGCTTCGATCATGCTTTCGCCCTGAGCAATACCTTTTCCAGCAATATCGAAGGCTGTGCCATGGTCTACAGAACTTCTAATAAAAGGCAACCCTAATGTCAACGTAACAGCATTCTGAAAGTCGAGAGTTTTGCACGCGATGTGACCTTGGTCATGATACATAGACAAAATACAGTCATAGTGACCATCGAGGTTGAATGCGAAAATTGCGTCCGCAGACTCTGGCCCTATCGCGTTTATCCCCAGTTTCTGGGCCTCTTCGACAGCGGGACGAATATGCTCAATTTCCTCAGTCCCGAACAAGCCGTCTTCTCCAACATGTGGGTTCAAAGCAGATACCCCAATAGAGGGATGCTCAATTCCAAACTTCTCGAGTTCCTTGTCTATATTCTTCAGAAACATCAAAATTCGGTCTTTGTTCGCAAGATCACAGGCTTCTCTAAGAGATACGTGTCTGCTAACAAAAAACACTCGGAGTTTATGAACATTAAACATCGTTAGAGCATATGGCGAATTAGTAAGAGCTTGATAGATCTCGGTGTGGCCTATAAAAGGCACATCCGCCATTTTAAGAGCTGCTTTATTAATCGGAGCAGTTGATACGGCATCGATCTTCTTAGCCATGCCCAATTCAATAGACTTTTCTAGGTACGAATACGCACGAAGAGCGGCGTCCTTCTGAACCTTACCAAATTCTATTTTCGCGTCTGGGCAGACACCAGTCTCCATGACGTCAATAATGCCCATCTCATGCTTTGCTTCTTCAGGCTCACTAATCAGGTTAAATTTGACTTTTTGGTTTTGGATCTCAGCAGCTTGTTCAAGATTACCGATGCTGCCAATAACGAATGGATCGCATATGTCATAAATTCGTTGATCAAGCATAGTCTTTACGACAATTTCGGGCCCAATGCCCGCGGGATCTCCCATGGTAATTGCCATTCTCGGCTTACGAACGCTAAACATAACTTTTATTTCCCTTCATCAAAAATTCTATTGACTGATTCAATCGCAGTATTTATGTCTCCCGTGAGACCACCTTTACAGACGACAGGCTTGCCGTCTAAAAGTCCGCCGTCCAAAACGCCCTGGTCTATTTGCGGAATGACGTAGTCGATTAACCGGATTCCACGAGTTTCAAGGGCTCTGCACGTTGCGACCATTACATCTCCCCCAGTCAGATAAGCTCCGACAAGAGTATTTGACCCGATATTATCAACAACAATTTGGGCAAGCTTGGCCAAACGAGCTGTTAACAAGTCCGACGCCCGCTTCCCATCGATTCCACTTAGCTGTGCCAATTCGTCGACAGTCGCACGTTTACCCGTAAGAACGGTATCTAGAGCTAGCACAAACACACGTGGGGTTTTATCCGAGACGAAATTCTTTGAAGTCTCGCTCACTACTCTTCTGCACTCTTGCGCAAAAGAATCTTCGCTGATCAAAATCTGATCTAATTTCGCACCTACAGCAACTGTTCCGGGCTCGCTACAAAGAGCTCCTATCTGTTTGTGCGTTATTTCCGTTGCGCTGCCGGCAACAACTAAGACAGTTCCTTTGTCATCGGTCCTCTGCTCGAGACGCCGTTGTCTTTTTTTAACTTTTGAAGGAACAATAGCCTCTGAGCGAACAGCGAATCTCTCGGTAAAAGGCCCAGGATCAACGCAAACTACACTCCAGCCTAAATCAACTACAGCCTGAGCTATCTGATCGACGTCTTCCATTGTCACAGCGTCTACCACAAAAATTTTTACTCCTGTCTCTCGCTTTTTGCGGAGCTGCGAAGCAATCGCTTCTTTCCCTGATACGACACTTCCGATATTTACTTCTGCTAGCGGGAGGTTAAATTGCTTCGCGAACAAAGTGGGCAAGTGCGACTCACGAACAGGCGTCCTCACATCCTGGGCAACCTGAGTTCGTGATAGTAAGACAGAATCTATTAGAGAAAAGCCGCCGACGACTATCCTTTTTGACTGGGGCATCGCTGGCACTACAACAGCAACGTAACTTTCGGGTAGCTCGCTTAGCATTCCTTCAGTTTCGGGGCCGACACCACCACGGCAGGTAGTGTCGATGCGTTTAGAAAACTGCTTAGCACCGTTTTCTTTTAGAGCTTTAGTGGCAAGCGCCACTCTTTTGAACGCGACTTCGGCATCTACAGGGCGAGAGTCCGTGCTGACTATTATGGCCGAATTGTTGGTGCCCTTAGTGTTCTCGATGTGCTCAACATTAAACAGTACGGTGGCTTCAACACCATCTCGAGCGATTAAGGCTCCGACAGTGGTAGCACCAGTCAGGTCGTCGGCGACTATTCCCAAGTTTGACATTTATAAACTCCAAGTAAAAAGTTATTTCGCTTCAACTCGTTTTGTCTGCGGACGTCCTTCAACGATTGTGAGAATAATCACCAAAGCGATTATTAATACGACCACGAAATAGCTGAATGCAACCGTGTAGTTACCGCCTGATATATCTAGAAGCAGCCCAATGACGATCGGAGCAAAGAAACCGCCAAGGTTCCCACCGCTATTAATAATGGAAATCGCGAACGGGTACGTCTCGTCGGTAGAGATATTCATCGCATATGCAGTGAACATCGGCCAACCAATGTTCAAGAAGAATCCGGTTAGAATTAGGCTTCCAACAACCAAGCCCGTGTTTTGAGGAATCGTCAGAACCACAACCATCATGACCGCCGTCATCAGAGCGGTAATCAGCATTGTTGGCTTACGTCGCCCCCTAAAGAACCGGTCAGAAACAACGCCGCCAATGAGAGCTCCTATAAGACCACCTACTGAAGGAGCAGCAGCTACGAATCCCATCTTCATGAACGAATAGCCTCGGGCAGCTACCAGGTAAGATGGAATCCAAGTCAGCATTCCGTAAAGAACGTTATTCATAAAAAAGTAGGCGAGGGTATCTCCCCAAACGCTCCAAGACTTCAGAACTTTTTTATTTGTATCCAGAGGTTTTACGTCTCGAAGCTTAATGAGCTTATCTAGCCAACCCATATCTCCAAACTCTTGGCTTTTACTATCAGTACCTTGATCCTGCCCTTTTATATAAGCCAATTCTTTGCTGTTAACGAATTTACTTTGCCAAGGCTGGCTACGAACCATCAGATAAAAAACAACCGCCATGATGACACCAGGAATGGCAAACCAGTGAAAAACAGATCGCCATCCGTGAGCCGTAGCAAGTGCCACAGCAATAACAGGAACGATGATGGGAGCAAATTGGGTGGAGGCAATATAGATACCAGTCGCAATTCCCTTTTCTCTTGATGGGAACCAAGAGTTAATGGTTGACGTCATACCAACCGGAGTCGGCCCCTCAAAGATGCCGAGAAGAAGCCTCAGAACAAGCAGGGAAACCGCAGTGGTTGCATACCCCATGAAGAAAGTAATTATTGAAAAGATAAGTACTGCTAAAGAAACGATACCTCGCGTACCTTTTTTGCCCATGACGAGGCCTGCAGGTATTTGAGATATCGCGTACCCCAAAAAGAAGAAACTGGAAATGGCTCCCTGCTGGAAACCCGAAATCTTGAGCTCGTCTTTAATGAACGGCAAAACGGCGCCGATGTTGGATCTGTCGGCCATGCAAACCACGTAGGTGACGAAGATTATCGCTAGCACAACCCAGCGATAGTTCGTTGGTTTTGTCTTTCCGACATCAATAGTCTGCGTTGACATGTGAAATTCCTTCCAAGAGATATAGGTCCTAGCTTGAAGCTACGAGAAAATATTCCAAAAGAGAGTGCTGATGTCCAGACGATCTGGAATATGTGGGAAAATGTGTCACATGGGACGTTCAATGGATTACCACCATCGGGTAGCAGACGTGGCGGAGCTCTACTACATCCGAAACATGAAAATTGAAGAAATCGCAAGAAACATGGGCGCTTCTCGATCTACTGTCTCGAGGATGCTAGCGAAGGCGAGAGAAGTAGGAATAGTCGAATTCAAAATAAACAGATCGAATGAGAGCTTGAGCATCAAGAGCGAGCTTCAGCATCGATACAACTTGAACGTGATGATAGCAGCGACGCCAGAAGATGCGAGCAACGACGAACGAATGCTAGCTGTGGGCAGAGAAGCTGCCCTATGGCTGAATGTTTTGGTCAGACCGAATTCAATAATAGACGTTGCCTGGGGCACAACAGTCGAAGCAATGTCGACTCAATTACAGAATTATCCTGTTCGAGGAATATCAATCGCGCAGATGCACGGTTCCGGCAGTATCGCTACTAACGGAATGAACTACGCTGGAAACATACTTGACAGATTCGGAAAAGCTTTCCAAGCTCACGTTTACTTTTTTCCACTTCCGGCTATTTTCGACTCAGCGGAAACGAAAAAAGCGGTTTGGGAAGAAAAAAGTGTGCAACGAATTCTCCGCATGAGAGAGAAAGCTGATTTACTGATAACATCTGTTGGCGTTAATAAGGGAGACCACCCTGGAAAAATTTACACATCTTTCCTGGATAAAAAAGATTTAATAGAACTCAATGAACAAAAAGTCATCGGAAACATATGTTCATATTTCTTCAGGGAAGATGGCTCTACAATCAACATCCCTCTAAACGATAGAACGACAGGTTTACCGTTTAACAAGATCAAAAACATCCCGAAACGCTTGCTTATAGCAGCAAATCCAGAAAAGGCTAAAGCCATTGACACAATTTTGAAATGTAGACTAGTCACCCACATAGTTCTAGATAATAAAACAGCCCAAGCTGTATCCGAAACCTAAAAATCTCAATTACTTTTGAGTAAAATTTTGAGCCTGACCTTAATTTATTGCACAGAAGCCAGGCTCAAAATTTTCGAATTGATTATTTATGAATAGTTGCGTTCTTCTCCGGGTTCTTTCCACCCCACATCTTCATCAAAATAAATGTTAGGATCGCACCCGCTAGCAGAACAGCCGCAAGGAAGAACATGCCATTTTTAGGCGTGCCGGTTGCATCAGAGATCCAACCGACGACATACGGTCCCACGAATCCACCTATATTTCCAAAGGAGTTAACGAACGCAATGCCAACTGCAGCAGTTGCACCTACGAGATACCTAGAGGGCAAAGGCCAGAAGATTCCGGCAATAGAATACAAGGCGAATGCTGCTAGCGACATCGCTGCCAAAGAAGCAGCGGGGGTTTGTAAAAAGCCCGCCAAGGCAATACCTATAGCCGAAATAATATAAATTACGCCTAGAGGAATCCAGTTCTCCCTAAAGAATTTACTGGCAGTTCTCGAAACAACAAGTATGCCAATAAATCCGAAAATATATGGAATAGTTGACAAATACCCAGTAGTTACGTGGCTACTGGAGAATTCTTGAACCACAGAAGGTACCCAAAAACTTAATCCATAAATTCCTACCGTAGATGGAAAGAACAAAAATGCAAATCCCCAAACGTACTTGTCTCCAAGAGCAGCAAACGGGTTTTTATGTTCAATTTGGCCTAGTTCGACTCGATCTTTAGCGAGTTCTACATCTATCCACTCTGCTTCAGCTTCAGAAATCCAATGAGCATCTCGTGGTGTGTCCTTAATCCAAAGCAAAGTTGGAATACCAGCAATAACCGCGATTCCTCCGCACAGAAGGAACATCCAATGCCACCCTCTAAGCCCAAACAAATCAAGGTCGAGCATCCATCCTGCCAAAGGACTCATAATCAAAAAAGCAAGCGGCTGCGCTAAAACGAACGTCCCAGTTGCTTTCGTCCTGTGTCTCTGAGGGAACCACTGCGTCAAATAGTATAAAATTCCAGGGTAGAAACCTGCTTCGGCTGCGCCCAATAAGAATCTTAGTAAATAAAAGATGTGAGCATTGGGAGTAAGGGCTATAAGCATAGTAACTATGCCCCAAGTAACAAGAATCCTTGTGAACCATTTACGGGCACCGACTTTTGGCATTATATAATTCGAAGGTACTTCGAATAAGAAATAACCCAAAAAGAACAGCCCTGCTCCAAGACCATAAGCTGCATCCGATAGTCCCACGTCAGCAGCCATATCCAATTTTGCAAAGCTTACAACTGAACGATCAATATATGCGATCGTGTAAAGAACCATCGCGAAAGGAACAATATGCCTAGAGATTTTAACAATTAGTTCTTTTTCGTCGACTTTAGAAATATCTACTGATGACATTTTCACCTCCTGCTATAAGTATTTATTTTTTTCCAGAAGGTGCCGGGCCAAGCTCTTGGACAAGGTTCAGCATCTTTGAATAAGCCTTATTTCTGTATTCGATCAATTCGGCTTTCGTTTCATCATCAAAGTCACCCGTAATTCCTCTATTATTTTTAACCCCAAAACGATTATCCTTAACACAATCTTTAAGCAGTTGCGGCGTTTCCAGACGTTTTCCGAAGGCCTCTTCAAAGGTTTTGAAGCAATCGGCGTAAACATCCAGCCCTGCCTGGTCTGCAATTGCAAATGGTCCAAAGAATCCAAGCCTGAAACCGAACGTCGTTCTAACGATTGTGTCTACATCTTCAGGTGTAGCGACACCCTCTTCGACCACAGAGCAAGCTTCCTTTAATAGGACGTACTGCAAACGATTCAGTACCATGCCAGGCGTATCAGCGACCTGCGCTCCCTCCCTACCGCAAGCCTTAAGAAGATCTTTGACGGATAAGATTACTTCAGGCTTCGTATCTTCCCCTGCAACCAACTCAACACCTGGTATGAAAGGAGCTGGATTAGAGAAATGTACCGTAAGGAACCTTTCAGGATTTTTGACAACAGGTGCTAAAACATGAACAGGAATCGTGGATGTGTTGGTACCAATAATTGCATCCGAAGGAGCATTATTGGAGATAAGTTTCAGGACACTGGTTTTAACATCAACTCTTTCAAATACAGCTTCTTGAACGTAATCAACATCCGCGACAGCTTCTTCGATTGAATCTGCCATTCTCAGATTTAATTTGATTTTCTCAGTTGACCCTGGCTTATACAGACCTTGATCTTCGAATTCTTGTCCTTCCTTTATTAGCCTTTCGAAATTCTTAATTGTTGATTCTTTATCAACGTCAGCTATAGCAACATCAAAACCCGCAATTGCAAAGGATTGCGCGATGCCTCCTCCCATGTATCCAGCACCGATAACAGCAGTCTTTTTAATTGTTTTCGACATCATCGTCTCCTTAAATAATTATTTATTCTGAAATAGTTTTTCTGAGCTTTTAAGAACAGTTCTTATATATTTGGCATTTGTCGCACCTACGCTTAACCAATCACCGCCGTAATGTTCTGTTTGAAATGCACCTTCATATCCGAGACTTAACGCTTGACGAATGATTGATCTGTAATTTATCCAGCCTGTTTCCAGTGGCGCAGGAGCAGAAAAATAAGCTCCAGTAGACACATCTTTGTCACGTAAATAATTCTTGATATGCCAGTAATTTGCATAGGGTAAAACCAAGTCGAACATGTCACGATAGTCAGGAACCGGGCGGTGCAGCCTAACTAAATTGCCGATATCAGGATTAATGCCTACTGCAGGATGATCACAATCCTTTACGAAAGAAACAGCGTCTTCAGCTGTGCCTGTGTAGGTGTCCTCGTACATTTCGAGAGATATTTCCATGCCATTACGCGTCGCGTGATCAGCAACCTCCCGCACCCGCTCAATGGCTTGCGACCTCAATCTCGGATCATCTTTATGGCCATCTACGTACCAAAACCACTGAGCCTTTTCTTGTTCCGGGGTTAGTGCTTGCATAAAACCTATATTTAGGATTTTTGCTCCAAGCTCCGCAGCACGATCAAGCGCGATATGCATACGATTCACGTATTCTTCGCCATGATCCACATCTACCGGGCTGCGTCTTCCAAACGAAAGACCAGGCACAATCAGGTTGTAGCTTTCAATGAGTTTTCTAAGTTCACTGAACCGTTCATCGCTAATAGTTGAGATGTTTACCCAGTCATCAATTGGGTCGATCGCCTTATATCCATAAGAAATGACTTGTTCAAGATGATCAGCCCAAACCGAGACAGGGGCATCATCAAGAGGTGTCCCGTCCTCAGCCTTAGAGCCGAAATTCATCTTGCACGCGATCGGCCAGTTTTCTGCGGTGTACATTCGTATCCCTTCTTTGGGATCTGAGCGCTGCACCAAGCTACTTCCTCGTCAGCTTGGCGAAGACGAGGATTACCCGCCTTGCGCTTTCCTTATTTCCTACATTCTACATCCTATAGGATTTTTATGACAAGAGATTCTCCAAACAAAATTTTTGGGTATTAACCCAAATTTTTAAAATTTTCCCTTCCACTCTCACCTGGGACTAGGCCTACCGCGTGGATAACTCAGAGCTTCGTTTGTGTGTAATGTCAGCGCTAAACAAAGCGTGCGAGCATCCGAAGATGCCCGCACGCTTGTGAATTAAATTTCAGGGGCTAAGCCTTCTCAATAAACTTAGTTATCGCATCTACGATCATCGCGAACGAAACCGCACCTGGGTCTGGCACACCCAACGCCTTTTCACCGTGCGACCGTGCCCTGCCCAAGCCTGGCAGCATATCCTTCGTGGCCTCCGCGCCTTCCTGCGCTGCCTTGACCGCAGCCTTCCAAGACTCGGCGATTTCCCCGCTGTCGTTAACCAGCGTTTCAACAAATGGCGAGATGGCGTCGACCATCGTCTTGTCGCCAACCTTAGCGCCGCCCTGTTTGGTAATCGCGTCAAGCGCAGACTTGACCCCATCGCGCAGACTTTGGCAATTGAACGATTCTTCGTCGCCAAACGTCTCACTCAACGCCCTCAGCATGGCCCCCCATAGAGCCCCGGAGGTGCCCCCGGCCCCGTCCTGCCAGGCGTCGCCAGCCCAACGCAAAGTCGTGCCCGCGCCGGCGCCCGCTTCCACAGCCTGCTGAGCCGCCGTCATCGCAGAGTGCGAACCATTCTGCATGCCAATTCCATGGTCGCCGTCTCCAGCTATCGAATCGATGCGGCCCAACTCCTCGGCATTTTCATCAACAGTGCTAGCCACCTGCGTCAAAGCCTCGCCAATTACAACAGCGAACTGTTTCGACTCAGCGCTAGCCTCGGGGACATCAGAGAGATCAAGATTCGCCTTGTCATAGCTTGATTCGTCAACGCCTATTAGGTCTGCGCTCGCCTCGCCAACAGAATATGCCGGCGATTGAGCAGGCGCCAGCCAAAGCTTTTCCAGCTCTTCGTCGAGCCAAAATAGGGTCAGCGAGACTCCTGCCATCTCGAAGCTCGTGCAGAATTCTCCAACCTTGGAATCAGCGATAACGACGCCTTTGGCTTCCAATTTCTCGCGAACGAAAGAATATAGAACAAACATTTCGTCGTTCTTGAAAGCGCCTAGCCCGTTGATCACTACAACGACACGCTGCCCTTCGACTTTGACGTTCGCCTCATCCAAAAGTTTGCTGACCAGCAAATCAGCCAAGCCTTCAGGCGTTGGGACGTCGGTTTCGTCCAGGCCAGGCTCGCCGTGAATGCCCAAGCCGATAGCCATCTTGCCCTTGGGAACTTCAAACAGCGGCTTATCAGCACCCGGCAATGTGCAGCCAGAGAAAGCAACGCCTAGCGAGAAAGTGTTCTCGTTGGCCCGCTTGGTCACATCATAAACCTCGTCAAGGTCGTAGCCAGCGGCGGCTGCAGCGCCCGCGACCTTAAACACGCACAAATCGCCGGCAATGCCACGGCGCTTGTCTCGCTCATCAGCGGGCGCCGAGTAAATATCGTCCGCGACTCGCACAGTTCGAACGGGAATGCCGTCGCCCTCCAAGCTTTCAGCCGCAGAATCAAACTGCAACTTGTCGCCAGCGTAGTTCCCGTAGGTCAGCAGGACGCCTTTGCCCTGTTCCACTGCCCTCGACACCGACTCCACCTGATGCGCGCTCGGTGAGGCAAAAATATTGCCCAAAACCGCCCCATGAGCTAACCCCGGGCCAACCAGACCGGCAAAAGCTGGATAGTGCCCAGACCCGCCGCCAATCACAATCACCACCTGATCGTCCGCGCTGCGCGTCGTGCGCACAACACCGCCAGAAACAGCATGCACCACGTCCTCGTGAGCCAGTGCGAACCCTTTCGCAGCCTGCGCCGCGAAAGTAGCCGGATCGTTCAGCAAAAAAGTCATTGAAACTCCTCAACGTCGAGGGATATTTTCGATCAATTAAAGATATCCTATAGGATTTTCCGTCCCTGTGTTTGATCTATAGACAGACCCGAATCTTTTTAAACCACAAAACACAACCTCGCCAAACCATAGACGAGCCCTTGATCCGTTCGCCACGCCCGCCCTCATGCGTTCACAGCGAGGTCAGCGGCAGTAAATTTTTTTCATTTTTCGGCTCTAGATTGATGAGAAATTCCCAAACATTCCCTGTGAATGAACCTCAAAATTGTCAGCGCTAGCTGGAAGTATTGCCACATGAATGATTTGATTGTCGGCAAGGACGGCAGAGCCCGGCCCGGCTGGGCCCGCGATGGAATATTGCGTGAGTACTACGACGCCGAGTGGGGAGATCCCGTTTCTGAAGAGCGTGGGATTTACGAGCGAATATGCCTAGAGGCTTTCCAGGCCGGGCTTTCATGGAAAACCGTGTTGGAAAAAAGACCCGCCTTGCGACAGGTTTTCCAGAATTTCAACCCAGACGTAGTTTGCGATTTTGACGAGGCTGACGTCGCCCGATTGATGGGCGACCAGCGAATAATTCGCAACAGACGAAAGATCGAAGCCGCGATAACCAACGCTAAGGCGACAGTTAAGCTGCGCGAAAGCCAGCCGCTAACCGAGCTGGTCTGGTCGTATCGCCCCAAACGCACGAACGCCCCAAAAACAAACGCAGATATTCCTTCGAAAACGCCAGAGTCTGCGGCGCTAAGCAAGCGGCTAAAGAAAGAAGGATTCAAATTTGTTGGCCCCACAACGGCCTATGCCCTGATGCAGGCCATCGGGATGGTGGACGACAACCTCGTCGGCGCGTGGAAGAGGGGACGATCAGGGGTTTTCGATGAGCGCGGATACGCCAGAGACCTAGACGAGTTGATCGCCGAGCAGAACTAATCAACTTTTTACAAGGACTTTTTTAGATGGAACCGCGAGGCTGCATTGCGAACGGGCCGGTTATTCGCTGCAAAGCCCGCCGCGTTCGTCATCTTCTGGTGCGCATTTTAGGTAGACCTCACAGTCACCTGCCGGACAATCACCTTTTTGCTAAACCCAGCGGGCTAATCTGAATCGACAAGGTTTGGAGGAGAAGATGCCTAAATTGCGCTCGCAAACAACCATGGAAGGCCGTCTAATGGCAGGCGCCAGAGCTCTCTGGCGCGCCACAGGAATGACCGACGACGACTTCGGCAAGCCAATCATTGCGATCGCCAACTCGTTCACGCAGTTCGTGCCGGGCCATGTCGGCCTGCGTGACGTGGGCAAGATCGTTGCCGACGCGGTCTACGAGGCCGGTGGCGTCGCACGCGAGTTCAACACCATCGCCATTGACGACGGCATCGCGATGGGCCACGACGGCATGCTCTACTCGCTGCCAAGCCGCGAAATCATCGCCGACAGCGTCGAGTACATGGTCAATGCGCACAAGGCCGACGCCCTGGTATGCATCAGCAACTGCGACAAGATCACTCCCGGAATGCTGATCGCGGCCATGCGCCTGAACCTCCCGACGATCTTCGTCTCGGGCGGCGCGATGGAATCCGGCCAGCCCATGACCTACGACGACGGCTCCAAGAACAAAGGGCTCGACCTCATCGACCCGATGATGGCGTCGGTCAGCGACGACATCTCTGACGACGAGCTTGACCGCATGGAGCGTCTGGCCTGCCCGACCTGCGGTTCCTGCTCCGGCATGTTCACCGCAAACTCAATGAACTGCCTGACCGAGGCCCTCGGCCTGTCGCTACCGGGTAATGGCACCACGCTGGCGACGCACGCCTGGCGCAAGGAGCTGTTCGTCGAGGCGGGCAAGCGCATCGTCGAGCTCTCGAAGCGCTACTACCGCGACGAGGACGAGTCGGTGCTGCCGCGTTCCATCGCCACCTTCGAGGCATTCAGCAACGCGATGACCATGGACATCGCGATGGGTGGCTCCACCAACACGATCCTGCACCTGCTGGCCACTGCGCAGGAGGCCCAGGTGGGCTTCACCCAGGACGACATCGACGAGCTCAGCCTGCACGTGCCGTGCATCTGCAAGGTGGCGCCGAACTCCAAGGAATACTGGATTGAGAACGTCCACCGGGCGGGCGGCATCCCCGCCATCCTTGGCGAGCTGAACCGCACCGGTCTGCTTAAGCCCAACGTCCATTCGGTGCACCACGACAGCCTGCAGAGCTTCCTAGACGACTGGGATATTCGCGGCGGCAAGGCCACCGATGCGGCCAAGCGTCTGTTCCACGCAGCGCCTGGCGGCGTCCGCACCACCGAGATGTTCTCGCAAGACAAGACCTGGGAGACCCTCGACCTGGACGCCGAGAACGGCTGCATCCGCTCGGTTGAGCACGCTTACACCGCCGACGGCGGCCTGGCCATTCTGAAGGGCAACATCGCTGTCGACGGCTGCGTAGTCAAGACCGCGGGTGTCCCAGAAGAACAGTGGGTTTTCTCCGGCCCTGCCAAGGTCACCGAGTCGCAGGAGGAGGCCGTCGACGCTATTCTGAACGGCCGCATTGAGGCCGGCGACGTCGTGGTGGTTCGCTACGAGGGCCCGAAGGGCGGCCCTGGCATGCAGGAGATGCTCTACCCCACCAGCTATCTGAAGGGCGTCGGGCTCGGCCCGAAGTGCGCGCTGATCACTGACGGCCGTTTCTCGGGCGGCTCGAGTGGTCTTTCGCTAGGCCATATCAGCCCGGAGGCCGCGTCTGGCGGCAACATCGGCCTGGTGCGCGACGGCGATATCATCACCATCAATATCCCCGAGCGCTCCATCAACGTGGAGGTCAGCGACGAGGAGCTGGCTGCCCGCCGCGCCAAGCAGGACAAGATCGGTTGGCAGCCCGCCAATCGCGACCGCAAGGTCAGTAACGCGCTTAAGGTCTTCGCGCTGCTGGCCCAAAGCGCAGACAAGGGCGCCGCGCGTCGCCAGCTCGACTGATTAGCTAGACTGCGCAGGGCAGGCAGCCGAACCAGCTCCCGATTTTTTAGCCGATGGAAGCGCTTGGCCGCCTGCCCTGTTTTATGGCCTGATCTCGCCCGAACCGCGAAGCTCGAATCCAGTGGGTACGACTATGGTCTCGGCGGGCCCGTCTATTTCGCCGTTCATGCGGGCGAACAGCCGCTCGGCAGCGATCTGCCCGATCCTGGCCGGATCCTGCGTGATCGCCGTCAGCCCAACCCTGAACAACTCGGCGTGCGGCAGGTCATCGAACGAGACCACGGCGATCTTCTCGCTCAACCCAAGATCGTGCAACGCGCGCAGCGCACCCACGCAGAGCTGGTTCTGCGCAGCAAAGATCGCAGTCGGCGGCTGCGGGCCGGTGAGCAGCTCGTGGACGGCCATCCGCGCACCTTCTTCTCCGTAGATATTGGAGCGGACGAGCCTTTCCGGCACCTCGAGCCCGGCCTCTTGCATGGCTTGCACGAAGCCCGCTCGACGCCTCCTTTCGGTCTGGATGATTTCGCGATCACCCAAGAACGCGATCTGCCGGTGACCCTGCGAAATTAGGTGTCTGGTGGCTCGGAGCGCGCCCTGATGGTTGTCGGAGACGACCGCATCGAAACGGTTTCCGTCGACTTCGCGGTCGAAAGCCACGATCGGGCGCTGCCCCATTAACTCTTGCAGCCACACCTGATCGCCGACTAGCGGCGAGTAGACCAGGCCGTCGATCTGCCGGTTGGCGAGCACCCCTGCCCGCTGGCGCTGAGTTTTCTGATCGTCGTTGGAGCTCATCGCGAGCACCGTGGAGGAATGTTCGGCAGCCACTTCTTCGAGGGCGGCGTGGATGGCGGCGTCGAAGGGGTTGGCGACAGAGGAAACCAGCAGCCCTACCGTGCGGGAGCGCCGATCGGAGCGCCGCAGAGCCTGGGCCTGGCGGTCGACTTGATAGCCGGTTTCCGAGACGGCGTCCTGCACGAGCCTGACGGTGTCCGCTGCGACACCAGGCTCTTCGTTGATAACTCGCGAGACTGTCTTGAGACTAACACCGGCCAAGGCAGCGACCTCACGCATGGTCACGCGTCTATTGCTCATATTCCGAGTATGCCAGAAATTCTTGGCAACTAATGCAACTCCATTGCCGAGGCAATCCATGTCCACTATTGTCCCATTCATAGACAACGTTGTCAGTCAGCGCGTTGTCATTCCAAGTCCCTACTAGCGATGGTTTGCCACCGCGAAAGGAAAATCATGACTAGTGAAATAACTTCACCCACAAAGCAAGGCGCAACCGGAGTCGTGCTCCGAAGCGCGCTGGTTGCTTCTCTCGGAGGCCTAATCTTCGGATTTGACACCGCAGTCATCTCCGGCACCACCTCCTCTCTGGAAAGGGTCTTCGGCCTGGACAGCTTCGGTCTGGGCATCGCCGTTTCCAGTGCGACGATCGGCACGATCTTTGGCGCGATCTTCGCCGGCTCGCTCGCCGACCGCTACGGCCGCAAGAAGATGCTTTTCGCCATCGGCCTGCTCTTCCTGATCGGCGGGCTCGGCACAGCCCTCGCCCCGGCCAGCGCGTACTGGCTATTCCTGTTGTGCAGGGTGCTCGGCGGCATCGGCGTTGGCATGTCCAGCGTCTGCGCGCCTATCTACACCGCCGAGATCGCGCCCGCGGCGCAGCGCGGCAGGCTAGTCGGCCTCGTGCAGTTCAACATCGTGCTCGGCATCCTGGTGGCCTACGCATCCAACGCGCTGATCCGGGCGATCGTCTCCGGGCCCGAAGCCTGGCGCTGGATGCTCGGGGTGATGGCGCTGCCATCGGCGATCTTCCTGCTGTTGCTATTCACCGTCCCCGAGACGCCGCGCTGGCTGCTGAGCCAGGGCCGCGACGATGAGGCAATTGCGATCAGCCGTAGGCTGTGCCGCACCGAGGAAGAATCTGATTTCGAGATCGCTGAGATCAGGCAGCAGCTGGCAGCAGACGCCAAGAAACAGCGCGTTCCTTTCTTCACCAAGCGCTACCGCAAGGTGATTCTGATGGCCATCTGCATCGCCATGTTCAACCAGCTATCTGGCATCAACGCGATCCTCTACTACGCCCCGATGGTCATGCAGCAAGCAGGCGCCGGCGAGGACGTCTCGTACCTAATGTCGATCGCCGTCGGCTTCATGAACCTGATCGCAACGATGACCGCGCTGACCGTCATCGACAAGCTCGGCCGACGCACCCTGATGCTGGTCGGCTCGATCGGCTATCTGATCAGCCTGGGCTTCCTGGCGGGCGTCATGTTCGTCTTCGAGGGCAACTTCACCTCGACTTCCTCGGTCATGGTTCTAGTCGGCCTGATGGTCTTCATCGCCGCGCACGCATTCGGCCAGGGCTCGGTCATCTGGGTATTCATTTCGGAGATCTTCCCCAACCAGGTTCGCGGACGTGGCCAGTCGCTGGGCTCGACCACGCACTGGATCTTCGCGGCGATCACCTCGTTCGCTTTCCCGTCGATGATCGAGCTGCTTGGCGGCGGCTTCAGCTTCCTGATCTTCTTCGCCTGCATGGCTTGCCAGCTCATCTGGGTAGTTAAGATTATGCCTGAGACCAAGGGCGTCCCGCTCGAGGAAATGGCTGACAAGCTCGGCATCGAGAAGTAGGGGTTGAAATGACTAACAACAAACCTGTTCTTTGTCTCGGCGAAGCCCTGATCGACGTCATCAGCCGCGCGGACGCACCCACCGAGGAACACGTTGGAGGCAGCCCGCTAAACGTTGCGTGCGGCATCGCACAGCTCGGCCATCCGACGCAGATGGCGTCATGGTGGGGCGACGACGAGCGCGGAAACAACATCGAGGATCACCTGACTAGGGCAAACGTCAAGATCATCGAGGGTAGCAACAAGGCTGTCAAGACACCGATCGCTGACGCCAAAGTGAACGCGGACGGCCAGGCCACCTACGAGTTCGAGCTCGACTGGCAGGTCCCGACGCTGCCGAACCCGGACGAGATCTCACACCTGCACATCGGCAGCTTCTCTGCGACGCTGGAGCCGGGCGCGCAGGACGTCAAGAATGCGGTCGAGAGCGCGGTCGGAACCGTCAGCTATGACCCGAACGCCCGCCCGTCCATCATGGGCGATCACGAGGACGTAATCTATCAGGTCGAGGATCTGATCAGTAAGTCCGACCTGGTCAAAGCCAGCGACGAGGATCTTGCCTGGTTTTATGGCAAGAACACTCCCGTCGAGGAAGTGATGCGCCGTTGGCTGTCGCTGGGTGCGAGCATGGTGGTGGTCACTCGAGGACCTTGGGGCGCATACGCGAAGCTGACGGGCGACCGGGACATGCTGGTAGTCGACCCGCTGAACGTCAAGGTAGCCGATACGGTTGGCGCGGGAGATTCGTTCATGGCCGGCCTGATCTCCGGCCTGCTCGATGCCGGTCTGCTTGGCAGCGCCGAAGCCAAGGAAAGGCTGAAGCGATCCCGCCTTTCCGACGTCTGGAAGGCCCTGCACCGTGCGGTAATCACCTCTGGGATCACCGTCAGCAAGGCCGGCGCCTACTCCCCGACCATGGAGCAGGTGAATAAGGTACGCGAATCCGACCCGCTGCTTTAAAGGATCGGCTAACAATATAAAAATACTGTCAACGGTAGAATTGAGTTGCCCGATTAGTTTTGAGGGGAACTTGATGCCTGCCAAGTGGACAAATAAGAGGACTCTGCTAGCCGCTGGCTGCCTACTGATGGCCATCGTGCTAGCAGTTGTCCTGTCTAAGACAGTTTTTCGCACCGCCGACGTCACCTCCAGCCCAGACAACGGCATCGAGCTGAGCACGCCCACTGCCTCTACTAGCTCGGTCAACCCCTCGCCCAGCCCGGCTCAAGATGCCTGCCACGACACTAGGCTCGTCACGCCGCCCGAGGACACCGCAGAGAAGCTAGAGAAAATCGCAGCCGACCACGGCGTCACCATGGAGGCGGCCTGGTACGACCCGGAAAAGGGCGTCGTGCGGGTTGGTGAGAAGAATGGCCTGCCAGCCTGGTCCACCATCAAGGTGCCGATCGCCCTGGCGATAGCCCAGCAGGGCAAAGGGGACGAGATGGCCGGAGCCATCTCTGCTTCGCTCCATGACTCAGACAACGACACTGCTGCGCAACTGTGGTCTGCTCTGTCAGGCTCGCAATTTGAGCGGGCACAAATCGTGGACGACCTTTTTGTCTCGGTGGGGGATAAGACAACCAAGATCGACGGCCAGGGTTATTTCGGTTTAACGCTTTGGGACGTCGCCGACCAGGTCACTTTCTTAAAGCAGATGCCGTGCGTCTCCGGGGCCGATCAGATCATCGGGGACATGTCGAACATCAGGGAGGATCTGCGCTGGGGCATCGGACAGCTACCAAACCCCGTCTTCAAGGGAGGCTGGGGCCTTGACAACGGGGTATACACCTCCCGCCAGCTTGGCTGGTTCACCACAGAAGACGGCGACCGCGTCCTGCTGGCCATCGCGCTCAGCTGCCCCGACCACGAGACCGGCAGCAAAGCGCTGACCGAGATGGCCAAAGCGTTCGCTAAGGATTCCTGATCCACACGCTCGCGTTATTGCCACCGGTGCACAACCCGACGCCATCATGGGTGGTGCAGTTCATCTGATAGTCCTGGCCAGTGGTCGGGCTGTAGACGTTAACCGTGCCGTCGCCCTCTCTGTCGTACGCCCTCTTGACGTTGTCAGCGAACGGGCAGCTGGTTACCCCGTTTACCATTAAGCCGTCACCGCAGGTTTGGGTGGCGCCGCTTGGCGGCCAGTCAACTGATTCGCTGGGTGATGCGGTTGGCACCTGCTTGAGAGACTTGCTAGCTGAGGGATTGGACGAAGCCGATTTCGGCCCGGAATAGGGGGAAGTAGAAAATGAAGGCACGTAATCTGGCTTTTCGTCAGACCCCGTTAAGGCCTCGTACGCGAAGAAACCCAGCACCCCCACAATCGCCACCGCGACGATGATGATCAGCGCCTTGGTCAGGCCGCTCATATTCTTTGCCGGCTCTTCCTCATGCTCCTGGTTCGGGTAACCCTGGAATTGCGGGTTAACGAACTGCTGGTTGGGCTGGTTTAGATAGCCCTGATACGGGTACGGCTGGTTTGGATACCGCTGGGGCGGATAAGGCTGGTAGGGGTAAGGCCTGGTCGGGTACTGCTGGTTCTGATGCGGTTGGTACGGATAGCCCTGACCCGGATCTTGCTGGTCGCCCTGCGGATTCTGGCCTCCCCACTGATCGCCTTGCCCTCCGCTGCCCTGCGGAAAATTCTGCTGGCCGTCACTCATGCCGACTCCATGCTCGTTTAAAGATAGTCTTTACCTAAACTATCAACATCGATCTTGGACGGGGGATGTCACGTGTCTGATAAGCAGAAGTTTCTGGCGGTATTGATACTTCTGCCGACGCTTTTGCTGACGCTCCTGGCGATCGTCATTATTGGCACTACAAAATCTACCCTGACTATTCCCGCTGAGCCGCCCGCCGAAACCCAGCCAGCTACAACCGCCAGTCCCGAGCCCGTTCCGGTTCGACTACCCCTGGCATGCGACGGCACAGCTCTGGGATCACCTCCGGAGGGCTTCGCATCGGCACTCCAGGATATGGCTGCTTCGGGCGTCGAGGTTCAGGCTGCCTGGCTGAATACCGAGGGGACGGTAGAGAGGGGCGGGACGCAAGAAACGATGCCAGCCTGGTCTACCGCCAAGGTGCCCGTCGCCCTGGCGGCAGCCCAGGCGGGCATGGACGACCAGCTATCTTGGCAGATCTCCGCCTCGCTGCGCAGCTCGGATAATGCTGCCGCAGCCGCCGTGTGGAACTCGCTCGGCCAAAACGATTCGCAACGCGCCGCCGCAACAACACGGGTGTTTCGCGAGGCCGGCGATGATAACACCACCGTGCCCGAAACCGCCCTTCGACCAGGATTCAGCGTCTTCGGCCAGACCAGGTGGGACGTCCAAGATCAGTTCGCTTTCCTTTTGCAGCTGCCCTGCATGGCCGGCTCTGACGCGGTGATAGAGAACATGGCCAACATCGACCAGGGGCAGAGATGGGGCCTAGGCACCCTGCCAGGCGCCGTATTCAAGGGCGGATGGGGCCCTGACCAGGACGGATATGTGGTTCGACAGTTCGGCTGGTTCGAGAACAACGGCAGAGTGCCGGTGGCCATATCGGTTCGAGCATCGAGCTTCGAGCAGGGCACGTCCGCACTTAGCCAGATCGCGGCAAGCCTGCAGTAAGGCTACGAGCCATTAAACAAAAAGTGACGAGGCAGATGCCTCGTCACTTTTTGTTAGCAGAATTTTACTTGCCGCTGGTGCCTGCGGAACCGAGCTGGCGGCAGGACTCAACGACGCGAGCAGCCATGTTGGCCTCGGCCAGGCGGCCCCAGGTGCGCGGGTCGTACATCTTCTTGTTACCGACCTCGCCATCAATCTTGAGGACGCCGTCGTAGTTCTTGAACATGTGCTCAACAACCGGACGGGTGAAGGCGTACTGGGTGTCGGTGTCGACGTTCATCTTAATGACGCCGTAGCTCACGGCCTCCGCGATCTCCTCGTCGGAGGAACCGGAACCACCATGGAAGACCAGGTCGAACGGGCGCTCCTTGCCGTACTTCTTCGCGCAGGCATCCTGGATCTCCTTCAGGATGGCCGGGCGCAGCTTAACGTTGCCCGGCTTGTAGACGCCGTGTACGTTACCGAAGGTCAGTGCGGTGATGTAACGGCCGTGCTCGCCCAATCCCAGGGCGTCGATGGTGTCGAAGCCGTCCTGCGGAGAGGTGTACAGCTTGTCGTTGATCTCGCCAACAACGCCGTCTTCCTCGCCGCCAACAGCGCCAACCTCGATCTCGAGGATTTGCTTGGCTTTGGAGGTGCGGGCCAGCAGCTCACGGGCGATTTCCAGGTTCTCCTTTAGCGGAATGGCGGAGCCGTCCCACATGTGGGAGTTGAATAGCGGGTCCTCGCCGCGGTCAACGCGCTCCTGCGAGATAGCGATCAGCGGGTTCACGTAAGTGTCCAGCTTCTCCTTCTGGCAGTGGTCGGTGTGCAGAGCGATGTTTACGTTGTAGTGCTTGGCAACAACGCGTGCGTACTCGGCCAGGGCGACGGCGCCGGTAACCATGTTCTTAATATTCGAGCCGGAAGCGAACTCAGCGCCACCAGTCGAAACCTGGATGATACCGTCGGACTCGGCCTCCGCGAAGCCGCGGATGGCTGCGTTCAGGGTCTGCGAAGAGGTGACGTTAATCGCGGGGTAGGCGAAACCATTCTTCTTCGCCTTGTCAATCATTTCTTCGTAAACTTCCGGAGTAGCAATAGGCATTGCTTCTTCTTTCTACTAGTTGGTTACATCTCGAATGCTAGCGTTGTGCAGCATCAAATCAACAGTTCTATTTTGTTGTAATTCTTCCAGAAACGCCCCGGGTCGTCACCACAATTCATCCACCCGGCTCAGGTCTAGACCAAAACGGCCGCGCGAGTAGGCACGGAAAACGCCGTCCAAAGTTGCTGGGGAAACATCAAGAAAAATTATCGGCGCGCTCCACTTTCCGCCTGCCCAGCTGATCTCGAGCCTGGGGCCTGGGGTGAAGAAACGGTTCACTCCCGAAATCTCGGTGATCTGGTTCCACGGCAATCGACCCGATTCGTTACGGGCAGCGATTCGAATGCCAGCACCATCGATGCTGAACGCGGAGCCGACGTCAAGCGCTTTGGCTGCGTTCTTGGCCCGAACCACCGTCGCTACCGACAAAACCGCCGAAAACATCGAATAAGCCAGGCCGAGGACCAGGATCCAGAAAAACAACTCGTCGTACTTCGGCCGCCAGATCAGATAGAAGACAATGGTCAACACCAAGCTGACAAGCAGCGAGAAAAATCTGACGAACATTTTCACCCGCATGTCAGATGCCCGTCTCTGCATCTTTTCAGGCGTGAAAGCCACCAAAAACCCAGTTTTCTGAACGCGCTTAACCGCACGATCGAGAACTAACGTCTGGGTCATGTCACCTAGTTTACTAGCTTAGCGCTCAGCGGCCAGATTGGGTTGCCTTGAGCGCCTCCTCGGTTGTAATTCGGTGGCTTCCGAAACTACTAGAGCCTGGCTCACGGCAACGAGGCAGCCATCTTTTCGATCATTTCTTCTAGCACGGGACGCGGCGTGCCGAAACAGAGCCGCAACCAACCTGCACCAACGTCACCGCATTCGGCGCCATCGTTCAGGGCAACCCCGCCCTCCAGGAAATGCTGACGGGGGTCCTCCAGGCCGAGCGCGCGGACGTCCAGCCAGGCCAGGAACGTGGCGCTGGGTGCGATCATCTTGACCCCCGGCAACTTCTCAGCAACAGCCTGAACCAGGTAGTCGCGGTTACCGCGCAGGTAGTCGACCATCTCGTCGAGCCACTGCCTGCCGTCGCGATAGGCGGCGATCGCGGCGACCATGCCGATCGGTGCTGACTCGTGGATCAGGCCGTGCCTCTGACTTGTCATCCAGCGCTGCTGAGCATCATTGGTGATGACCAACTGAGCGCATTTCAGTCCGGCGGTATTGAACGCCTTGGACGCCGACAACGCGGTCACCGTGTGGGCCGCCGCTACCTCGCTGATCGAGGCGTACGGCACGTGCTCGCCGTCCAGCACCAGCGGCGCGTGGATCTCGTCGCTAAAGACCCAGCCATCGTGGGCATCGACGATGCGGCACAGCTCGGCCATCTCTTCGCGGGTGACGACCTTGCCGATCGGGTTGTGGGGATTGCAGAGAATCAGCACCTTGCCGCCGTCACGGAACGCCTGCTCAATTGCGTCGAAATCGAACTGCCAGGAGCTTTCTTGCTGGATCATCGGAACCTGAATCAGATCGCGCCCGCAAACGCCCGGAATGTCGACGAACGGCATGTAGCAGGGCGTCGGAACGATGACCTTACCGCCGGGAACCAGATAGCTGAGCATCATGGTCAAGCCGGTCAGCACGTCGGGCAGCCAGTGCACCCTTTCGGCCGGCACCCGCCAGCCGTAACGATCCAGCAGCCACTCGGAAGTCGCCGCCTTGAGGTCTTTGCGCAGCTGCATCGGCGCGTAGCCGGTCATCTCTTTGTCGACGAAATCGACTATCGCCGACCGAACCTCGGCGGCCAGACCGAAGTCCAATTCCGCAACCCAGGCGCCGTCAGCCGGGGCGAATGCCGTCCACTTCATGCTGCCAGCTTCGCGCAACTGCTCGGCGGATCTACTTTCGACGCGCTCGGCGAAACTCCCCGGACGCTGGCTCACTGGCTGGTTGCTAATGCTCACTATTCCCCACTATCGCCCAAACTGCCACTGCTTCGACCACTCGTACATCGCCACGGCAGCCGCCGCACCCGCGTTCATCGAGCGCGTCGAACCGTACTGCGTAATGGCCACCAGACTCTCACATGCGGCAAGCATCTCGTCGGTCAACCCGGGCCCCTCGGAGCCAAAAACAAGACAACAGCGCTCGGGCAGCCTGGCTTGCTCGAGAGGCACATAACCGGGCAGATTATCGACGCCAACGAGAGCCAGATTCTCGCTCTTGCAGAACTCGACCAGCGAGCCAACATCGGGCTGGTGGTGGACGTGAATGTAGCGGTCGGTGACCATCGCCCCGCGCCGATTCCAGCGTCGCCGCCCTACGATGTGAACACCCGAGACGTTGAATGCGTTTGCAGTTCGCACGATCGAGCCGATATTGAAGTCGTGCTGCCAGTTCTGGATCGCGATATGCAGTTCCGCCGGGGCCCAGCGCTGCCGCTGGGCGTCCAGCTCGGCAACGATTGCGCTCATCTTCCAGTATCGATACGGGTCGATGACATTTCGGTGGTCGCCCTCGGCGAGCAGCTCTGGGTCGAGCCGATCGTCGTCAGGCCACGAGTCTTCATATGGGCCAACTCCGACCGTCGGAGCAGTTGGATCTACAGGCTTATCTTCTGGGCTCACTAGTCGGGCTCGACCTGCCCATACGGATTGGTGCGGCCAGTCGGCGGCTGCTTGTACTCGACCGGATCGGGATCCGGAGCCTGTGTCTTGAACTGATCTGCGCTGTAGCCGGCCTCACTGGGCTGGCCTTGCTCCAGCGGCTGCGGTGCAGGATTGGCGCCGGGAAAGCTGAAACCAGACTCTTTGCTCAGCTGTCCGCGGTCTTGCCCGGTGTATGACGGCAACTCGCCGGAATCGCGGCTCTCGTCGGTCACGACGTGGTCTTGCACCGAGCGATTACCGAAGTCAACGGTCGGCGCCTTGCGGACATTCGTGTCGCGAACCTCGAAGTAGCCGGCCTCCTTGAAACCGCCCAGGTTAGCCAGAATGTTGTTCGGGAACGACTGGATCTTGGTGTTGTAGCTACTCACGACCGCGTTATAGTAGCGCCTACCGTTCGCAATGCGATCCTCGGTTTCCTCGAGCTGGCTGGCCAACTGACGGAAGCCTGCGTCCGCACGAAGCTCGGGATAAGCCTCGGCAGTGGCGATCAACTGATGCAGCACGCCGGTCAGCTGGCTTTCGGCCGCCGCACGCTGCTCGCCGGTGGCCCCTGCCCGCGCAGACTGATAGGCGTTGTTGCGCATCGCGATGACCCGCTCCAGCGTCTGCGACTCGTGGCTGGCATAGCCCTTCACCGTCTCAACCAAGTTCGGGATCAGGTCGTAGCGTCGGTTCAGCTCGACGTCGATCTGACGCCAGGCCTGCTCGACCTGGTTACGCAGCTTAACCAGCCCGTTATAGGCGCCGATGCCCCAAGCTGCGACACCCACGACGAGGACTATTAAAACGATTAAAACGATAAAGAACGCATTCACCCGAGGCTCCTAAAATGGTCGAAAACTTCCAGCTACAAAAACTCTATTGCCCACCACTGACAAAATTTGCAGAAAGAGCTAGATCTCTAATTCGTCAACGCCGAAGGCGTAGCGATATTCCAGGCCGGCCTCACGAACCGCTTCTTCGGCACCCGTGCTGCGATCGACGACGACCACCACCGCGACGGGCTCGCCGCCAGCCTCGCGCACAGCCTCAACCGCGGTCAGCGCGGAGCCGCCGGTAGTAGAGGTGTCCTCAACCACCAACACGCGGCGCCCCTTAATGTCCGCGCCCTCGATGCGCTTGTGCAGGCCGTGCGACTTCGCTTCTTTCCGCACGACGAACGCGGCCAGACGGTCGCCCTCTGCTGCGGCCGCGGCGAGCATCGAGAACGCGACCGGGTCCGCGCCCATGGTCAAGCCACCAACGGCGTCAAAGTCTAGGTCTTTAGTCAACTCGCGAAGCACCCGGCCGACCAGGGGCGCTGCCGCGCCATCCAGCGTCACGCGACGCATATCAACGTAGTAATCGGCCTCCCGGCCGCTGGCAAGAGTCACCTTGCCCCTGACGACGGCTAGTTCATTGATGGCTTTGAGCAGCGTTTCGCGATCAGACATGATAAAAATCATAGCTGCCAGCGCCAACAAATTCTTTCTGAGCTCGGCTGGCTAGTTGTCCTGCTCGTCCAAGAAGGTCGCGAAGCATACGCTGCGATCGCTCGTGGGCAGCAGATCCTGGCTAGTGGTGAGCGTGAGCATCGGCTTAGTGGCCCGCTTGCCAGGCTCGCCCGGCACCTCGTCCAGCACCCAGTCATCCTCCGCTTTGACGGTCAGCTCACTAGCGGGAACGGTGACCTCGTAGCGATAGGCCTTCTGGCAGGTCTCCAGCGTGACGATCTGGCCAGCCTGCAACTCCAACAGGTTCCTGAATGGCTGGCCATTAGTTATTCGGTAACCGGCGATTGCAGTATTGCCGATCTGGCCAGGCGCCGCCGAGCCCGGATACATACCCACGCCGCCATTCAACTGCTCAGAACCGACCCCAGCTAGAACTGGGAACCTCTGCTCGCCGATTCTTAGGACGGCGAGCACATCCGAGACAGTGCCGGCGGCACACGACGTGTCGAAGGAATCGAGGTTACGGTCAATGTTGTTGCGACCCAGCTGATTGCTGCCGATCAGTTGCCAGACCAGCGTGACGGCAACGCCAACGACCACGAGAACCAGCGCGACCCACGCCAGCTTGAGCCCCAGGGAAGTTTTCTTTCTTGCCGCCATGAGCACCTAGTTTAGCGGTTCAGGCGAAGCGGAGAATACCGTGCTTGCCACTAACCGGAGACGGCTCGCTATCGACGTCGCTGAATGCCTCAGCGCCGGCCACAAACCTGCCGATTCTTTCTGGCCCAACGTATCGATAGGGCCAGATGGCCCTGGTCGAGGCCTTCCGAACCTCATCAAGCGGCAGCTCGCCCCGACTGGCCGCCAACAGCAGGTTGCCAAAGCGCGGCTGATTGAAGATTCGCGGCTCGGCGCCCACAGTAACCTGCGGGAAGACCCAAGCCAGAGCGGCGACAACGCGTCGAGCCCAGTCGAAGGGCCGCTGGTCGATAACATTCATCAGCAGTAGGCCGTCAGAGGTCAGCACCCGCCTGACTTCGGCAAAGAACTCGATGGTGGCCAGATCTTTCGGGACACTCGCAGACAAGAACGCATCAACAATGATCACCTGCGCAAAGTCATCTCGCATCGCGGCTAGGCCGGACCTGCCGTCAACCGCGCGAACCTTGATGCCGGAACGCACCGGCAGCGGCAGACGCTCGCGAACCGCCTGCGTCAGCTCGGAGTCCGGCTCCAGCACTATCTGCGGAGAGGTCGGCCGCGTGACGCATAAGTACCGCGCCATGGACATGCCTGCCCCGCCGATGTGAATTGTCCGGTAGCGCTGGCCTCTCGGCGCAATTTCGTCGAGAAAATCTGACATTCTTTCCATGTAGGGAAAGACGAGTTTTGTGGGGTCTGTCACGTCAACATAAGACTGCGGAATGCCGTTTATTTCGACGACGACGGCGTCATCTTCCTCGACGAATCTGACAGCATTTATACTCATATGCAGCTCGCTTATTTTCTTAAAACGCTTTGTAAATAGTTTGCAAGCTTTTTCCTTGAACTAGGTAACTAATTTTCAAAGTTTGCGTTTGGACGGATTTTCACTAGCAAAATACGTCTTTCAGCTGTACTTTACCTTTTATTCGGTTGGGTACTTTTTACCAACTGAATCTTATAGCCGGCGGGTGCGTGGCTAGGGGGAACACAAGAAAATTCCAGAAACCGAAAAGAACACCACATCGTTTTAGGCGCTGTTTTTTCTAGCAATCACTGGGGATGATTCGGCATCTAGAATTTTTGGCTTGCGTTAGGAGATCGGTTAGCCAGATGAAATCAATAACAACTTCAATATTGAACATCCTTCCTGAGCTACGTCCGTCTGAGCGCTCGGTCGCAGAGTTAATCCTAAACAACCCGAGCAGAGCCTCTTCCTACACCATCTCCGAGATTTCCAAGGCTGCCTTCACCTCCAAGACGACGGTGATGCGCTTTTCACATCGGATCGGGCTTAGCGGCTATGCCCAGCTTCGCTATCTGCTCGCCATGGAGGCGGGCCAGCGCCTCAGCCACGATTGGCAGCTGAGCGACAAGGGAGCCGATGCGCTTTCCCAGAACTCGAAGAAACTGGCCCAGCTCCAGATCGAGACAATCCGCGACACCTTCAATATGACCAGCATGGAATCGCTAGAAAAGGTCATCACGAGTCTGTTGCAGGCCGAGTGAGTGCATATCTACAGCCCACCGATGTCCGAGGTGGTGGCGTCTTTCATGAACCACGTCCTGTCGGAGGCAGGCTTAAAAAGCGAGCCCTATTCCGACTACGAATCAGCGATTGACGCCGCGAGCAGCCTGACCAGCGACGACGCCGCAGTCGCGATATGCAACGCCGATGAGACAAGACAGCTGTTGATGACCCTGCGCAGAGCACAGAAGGCCGGTGCTAAGACAATAGCCCTGACAACCTCATTCAGTTCTCCGCTAGCTAAGAGCGCTGACGAAGTGCTCGCCTCGGCTGCAGCAAACGAAGCGGACGTTTTCGGCGGCAGCACTCAACTCGGCCAGATCGCTTTGATCAACTGCATCCGTTCCGGCATTCGCATGCTGCAGGCTGCGGATGAAGAATTCTAGAGACCCATAAATTTTCGAACCGCGCTGGCGTCCCTGTAGGAAGCCTGGGCACCGACCTTAGTGGTCGACAGCGCAGAAACCACGGCGGCCAGCTTCGCGCCATTGGCCAGGCTTTGCCCCGCAGAAAGCGCGCTCAGCAGAGTGCCCATGAAGGAATCGCCGGCACCAGTGGTGTCGACGACGTCGACCTTGACCGCGGACACCGGAGTGAACTC
Organism: uncultured Propionimicrobium sp.; assembly: GCA_963511305.1. Classification (GTDB taxonomy): domain Bacteria; phylum Actinomycetota; class Actinomycetes; order Propionibacteriales; family Propionibacteriaceae; genus Propionimicrobium. The sequence goes on from CAUPIJ010000022.1 coordinate 30,437, forward strand.
GCCGCCCTCGAAGACCACCGAGCCCTTGCCACCCAGGGTGAGAACTAGCCGATCGAAGCCGAGGCCGCGAATTGCTTCCTCTAGCCCCTGCTGATCCTCAACCGAGACTTTCTTGCCGCTCAGAGCTGAAAGCTCATGTTCGTTGACGATCAGCACGTCGACCAGAGATAACAGGCTCTCGGGCGCTTCGACGATCGGCGAGTAGTTCAAAACCACGGTCTTGCCAGCCTTGTGAGCGATTCGTGCGGCCTCCTCCACCCCGTCGAGCGGCGCCTCTAGGCAAAGCCCGAGCACGTTCGCCTCTCTGATTATGCGCCGCTTTGAATGCACCATTTCCGCGTCGACGGCGTTGTTCGCGCCGGCGGAGTAGACGATAGTGTTCTCGCCGTTCTTGTCGACGGTGATCATCGTCGAACCGGACGGCCCCTCGACCCGCCTGATGCCGAGCGTGTTAACGCCGGCCTTCTGCAGCGAGTCGAGAAGAAGTTCACCGTTTCCGTCTATGCCGACCGCACCGATCAGATGCACCTCGGCGCCCAGCAACGCGCTAGCTACCGCCTGATTGGCGGATTTTCCGCCGGGCAGGATGGCCAACGGGCCGCCGACCACGGTCTCGCCGGGGCCGGGCAGCCGCTCGGTTTCGACTGTTAGGTCGGCGTTAATAGAACCAACGACAGCAACAGATGAACCAATAGATTCCAAAACTGACAAACAATCGGAAAGAATATAGTTTTTCACGAGACACTCCTCTTTGAGTTTTCAATATTTTTAATTATTTAATTTTCTTACTGAAGCTCTCGCAATCAACCTCATCGGCAGCACAACACTTCTGTAGGTTCTTCCATGAAATTGGGAGATTAATGCTTGCAAAGCAGCGCTCGCCATTTCACTTATTGGTTGACTAACAGACGTTAATCCAGGCGAAAACCAATCACATAAAGGTATGTCATCAAAACCGATAACTGACAAATCTTTTGGAATTTCTAAATTAGATTCTCTTGCGGCATTAATTAAGCCAATAGCGACTATGTCTGAGCAAGCAAAAACAGCATTTACAGGTACTTTACGATTGATAATATTGGGTAACACTGAAGCGCCGAAGGCATTGCTGTAAGGTCCGCGGAATATTAAATCTTCATCGCATTCTACACCGTGGTAATTCATGGCTTTACGGAAGCCAATCTCGCGCTGTTCAGCAGAGAATAAGCCGACTGGCCCACCGACAAAAGCAATATTTTTGTGACCGTTGACTAATAGATGGTTCGTGGCTTGATAAGCCCCATTTTTATTTCCTGACACAACATACGGAACTCTTTTAGCTGTTTTACTACTAAAAACAATCTCATCTACCATCACAAATGGTTTATTTATTTTTGCTACATCTATTAGATCATCTAACAAATTATTACCAATGTATAAAATTCCGTGAATTGATTCATCATTCAAAACTTCATCCAGGATGGACAATTCACTCGACAGAACACCACCAGTTAAACGGATCGAAATTTTCTTTTTTTCAACTTTTCCAACACTTACAATTTCATCAGCCAAATAAGCGAAAAACGGATTAGTCAAAGATGGGATCAACAACACAACTGAATCTAATCTAGGGTCATTTTTAACCTTAGGACGCCAGCCAACCTCAGCAATAGCATTATTTATTCTCTCCGACGTATCCGCAGTAACCTTCAATTCGCCTTTTACATACCTGGACACGGTCGAGGTAGATACTCCCGCTACTCTTGCCACCTCTCGCAGTGACGACCCCATAAAAATCTATCTTCCCGGTCTCTTGTAATTTCAAAATTAATCATATACTATGACAACATTCGTTGCGTAACGTTGCGCAACATTGTCAAAGGAGACGATGTGTCAAAAGTAT
>CAUPIJ010000023.1:0-31094 GCA_963511305.1 uncultured Propionimicrobium sp.
TGACGACCGCGAAATCTCCGTCACCGGCCCCACCCGCGGAACCAGTCTCGGGGTTTTCTACATTAAGCATGTCGCTCCCGGTTTTTAGATACAGTTTCTCGCGACGCGCGAAATCTCGAACTTTCAGTCTGTGCAACCAGCGCAAAAGACTGTTAGAAACAGTAGCAGATATGAGCCAAACAGAAAATTAAAAACCGTTAAGTTGCGAAAATATCCGGCTAAGGCAAACGGCGCTAAAGGGCCTTAACGCGTTGAGTTAATCTGGGCACAACGAAGAGCCGTCATAAGGGCGTCGCTAAAATAGCTGATTTAGCTTCCGGCTACTTCCACATGGTGGAGACGCCGAACGCGGCGGCGATCAGGCCCAGGCCGACGACGAAATTCAAGTTGCCCATGGCTGCCATGAAGCCGATCTTGCTGCCTGCGATGTAGAAAACCACCAGCCACAGGACGCCCAGTAGGCCGAGCGGAACAAAAACGTAAGGAACCCAGTCGCGGTGAGCCACCTGCTTGCGGTGCGCCTTGTGTTTCTCCTCGAGAGCCGCCAGTTGTTCACGCTTCTTTGCTGCCTTGGCAGGGTTGCCCGAACGCTCGGCGCGACGCTTCGCGCGCGCGGTTTCCTCAGAGCGGTCGGACTTCTTCTCGGGTTCTGCTTGATTGTCACTCACCCGGTTAATTATGCCGTCTTAGTCTGTGAAAGCAACATCCGATTGCACGATTCGCTCAAGCAGATAATCTTTAGGTGTGAAGTACTCGCGTCCCCTGATCACGGCCACGGTCTGTGCGCTCGCCGGGTTGATGTTCACCGTTGCCGCGCTCAGTGTGCGCGGGGGAGAGCTACGCCCCGACCGAACTTCCAACCTGACGCAGATGGCGATGGAACGCGAGGCAGACAATAAGCGTCTCACCGAGCAGCTCTCGCAGCTTCGCGGCGAAGTAGCTGCGATGACGGAGCAGTCGGGCGAGCAGGTCTCCATCGACGGGTTGCGCGCAGTCGAAGCCGCCTCGGGAATGACCGCGTTGCGAGGACCCGCCCTGAAGGTAACGCTCACCGACGCGCCCCTGGACATCAAACCAGAGGGCGTCGACCCAGACATGCTCGTGGTTCACCAGCAGGACATCCAGGTGGTGGTCAACGCGCTGTGGCGCGCCGGAGCCGAGGCCATGACGCTGCAGGGCGAGCGGGTGATCACAACCACCGCAATTAAATGCGTCGGCAATACCGTCGTGTTGCACGGCACGCCCTATGCTCCGCCCTATGAAATAGTTGCCATCGGCGACCCGGTAGCCCTGGAACAGGGGCTAGCGGACGACAAGGGCACCCAGATCTATCGGCAGTACGCCCAGGCCTATCAGTTGGGTTATTCGCAGCAGAGGATAGGTGACTACGAAGCCCCCGGCTTCGGCAGCTAGCCTCGCCCGTTCCTTCGGCAGCTAGCCTCGCCCGTTCCTTCGGCAGCCCGAACGGCTAGCGTTGGCCGTTCGGGCGCTGTCAGTGGCTAGCCCTCGCCTTCCTGGCCACCGGCAGCGGTGGGCTGGCTTGCGGCAGGTGTCGGCGCGGGCGCCTTGTACTTGGCGACGGTCAGCGTGATCGACGTGGAACGCAGCTGAGTGGTATTGCCCGTCGGATTCTGCAGGGTCACCTTGCCGTTATCGGCCTGGACGCTGGTTTCTGTTTCCCAAACCTCGACGTTAGTGAAGCCCAACTTGGCTAGTTCCTGCTTGGCCTCGTCTGCGGTCATGCCGATCACCCTGGGCAACGTCGACTTTCCGGTCGCCACGTAAATGGTGATCTGCGAATCGGCCTTCAGCTTTTTACCCGACGCCGGCTGGACGTCAACGACGGTATCCTCAGCGGTATCCGGGGTTTCCTTGTTAGCTGGGGCATCCTGCTTGACCACGTTAGTAAACCCGGCCTCCGCGAGCGCGGCTCGAGCCTCAGACTCGGTCATGCCGATCAGTCCCTGCGGAACCTCCAGGGCCTCAGGGCCGGAATTCACGGTGATCGTCACCGTCGATCCGATCTTCACTTCGGTTCCACCTACCGGATCCTGAGCCGTCACCTGCCCCTTGGTCTCCTCGTCGCCCTCCTCGTAATTGACCTTAGGCACCAGATTGGCCTCGGTCAGTGTCCGCTTCGCCGCTTCCTCAGTCGAAGCCAGCACGCTCGGGACGGCAACGACGTCGTCCTTATCCTCGCCGGAATTCATCTGCAGGAAGAAGAAACCAACAATTCCCAGCAGAACGAGCAGCAGGCCGACCAGCACGAAGGTCAGCCACCTGCGGCGCTTGGGCTCGTCCTCTTCATCCAGGGCGTCCTGCGTGACGGGGTCCAGTGCCCGAGCCGGCGCGGTCTGCACCGCGGTCTCGGAAACGGTCGCGTTAGGCGACAGAACCTGGGTGGCCATGTCATCGCCTGCGGGAGTGACTATCGCCGGCGGTATGACCGCGGTGACGGCCTCGCCGCTGAGCAGACGAGTGCAGTCTGCGCGCATCTCCTCGGCTGATTGATAGCGCTCGGCAGGATCCTTTGCCAGAGCCTTCAATACCACCGCGTCCATCTGAGGGGTAATCGAAGGATTCAGCTGGCTAGGCGGAGTGACTGCTTCGCGAACGTGCTGATAGGCCACTGAAACCGGGGAGTCACCCTGGAACGGCGGCTTGCCGGTCAGCAGCTCGTAAAGCAGACATCCGGTGGAGTAGATATCCGATCGAGCATCGACTGTCTCGCCGCGCGCCTGCTCGGGCGAAAGATACTGCGCGGTACCGATGATCGCCGCGGTTTGGGTCATCGTGGCGGAGGTATCGGAAACTGCTCGCGCGATACCGAAGTCCATCACCTTGATCTGGCCCGAGGTGGTCAGCATCACGTTGGCCGGCTTGATGTCGCGGTGGACGATGCCCGCCTTGTGCGAATAGGCCAGCGCGTCCAGCACTCCAGCGGTGTACTGGAAGGCCGTTGCGTCGGGAATACGCTGCCCGGAGCGCAGAATCTCGCGCAGAGTACGACCCTGAACGAGCTCCATGACGATGTAGGGCACCATGATGCCGTGAGCATCGCGCTCTGTGCCAGTGTCGTAGACCCCGACGATATTCGGATGGTTCAGTCCTGCCGCCGCCTGCGCTTCGCGGTTGAAGCGCATCTGGAAGCTCGAGTCCGTTGCCAGATTCGTTCGCAGCTGCTTAACGGCGACGTCGCGGTTAAGCCTCTCGTCGCGAGCCCGCCAAACCTCCGCCATGCCGCCACGGCCGATAACTTCAACCAGCCTGTAACGGCCAGAAAGGGTCTGACCTGTCATCGTGTTCCTCCTTGCCGCAGCGGGCGATCAAAATCCGGTTTACTCATATTACTGGTAAGAAATATCAACGCATTGCCTCCAATACCCTGCGGGCAGTTGGCGCGGCCTGTTCCGCGGTGTCGTTCTTCAGAAAGACCGCGATCGCGACGTGGCTCTCTTCCATGTAGCCCGTGAACCAGGTCGAGCGGTTATCACCGTTCTCGGCCGTGCCTGTCTTGCCACCCACGGTCGCTCCAGAAACTTTAGCGCCGCCACCGATGCCGCCCTCGACCACGAACCGCATCATTTGTTGAAGCTGTTTTGCGTTCGCCGGTGTCATCGCCTTGCTCAACTCGGTTGGCTTATTGCGGCGAAGAATCCGCTGATTGCTGTCTCGTAGTTCCTTGACCAGATACGGCTGCATAGCTTTGCCGTCGTTTGCGATGGCGGCCGAAACCAGCGCCATCTGCAGCGGAGTAGCACGAACGTTGTATTGGCCGATGCCGCTCAGCGCGAGCGACGCCTGATCCATGTCGGAAGGATAGACGCTGGAAGCCGAGTCGAAGTCCTTGGCGATTTTCGTTCCGAAGCCGAACTTTTCAGCCTGCTCGGCGATTTTCTGCTCGCCAAGATCCAGGGTGATGTTTGCGAACGACGTGTTGCAGCTCATGCCCAGCGCGTATTCAAGCGTCTGCTCGCCATCACCGCAAGCCGCAACCGCGTTGGGCAGCATGTGAGTTGATCCTGGCAGCTGCAGCTGAGCCGGCGTAGCGATCTTCCGATCCGGGGTATAGCCATCGGCCAGAGCGGCAGCACTGACGACGAGCTTGAATGTCGAGGCCGGCGGGTAGATCTCCTGGCTAGCGCGGTTCTTCATCGGCTGCGACGGATCCGCGTTCAACTGCTCCCAGGCCGCGGTGACAGCCTCAAGATCTACGCCGGCTAGGGCGGATGGATCGTAGCTCGGAGTAGAAACCAGCGCCTTCACCTCGCCGGTGGTGTAGTCGAGCGCAACCACGGCACCCTCGCGGCCGGCCAGCGCGTCCCAGGCGGCCTGCTGGGCGGTGGGGTCAATCGTTGTGACGACGTTGCCGCCCTGCGGAGTGCGGCCAGAAAGCGTGTCGATAACGCGTCCCACGAACTGCGAGTCAGATTTGCCGATGAGGATATCGTTTTGGGTCTTTTCCAAGCCGCTCGCGCCGTAGTTGTACGAGAAAAATCCAGTGACGGGAGCGTAAAGCGGGCCGTTGGCGTAAATCCGCTGGTTCAGGAAGGGCCGCACGCCCGTGTACTCGTTGCCCGCGATAGGCACGTTTCCGGCGACGATGTCGCCTCGGTGGGCGCCGAATTGCTCGTCTCTAACCCGGGAGTTTCGTTGGTCGGAATTCAGCTCGTCGGAACGCAGCAGATAGCCGGCGCTCACGTTAGCCAGCAGCGCGAAAAACATTACGGCCAATGCGATGGCTAACACGCGTAGCGACTTGTTCATGAATTCCTCCCCTCGCTCACTTAGATTCCGAGACGTTGATGACCTGGGTGCTGTCGTCGGCGAAATCAGCCATCACAGGTTCGACTATCTCCTGCCTTGGCCTGCGCGCCTCGTGGCTGATCACCATGATGATAGCGATGATCGCCCAGTTGCAAACCAGCGAACTGCCGCCCTGAGAGACGAACGGCGTAGTCAAACCGGTAAGCGGCAGCAGTCGGGTGACGCCGCCGATAATCGCGAAGGTCTGCAGCCCAAAGACGAAGCTGAAGCCAGCGGCAAGCAGCTTTCCGAAGTTGTCGGTCATGGCCAGCGCGGTCTTCAGGCCGCGGCTGATCAACAGCGCGTAAAGCACGATCAACGCGATCAGGCCAACCAGCCCGAGCTCCTCACCGACCGCAGCCGAGATGAAGTCGCTGCTGGCAACCGGAATCAGCTGTGGGCGTCCCAGCCCCCAGCCCCTGCCGAACAGGCCACCCCAGGCGATGCCATACTGTGCCTGAATCACCTGGTAGTTGACGTCGAAGTTGCTGAACGGGTCTAGCCAGCTAGAAATTCGGGTCTGGACGTGCGAGAGCTGCGAAACAACGAGCGCCGCCAGCACAAACAGGCCGCCAGAAATCACCAGCCAGCGCACCTGACTGGTGGCCACGTAGAGCATCATGATGAACAGGCCGAAGAACAGCAGAGAGGTGCCGAGATCGTTCTCAAAGACCAGCACCACAAGGGCGGTCAGCCACATGACCAAAATCGGCAGCAGGTCACGCAGCCTGGGAAGCTGCAGCTTGCCGATCTTGGGGCCGGCCATCGTCAACAGATCGCGGTGTTCGACTAGATAGGACGCGAAAGAAATCGCGAGCAAAATCTTGGCGACCTCGGCTGGCTGGAACGAGTATCCCGCGACCTCGATCCAGATTCGTGAACCGAACTTTGCGCTACCCAAGCCGGGCACTAGCGGCAGCATCAGCATGACCATGCCGACTAGGAAGAGCACATATGGAATGCCGTCTAGGATACGGTAATCGCGCATCAGGCCTAGTATGAGCCCGAAAAGAGCCACCCCAAGCACCGTCCAGATCAGCTGGTTCAGCGCCCCCGAGGTTTCCAAACTTAGGTCTAGTCGGTGGATCATGGCCAGCCCCAGACCGTTCAGCGCCAGCGCGACCGGCAGGATCACCGGGTTTGCGAACGAGATGAACACCCTAACCAGCAGGTGCGCTACCAGGCAGAGCCCGAGCCAGCCGACGCAGATCAACATCAGTTGATTCGTGATCTGGGCATCGCGGTTGTAGTGGGTCAGCAGTAGGCCGCCGATGCCGAACAGGGCGGCTAGGATCACGCCGAACAGCTCGACGTTCCGGCGCTTGCGATAGACAACTGTTTCGCTCATCGACATTCCTCCGGCAGCTCAGGGGCAGCGGAGGCGCTTGCCGACGAATTAGCTGAGGACGACGCGCTCGCCGAGGGAGAAGTAACTGACTCGGGGTCGCGGCCGTCCAGCTGCACACGGCACTTCTTAGCGAGTTCGGTTAATTCGTTTAGCTGAGCGGAGGCGTCCTGCTTCGAATACTCCCGCAAATCGCCGCTCTCGACCTGGCTGCGTCGGTAGCTTGGCAGGAACTTAACCTCTTCGGGGCTAGTCTCGACCAGCTTGCCGAAATCGCGGCCAAATAGTTCCAGATCCACGCCGTTGTACATGCCGATGTGGCCGTCCTCGGTAGCTGCGATGTAGTAATTCTTGGTGACGTAATCCTTGCCCAACAGATACGTGCCGGTGCCCGCAATCAGCAGCAAAACCAGCGCGGCGATGATCCAAGGCAGCCAGCGGCGCTTCTTCATGCGGAGCTGCGGTCGGTAGCGAATCTTTTCGAAAGCGTCCGGATCGATGATGCCCTCGGGCACGTTGACGTCCGCGGGCACCCCCTCCAGCTCGGGCGGCGGTGGTAGCGGAATCGCCGGTAGCGTGCCGGTGGGTTCGCGGAGTTCTATCTTTGGGATCTGTACCGAAGCAGCGGCGCCCAAGGTCATCGCCGAGCGGCGATCGAGCTTGTCATCCTGCTCGACCACGTCAGCGATCACGAGCGTGATGTTGTCAGTGCCGCCGCCGCGATAGGCGGCAGAGGTGAGCTCGCGGAGCGCCTTAGACAGGTTCTTGGTGCGGATCAGGCTGTCGAGCTCTTTGGCGTTCATCATGCCGGACAGGCCGTCTGAACAGAACAGCAGCCGGTCGCCGAGCTTAAGGTCGATAACCTTGAAATCTGGCTCGTGGATTGGCTGACCGTTCAGAACCTTCAGCAGCAGTGAGCGGTGCGGATGCGTAGTGGCGTCCTCGGGGCTGATCTTGCCCTCATCAACCAGAGATTGCACCCAGGAGTGGTCATGGGTGATCTGAACCAGCACGCCGTCGCGAAGCAGATAGCCGCGCGAATCCCCGATGTGCGCGATGCCCAACCGCTCACCGTCGAAATATCCGCCGCAGACGGTCGTGCCCATGCCCTCGAGTTGCCTATCCTGCAGCACGAGTTCGGCGAGGTTTTCGTTGGCCTGAGCTAGGGCGTTGCGAAGCGTGTCCAGAATCTCCTCGCCGGCTAGCGGATTGCCCTCTGCCGCGCGCTCGGCGGCCTTCTGGTCGACCTCGCGCAGCTGACTGATCACCACAGCGGACGCGAGATCGCCGGCCGCAGCGCCACCCATACCGTCCGCCACCATCAGCATGGACGGTGAGCAGAAAGCGGAATCCTGGTTGTTGTCGCGGACTAGACCGATTTCGGAATGGGCGACGAAGTCAAGGCTGAGGGTCATTCGAAACTAGGCCTCCAAAGCTAGGTGCGTGCGGCCGATTCGGATGCTGTCTTCAGTCGAAACGATGGTGGGTTGGACGATCTGTTGGCCGTTCACGTAGGTGCCATTGGTGGATTTGAGGTCTTCGATGACCCAGACCCCGTCGTGGTCGTAGACGCGGGCGTGCCTGCTGGAGGCGTAGTCGTCCATTATGTCGATGGTGGCGTTGTTGGAGCGGCCGAGTAGCACGGCGCCCGTCATCGGCAGCGGGGCCCAGACGCCGGCGTTCGGGCCGTCCGAAACCACAATCCGAGTGGCCCGACCCTGCTTAGCGTTCTGCTTCGCCTTTCGACGCTCCTCACGACGCCTGCGGCGCTCCGCACGCTTGCTCGTGCGCTCGGCAGCCGCGGATTCGCTGGCCAGCTCCTCCTCGGAGATCTTCCGGCCGAACATATCTCCCTTGATTACCTGGGCAACGTAGAAGATGAAGATCCAGAGGAGCGCCAGGAAGCCGATCTTCAGCGCGACTAATGCAATAGTGCTCATTGGCTACGCTCCTAGCGGGGAGTGCACCAGCATTCGCGTCTTGCCGATCTCGATTCTCGAGCCGTCGCCCAATTCGGTTTTCTTGACGCGCTCGCTGTTGACGATTATCCCGTTCGTAGAGTTCAGATCCTCGATGGTAATGACCATGCCGCTCTGCGGGTCCTCCTCGCAGTTGATTCTGGCGTGCAACCGGGAGATGCCCGGATCGTTGATGCGCAGATCCGCCTCCGAGCCGCGGCCGATGGTGAAGCCGGGGGGCGTCAGCGGGTGACGCACGCCATTGACCTCGAGCACCAGCGGAGCCCTGTGCAGCGAAGTCTCCGAGGCCGGGCCGTCGCTCTCGGCGACCGTCGCCACCGACTGAGACTTGACGTTGAACTGACCGACCGAGAGGTTCTCGTCGCACTCGTAGTCGATCTTGATGGGCCCATTAAAGACGTATGAGTTCTCGCCGGCGTGTCTGCGCAACTCCGGAACGATCTCGTCGTTGATCGCCCGCGCGATCGGGGCCAACTCGTCGTAGTCATGAGAAGAGAGATAGACGGTGAAGTCGTTCGGCACCAGACGGCGGTCGCGGCTGAGTAGCTTTGCCTCGGCGTCCAACTCTTTGCGAAGCCGGGTGGCGATCTCGATTGGTTCGACGTCGCCCCGCACGGTACGAGAGAAGATGGTGTTGACCGCATTCTCGAGCTTTCGCTCAACTCCACGTAACCAAGCCATCGCTCTCACCTCCAAAAAATATGAGTTGTTCATGAATCTTAGTCGCAAAAGGCCCGATAGCCACACTCAGCGACGCGAAAAGGGTGTTTTTGGAGGCAACTAGCCCGGCCAACTGGCCGGGCTAGCTTTAAAAAATGGTCTTAATCGTTCTGATTAGCGGTTTGAGCAGCGTGAGCCGCCTGGGCTGCTGCTTCCGCTGCCTGCTTGCGGACGTCCTCCATGTCCAGTTCGCGAACCTGCTTGACCAGGTCTTCTAACGCGGCCGCGGGGATCGCGCCCGAGTGGCTGAAGACGGGGATCTGTTCGCGGAAGATCATCAGCGTCGGGATCGAGGTGATGCCGGCAACCGCGGCCAACTCCTGCTCTTCCTCGGTGTTGACCTTGCCAAAGAGGATGTCGTCGTGGTTGTTGCTGACCTCTTCATAGATAGGGGCGAACTGACGGCACGGGCCACACCACGGGGCCCAGAAATCAATGATCGCGATATCGCTGCCCGAAAGCTTCTGTTCTAAGTTTTCGCCGGTTAGCTCTACGGTTGCCATGGTTACTCCTTTTCTTTAAGTCTTACTCATAAACGCGGCCAGCGCGCGCGATATTCCGCACGAATTAAGAATTGTTTTTGCTGAAAGAGAAGTTTTAGCCGGTGCCTGCGTACCCACCCCCTGGAACCACAGGCACCGGTTTGTTGCGCATCGCCAGTCGGGGAAACCAGCGGAATCAACGATTTAAATATATCAACCGGGTTCCTGGGGTTTTCAAGCACCCCCCTCTAAAAGCCAAAAAATGGGTAAAAAGGGGTAGTTTCGGGCGGTTCTTCGTCCCTAGCGGCTAGAAAAAATCCGGCTTTGTTATTACTTAAGTCTTGAGTTTTTCTAAATGCCGTCTGCAGCTCGAAAACTGGGGGTTTTATCCGAAATAGCCTGCGAGACTATTAGTCGTGTCGACGGTAGTTATCAGTGGAGCAACATCAGGCGTTGGTCTGCATTCAGCCGTAGCACTGGCAAAAATGGGGCACGACGTCGTCGCCACCTATCGCGATGACGCCGGCAAGGGCAAGCTAGAGCGCGCGCTGACAGGCGTTAAGCGTGGAGACGTCAGCTTCATCGAATGCGACTTTTCCAGGCTTCGCTCTGTGGCCGAGGCGGCCGAACAGATTCGCGGTCTTGGTCTGACTAGCGCCGAAGCGCTGATTTTGAACGCTGGGATCTATCCGAGCGCCCGGCTGCGTCGTACTGACGACCGGGTCGAGGAGACGCTAGCCGTCAACGTGCTCGGCCAGTTCATGCTGTTTCGCGAGCTCGAATGGGCGCTACCGCCGCAAAGCCGCATCATCACGCTCGCCTCGCAGGCTCACCGCGTCCGTAGTGGTTGGTTTGGAGCCAACGGACCGCTAATTTTGCCGCCGGCCAAGCTCTTCGCTTCCAACCCCGAAGATTCTAAACTGCTGTTTCGTTGGATGCGCAGCCCTGGCATGAGATACGCCACCTCGAAGCTCTACTGCGTGCAGCTGGCCTACGAGATCAATCGGCGCTTCCCGGAGCTCTACGGTTTTACGGTCGACCCAGGCGTCGTTGCCAATACCAAGATTTATCGAAACTATCCGGCTATCATCCGCGGCGCCTACTGGGCGGCAACCCCGGTCATGGAGCGGCTCGGCGGAACGCTGACCGCGCAGCAGGCCGGCGAGGATCTGGCCTGGGTGGCGGTTTCGGACGAGGCGATAGAGCTGGCAGGCGAGTACGTTTTCCGCCGTTGCCCCCGCATCAGCTCGCCGGAAAGCTACAACCTTGCCCTGTCGGGGGAGGTTTGGAAGGCCTGCATGAGGCTGAGCGAGAACCGAATTTCCGCCGCAACCAGAGGACGTCAGCGCAACTCCTGACCCCAGAATGAACTGGCCCCGACTCGAAAGAGCCGGGGCCAGGGAGGGGAAGGGGAATTAAAGCGAGATCTTCTTCTGCCACGAGACCCAGGTGCGCCAGGTCAGCCCGATCACGAAGAGCAGCGGTGGAATGAGAATGCCTATCGGAAAATAATTTTCACTCGGCCCTCCCACAAAGATGTCGATTCTGTTGAAATGCAGGTCGCTGCTGAACTCGAAACCGAATGGAATAAGGAGGAAGACGAAGTTGACGATCTGGTAAATCACGTACAGCGCCACGCCGATGATGACGGGGCCTGCCTTGCCGAACCTCTGCATCCGCGACTCAAAACCCACAGAGATGGAGAAGAAAAGCGTGACCAGACTCATCACCACGTAAATGAACCCGTATGTGACACCGAAAAATAGAATCCAGTTGGGCGCTTCCTCCACGGCGGTAAAAATGTCTTTCAGCAAGTCGCTATATGACATCCCGACGTTGCGCGAAATCTGGAACAGCATGATGAAAACTTCGCCGATGAAAACGGCGAGCGAGACCAGGTAGGCCAGAGTGCTCCAGGTCAGCTTCGCCCAGAAGATCTTGCCGCCGGCCACGGGCATGGTATGCGTGAGGTAGGTATTGGCACCGTAGCCGCTGCGCCAGTAATCGAAGATCAGAAAGACGAACGGTAGGATCGCCCCGGCAGCGACGCCGAGCGTCGTCAGCGTCAAAGAAATTGCTTTCACCGACTGGGCTGGCACTAAACTGACCGCGGTCAGGGTAAACACCGCAAGCAGAGGAATAAGCACGGCGATCATCAGTGGCTTGATGGTGCGGCTGGCCTCGTATTTCAGCAGCGTGGCCATGTCGACGGTTATCGGCTTTATGTTTACCTGTTCCATGAGTAGACCTCCCTGAATAGTTCGTCGATCGATTTGCTGTGTTCGGTGCGCAGGTCGTCGACGCCGCCGCTGAGCAGCACGCGGCCGTGGCGCATCATCACGATGGTGTCGAGAATCGGCTCCAGGTCGTGAATCAGGTGGGTGGAGATGACCACCAGATTTTCCGGCGTGATGGCGCGCACGATGCCGTCCAGGATCACCTGGCGAGCGGCCGGATCGACGCCCGAAATCGGTTCGTCCAGCAGGAAAACGCTGGCGTTGCGGCCCATCGTCAGCGCGATCTGCGCCTTCTCGCGCATGCCCTTCGACATCTGCTTCAGCCTCATGTCTTCTTTCAGGCCGAAGAAGTTGATCAGATCCAGCGCCTTCTGCGCCTCGAAATCGACGTAGACGTCCTTGAAGTAGCCGACCAGGTAGTTCAGCGTCTTCTCGGTGGGCAGGTAATCCTTGTCCGGCAGGAATGCCACTAGCGACTTGGACTGCGCGCCCGGCTTGAACCCGGCGATCTGGACGTCGCCGCTGTAATCGGCAAGCACGCCTGCCAGGATCTTCAGCAGGGTGGTCTTGCCGCAGCCGTTCTCGCCGAGCAGGCCGACGACGCTGCCGTAGTTCAGGTCTAGGTTGAGGTCGTCCAGAGCCACGGTCTGCTGGTATGTCTTGTGCAGGTTTCTGATTCTGATGGCGTTCGCCTGGCCCGTGGGCGGGCTGTACGGCGTGGCCGTTTCTGGGAAATTAGCCGTCATGATTATCTCTCCTGACTTTCTTGGAGTGCGTTTACTGTTTGAGCCCAGCGATCCGCGATGAGCTGGCGGGCCTGGTCGCTGGAGATGCCCAGACCAGCGCATCTGGCAATGAAATCGTCCGCGCCGGCTGCGGCCTGCTGGTTGCGTAGGTCGGTGATTTTTAGTTGGTCGTCGGTCACGAATCGTCCCGAAGTGCGTTCCGAATAGGTGATGCCCTGCCTGTCCAGCTCGGCTAGAGCGCGCTGCACGGTGTTCGGGTTGACGCCCAACTCGGCCGCGAGATCGCGAACCCCCGGAAGCCTGGAGCCGCTAGGCCAGACGCCGACGGAAATCCGCCTGGAGAATTCGGCCACGAGCTGGAGCCAGATAGGGGATGAAGCGTCGAAGTCCATGCACCCTCCCATCCCTGTGTCGTTGTATTAAGTGATTAACACAATAGGTCAAGGTGAAAGTGCTGTCAAGAAAAACGCAAAGCCAGTACGTGTCAGATCGTTAACGAGTCAAATATGGCTCGACTGCGAGCCAAAACTTCCGTGTTGAGCAGCTCGAGTGGTTGGTGGGCGGTTTAGTTGCCGATCGGTGGCTGGCTGTCAGGAGTCTTTTTCTCGCTAGACATGGGATGTGTCGCTTACGCGCCACACAACCAGAGCCGAGAAAAACCCTCCTGCCCATCCAGCCTTTAGCCATTATCTGGCCCCAAGGAACGCTAACGAGTCAAATATGGCTCGACTACGAGCCAAAACTTCCACATTAAGCTTTTACAGCATCATTACGACTTGAACCAGCACGATCTTCGCGATGATGCCCAGCGCGAAGGTGGCCGAATAGCCTGGCTCGGTGCGCTCGTCGTCGACGACCGACTGGACGTGGCTGAGCAGCGCAGGCTGGCCCACGAAGCCGGCCATGCCACCCGCCACTCGCGGCATCGACAGGCCGAGATGGCGTCCCATCACCCAGAAAACGAGGAGAATGATGGCCAGCAGCGCACCCGCAAGCAGGCCGATCTTGACACCTTTCATGCTGAACGCCGTCGACGCGAACGCCTGGCCAGTGGACAGGCCAACCGTCGCCAGGAAGAGCACTAGGCCGAGCTGGCGGATGGTTAGGTTTGCAGCGTTCGGCATCGACCAGACGATCGGGCCGGTTCGGTCGAGTTTGCCTAGGATCAGGCCGACTACCAGCGGGCCAGCCGCACTGCCCAGCGAGAGCGCTGCGCCGCCGCCCAGCGGAATCGAGATCAGGCCGATGGCTACGCCCAGCGCGATGCCGATGCCGACCGACCAGAAATCCACCTCGGTTACTTTGCGCTCGGAATCTCCGAATAGTTTGCTTACCGCGGCCATGTTTTGGCTCGGCACCACCACCAGCACGCGATCGCCGGCCTGCAGCCTCGATTCCGCGGTGGCCAGCATGTCGGTGTCGCCGCGGCGAATCCTGGTGATCAGGCCGTCGTAGCGCGACGGTATGTGCAGCTCTGCGACAGTGCGTCCGGCGATCTTCGGGTTGCTGACCACGAATCTGCGGAAATCCACTTCCGAACGATCGTGGGTCAGGTCGGCGTCGAGAACGTGGCCTAGTGCATCGGCCGCGATATCGACGTGTTCCGGGGTGCCGACCACCAGCACCTCGTCGCCGGGAAAGAGATTTTCTTGCGGGTCGGCGACGCGCACCCGGCCCGCGCGGTTCAGGTAGCTGATGCGCACCTGCCCCTCAGCGCTGCCGGTGACCTCGGCGATGCCCGGTATGTCTAGGATGCGCATCGGGCGATCGACGCGCACGGTCTTCGCTTCCAGGCCAGCCGCTGAGACGGGATCCGGATCCTTGGTGCCAGGCAGCTGCTTGCTCATCACGAAGGTCAGCATGATCATCGTCACGATGACGCCGACCGGGTAGGCGATCGCATAACCCACCGCAGGTTCAGTAGAACCGCCAGCGGCCGAGGTCGCCGCCGCCAGCGCAGGGGTGGTGGTCAGCGAGCCCGAATACATGCCGCCCAACAGCTCGCTGCTGATGCCGAACGGCTTACCAGCGAACGCCACCATCAGGGCGTAGATCGTCAGCAGCACGATGACGCCCAGCAGAAACGGGGCCTGCTTTCGCAGATCCCTGAAGAACGACGAGCCCGCAGCCAGCCCGATCGTGTAAACAAATAACGCCAGCCCGATGGACTGCGCCACACCAAAGCCCTCGCCCAGCGCCGGGTCAAGCGCGCCGATCGCCAGACCGACGAATAGCGCGCCTGCGGGGCCGAACTTGATGGGGCCAAACGGTATCGCGCCGACCAGGGTGCCCAACGCGATCACCAGGAACAGCGTCAGGAGGGGTGCATCAGCCAAAATTTCAATCACGACCTCAAGGATATAGCCCCTTGCCAGAAAAATCCTGCGGGCTAGAAGTCGTGCGGCACACGATCAGCCCGATTGAAAAACAACCATTAGTCACTCTGTCGCCAGGAAACAACAGAGCCGAGGGAAGAGTATTAGCCCTCGGCTCGAAAGCGATTTTAATCCAATCGGGAGGCAGTATTACCTGACTCGAGTCAGCCAGCCAAAGGTGTCCTCGCGGTTGCCCAGTTGGATGCCGGTCAAATGTCCGCGAAGCTCGAGCGTCTTTTCGCCGGGCTTGCCGTCGGCCACCGTCACCTCGAAGTCCGGAGCCTTCAGGCCGATAACGGGGCTGACTACCGCCGCGGTTCCGCACGCGAACGCCTCTGTGATCTGACCTGCCTTGATCTGCTCGCAGACCTGCGTCAGAGGCAGCTCGCGCTCGACCGGCTTCAGGTCGTGGAATTCGGCCAGCTTCAGCAGCGAATCCCTGGTGACGCCGGCCAGTATGTTGCCGTCCAGGCTTGGGGTCACCAGCTCGCCGTCGCGGGTGACGACGAAGAAGTTCATCGTGCCGCCCTCTTCGATGTTGGTTCGGGTGGCCGAATCGAGCCAAAGCACCTGGTCGCAGCCGTTTTCGTGAGCCTGCGCCTCGGCGGCCATCGACGCCGCGTAGTTTCCGCCGCACTTGGCCATGCCGGTGCCGCCGGCGGCAGTGCGGGAATAGTCGGGCGTCACCCAGAGCTTCAGCGGCTCCGGATAGAAGGGTGACGCCGGGGTGGCGATCACCATGTAGGTGTACTCGGCTGCCGAGCGAACGCCGATCAGGGTTTCGGAGGCGAACATGAACGGACGAAGATAGAGGCTGCGTTCGCCGTCGCCGTCCGGCACCCAGGCGTGGTCTGTGGCCACCAGCTCGATGACCGACGCCAGGAAATCCTCTTCGGGCAGATCGGCCATGGCCATGCGACGAGCCGAAGCGGCGAAGCGTGCCGCGTTCATTTCGGGACGGAAGATCCAGACGCTGCCGTCTGGGTGGCGAAACGCCTTTAGCCCCTCGAAAATTTCCTGACCGTAGTGTAGGGCCGCGGTTCCCGGATGCAGATTGAGCGCGTCGCGTCCCACGAGCGCGTGGTCGTGCCAGCCGGTCTCGGGCGTCCACTTGGCGTACGCGCTGTGGTCGCTAAAGAATTTGCCGAAGCTAGGCTGGGCTAGCGCCTCAGAGATCTCGTCGTCGCTTGAGAAACCTGCTCCGTCCGCAATCGGGAACTTGGCCATGCGTCTAACTACTCCTTATTTTCTTCACTCGGCTGATCCTCCGGCACCTGCGGCTCGGCCTGTTCCGGGGCCTTCGGCTCCTCAGCAGGTGTCTGCTCAGCGGAATCCCGATTGTCGGTAGGCTGGGCAGGCTGCGGAACTTCCGCTGGTGCCTGCTGGTTGCCCTGTTGCTCGAACATCTGCGGAGCGTAGGGCTGGTTCTGCGGGAAATTGCCCTGCGGGTAGTAGCCCTGCTGGTTGCCGGGGAAATCATTCTGGTTCTGCTGGATGCTGTCGGCCATCTGAGCTATGCCCTTCGAACCGAACTTGGCGAGCAGCGAGAACGCAATGGTGGCGATGGAGGCGATGATAGCCAGGAAAACTCCGAAGCTAAGAGAGCGCGGATCGTATTTGTCGCTCACCACAGTAATGATCGCCAGGATGGTGAACAGCAGGCTGAGCGCGCCAGCGCCGAGACCGAACCAGGGCAATATGCCTCGATACTGGAAGGTCGGTACGACGAGCTTAACCAAGAAAGACGCGATAGCCACCATCGAGAACAGGCAGATGAAGACACCCGCGACGCCATGGTCGAAGGCGTTGAAGCCGAAGGTAGTGCCAAAAACGGTTGTGCTGGACCAGGGAAGCACGATTGAAATCAGCAGCAGGACGCTGGAAATGGTGCCGAGAATCGGCCAGCGGCGGCTCTCCTTGGACATGATCTTTCCGATTTCGTGACCGGCCCGGACGGCGGTCTTGCCCAGTTCCTCGAACGCGCCGTCCTGCTGTCGCGGTGCATAGCCCTGTTGTGGGTAACCCTGAGGGTAATAGCCAGGCTGACCCTGGAACTGACCGGGCTGACCCGGCTGGCCCTGGAACTGGTGTTGCTGGCCGGACTGAGGAGTCTGACCCTGGAACTGCTGTCTTGGCTGATCCGCAGTTTCGCCTTGGTGCTGCCGTCCTTGCTGGTCAGGCTGTACTTTGGTTTCGGCACGGGACTGCTGGTCGGGCTGCTGGCTCGGCTGGTTCGGCTGCTGCCCCTGGAACTGCTCATTGGCCTTGTCGGGCTGCGGAACTGGCTGGCTAGGTGGTTGACCTTGGAACTGGCCAGGCTGGCCTTGTGGGTACTGACCCGGCTGTGGACGTTGAGGGTAGGCATGGGGCGGGTAACCCTGCGGAGGCTGTTGCGGAAAGCCCTGCGGAGGTCGCTGTGGGTATCCCTGGGGCAGATAACCGTGCGGAGGCTGCTGTGGATAACCCTGGGGCGGGAAGTTATGCTGCGGGACCCCCTGCTGCGGGTAGCCCTGCGGAAACCGCTGAGGGTGACCGTATCGGCCCTGCTGTTGGCCAAACTGCTGGCCCGGCTGGTAACCAGGGAACTGACCCGGTTGTGGTGCGGGCTGGCCAAACTGGCCTCCCTGGTTCGGGTTAAAGCCGGGTGCATGAGGCCCCGGCGCACCCTGAACCTCTGGTGAGCCTTGAGGAATATCGGGGCCATCGCTTGACGCCTGGTTTTGGCTAGGGACGTCTTGCTGCGCGTCGCCAGCTACATTGCCTTGATTCGGCTGCGGCTGTGCCGGCTCGGTGAAATCTTTTTCGTTGTCCATCTCTTGCGACACGGGTGCCTCCAAAAAGTTAGGTTTCCTTTTCAAGGTTACTTCAGGTTGTTTAAAAAGCGCACTAATTAATTACAGCGCAATTTATCGATCTTTCTCGTCACCATCTGGACAACGAGATATCGCCGGACGGTGCTTTGCCTGAGAGATTTCGCTCGCGCGAGGTCAAATAGGGCCTTAAAGTTGTTTGGGTGAACGACAATCTCTATGCCCACGGTTTCTTTCGAGTCGGCGCTTACGCCCCCGAGGTCGCGCTCGGTCGGCCCGATGAGAATGCCAAGACAGTCATCGAGGTGGTGGAGAAGGCCAGCGATGACGGCGTCGGCCTGGCGGTTTTCCCGCAGCTCTTCCTGACCGGCGCGTCGCTGGGCGACCACTTCGTTTCTGCAGCGATGGTCGACGCGACTAACCGGGCGTTGAAGCAGATCGTTGAGGCCGCCACCGATCTGCTGCCGGTCATCGTCGTCGGGGCGCCGCTGTTGTTCAACAAGAAGATGTACAACTGCTCGGTGGTCATTCACCGGGGGCGCGTGGTCAAGGTAGTGCCTAAGCGGGCGCTCGACATTGAGGAAAGTCGGTGGTTTAGCGCGGTCAGCGATGTAGAGGCGCCGGTTGAGTTTCTTGGTCAACCGGTAACTTTTGACACGATGTCGACGATTCAGCTCTCTGACAGCGTGAACCTGAAAATTCATGTCGACTTGAACGGCTCCCAGCCCGATGTTTATCCGGCTACGTTGATCTCCTCGGGAGCTTCAATTCTGGTTTGGCCAGGCTGCGATAGCGCGGTGGCCGGCAGCGCGGCCAAGAAACGCAAATTGCTGGCTGCGGAATCGGAGCGGCTGCATGCGACGATAGTCTCCGTCGACCCCGGCGTCGGCGAATCCACCAGCGAAGCCGCCTGGGCGGGCAACTGTGTGATCACCGAGAACGGACATGTGCTTGCTGCCGCTAGCGGCGCGCAGCCGAACGGCGTCGTGGCAGACGTTGATCTTGATCTGCTGGCAGGTGTGCGCAGAAAGCTGCGCAAGGTCGGCGTCGAGAACGTCGACTTCGACTCAAGTGAGGAGCAATTCAGCGCGCCAAGAGGTGATCTGGGTCTGCGTAGAGAAGTGCCGCGCTACCCGTTTTTCCCGAGTACCCCCGATAGCTACGCCGAGATTTTCGAGCTGCAGGCGTCCGCGCTGCAGAGGCGGCTGGCGGCAGTCGGCGACGCGAAGATCGTGCTCGGTGTCTCGGGCGGTCTAGATTCGACGCACGCGCTGCTGATTTCGGCCGAGGCGATGGATCGAACCGGGCGCCCCCGCACCGACATTCTGACGTTCACGATGCCGGGTTTCGCCACCACCTCCCACACCAAGTCGAATGCCCAGGCTCTGGCCGAGGCGATTGGTGCCTCGTTCGAGACCATCGATATCCGCGAGACCGCCAAGCTGATGCTGAAGAACATCGGCCACCCGCTGGACGTCTACGACGTTACCTACGAGAACGTGCAGGCCGGGCTGCGCACCGACTACCTGTTCAGGATCGCCAACCAGCGCGGCGGCATCGTGCTGGGCACTGGCGATATGTCCGAGCTGGCGCTCGGCTGGTGCACCTACGGCGTGGGCGACCAGATGAGCCACTACGCGGTAAACTCCGGGCTGCCAAAGACGCTGATGCAACAGTTGGTGCGCTGGGCAATAGAGTCGAACCGCTTCGGTGCGGACGTTGCCGGCGTGCTGCAGTCGATCCTCGACACCGAGATCACCCCCGAGCTGATTCCAACCACCGAGGGCGCGAAACCGCAGGCGACCGAGAGCAGCATCGGGCCGTACAATCTGCACGACTTCTTCCTCTATTGGCACCTGCTAGGCATGTGTCCAAGCAAGATCGCCTATCTGGCTCGCCATGCCTGGAGTGATGCGAGCCGAGGCGAGTGGCCGCATGGTTTTCCGGAGGCTTCCAAGGTTGATTACAGCGCCGAAGAAATCGAGCGCTGGCTCAAGGTTTTTCTGTCGCGCTTCACCACGCAGCAGTTCAAGCGGACGGCGAGCCCGAGCGGCCCTGCGCTGCTGCCCGGCGGCTCGCTTTCACCCAGGGGCGGTTGGGTAGCACCCAGCGACGCCAACCCCAAGACTCTGCTGGGCCAGCTGGAGGAATAGGGCGTTCGGCTGGCAAGCGTTGGCGCCTGACTAGGGCAAATACCTCAGTCCGATTCGCGTGTGAAACTCCTCGGTGTTTCCACCGACGTGGCGCACGTGGTCGTCGCAGACGGTCAGCTGAGTTCGATAGTGGCCGAGCGCGCGGCGCAATGTGGGCAGATATTCCGACAGGTCGAAATAGTCGAAGCCGTCTTGCGCCGGGCCAGAGGCGATCTCATAGAACGGCGTGCCAAGCTCCGCGCAGGCCAGCTTGGTGATTTCGTGGGTGCGCACGTGGTCGGGGTGGTTGTAGCTGCCGCCAGCGTCGTAGCTGAGCACGGCGTCGGGGGAGATTTCGGTGATGGCCGACTTCAGGTCGTCGACCACCTCGTCGATGCTGGACATCGTCAAAGAATTAGCTGGCGCGTCCTCTGCTGGCCCGGCGACGCCTGGGCTGAGCCAGCGCATCCCCGAATCACTATATTTGCGGTTCGCCTTGCCGCGCACCCTGGCCGGCGGCTCACCCAGGAAGAATCTGCTGCTCACGCCGATCTCGTTGCAGGCGTCCTCGAGCTCGGCCTCGCGAGCTCGAACTAGATCATCCGGAGTGATGTTCGCGGGCAGCACGCCCTGCACAACTTCGCCCTGCTCGCCACGGGTGCAGGTCACCAGGTCGACACGCGCCTTGTTTTCTCTCAGCATGGCGATCAGCGTGCCCGTCTGCAGGGTCTCGTCGTCGGGGTGCGCGTGGACGAAAAGTAGCCTACGTCCACATAGCGCCGCACGGTTTTCTCTCAACAGTTCAACAAGGTTCATCATTTACCGCCTATCTGCTCGTAGACGTCCGCGAGGTGCTTAGCCGAGGCCGGCCAGCTGTATTTTTCGGCGAACTCACGGGCCGACTGCGCGTATTTTGCCCTGGTGCGCGCCGAACCAGTGAACGTCTTGATGGCCTCCGCCCAGTTTCGCGGGTTGCGATCGTCCAGCAAAATGCCGCTGACGCCGTCGGCCACCGACTCTTTCAGGCCGCCGACCCGAGAGGCAATGACAGGCACCCCGCTGGCCGCCGCCTCGAGGTTGATCAGGCCGAACGTCTCCGAATAGCTCGGATTCAGCAGGACGCAGGCTCCGCGAATCATCCTGGCTAGCTCCTCGCGCTTCTGCGTGCCCAGGAAGATCACCTCGTCGGCCACGCCAAGCTCAACGGCCAGGTCTTCGAGCTGATCCGCGTATCCAGCGAATTCGCTGGCGGCTTGGCCTGCGATCACCAGGCGCGGCCGGTCGGTCATTTTTGCCAGCGCCTCGATGACCAACTCCGCCCCCTTCAGCGGCTCCAGCCGGGCAGCGAATAGCGCGTAGCAGCCCGCCCAATTCCAGTGCCTTTCGCTGGGGGTTAGCGGTCGGAAGAGCTCCAGATCGACGCCCGGATGCACCACCGCTATCTTTTCGACGTCTACCTCATAACGCTCGACGATGGTCTGTTTTTCGGCCTCGCTAACCGAGACGATCAAATCTGACTCGTTAGCAGCCTGCTTTTCGCCTGCGATCCTGGCAGGCGATTCGGCCTGCTCTCCGGCGGATAGATCGGTAATATCCGCGGGTGCGGCGACCGAGTGGAATGACTGCACGTGCGGGATGTCAGACGCCCCGGCAATCGGCAGCGCGGCTACCCCGGAAAACCAGTGCTGGGAATGGAAGAGTTGCGTGCCCGCGCCCGGACCGTCTAACCAGTCGCCCAGCTCCTTACCGAACCCCTCGATGAACTGTTCCTGCTCGGACTTAGCGACGGGTTTGCGCGGACCGACCGCCAGATTAAAGAGCCGAACGTTTTCCGAGATCTCCACGCAATCCGCCGATGGGCCGTTGCGCCTGGTCACCATGTCCACTTTGTAGCCCAACTTGCCCAGCGACAGCGCCCAGTTCAGCTCGACCACGTTCATGCCGCCTGCGTCCGGTGTGCCCGGCTCGGCCACCGGCGAAGTGTGCATCGAGACGAAAGCTACGTGCGGCTTATTTGTCTTCACCTGAAATAGCAAACCACACGGGGCTGACATTTTCAGAAAAGGAACGAGCCTTGCACCGGAATTTTGAGCTTGGAAAAAACTATGAAAACTCCGTTTTTCTTTTTTCAGCGGAAAAACTTGTCTATCGTCTTGTTATGGCTTCAACTTCACTTCCGACCGGCCTCAGCCTGGTCGATGAGCCCATGCGCGGAATCAAGGTGGATACCGAACTTTGCAGCGGGCTAGTACTAGAACACGGCGCCCACGTTGTTGAGTGGCATCCGAAATCCGCTTCCCACCCCGTTTTGTGGATGAGTGAGAAATCCGATTTCGCCGATGACAAGCCCATCCGTGGTGGCGTCCCGATTGTGTATCCCTGGTTCGGTCCCGGACGCAAGGGCGACGAGAACCCCGGACACGGCTTCGCGAGGTTGGCCAAGTGGCGGCTGATGTCCGCCGAGGTTAACGATGTTGGCAAGGCGCTGCTGAAGTTTCAGATGATCAACGACCGCTCGCTGCCCGGCGCCGATCGCTATCCGGACGCGAAGGTTGAGTTGCACGTCTCGATGGGCCCTATCCTGCAGCTGTCGCTGGTGGTTACAGCGGGCGAGCAGAAGATCGACTTCGAGGAGGCTCTGCACACCTATTTCACCGTCGGCGATATTAAGAAGGTGACGATTAAGGGTCTGGACGGTGAGCCGTACACCGACAACAACACCGGCGAATTCTTCAAGCAGGACGGCGACATTACGTTCTCCGGCGAGACCGATGTCCGCTTCGATACGGTGAAGAACGCGCACATCTACGACGACGAACTGAACCGCGTCATCAGCATCGAGAGCGTCGGCGCTAATAACGCGGTGGTCTGGAACCCGTGGATCGAGAAGGCCGCCAGGATGCCGGACTTCGGCGACGACGAGTGGCCGGGCATGGTCTGCGTCGAGGCCGCAAACGCCAGGAGTGGTTCGCTGCTACTGGAACCGGGCAAGAAGCACGTGATGAGCCAGATCATCTCGGTTCGCGATATGTAATCACCAAATCGCTAAGTGCCCGCGCTGAGCCGCGGGCACTTTTTCTGTTTCGACGGGCTTAAAACAGGCCTTCCAGTTCTTCCGGCGGTGCGAACATCGGGTCTACGCCCTTGAACATCTTGCTGACTGAGCGGCCGCGGTGAATCCGCTCGATTGCCTCAGCGAACAGCGGAGCGACCGACTGCACCTGCAGCTCGGGCCAGTGCAGGGGAGCAGGCACGGTATCTGTGGTCACCACCTCTTTGATGAACTCTTCCGAACGCATTCTGGCTACGGCATTTCCGGTGAACAGCCCGTGTGTGCAGGCCACCTTGGCGTCCAACGCGCCGAAGTCACGCAGGCGACGGCACAGCTCTAGGATCGAGCCGCCGGTGGCGATCTCGTCGTCGAGCACGATCGCGTGTTTGCCCTCGACGTCACCGACGATGTTGTCGATCACCACGCTGTTGTCGTTCAGGCGGCGCTTCGACCCTGCGGCCACCGGAAGCCCGAGCAAATGCGAGAACTGGGTGGCGTTCTTGGCGTTTCCGAGATCCGGCGAAACCACGACGCTGTTGCTCAGATCGCCCTGCAGGAAATATTCGGCAAGAACACCGAGCGCGGTCAGCTGATCGACCGGCACGTCGAAGAACGCCTGAACCTGCGGCGAGTGCAGCTGCATGGTCAGCACCCTAGATACGCCGGCCGTCACCAGCAGATTGGCCACCAGCTTGGCGCCGATCGAGATGCGCGAAGCGTCCTTCTTATCCGACCGCGCGTAGGAGTAATGGGGGATCACCGCCGTGATCTGCGAGGCCGAGGCGTGCCTGGCCGCGTCAATCATCATGAGCAGCTCCGTCAGGTGCTCCTGGGTGGGCGGGGTGAGCGGCTGCACGAGGTAAACGTCTCGTTGTCTAACATTCTTCAACAACTGCGCTTGCAGGCAGTCGTTGCTGAACCGACTGATTTTTGTATCCGAAAGTTTGATGCTCAGGTGTGAGCAGATTTCCTCGGCCAACTTCTTGTGCGCTGAACCAGAGAAAACGACGATATCTTTCACTTTGTTACCCCTAGAGCCGTCCAGAACGTCTTGTGCCTAAGTCTAATGCCCATCGCTGATCAGTGGGAGTCGTTCTTCTTTGGCCCCGTGTAGATTCCCGAAGTCAATCGAGAGGTGTGAAATAATTGGCATTATGAAAGATCGCCGAGATGATACGTCTGTTCCAGCCTGGACGAAGCATTATCAGCGAGGTGTTAGCCCAAAGAT
This sequence comes from uncultured Propionimicrobium sp., assembly GCA_963511305.1. GTDB lineage: Bacteria > Actinomycetota > Actinomycetes > Propionibacteriales > Propionibacteriaceae > Propionimicrobium. Next base: position 23,913 of record CAUPIJ010000023.1, read on the forward strand.
CATCGAGCCGACAGAGTCGTTGGCCGAGATGTTCTCTCGCTCCGTTGCTCAAGCAGGTAAGAAAACCGCAACGGTATTTTTTGGCGCCAAAACGAGTTACAGGAAACTAGGCGATCAGGTTTCCAGGTTCGCGAACGGCCTGCGCAGGCTGGGTGTGCGCCCGGGCGACCGAGTGGCAGTTCTGCTGCCGAACTGCCCGCAGCACCTGGTGGCGATGTACGCGATCTGGCGCATCGGCGCGGTGCTGGTCGAGCACAACCCGCTGTACACCAAGCCCGAACTCGAGACGATGTTCGCCGACCACGACGCCCGCATCGCCATCGCCATGGACTCGGTAGTTCCCAAACTGAAGAAGATGCCACGCAACGTGCGTCCCAGGACGATCATCTCCGTCAGCCTGCTCAACACGCTACCGAAGACCAAGCAGCTAGCGCTCATGCTGCCCGTCCCCAAGCTGCACAAGATGCGCGCCCAGCTGAGCAACGGTGACAAGGGCAATTACACATTTGAGGAACTGCTGACGAACAAACCGATCAGCGTCAGGGTGCCGTATCCGCAGGTCAAAGCGCTGGCCGCGATTCAGTACACATCCGGAACGACGGGCAAGCCCAAGGGCGCGATGCTCAGCCACTTCAACCTGTATTCGAACGCGCTGCAGGGCGCGGCCTGGATGCACGGCGCGGTGACCGGCAAAGAAACCAGCTTCGCGGCGCTGCCCATGTTCCACAGCTTCGGCATCACCATGCACGCCACCTTCGGCGTGCTGAAGCAGATGCGCCAGGTGCTTTTCCCCAAGCCAGAGACCGAGCTGATCGTCTCGGCAATGAAGAAATACCCGGCGACGGTCTACTGCGTCGTGCCGATTCTCTATCAGCGCACCGCCGAGCTCGCCGCCAAGCGCGGGGTCTCGCTGAAGAGCTGCAAGTACTGCATTTCCGGCGCCGCTGCGCTGCCCGACGCCACCCGCACGCTTTGGGAGAAGGTCTCTGGTGGCCTGCTCGTCGAGGGCTACGGCCTCACCGAGGCATCGCCGGTAGCTCTGGGTAACCCGTTCTGGGAGTCCAGGCGCCCGGGCACAATCGGCATTCCGTTCCCGTCGACGCTGATGAAGGTTGTTGACGACGACGGCAACGAGGTTGGCGCTAACACCCCCGGCGAGCTGCTGCTGAAAGGCCCGCAGATCACACAGGGATACTGGCACGACCGCGAGTCCACCGAGCAAGTGCTCACCGACGGTTGGCTGCGCACGGGTGACGTCGTCACGGTTGATGAGGACGGTTTTGTTACCATCGTTGGTCGCAAGAAGGAGATCATCGTCACTGGCGGCTTCAACGTCAGTCCGGCCGAGGTTGAGGAAGTGCTGAATAACTACGACGGTGTCGTGGAGTCGTGCGTGGTTGGCCTGCCCACTGAGCGCGGCGACGAAGAGGTGGTCGCAGCCGTGGTGCTCGAGGATAGCGCGAAGCTCGACACCGAGAAGGCCCGCGCCTGGCTGAAGAAGAAGCTGGCTGCATACAAGGTGCCGCGAAAGTTCTTCCCGGTGGACGAGATCCCGAAGTCGATGCTCGGCAAGGCGCTGCGCAAGCAGGCGCGCGACCAAATTCTAAGCAGCCTATGAACCTGCAGATAGAGCCACCGAAGCGGAGCTACCGCACCGACGTGGTCATCGTCGGCAACGACTCTGCGGCTCTGCTGGCCGCTATCCGGGCCCGCAACATCGGCCTCGAGGTTACGCTGCTGCATTCTTTTGCCGGCCACGGCGAGGGCCTGCTGTGGATTCCGCAGGATTACGCCAGCGCGCGCAACTATCTTGACCAGGTGCTCGGCTCCGCCACGTCCGAGCAGGCCGCCCAGCGTCACGCCCTGCTGCAGACGGCGGCTAAGCTGCCGCAAGTCTTCGAAGAACTCGAAATCAGGCTCTCTGAGACGAAGATTCCCGATCACTACCCGTCTCTTCCCGAAGCCACCACCGGCAGGGTTTACCGCGCTGGGTACAAGGAAATGTTTGTGAACCTGAGCGCGAAATTTTTCGATTCTGACCCGCTGGACGTATTGCTTAGCTCGAAAGCTGCCGAGAAAGAGGCGACGATCTGGGGCATCGACGGATTGCTGGATCTGGTTTGGCGCGATGATCGGGTGGTTGGCGTCACTGCCAAACGGGAGGGCGAAACCGTGCTGATCGAGGCCAGCTTCGGCGTGATCTTTGCAGACGGTGGCTTCGGCAGCAACCCGAAGCTGCGCAGGCAATATCTTCCCGGCACCAGGGCTGAGCAGCAGATTAGCGAGGACGATGGCGGCCAAGTTCTCGAGGTGGCTCTTGGCCACGGCATCGATCTTGGCTCGATGAGGTTCAGCTGGAAAACGGTCGGTATGCAGGACCCGGTTTCATGTCAGTGGGTGGACGCTACCGAGGCTGTGCGGGCCCCGCATTCGCTGCTGGTTGATACCTCTGGCAAGCGCTTTTGCGCGGAATCTGAGCCTACAGAGCAGATCGCGAATCGTCTGGGCGGCAGGTCGGCTTGGCTCATCCTCGACTCAAAGCACCGCAGGTCGGTTGCTCTCGGCGCGCTAGAGCCGGGCCGCGTAGCCAGGCGCGTCCTGGAATCGGGGCTGCTGCGCAAGGCCAAAACTTTCGGCGAGCTGGCCGAGCTGATTCACGTCGACGCTCAAACCCTGGAGGAAACGGTCGAGCGGTTCAACCAGTTGGCCAAGTCGGGCGTCGACGAGGATTTCGGTCGTGACTGGCGTGCGAACGCGAAAACCAGCGTGGCTAGGGCGGCGATTTCGGCACTCGGCTCGCTGAGGAGGTTCGGGCAGCTTGAAAAAGCTCCGTTCTATGCCATAGAAATCAGGGCTTGCGATCTGGCCACCAAGGGCGGCCTGCTGGTCGATGGTTGGCGCCGCGCGCTTCGAGACGGCAAGCCGGTTGAGGGGCTCTATGCCATCGGATCGGCGGCCGCGTCGATCACGGACGAACGCAGCCCCGGCCCCGGCTTCCGCACCACCGAGGCGCTCTGTGGGGCTTTGCAGATAGATTTTGGTTAGGCAGCCGAGCCGTCCTCGCTCGAGATCCTGTTTTTTAGCAGGTGCCCTTTAGCGATCAGCCAAATCACGCCGATCAGGGCGACGCCTAGCGCCGTTGAGTCGTTGCGCCAGGCCATGTTGATGCCGTCGTAGCAGAGCAGAACCAGCGTGAACCAGCAGGCAAGCTTCACCGCCAGTGGGCTCGGCTTTGCCCAGGGCAGCGCGATCCAGCCCCACAGGATGTACCAGCTTCGCAGCGCCGGTGCGCAGATCGCCACCGCCAGATAGGCCCAGGCGACGAACGCGCGCGGCTTCTTTCTGGCCACCGTCAGCGCTAGCCAGGCCACGATCACCCCCGCGACGACGATGCCAATACTCCTGGCGTATCGAACCGCGGCCCTGCCCGTTGGGTCGACGTCGAACATGTTCAGGAAGAACTGCACCACTTGACCGGCCAGGGTGAACGGCGCGACCGTGATCACGCGCCCCGGCACGTTGACCGAGCCGAGCCAGCCGAAGTTGAGTCCGGTTGCCAGGCTGACCAGGGCGAAGACCCCGATGGCCACTCCCAGGCTAGCCAGCGCTCTGCAAGCGATCGCAGCTACGTGCTTGGGATGCCAACTCGTCCACCGCTTGCTGATCAGCGGCAGCGCGTAGGCGGCCAGGAACGCCGGCTGCTTGATGGCCGCGCTGACCCCAATCACCGCTGCGCCGAGAAGCCACATGTTGTCGCCCAGCACTCGTCCCAACCGCGGCACCTCGTCGGCCCTGAGTCCTGCCAGCCAGACCGCGAAAACCACCAGACCCATCATCAGAGAGTCGTTGTGAGCGCCTCCCACGAAGTCGATAACCAGTAGCGGATTGAGCACGACGAACCACGCGGCGAAGGCGGGATTCGCCCGAACTTGACGGCTGACTCTGGGCGTAAAGAAGCTGATCAACGCCACCCCGGCTAGGGCAGGAAAGCGTTGCAGCATCGCGGCGATGTACGGCTGGCCACCGCTGATCAGTACAAGTAGATGCTGGATCCGCAGGCTCAGCGGCCCGTAGGGCGCGGTGGTGTTGCGCCAGACCCAGGCCACCTGATCCGCAAACGGGCCCGGCAGCACCGCGGGACCGGCGTCGTAGGGGCTGATGCCGTTGACCAGCTGCCAGCCCTGCGCCGCATACGAGTAGGCGTCGTGGCTGAAGATCGGAGGAGCAAACAGGAAAGGCGCAGACCAGATCAGCAGCACCGCCCAGTGCTTAATGTGGCGATACGGTTGGCTGCTGCTGGCCCTCGAGCCAGGGCGCAGCCGCAGCCAGGCATCCACCAGAAGAAGCAGCCCGGTCATGGTGATCAGCGTGCCGAGAACGCGAAACGGCGTGCCCGTCATGCCCAGGTGGTCGAGCCAGTGCCAGATCGGTGTCGACCTGGGCAGGTAGGCCGCGGACACCCCACCCAGTGCGATTAGCACGACCCCGAAGAAACCGCGCTTGACGAAGCGCGCGCTCCAGGCAGCCACGATGTCTGCGGCTATGCGTGCTGGGCGCTGGATTCTCGGCATGATGTAATACCTTACTGTTAAGCCCCGACAGTTTTGCTACCGCTTGGGGCTAAAAGCTTTGAAAGGATCTAATCGTGAGTGACGATCTTCTGTTTGAAATCACCGATTCAGTAGGCAAGATAACCCTCAACAGGCCGCGCGCGATCAATGCGCTGACCACCGAAATGTTTTTTCAGCTGGACACCAAGCTGGACGAATGGGCCCAAGACGACGCGGTTGAGCGCGTTGAGCTGACCGGCGTGCCTGGCAGGGGATACTGCTCCGGGGCCGACATCCGCGCGCTGCATGACTTGATCAAGGCCGACGGCAATGGCTCGGCCCTGCGCGAATTCCTGGAGATCGAGTATGCGATCGACGCAAAAATTGTGCGCTTCCCCAAGCCGTTCGACGCCTATCTGTTCGGCGTCTCGATGGGTGGCGGGCTAGGCATTTCGCTGCACCGTGGGGATACGGGCAAACGGGTCTCCACCGAAGATCTGAAACTCGCCATGCCAGAGACCGGCATCGGTCTGTGGCCGGACGTCGGCGTCACCTACGAGCTGGCCAGGATGCCCGGCGAGACCGGCACCTACATGGCGTTGACCGGGCTGCCCATTGATGCTGCCTCCGCGCTCTATGCCGGTCTGGTAACCGAGATCACCGGCGAGGTCGACCCCGAGAATTCGCAGCTGGCTAAGGATCGCCCGTGGATTGATGAGTGCTTCACCGGCGACGACCCCGTCGCCATCCTGCAGCGCCTAGAGACCCACCCGCTCGCCGCGGCTCGAGAAACTGGCGAGCTGATCCGCGGCCGCTGCCCGATGTCCGTCTGCGTCTCCCTGGAGGCCGTGCGCCGAGCCGCGAAGGCAGCTGATGTCTTCGCGGTGCTCGAGCAAGACATGGCGCTCGGCCGCGCTTGGGCCAGGCAGCCCGACGAGTTCGTCGAGGGAGTGCGCGCCCAGCTGGTTGACAAGGATCGCAACCCGCGTTGGCGCCACGATCGCGTCGAGGACGTTGCCTCGGCAGAGGTGCTGTCGAGGTTCGACGGCTAAGGACTCGCGCATCGAGCTGGACGCCCTAAAGCAAGCCCTTGGGGCTCCAGGCTCGCTCGTGCTGGAACTCCTAAATGGCGTAGTCAACAGCCAGCGCCGCGTGATCGCTGACCCTGGTTTCATAAGACTCGGCGCGCCAGACCTTCGCTGCTTCGGCTTGTGTGGCGAGCTTCGGCGTCGCCAGCTGATAGTCGATGCGCCAGCCGGTATCGCGCTCGTACGCCCTGCCGCGCCAGCTCCACCAGGTGTAGGGGCCGTCCTGGTCGGGGTGCAGCTCGCGGCTGACGTCAACGAGCTTATTGGGCGAGATGATCGTGCCGAGCCACTCGCGCTCCTCGGGCAGAAAACCAGAGGATTTTTGATTGCCGCGCCAATTCTTGATGTCGAGGTTTGTGTGGGCGATGTTGTAGTCGCCGACAACCACCAGCTCTCGTCCCGTCTGCTCCGAGCGAGCCAGCATCTTGTCCAGCTGCTTGCGGAAGCCGGTCAGGAACTTCATTTTTGAGTCGTATTTTTCCTTGGCTGCTTCGGCGTCTTTGGTGCGGGTGCCGCCGGGGTAGGGCGAATCGCCCTTAGGCAGGTAGAGCGACGCCACCGTCACCGGCGCATCGGCCAAATCGACCTCGATCCAGCGTCCAGCGTCGCGAAAATCCGCCAGTTCCTCCGCCAATTCCAGGTCGTTGGGCGTCTCGATCTCGCTCTGCTCGACGCCACGAACGCGCAGCGCGACCCCGTCCCAGGTGCGCACCGCCTCGGGCTCTTGCCTAGTCAGCACGGCAACCCCGTTGCGTCCGGCGAAGGCGCCCTGGCTATAACTGACGTGATAGTCGCCGAACGAATCGGGCAGGTCTGCGGCTCGGCAGCGCACCTCCTGCAGTGCGATCACGTCCGCCTGTGCTTCGGAGAGCCAGTCGGTGAAGCCGCGGCGCGTTGCCGCGCGAATTCCGTTTACGTTGAATGTCACGATGCGCATTGCCTCAGGATACCCAAGCGACCAGTTGCTCCGAGCTTGCGAGCGGGTAAATTGGTGAGGGTGAAAAAGTGGCGCACTACCTCGGCACTGGCCGCCGTCGTCCTGCAGTGGGTGTCGGTGGTTAGCGTGTTGGCCGGATATTTTTGCCTGAGCGCCTTTTCTGACGGCGCTTCTGGCGTGTTCGGCATAGTCGGCCTGGTCTTGATGGTCGTCTTTCTGTTGGCTGAGCTAGCGGTCTTGATCTGCGCTCTGCTCGCCGTCGCGAGGAACCGCGGCAGAGTGCGTGCCGGCGCCATTTTCCTGGCGACGATCCCTGTCCTTCTGCTGATCCTGGCCGCCTTCCTGCTGCAACTAACCTCTACCCGCGACGAGATTTTCAGCCCGCTCGCGATCGTCTATTCCTCGGTGGCTCTGCTGGTTGGCACGCTGCTGATCTGCCTGCCGGAAAAACTCGGCACCAGATGATTTCATGTTCTTGAGTGGCTCGATTTTTGCCATTGCGAAGTTTCTGTTAAAGTCGTGCATTGCTGGTCAACGAGCCTCAGCTCGTACCTTTGCAAGGCAGCTTGCCCGAGCGGCCAATGGGAGCGGTCTGTAAAACCGTCGG
>CAUPIJ010000024.1:0-29120 GCA_963511305.1 uncultured Propionimicrobium sp.
AAATACTCTCCCCAACAAAAACCCCCCCCCCCAACCCCCAGCGTCATGTCGGCGCCACCACACCCCCGTACGCGTCTGACCCGGCCCGCGGCCCCTACGCCGGCGCGGAAACTATGGTAATCATCCAGATTTTCATCCACTCGTATAGGCTACCCGTTCTGCGACGTGAACCCTAGCTTCAAACGCTTAAACAGCCAGCAACAACGTGCAAAAATTTCATTGACAGGCGAAATGTCAGCACCAATGCTGGGCTATCCCGGCTAACGAAGATGCCGACGCGCTACGCTTTCATATGTAGGCCCAAAGTCGGGCCGGGGCGCTTTGCACCCCGTTCTCCTAACCAGTAGGAAACGAAAAAACGGAAAGGATTTTGATGAACCAGACGCCATTAAAGGTTGCCGTTACCGGTGCAGCCGGACAGATCTGCTACAGCTTGCTCTTCCGCATCGCAAGCGGCGCGCTCGCCGGAGACCGCCCCATCGAGTTGAGGCTACTAGAGATCACTCCTGCCCTGCCCCGTCTTGAGGGCGTCGTCATGGAGTTGGACGACTGCGCCTTCGACAATGTGGTTAACATCGAGATCGGGGACGATCCACGCAAGGTCTTCGACGGTGTAAACGCCGCGATGCTCGTCGGCTCGATGCCTCGCAAGGCTGGCATGGATCGCGCCGATCTGCTCGGCGCCAACGGCAAGATCTTCACCGGCCAGGGTCAAGCCCTGAACGATGTCGCTGCCGACGATGTCCGCGTGCTGGTCACCGGCAATCCTGCCAACACCAACGCGCTGATCGCCATGAACAACGCACCGGATATCCCGAACCGTCAGTTCAGCGCTCTGACCCGCCTCGACCACAACCGCGCTAAGACGCAGCTCGCCAAGAAGCTGGACGTGCCGGTTTCCGAGGTGAAGAAGATGACGATTTGGGGTAACCACTCCAACACCCAGTACCCGGACATCTTCCACGCTGAGGTTGGCGGCGCTCCGGTCGGCGACAAGATCGAGCAGTCCTGGCTCGAAAACGACTTCATTCCGACGGTCGCCAAGCGCGGCGGCGCGATCATTGAAGCCCGTGGCGCGAGCTCGGCCGCCTCGGCTGCCAACGCCACCGTCGAGTGCATGCACGACTGGCTGTTCGGCACCCCGAGCAACGACTGGGTCTCGATGTCGGTGGTTTCCGAGGGTGACTACGGCATTCCCGAGGGCCTGATCTACTCCTTCCCGGTCACCTGCGCCAACGGCGACTACAAGGTGGTTGATGGCCTGGAGATCAACGACTTCAGCCGCGCGAAGATGGACGCTTCCGCCGCAGAGCTGGAAGACGAGCGCAAGGCTGTCACCGAACTCGGCCTGATCTAGTTTCAACAGCCAAAATCCGCGGGTGGGGTTCTTCTCTGCCCGCGGATTTTTCTAATCGCACGCTGAGACGCTACCTCGCGTGCGTTGATCGATGTTAGATTCTTCCTTCGTGAAAGAAAACCAGGACAAAACAACGCGTGGTGCGTTCTCCGGCAGAACCGCATTCATCCTCGCTGCCGTAGGCTCGGCCGTGGGGCTCGGCAACATCTGGCGCTTCCCCTACGTGGCTTATTCCAACGGCGGCGGCGCGTTCATCATTCCGTATATATTCGCACTGATCGCGGTCGGCATCCCCATGCTCTTCCTAGACTTCGCGATCGGTCACCGCTATCGGGCATCTTCGCCCCTAGCGTTCCGCAGGCTGCACAAGCTAACCGAGCCGATCGGATGGTGGCACATGTGCATCTGCTTCATCATCGGTATTTACTATGCGGTGATTCTGGCCTGGTCGGTGATGTACTTCCTCTACTCCTTCAACAAGACCTGGGGAGACGACCCGAGTACGTTCTTCATGGAGCAGTTCACCCAGTCTGTGCCCGCCGAGCAGGCGCACGTCGGCTTCCACTACATCGGCCAGATCCTGACCCCGATGTTGGCGGTCTGGATCGCGGTCATCGCGGTGCTCGCGCTGGGCGTGCAGAAGGGCATCGCCGGCGTCAACAAGATTTTCATGCCCCTGCTGACCGTGATGTTCCTGATCATGGTCGTTATTGCCCTGACACTGCCGGGCGCGGGCACCGGCCTGAACGCATTCTTCACCCCGCAGTGGGATGCGCTGCTCGACTCGGGCGTCTGGGCGGCGGCTTTCGGCCAGATCTTCTTCTCGCTCTCGGTTGCCTTCGGCATCCAGCAGACCTACGCCTCCTACTTGCCCAAGAACTCCGACCTGACCGGCTCGGGCCTGGTGGTTGGTTTCGCCAACTCGTCATTTGAGTTGCTCGCGGGCATCGGCGTCTTCTCCGTGCTGGGCTTCATGGCTCAGGCGCAGGGAGTGGGCGTGGACGAGACCGCCAGCGCCGGCATCGGCCTAGCCTTCATCGCCTTCCCGACCATCATCAACCAGGCTCCTGCAGGCACCCTGATCGGCGTGCTGTTCTTCGGTTCGCTTACCTTCGCAGCCTTCACCTCAATGATCTCGATCATCGAGGCACTGATCGCCTCGATCGAGGACAAGCTGGGCCTGGGCCGCGTCAAGAGCGTTCTGGCCGTTGGTGTCCCGATGGCGACCGTCTCGTTGCTGCTCTTCCCCACCACCACCGGCCTCAACCTGCTGGACGTGCTGGATAACTTCGTCAATAACTTCGGCATCGTTGCCGTTGCGCTGGTCGCGACGATCACCCTGACCGCCGCATTCGGTGCCCTGCCCACTCTGCGAAATCACCTTAACCGCTCTAGCTCGTTCAAGCTCGGCCGTGGCTGGCAGGTGCTGGTCGGTGGCGTCACCCCGGTTGTGCTCGGCTACATCCTGATCAACGAGGTGCAGAAAGTGCTCGCCGAGGGCTACGGCAAAATGCCGAGTTGGTTCGTCTACGTCTTCGGCTGGGGTATGACGGTGGCTCTGGTGGTCGTCTCATTCGTCCTCAGCTCGCTACCCTGGAGCAAGAAGTCCGCCGTTTCTAAGGTCGACTCGGACGGCGACCTGCTGCCACCACCGATCCTGGACAGGCTGGTCGATGCCAGCCACATCCAGGAGATCCTGGACGACCCGACCATCGCCTCCGAGGAGCTGGAGGCATTGGAAGCCTATCGACGCCAAACGGCGCAAGCCCAACAGGCGCGCGACCAAAAAGCGCAAGCTGAACAGGCTGAGACCCGGAAGGAAAGGCCATGACCACTACCGCAATCGTTATGTTTATCATCTTCGCGGTGATCCTATGGGGCGGTCTGGTGCTGTCCCTGGTTAACTTGCTGCGCCATCCGGAGGGTTCGGTGCAGTTGCTGGACGACAACGGGAACCCCGTCGAACGCCCAGCGCCTTAACCGCAGTGCGTTAGCAGCACCGCCTAAACCGCACCGGACATCAGGGCGAGCATCACGCCGCCGGCCATGGCAGACGCCACCTGGCCGGCGGCGTTTGCGCCCATGGCGTGCATGAGCACGAAGTTGGAATTGTCCTCGCGGGTAACCTCGCGCTGCACTACCCTGGCGGCCATCGGGAACGCCGAGATACCGGCCGCTCCGATTAGCGGGTTGAGCTTGCCTCCGCTAAACAGATTCATGATCTTGCCGAACAGCACACCGCAGGCGGTATCCAGGCAGAAGGCAATCAGGCCGAGCACCAGAATCATCAGCGTCGACGGCTTGATGAAGCTCTCGCCAACCATAGTGGAGCCGATCGCCAGGCCCAGGAACATCGTCACGACGTTGTTGAGCTCGTTCTCGGCGGCTCCGGTCAGGCGCTGCACCACCTTCGACTCCCGCATCAGGTTGCCCAGCATCAGCGAGCCGATCAGCGGCAGCGCGAAGGGCACCAGGATGCCGACCACGATTGTGACGATGATCGGGAATAGGATTCTGGTGCGCTGACTGATCTCCCTGCTGGAGTACGCCATCTTGATCTGGCGCTCCTTCTTGGTAGTCAGCAGACGCATGATCGGCGGCATGATGATCGGCACCAGCGACATGTAACTGTACGCGGCTACGGTGATTGGCCCCAACAGCTGCGGCGCGAGCTGTGCGGAGACGTAGATCGAGGTTGGGCCGTCGATGGCGCCGATGATCGCGATCGAGGCGGCCTCCGGGCGGCTAAAGCCGAGCAGCAGGGCCAGGATCAGCGTCAGGAAGATGCCGAACTGGCCAGCCGCGCCGAGCAGCACCATCTTCGGGTTTTCGAGCAGCGGACCGAAGTCCGTCATCGCGCCGATACCGATGAAGATCAGCAATGGAAACAGCTCGTTGGCCACGCCGACGTCGTAGAAGACCTGCAGCATTCCCGGCTCTTCGGGCGTGCCAACCATCATTGACAAGGGCAGATTGGCCAGAATGCAGCCCATCCCGATCGGCAGCAGCAAGAGCGGCTCGTATTCCTTTTTGATGGCCAGCCACAACAGCAGCAGGCCTACCAGGATCATCACCGCGCCCTGCCAGCTGAAATTCAAAAAGCCGCTAAACAGGCTTTCCCAAACAGACGTATTCATTATTAGTCCTTAGCGAACCTCAACAACACCTGGCCATACTTGACCTGGTCGCCGGCGGCAACGTCGACGGACGCGATCGTGCCGCTGCGCGAGGCGTGCAGATCGTTGTTCATCTTCATCGCCTCCAGCACCATCAAAACGTCTCCCTCGTTGACCTGGTCGCCGGGGCTCACGTTGATGCTCAGAATGACACCTGGCATCGGGGCGGTCATGGAATACGCCAAATCCGCCCCGCCCGTGACCGCTGGCGAGGGCGTGCGGGTTTTCATCGACCGCATCTCAGCCGGCACCTTCGGCGAGCGTTGTTGAGTCGCCGCGCTCTGGCCGGCTACCGCCGTAGCCTGCGACTGATCTGGCGTGATCGCCGCTACGCCGACGTCCTCCTGGCTGTTCAGGGTGACATCAATCGCCTGACCATCGATTTCGACGCTGAACTGCGTCGCCGAAAGCTCCTGGACATCTATTTCGTATTCGTTACCTTCAACAGTGATCTGATAATGACGCACTTCTACTCCGATTCATCTACCGTTTTGAGTCTGTCGGGCTCTGCCATGTGCTACCCAGCGGCTCGCCCAGAGCCTGGAACCGGGCGCGTGCTCGCGGGCATACGGCACCGCCTGCTTGTGCATGTGGTCAGCGTGGGTCACGACGGCCACCGAAATAGCGGTCAACTGCTGGGCGCTCAACCCGTCCTCGGCTTCGATCTCTAATGCTTCAGCGGGCTGTTCTAGCTCCTGAGGCTCCGGTTCCTCGGCCTTCGGCCTGTCCAGGAACGTCACCAGCAGCAGCACGCACATCAGCAGGATGAGCATGATAAAAATCGAGCCCATGCCCAACAGCAGCATCTCCAGGCCCCAACCTAAGTCGTGCATTCTTGTCTCCTTAAACCGGGAACAGGCCGTGCTTCTTTGGCACGGTAATCGAGGTCTTGGTCTGCAGGACTTCAAGCGCGCGCACTAGCCGTGGTCTGGTTTCTGCCGGTTCGATTACCTCGTCGATCTGGCCGAGATCGGCGGCCTGATAAGGGTTTAGGAACAGCTCGCGATATTCTTTGACGAATTCCTTTTCGGTGGCCTGCGGGTCGTCAGATTCGCGAATCGCCTTGCCATGCAGCAGTTTGGCGGCTCCCTCGGGTCCCATGACGGCGATCTGTGCGCTCGGCCAGGCGAAGGCGACATCTGCGCCCATCTGCTTCGAGGCCAGCGCGACGTAGGAGCCGCCGATGGCCTTGCGAGTGACGACTGTAACCAGCGGAACAGTGGCCTGGCAGTAGGCGTAAATGATTTTTGCGCCGTGGCGAATCACGCCGTTGTATTCCTGCTCTACGCCGGGCAGATAGCCTGGGCAGTCCACGAACGTGATCACAGGCAGCGAGTAAACATCACAGATGCGAACGAAACGGCTGATCTTGTCGCTGGAATCGATGTCAAGCACGCCTGACATGACGTTCGGCTGGTTGGCCACCACGCCGACGGGACGGCCGTCGAGGCGGGCAAAACCGACGATCACGTTCGGGGCGAAGCTCGGCTGAACCTCCAACAGTGAGTCTGCGTCGAAGACGTCGTTCAGCACCTCGCGCATGTTGTATGCCTTACGCTCGTCGGCGGGCACGATCTGGTTCAGCGACTCATTCATCCGCAGCGGCGAGTCGTCGCTGAGCAGCACGGGCGCGTCGTCGGAGGTGTTGGACGGCAGATAGCTGAGCAGCAGCTTGACCATCTCGATGGCCTGCGTCTCGCTGTTAGCCATGAAGTGGGCGTTGCCGCTGCGCGCCGAATGCACGCTAGCGCCGCCGAGCTCCTCTGCGGTGACCTGCTCGCCGGTCACGGACGCGACGATGTCAGGGCCCGTCAGGAACATGTTCGATGTCTGGTTGACCATGATCACGAAGTCGGTGAGCGCCGGTGAATAGACCGCGCCACCCGCGCATGGCCCCATGATGACGCTGATCTGCGGGATAACGCCTGACGCGGCCACGTTCCGCTGAAAGACCTCGCCGTAGGCGGCCAGAGAGCGGACACCCTCCTGCACCCTAGCGCCGCCGGAGTCATTCAAGCCGACGATCGGGATGCCCGACTCTAAAGCCAAGTCTTGGAGCCTAGTGATCTTCTGCGCCTGCACCTGGCTGAAGGAACCGCCGAGAACCGTGAAGTCCTGGGCGTAGCAGGCCACTCGCCTACCATTCACCTTGCCGAAGCCGGTGATCACCCCGTCGCCGGGGAAGCGCTTCTCTCTCATCCCGAAATCGCTGATCTGGTGGGTTGCTAGCGCGCCTAGCTCCTGAAAGGAACCTTCGTCCAGCAGAATGGATAGCCTCTCGCGGGCGGTCATCTTGCCCCTGTTGTGCTGCGCCTCTATGCGCTGCTCACCGCCGCCGCTGAGAGCACGTTCTCTAAGCTGCCGGAGTTTCTGCAGGCCTGATTCGTCCTGCTCTTGACTCATATCTACCTCGCTGTATTTTTTGCTGTCGCTGGTCTGCGGTTTGAGCCGTGCCCAAACAACAACAGCGCCTCGTTGCGCCTAACCTCAAGCGTATCTTCGCGCGATGGCTTCGGCTTGGTTTCCGTAACCTCCGCCGAACAATTGGGCGTGTACGAGCAAGGGATGAAGCTGATGTAAACCAATCGTTTGTTGCCATCCGGGTTCGAGACCAGCAGCCTGCGCATATGCGGATTTGATGACATCCAGGTACGGAAAACCGAACAGCTCCAGTAGCGCCAGATCGGTCACCGGGTGGCCGCCGTGCGCCGCAGAGTCGATCAGCGTGAGCCCGTTTGGCGTGGAAAGCACGTTCCCAGCCCACATGTCGCCGTGGATCCTGGCCGGAGCGCGGTCGTCGTCGTAGACGCCGTCCCGCAGCCTATCGCAGACTCTCTCGACGAGTCTCATGCAGTTCTTCGAGATCGCGCCAAGCTGCAGAGAGTTCTTGGCGTACGGCATCAGCCGTAAATCGGCGTAGAACGCGCCCCATTTTTCGTAGTCGCCCAGTTCGAGTCTGGATCGGCCGATCCAGGCCAGCTGGCTATCGTCCCAGCCGTCTGGACCACAGCCGAAGCACCTGGCACCGGCCCCATGGGTCTTGGCCAGGTTGACGCCGAACTCCTCGCTGGCCTTGGCCGTGTGCGGTGCGGATTCAAGCATCGGTTCGACGAGCTCGTGCTCGTTCCAGCTGAGCACCTTAACGACCCGAGCACCTCCGGCGTCGGCCAACCAGGTGAGGCCGAGGACTTCCCACTCGACTTGTTTTGCACTGTTGCGCTTTGTGAAAGTCATGCACCTATCATTCCAGGTTGTCCGGGAAGATAGCCTGCACAAATAAAATGGCCAGACCCATAACGGGTCTGGCCATTGAGTGTTTTGGTTAAGCGTTCAGGGATTCCTTCGCTGCCTTCACGACGTTGTCAACGGTGAAGCCGAACTCCTCGAACAGCTTGGTGCCCTTTGCGGAAGCGCCGAAGTGCTCAATGGAGACCGAGCGACCCTTGCAGCCGACGTACTTCTGCCAGCCACAAGCGATACCGGCCTCGACGCTAACGCGTGCGGTGACCTCAGGCGGCAGCACCTCGTTGCGGTAGGACTCCGGCTGCTCGTCGAACCATTCCTGGCAAGGCATGGAGACGACGCGAGTCGGGGTGCCCTCGGCTTCTAGCTTCTCGGCCGCGTCGAGCGCGAGTTCAACCTCGGAGCCCGTGGCAATCAGGATCACCTTGGGCGCGCTGGAGGCTTCCTTGAGCACGTAGGCGCCCTTTGTGACGCCCTCTGCGCTGGCGTACTCGCTGCGATCGACGGTGCGCAGATCCTGACGCGACAGCACCAGGCCAATCGGGCCGTCCTTGCGCTTGAGCGCCTCACGCCATGCGACTGCGGTCTCGTTTGCGTCGGACGGACGAACCATCGACAGGCCTGGGATCGCGCGGTACGCGCACAGGTGCTCGATCGGCTGGTGGGTCGGGCCGTCCTCGCCGACGCCGATGGAGTCGTGGGTCCAGACGAATACCGTCGGCAGGTTCATCAGCGCGGCCAGGCGAACCGGCGGGCGCATGTAGTCTGCGAAGACGAAGAACGTGCCACCGTAGGCCTTGGTCAGGCCGGACAGGTTGATGCCGTTCAGGATGCCGCCCATCGCATGCTCGCGAATGCCGAAGTGCAGGGTACGGCCGAACGGGTTGCCTGGCCAGTCATCGGTGACACGGTCTTCCGGCAGGAAGCTCGGCTCGCCCTTCATGGTGGTGTTGTTCGAACCGGCGAGGTCTGCGGAACCGCCCCACAGCTCAGGCAGCTGGTCAGCAAACTTGGTGAGCACTGCCTCGGATGCCTTGCGAGTGGACATCTTGCCGGGCTCGAAGTCCGGGAGCTCGAGGTCGGCGGGCAGCTCGCCAGCCAGCACGCGGTCGAGCAGCGCCTTGCGCTCGGGGTTGGCCTTAGCCCACTTCTCGAACTTGGCGTCCCACTCCTCACGAGCCTTCTTGCCGCGCTCAGCGAGGTTCTTGCGGCTGTATTCGACGGTCTCGTCCTCGATGGCGAACGGCTCGTCCTTGAAGCCGAGGGCGTCCTTCAGACGGGTGATCTCTTCGGCGCCCAGGGCGGAGCCGTGGGTGGAGTGGTGGCCCTGCATGGTGGGCAGCGGCCAGGCGATGATGGTCTTGAGGTGAATGATGGTCGGCTTGTCGGTGACCTTCTTGCCTTCCTCGATGGCCTCGTAGAGGGCAGGGACGCCTTCCTCGTAGTCCTTGCCGCCCATCGTCCAGTCGACCTCGCGAACATCCCAGCCGTAGGCCTCGAAGCGCTTGGAGACGTCCTCGGTGAAGGCGATCTTCGTGTCACCCTCGATGGAGATCTTGTTGTCGTCGTAGATCATGATCAGGTTGCCCAGGCGCTGGGTGCCGGCCAGGGAAACTGCCTCGGCGGCGACGCCCTCCTGCAGGCAGCCGTCACCGGCGATGGTGTACACGTAGTGATCGAAAACGCTCTCGCCCTTGTTGTCGGGGTCGTAAAGGCCGTGCTCGCGGCGGGCGGCCATAGCCATGCCGACGGCGTTGCTGATGCCTGCGCCGAGCGGGCCGGTGGTCACCTCGATGAAATCAGTGTGGCCGTATTCAGGGTGGCCAGGAGTCAGCGCGTCCCAGGTGCGCAGTGCCTGCAGGTCTTTGAGCTCAAGACCGAGGCCGCCTAGGAAGAGCTGGCTGTACTGCAAGATGGATGCGTGCCCCGCGGACAGCACGAAGCGGTCGCGGCCGATCCACTTCGGATCCTTCGGGTCGGTCTTCATTACCTTCTGGTAAAGCAGATAAGCAACCGGGGCCAGCGAGATTGCGGTGCCGGGGTGGCCGTTTCCAACATTCTGTACTGAGTCGGCAGCTAGGATTCGAGCGGTGTCTACCGCACGCTCATCCTGTTTCGTCCAGGTGAAATCGCTCACTTTGATTAATCCTCATTTCGTTTCGAAGATCCAACGTTGGATCGGTGAGAAATGCAATTGTTCCTATCCAATTGTAGGTGCACTTGTAAGTCTGCCTAATCATCTCGGGAGAAGTGTGATTTTCATTAGATTGGCTTGCGGTTTATGAGGCGATTTCTTGCTTTTCTGCGTAGCCTTGAAACATGACTTATCACGCTGACGCTACCCCGGACGACAGTCGGGAAGTTCTCACTTGGCAACGTTTCGGCACCGCTAGCCGCGAGCTGGCCCAGCAGGTCGCAGACTCGGGTTTCGACGCCGAAATCGTGCTTGCCATTGCCCGAGGCGGCATGGTCCCGGCCGGCGCCATGACGTATGCCTTGGGCAAGAAGTTAACTGACGCGATCAACGTGGAGTTCTACACCGACGTCTCCCAAACGCTGCCTGACCCGGTGCTGCTGGCCCCGATGCTGGACACCGACTCGATCACGGGCAAGAGGGTGCTGGTGGTTGACGACGTCGCCGACTCGGGACGCACGCTGGCCCTGGTGCTGAAGCTGCTGAGGGGCTTCGGCGCGGACGTCCGCAGCGCGGTCCTCTACGCGAAGCCAACCACCGTGGTCAACCCAGACTTCGTCTGGAAACGAACGGCACAATGGATTGTTTTCCCGTGGTCGGCGGAGCCGCCAGTTAGGGCGGTGTAGCGACCGCGGGAACAAAAGGCACAGGCCGTGGTCGGCGGAGCCGCCGGTTACGGCGGTGTAGCGACCACAGGAACAAAGAGCACAGCCCGTGGTCGGCGGAGCCGCCGGTTACGGCGGTGTAATTCCTCGCGCAAGCGGAACTAAAACTGTTGTACTTAACACGTACGGGTCCCGTAAACCGGAGGGCGGGATAGCTGAAATTGCGCGAAGGTGGTTCCTATCGCGGTACGGGACGGTTTTCTGTTGCGCGAGGCTAAACGATGCTCAGCAGGTTCTTGGCGGTTTGGCCGTCGCAGACCAGGTCGCTGACCGCGCCACTTCGCAGGGCGCCTTGCAGCACCCTGGCTCGGCTCGGGTCGCCGACGACGCAAAGCCTGCGCGGGATCTTCGCAAGCTGATCTGGGGTCATGCCGCTGGCTCGCTCGTTTAGATCGATGCCTTCGTAGGTGCCGTCTTCGCGGATCAGCACTGTGCAGATGTCCCCCACCGCGCCTTGACGCTGGGCGCGCATGACTTCGCCCGGCGACAGGTATCCGGAGGCGTAGACGTGCGACGGTACTCGCCCGGTCAGGCTGCCCACGCCGAAGACCGCCAGATCTAGTTGCTCGAGTTCCTCGAGGATCAGTTTCACAGAGCGCTCCTGCCACATAAGGCGGCGGGTTTCGACGCGGTCAAAGAAAGCTGGCACGGTGAACGGCACGACGGTTCCGTTGAAGGCGTCTCCGAATGCCTGCAGGATGCTGCCGACGTACGGCAGCCCGGTGTCCTTGGCGTGTGCCGAGCCGTTCATCTGAACGACTTGCACCCCGGCTAGATGGCGCGGCGTCACTTGTCTGGCCATTTGCGCGACGGTGACGCCCCACGCGATGCCTAGCCTGGCGCCGTCGAAGATCAGTGCGGAAAGAACCTGGCTGGCGTAAGAGGTGACTGCCCGGAGCCTGTTTCCGATCGGGGCTTCGTCCGGCACGTCAACTAGATGCACTTTGACGTCGAACTTGGCAGATATTTTGGCGGCCAGTCTGGATTGGGAGGCGGGAGGCTCTACCAGGGAGATTCGCACTACCCCGTTTTCCCTGGCTCGCGACAGCATTCTCGAGACCGTAGACCTGGAAACTCCCATGTCGCGCGCGATGGTTTCCATGGTCTCGCCCTCGACATAGTATGCGTGCGCCGCAGTGTACAAGTCGCTCAATTGATCGGGCATAGATACCTCCAACACGCCATTATGCTTCAACATGCAAAGCTGCCGAATGTTGAACATTTGAACAAACGTGCAAACAGTTAAACGCTAACAGCATGTTAAGAATAACGCCTAACTAGCAGCGGGCTTGATCATCCTACCCTGGAAACCATGAATCCAAGACGCCCAAGGCATCAGCCTCGAAAGTAGCGCTGTCCTTAGGTCTTCGACCTCTCAGATATCTGTATCTGTGCGTCGGCTCACCCCTTACAATGGGGGTAAAGATTCGATCGACAAGCCGAGTTTCACCGAGGATCTGATGAAAAGAATCGTTTTCGCCCATCGCGGTTTGAGCACTGTCGCCCCCGAGAACACCAGGTCGGCGTTCGCGCTGGCTGCCGAACGAGGCGTCAAATGGCTGGAGACCGACGTCGACATCATCGGTGACGGCACCCCGATCATCTGTCATGACACCACCCTCGATCGCACTACCAACATGTCAGGCGGCTACTACCACCTAGCCTCGGCCGATCTTTCAGAAATCAACGCCGGCTCGTGGTTCGGCGAGGAATTTTCCGGCGAACCACTACTGACGCTGCGCGTCCTCGTCGATCTGCTGAACCAGACCGGCATGAACGCCAACATCGAGCTTAAATCGAACGAGAACGGCAAGGAGATGTCGCTTCGGCTCATCGACTCGGTGATCGCCGAGCTCTCCCGCCTCGACCCACAGCGCGAGGTAATCGTTTCTTGCTTCAACCATGTGCTGCTTGCCGAGTTCAAGCGGCGAGCCCCGCAATACCCCGTGGGCTGCCTCTACTCGAAGGCCACGCTCTCCGACGACTGGCGTTCGGTGCTGGAGCTGGTCGGGGCGGACTATATTCACCCGGAGGACGACGGCCTCACTCGCAAGCAGGTAGTGGACTTCAGAGCGGCGGGTTTCGGCGTGAACGTGTGGACGGTCAACTCTAAGGCGCGAGCAAACCAGCTATTCAACTGGGGCTGCACGGGAGTCTTCACCGACGTCGCCGACCAGTTCATTCATTTTCAGCGCACTTAATTGCTTAAAGACGACTGCTCCCCACCTATCAGAGATGGGGAGCAGTCAATAGCTAATATCGGTGCCTTCTAGTTTGCCCAATCTACTTCAGGCACGAGCTTCGCGAACATCTCGAGCAAATCGCCTGACGCCTCCAAGGCGCTGGTTTGACCGCTGATCACCTTGGCCTCTAGCTCCTTGACCAGCGGAATGATCTTGGTGTCGCGATGCAGCACATCGAGAACCGCAGTCTCGGCTTGAGCCCACATCCAGCTGACCTGCTGGTGACCTCGGTAGGTCTCGAGACCTACCGTCTTGTCCAGCCACTCGCGGTGTTCGAGAACAGCCTCCCAGACCTTGTCCAGGCCGACGTCATTCAGGGCTGAACACGTCAGAACGGGAGGCACCCGGTCGCTGTCGCTGCCGGTAACCAGCTTCATTGCGATGGCCAATTCACGAGCGGCAACGCGTGCCTCTCGCTCGTTTGGCCCGTCGGCCTTGTTCACGGCAATCACGTCGGCCATCTCCAAGATGCCCTTCTTGATGCCCTGCAACTGGTCGCCGGCTCCCGTCAACGAGAGCATCAGGAACGTGTCGACCATGCCCGCGACCGCGACCTCCGACTGGCCGACGCCGACGGTCTCGACGATAACGACGTCATAGCCCGCCGCTTCGACGATCAGCATGGCCTCTCGGGTTGCCCTGGCGACACCACCAAGGTGGCTGCCCGAGGGCGAAGGCCGAACGAACGATTCGTCGTATGACGTCAACCGCGCCATTCGGGTGCGGTCGCCCAACACCGAACCGCCAGTCTTGCTGCTGGACGGGTCAACCGCTAGCACGGCCACTTTCTTGCCGTACTCGGTGATGAGCTTGGTGCCCATCGAGTCGGTGAACGTAGATTTACCCGCACCGGGCACGCCGGTCAGCCCCAGCCGGATCGCGTTGCCCGTTAGGGGCGCGATCGCGGTCAGGAGCTGCCGGGCTAGTGCTCGGTGTGCAGGTTTCTTCGACTCAACAAGAGTGATGGATTGCGCCATGGCGGAGCGATTGCCTGCCTTTACCCCCTCGATGAGAGCCGGTACGTCAATCTTCCTGGCCATTTTGCTTCTCCTTGCACCCTATCTATTCGGTTTCCTGCTCGGCGGCAATCATCTTGTCGAGCAGTTTGATCGCCGAATCGACAATGTTGGTGCCCGGACCGAAGATGTCGATCGCGCCGTCCTTGTAGAGCTCGTCGTAGTCCTGCTCGGGGATAACGCCACCAACAACGATCGCGATGTCGTCACGACCCGCCTTGTCGAGCTCCTCACGGAGTGCGGGAACCAGGGTCAGGTGGCCGGCGGCCAGCGATGAAACGCCAACCACGTGGACGTCGCCCTCGATGGCCTCCCTAGCGGCCTCTTCCGGGGTCTGGAACAGCGGGCCAACCTCAACGTCGAAGCCGAGGTCAGCGAAGCCCGTCGCGACGACCTTCTGACCACGGTCGTGACCGTCCTGGCCCATCTTCGCGATCATGATGCGTGGACGGCGGCCCGCGATCTCCTCGAACTCCTCGACCTTCTTCTTGGCCTCTTCCATGCGTGGTGACATACCGGACTCCTTAGAGTAAACGCCGCTAATAGTGCGGATCTGGGCGGTGTAACGGCCGAATTCCTTCTCCAGGGCATCCGAGATCTCACCCAGCGATGCCATAGCGCGGGCAGCGTCGACAGCCAGCTTCAGCAGGTTGCGATCCGGATCGGAGGGATCCGGGTTGGCAGCAGCCCAAGTCAGCTTGTCGAGAGCGGCCTGGCAGGCCTCTTCGTCACGCTCGGCGCGCAGCTTCTCGAGCTTGGCGATCTGCTCGGCGCGAACGGTAGCGTTGTCGACCACCAGCACGTCGAGCTTATCGCTGGAATCCAGCAGGTACTTGTTGACGCCGATCACCGGCTGACGGCCGGAATCGATGCGCGCCTGAGTGCGAGCCGCGGCTTCCTCAATGCGCATCTTCGGGATACCAGCCTCGATGGCCTTGGTCATGCCGCCGGCCTGCTCGACCTCCTGAATCAGCGCCCAAGCGTTCTGGGCAATCTGCTCGGTGAGCTTCTCGACGTATGCCGAACCGGCCCACAGGTCGACCGTCTTGGTGTTGCCGGTCTCCTGCTGAATGAACAGCTGGGTGTTACGGGCAATCCGAGCAGAGAAGTCGGTGGGCAGAGCGATCGCCTCGTCGAGCGCGTTGGTGTGCAGCGACTGGGTCTGACCCTGAGTAGCCGCCATCGCCTCAACACAGGTACGAGCGACGTTGTTGTAGACGTCTTGCGCGGTCAGCGACCAACCGGAAGTCTGCGAGTGCGTACGCAGGCTCATCGACTTCTTGTTCTTCGGGTTGAACTGGCGAACCAGGCGAGCCCACAGCATGCGAGCTGCACGCATCTTGGCGACCTCGGTGAAGAAGTTCATACCAATTGCCCAGAAGAAGGATAGACGCGGCGCGAACTGGTCGACCTGTAGACCAACCGACTCACCGGCGCGGATGTATTCAACACCGTCAGCAAGCGTGTACGCCATCTCGATGTCCGAGGTAGCGCCGGCTTCCTGCATGTGGTAGCCCGAAATCGAGATCGAGTTGAACTTCGGCATGTTAGCCGAGGTGTACGCGAAGATCTCGGCGATGATACGCATCGACGGGGTCGGCGGGTAGATGTAGGTGTTACGAACCATGAACTCCTTCAGAATGTCATTCTGAATTGTTCCGGCCAACTGCTCCGGCTTCACGCCCTGCTCCTCGGCAGCGACGATGTAGAAAGCCAGAATCGGCAGCACGGCGCCGTTCATGGTCATCGAAACAGACATCTGGTCTAGCGGGATGCCCGCGAACAGCTGGCGCATGTCCAGGATCGAGTCAACAGCCACACCGGCCATACCGACGTCGCCGGTAACGCGAGCGTTGTCGGAGTCGTAGCCGCGGTGGGTGGCTAGGTCGAACGCAATCGACAGGCCCTTCTGACCAGCGGCCAGGTTACGGCGATAGAACGCGTTGGACTCGGCAGCCGTGGAGAAACCCGCGTACTGGCGAATCGTCCAGGGACGCGAGGTGTACATGGTTGCGTACGGACCACGCAGATAGGGCGGGAGGCCCGGCATGGTGTTCAGGAAGTCCAGGTCCTTCAGGTCGTCGTTGCCGTAGATGTGCTCGATCTCGATCTGCTCGGGAGTAGTCCACTTCTCGGCATCGGGACCCAGCTTGTGCATGAAAATGTTCTTACCGTCGGCGGCCTCTTGCGGGTTACCGAGGTCTACCTGATCAAAACGTGGCAGGGTGCTCACTTGCGAACCTCCAAAGTCTGCAGAATGTCGTTTAGCCCAGTTACGACGTCCATGCCCATGGCAATGGTGCCGTCGATGACACCGGAGGCGTCAACGTCGCCGAGCTCCTTGATGTTTCCAGCCAGCAGCACGGTCTTCGCGCCGGCGTCCTTCAGTGCCTTGGCTACCTCGAGACCATGCTCGGAGTAGACCTTGCGAGACGAGCACAAGCACGCGACCGGGGTGCCGGACTGCTTCCAGGCAGCGACGATCTCGTCGACCGAGCCGCCTTCCTGCAGCACGGTGGCCAGGCCAGCGACGTGGAAGTAGTTGGACGCGAAGCCCTCGCGAGCGCCAAAGTCACGGCGAGTGCCTAGACCTGCCAGGAAAACCTTGGCATCGGCGTTGTCCTTGGTGGCGTCACGCATTTCCTCGAAGACCTTGGAATCGCGCAGGAAGGGCAGGCCACCACGCTCGAGAGTCGGGCGTTCGCGCCAGCCCTCGACGGGAGCCTCGGACGGGTTCGGGAACTCCGAGATGCCGGTGATCGGCTGCTTGCGGGTGGCCAGCTCCTTGGCACGAGCCTCGTTGACCTCTGCGAGCCTCTTCTCGACCTCGCCGTCGGCCAGATAGGCAGCCATGCCGCCGGCGGCCTCAACCGCCTGCAACTGCTCCCAGGCCTTGTCGGCAATCTCCTTGGTCAGCGACTCCATCGCCCATGCGCCACCGGCCGGGTCGTTCACGCGTCCGATGTTGGACTCCTCGGCCAGAACGATCTGGGTGTTGCGGGCAACACGACGAGAGAACCGCTCGGGCAGACCCCAGGCGGTGTCGAACGGCAGCACAGTGACGACCTCAGCGCCGGCAACCGCCGCGGAGAAGCAGGAGACAGTGCCGCGCAGGATGTTGACGTAGGCGTCGTCACGGGTGATCTGGCGACGAGACTGGACGGCGTGCTGACGCGCGCCACGCAGCCGCTCGTCTACGCCGAAGACCTCGCCGACGCGAGCCCAAGCAACGCGCAGCGCGCGCAACCTAGCGATGGTCAGCATCTGGTTAGTGGTGGCGCTCACGCGGAAGTCGATGGTGTTGAATGCCTCATCGGCGCTCAGGCCAGCCTCCATCAGCGCGCGAACGTACTCGACGCCAGCCGCAAGCAACCAGCCAAGCTCGTGCACGTCACCGGCACCAGCGTTGTGCCAGATCGTGCCGTCGATGGTGATCGCGCGAGACAGCTGGGTTTCAGCCGCGTACTCGTTATCGGAAGCGACCTTGGCGAACTTAGCCGCCTTCTTGGCGTAGTCGGCCAACTTGCTCAGGTCAGCCTTCTCGCCAGTGGTCGCGGCCTGGCCAATCGGGTCGAGGCCAAGACCGATGATGGAGTTTTCGCCACGCTTCTCGGCGACAGCCAGGAGCGCGTCGGCGGCAGCAGTCTGCTCGGTATAGCTCGAAACAACCGCAGGAGCCAGGCTAAGATCGACGCCTTCCAAAATCTTTTCGACGTCTTCCGGCTTAACCGCGTCGGGATCTACCCGCAGCCACACGCTCATTGCGCCGCGGTTTAGATCTTCCAAAATCTCAGTGCTGGTGAACTTTGCGTCCGGGTCTTCGTGCAAAACGCGCACGTCCCAGGCATCCATTTCACCTTTGCGTACGGTAGTGCCGCGAACGAAGGTCGCGGAACCGGTATAACCAAGGTCGACGGCGTCTTCCTTGGTATAAAGCGGCTCGACAGTAATGCCGTCTACCGTGGTCTTGCGCAGCCTGGAAACCGCTTGCTCGGCGGTCAGCTGCTTGTCTTCAGGACGCCCTCTGTTGAGAACCTTTGCAACCTCGTCCTTCCACTGCTCCATGTTCGGCGTGTCAAAATCGCCAGCAAGGGTCAGATCTTCAGGTGCAACGTCTGGGGTGGTCGTCATCTGTGTGATTCCTCCCATATGTAATTACGAAATACCTCGCCGCTCTTAACGAGGCAATAGTCAAACCATACCAATTTGAGTACCCGTGACGCAGCAATGAATTACTAAAGCCGTACTTCTTAGGTCTGACACGCAAAATCGTGCAGACGCCTAAAAGTTGGGCAGCAACTGTTCGGATTCTGAAGCTGCTGGCAAGATTGAAGATATGGCTTCCGGCAATAACGCGCAGATTTTTAACAACGTCTTCGATGTTGCCCTTATCTTCGAGGGCGGCGGCATGCGCAATAGCGCCACTGCCCCGGTGGTCGTCGAATTGCTTCGAAACCAGATCTTCTTCGACTGGGTTTCGGGAATCTCAGCAGGCTCAAGCCACCTGGTCAACTATTTATCCCGCGACCAGGTGCGGGCCACCCGATCGTTCATTCACCTGGCGGCCGACCCGAAAATCGGCAGCTGGCGCACCTGGCGGCAGGGCAAGGGCTATTTCAACTCCGACTACATCTATCTGCAGGAGGACGATCCTGGCCGGATTATGCCCTACAACTATGACGCCTTCGACGCCAACCCCGCGCGCTTCAAGATCGGCGCGTTTAGAGCAGACGACGGCCAGAACGTCTATTTCTCTCGCGAAGACGTGACTTGCACCAAGGATCTAATGCTTCGGGTTCAGGCCTCCAGCACGATGCCGATGCTGATGCCGACGGTCCACGTCGATGGCCGCCCCTATGTAGATGGCGCGATCGGGCCTAGCGGAGGTATCCCGCTGGACGCCGCGATCGCCGACGGCTTCGAGCGCTTCGTGGTGGTCTCTACCAGACACCGCGACTACCTGAAGAAACCGGACAACACCGCGAAGATGGCCACCAGGCTGCTGCCCGAATATCCTGCCGTGGCTGAGGCACTGGCCGAACGAGCGTCTAACTACAACGCCACTAAGGAGCAGCTGTTCGACCTCGAATCTGAGGGCAAGGCCTACCTATATTTTCCGCAAGGTTACCTGACCAGCAACAGCGAGCGCCGGATTCCCCGTCTGCAGCGGGCCTATCGCGAGGGCAAACAGCAAATCGTGAGAGAGATGCCCGGCCTGCTCGATTTCCTCGGCCTATAACGCTCACGTGCCTGTCCTATGCAAATGACCGACCGGCTTGTTCTTAGATCAAACCAGATGTTCTAACCTGGATTCGTGCACGAAATCATCGACCCGCAGATAGTATTCAACGTCGTCGACGTGACCGCCGTCTTGACTAACGGACTGATCGGCGCCATGTTGGCGCGCTCACTGAAGTTTGACATCGTCGGTTTCGCGGTGCTTGCAATTGCCACTGGACTAGGCGGCGGCCTCCTGCGGGACACGATGCTCGGCGGCCTCGGTGTTGTCCCGGCTGCGCTCAGCAACCCGCTCTACCTGCCGTGCGCGATCGGCGCCGCGCTGCTCGGCTATCTAATCAACTTTGGCGGTCGCCGCCTGAGCAGGCTAATCGGGATGCTAGACATCCTGGGACTGGGCTGCTGGGCAGCGACCGGAACCATCAAGGGCGTCAACTACGGGCTTAGCCCGATCGCATGCGTGATGCTCGGGGTGATCACCTGCGTTGGCGGCGGAATCATCCGCGACGTCCTGGCCGGTCGCACTCCGGTCGTATTCGGCGGCAACGAACTTTACGCGACGGTCTCGATAGTGGGAGCAATCATCGCCTACACACTCACTCGAGCGGGTCTGCCGACCACGGCGATGGGCATGTCGATTATCAGCTGCCTGCTATTCGGCTGGGTAGCCTCCCGTAAGGGCTGGTCACTGCCCCGCGGTGGCATTAATCTGCGCCCGAGAAGACTCTCCAACCCATTCCGCAAGCGCGAGATAGGTAAGGCGCGCGGCTTCGAGGCCCCGACAGGAAGCATCGAAGCGATCAAGCGGAAAAAAGATAACTAGCGTCAGCCGATTTTCTCGACTACATCGCCCTGGCAGTCGATGCAGACCCCGCGATAGAGGACGTCTGCGACGCGAATCACCATCCCGTGGTCTTCGACGGGAGTGAGGCAGGGCGTGTACCCCACCGCGCAGGCGACGTCATAGATTTTTCCGCAATCATTGCAGACGGCGTGGTGATGATTGTCACCGCAATCCAGCTCGTAGCGAGCCGGCTGGTGAGGAAGCTCAATGCTTCTGACGAGGTGAACCTTGCACAAATCAGTCAGGACGTTGTAGGCAGACTGCAGGCTTAGCGTTTTGCCCTGGCTCTTGACATGCTCGACGAGCTCTTCGACGCTGATGTGAGTGTGCTCGGCCAACGTTTCGACCACAAGCAGGCGCGGATTAGTGGCGCGCAAACCCGCTGCACGAATGCGCTCAGCCCAATTCATTTCCTCTGCCATCAAGGCAAAACTTACCACTCTTTTTAATAATTCAAAGCTTTTGGGGCTAAAGAAGAGCTAAATAACCTCGAAGTTGCAACTTTTTGCAGCGAAAAGCTGGCCGACGAGTGCCGGCCAGCCATAAAGCTAAATCGCTTCTAATTCCTCTTTCGAATCACCAAAGCGGCTCCAGCGGATATCGCGATCACACCTAGCAGGGCTGCGCCACCATTCGCGCCAGTGGTGGGCAGGCCTGGCTGTGCTTTGGGAGTTTCCTTTGGGGTCTCGCTTGGCTTAGGGGGCTGAGCTATCGGAGTCGGGGGCTCGGAAGGCGTGGGCGGTTCTTTCGGCACGACCGGCTCGTTCCAACTGAGCGCGGCAACCGCGTTGGACTCGAGCGCCTTGCCCTCACCGATAATCACGGATTGCGTCCTGGCGGATCCCGGAGCCGACACCAGGATCTGGCCTGAGAAACCGGTGACGCCGGCCTTTGCCTTCAGCTCTAGGGAACCCGCCCTAGCGTCAGCCGGAATGTTTAAAAACAGATCGGTGTTAGCGGGAACCGCAGCCAACTCGACGTTGCTGCCGGCCGCGTCGACCAGACGGTATCTGGGCTCCTCGACCGAGACGGTGGCAGCGTTCGAGTCGAACCTGATCGGACCGACCGCCTGACCCGCTGTCGCGCTTTGGGGAACTTCGATCTCTAGGCTCGGAGCCTCGACGGTCAATCCCGTGTTCGCGGAACCAAGGTAGTAGTCGTAAAGCTTCTTGACGTTTTCAGCTGATTTGGCCGATCCTTCGGTGAGCCTGTCGAGAGCAAAGTTATCGCTGAAATGCCAGATCGCGCTCTGGGTGCCAGTAACGGCTTCGGCCTCGCTCAAGTCGGCGATGCCGGTCTTTGCGCGCAGTTCCTCGATGCGCAGGTTTGGGTAGGAGTTAACTGCAATCCAGGAAACCTTTTCCCTAGCTGTCTTGTCGTTCTTGAGGTTGTTCTCACCAATGAAGCTATCCCAGTCGGCCACCTTCAGCTTCGCGCCGGCGGGTGAGCTCTGCCGATTCTCGATGCAGTAGACCCGATAGGTGTGTTCGCCATTGGTGACCCTGTACAAAATTGGCCTGAAGGCGCTCCTGTCCTTGCCGATGATTCGATAGCCCGAATCTTGCTGCTGACTTGGTGCAGCCTGGAACTCATTGTTCGTGTCTGCTCTGGCTGGGGTGACCCCGACGAGGAGGGTGAGCAGGGTGGCCAAGAACAAAAGCAGGCTTGTTTTCTTGACGAAAGTGGACATGACTTTCCTTACGGTTAGAGAGTTGACACTGGCCAGTCCCCCGACTGACAGTTGAAACCCTAAGACCAGAAAGTCGCGCTACTTCGAGTTCTCCACAGGCACGAAGGGAACTTTCTTCCCGGTTTTCCTGCTAGTCGACTCTCAAGATTTTTCCGCTCCACCCCTTCGTCTCGCCGTCCTCGTATGGGATAACGAGGTGGAAGGACGAGACCTGCGGGTCGAAGACCAAGGGCACGAAAAACCTGTCGCCGGAAAACATGTTCAGCTCAGAGAGCTCTGAGATGCTCTGCCACTCCAGCGGCCCCTCGTCGTTGGCTGTCGCTGGCTCGCCCTCGAAACCGTCAACCAGGAAGATCATGCCGAAGACGTCGCCGCCATCGGAGTGGAAACCAGGCCAACTGACGGTGCCGCGCAGCCGCATCGAAGTGACCTCGATGCCCGCCTCCTCGCGGATCTCTCGGGCCATGCCGCTCCAGACGTCCTCGCCGGGCTCGACCTTGCCGCCTAATCCATTCCACATGCCCAGCTGCTCGTCGCTGGAGCGCGCGATGCGATGCACCATCAACACGTGCTGGCGATCGGGCGAAAGCACGAAGCCAAGCGTGGTCAGATCAGGCTGATAAACCATTGAAGCCCTCCTAAAAGCTAGGCAATGACCTTTTCAACCGGCATACCCGAGTCGGAACTGATGGTCAGCTCGCTGGGCGTGCAGCCGGCCGCAACCACCGCTGCGCCGAGAACCGCGATCATCGCGCCGTTGTCGGTGCACAGGCCGGGCCTGGGTCGGCGCAGCTGAATGCTCGCGGCATCGCAGCGCTCCTCCAGAAGACCGCGCAGCCTGGAGTTCGCTGCCACGCCTCCGCCCAGCACCAGCGTGTCGACGTCGTAGTGCTGGCAGGCGTCTACGGCCTTGGCGGTCAGCACATCGGCCACCGCCTCCTGGAAGCTGGCAGCGACATCGTTGACTGGCACCTCCTCGCCGTCATAGACGCGCTGCTCCACCCACCTGGCGACGGCCGTCTTTAGCCCGGAGAACGAATAGTCGAAGCGGTGCTTCTCGAGATCGTGTTTGGCGGTCAGACCACGCGGAAAGCGGATAGCCTTCGGATCACCCTGCTGGGCGGCCTTGTCGATAACCGGCCCACCGGGATAGCCCATGCCCAGCAGTCGAGCCACCTTGTCGTAGGCCTCGCCGGCGGCATCGTCGATGGTGGTGCCCACCTCGGTGATGTCGCTGGTGATGTCCTTGACCAACAGCAGCTGGGAGTGGCCGCCGGAAACTAGCAGCGCGAGCGTGGGTTCGGGCAGCGGCCCGTGCTCGATCATGTCAACGCCGACGTGCCCGACAAGGTGATTTAGGCCGTAGAGCGGCTTGTTCGCCACGGTCGCGAGTGCCTTAGCGGCGGCCATGCCAACCACCAGCGAGCCCATCAGACCGGGGCCGGCGGTGACGGCAACCGCGTCGAGCTCGCTGATGTCGACATTGGCCTTCTCGAGAGCCCGCTCGAGGGTCGGGCCGATGGCCTCCAGGTGTGCGCGGCTAGCCACTTCGGGCACTACCCCGCCGAAACGAGCATGCAGATCCACCGAACTGGCGACCTCGTTGGCCAGCAGCTCGCGGCCGCGGACGATGCCGACTCCGGTTTCGTCGCAGCTCGATTCGATGCCTATGACTAGCGGCTCACTCATATTTTCCTCGTTCTCATCTGATCGATTTTGCCATGACCAGCGCGTCCCGCCCTGGCCCGTAGTAGCTCTGTCTTCTGCTCACCTGAACAAAACCCATTTTCTCGTATAGGCGGTTGGCCGAGGCGTTGTCGTGAGCAACTTCTAAGAACACCTGGCTGGCTGAGGTCTTCTTCGCCCACTCGATGCCCCGCTCGATGAGCTGCCTGGCCAGTCCGCGCCCCCTGTGGCCGGGTGCGACCGCGATGGTTCGCAGTTCCACGACGTCGATCGCATCGCCGAAGCTGGCGACCGCGACCGGAATCGGATCGGCTACTACGAAGACTTTTGTGGCAGGGGACGCGATCTCGGCTCGCCAGGCAGCCGTGCTCCAGCGCTCGAGCTGCGGAAAACATTCCTCCAGCTCGACTATCGCCTGAAGATCGCTTTCCTTAGCAGCACGCAGCAACTTCTGGCTCATTTGATCTTGGGAAGCGTGATTCGACGGTGCCCCAGGGTCGACTTGCGGGTTGCCGGTAGTGTGGCGTCCGGCTTGCGCAGATAGATCGGGCTGAGGCCAACATCCGGGAGCTCGTCGACGCTGGCTGCCATCAGGCCTGCGTCCAGCGCGGCGTCGGAGCCGAGCAAGATCGACGGGTAGACGCTCACTGCAGGTCCGAACGTCTGTATCTGAGCCACCTGCTCCGGCGGGCTGACCTGCGGTTCGCCCTGGCGGACGCCGTCGGTGTACTTCGCCCAGTAGACCTCTTTGCGCCTCGCATCGGTGGCGACGACATAGTCGCCCTCGGCCTCGACTCCCAGCGCGATGGCGTCCAGCGTGCAGACCCCGCGTACTGGGATCTTAAGCAGGCTGGCGATGGTGGTGCCGGTGACGATGCCCACCCGCAGCCCTGTGAACGGGCCGGGCCCAACGCCGACCGCGACCTGGCTGAGGTTGTTGAACTCAACACCAGCATCGGCCAGCACCTTGTTCACCAGTTGCTGCGAGAGCTCCACGTGCTTGCGGGTGCTCTCTTCCCTGGCCACGGCGATTGCTTCGCCGTCCCTAGCCAGGCCGACGTTGATGCCGGTTGCGGTATCGATGGCCAACGTCCAGCCAGCGGTCATAGTTACTCCTTAACGTTCAGCTCGGCTGCCAGATCGACGTCCGCCCAGCGCGACCCGACCCCGTCCAGGTAGACGACGCGGGTCTGATCGGCGGGGTTCGAGGCTCGTAGGATCTCCAGGTTCAACCGGTTTTCGCGCAGCCCCTCAGCCAGCCCATCGCCCCATTCGATCAGCGTGATGGCGTTTTCCATCTGGTTTTCGAGGTCCAGATCCTCGAGTTCAGCGGCCGAGCCGAGCCGATAGGCGTCGACATGAATCAGGTCGGGGCCCGCCGGGTTGCGGTGAACACGGCTCAGCACGAAGGTCGGCGAGATAACCGGCCCGTCGACGCCGAGGCCCGCGCCAAGCCCCTGCGCGAACGTGGTTTTGCCAGCGCCGAGTTCGCCGCTAGCGATGATCATGTCGCCGGGGACGAGCAGTTGAGCTAGTCGAGCGCCCAGGCCCTTCATCGCTTCGCTGTCTGGGACGGTGAACCTGGCGGGAAGCCGAATTTCTAGTTTGCCGTCGGCAGCCGGTTTGAAACCGTATTCGACGAGGCAGCCGGTGGAGTGGTCGGGCACCGAGTCGACGAGCAGCCTGCTGAGGCCTTGGTCTGCTGCCAGCTCTGAGACCGCTCTGACCATCTCGGCGCCGACGCCCTGATAGGCGGGCAGCACGTGAAAGTCGTGTAGCGATGCCTCGGCCAGATCTAGGAAAAGCACGCCCGCGGGTTGTTCGCCGACTAGCGCCAGCACGCAGATCTCGTCCTCAATAGCCTCACGCACCTGATCGATGCTCATTTCGGAAGGAGTCGCTAAATCGGCGCGCGAGATCACTCCCGACACCAATCCGGCGTCTTTACCTGACGCCGCACGAATCTCTACCTGGCTTTCACTCACGATCGGCTAGTTTACGCCGGCTTAGGATGAATAGCCACGCGGGGCGCCTGGAGTTTTCCTACCTGGTGACCAGGCTGCGCAATTCGTTGATGTTCAGCTGCCTGGCGCCTCCCCTGGCGACGGTCATCGTTCCGCTCTGACCGTTGACCGACCAGGAGACCTGCCAGGTGGAGATCGCTGAAACCTGGTAGCTGCCGGGAGTCCGATACGTGTGGCCGCAGGTCGGTGACGGCCTCGGTGGGTTCTGCGCTCCGGCGGGACGCGGCGACATCGAAGAGCAGGAGAAGCCCGTGCCGTCGCCCATCTGCCAGTAAGTGTTAGCTAGCCTGGCGGTCAGGTCGATCGTCAGCGGGCCCTCTTGAACTCGCTGCGAGACGCTTGACTTTGATACGAGGTTCAGCCAGATCGGGAAGTTCACCGGAATCGCGTTCCACTCGTTGACCGAGGGTTCCGGCCCAAAGACTATCTGTGGGCTCGGGATCTGCAGCCTGGCGATGGCCCTGGCGACGGCCTCCTCGACGTCCGGCTCCGATTCTGTCTTGCGCGGGCCTGGGTGATAAAAGACGTACCTGGTGTTTCCGCTCAACCCGACCTCGCCCGGATCAGACCAGAGATGCGAGCTATCCCTGATCTCCTTATCGGTGAATGGCTTGGTCTGGGCAGGACCGGGAGCCGAGCCGGGGACGTAACCGTAGCCAGATGAAGATCCGGTCCAAGCTTCGACGGTGACGGTGCCGTCTTCGAAGCTAGAAATCCTCTTGCTGGTGCTTTCAGCAAAACTAGATCTCACGTAACCAAGAGTGCTACCTGCAACGAGTATTAAAGCTAAGCCAATTTTCAGAAATCGCATTCGCCACTCTTATCTACAACAGAAGAAAATACTTTCAACTTTCCGTCGATTCTTTTCAGGAAATATGTTTGCTGATTTTTCTTTCCGAGCTTTTCTTCTTCACCTTGTTTGAACTTAATGTTGGCACCATCGGAGCATTGCTGAATTGCGATATCTGAGTTCTGGAAAGATGCGCCTGGGAGATGCCTGTATCTAATATTCAGTTCACTAACGTCAGTCGCTTTGTAACCAGCATCTAATGCTCGGGAATAAAGTTCCTTACTAGAACTCAAAAAGTCTTCTGCAGCGAAATCCTCATATTCGTCAATCGGGAACGGATCAAATTTATTCTGGTAATAATACTTCCGGTCTATCTCGTCGATAGCTTTTGCCACGGCTACCGCTTCTTCGTATAGCGGGTCTGCGCTTTGGCTCGTTGAGGGCGCGGGGGTCTCGGATGGGCCGGGTTCGGGCGGGTTGGTGCCGCAGCCCGTCAGCAGCAGCAAAAGCGCGACTGCAAGCGTGCGATATTTCATTTCGGGGCTCCTGTAGGGGGTGGGGAGACACGAAAATATTAACGTCCTGAACCCTCAAACCCGCGGGAAATTAATAACCATTTGCTGCCCTTAGCGAGGCATTAAGTTCCCTTTTTGCAGCCTATTTCGAGGCCTCGACCATCTGACGCAGTTCCTGCTTCAGGTCGGCGATCTCGTCACGCAGCCTTGCGGCGAGCTCGAACTGCAGCTCAGCTGCGGCGGACGTCATCTGCTGAGAAAGCTCAACGATCAAGTCAGCCAGCTCGCTCTGCGGGATGTCCTTCGGGTTGATCTTCTTCGCCGCGTCTGCACCCAGCGCAGAGTGCAGACCACTCGGCGCCTTCGCGCCCAGCAGGGCGTCCGTGTCGGCCTCCTCGCGGGCCAGCAACTCCGTGATGTCCGAGATCTTCTTGCGCAGCGGCTGCGGGTCGATGCCGTTCTCCTCGTTGTAGGCGATCTGCTTCTCACGCCTGCGGTTGGTCTCCTCGATCGCCGCCGCCATCGAGTCGGTGATCGTGTCGGCGTACATGTGTACCTGACCCGAAACGTTTCGAGCCGCTCGCCCGATGGTCTGGATCAACGAGCGCTGGGAGCGCAGGAAGCCCTCCTTGTCTGCGTCCAGGATCGAAACCAGCGAGACCTCCGGAAGATCCAGGCCCTCGCGCAGCAGGTTGATGCCCACCAGCACGTCGTATTGCCCCTCGCGCAGCTCGCGAAGCAGCGTGACCCGCTGCAGCGTGTCGATCTCGGAGTGCAGATATCTTGCCCGGATGCCGTTTTCGACGAAGTAGTCGGTCAGGTCCTCGGCCATGCGTTTGGTTAGCGTCGTGACCAGCACCCGCTCGTTTCTGCTGGTTCTCTCGTTGATTTCGCCCATCAAGTCGTCGATCTGGTTCTTGGTTGGCTTTACGATGATCTCCGGATCCACCAGGCCGGTCGGCCTAATGATCTGTTCCACTACCCCGTTACTGCGCTCCATCTCGTAGGGTCCGGGAGTCGCAGAAAGGTAGACCGTCTGGCCGATACGCTCGGCGAACTCGTCAAACTTCAGGGGCCGGTTGTCCATCGCGCTGGGCAGCCTGAAGCCGTGCTCGACTAGCGTGCGCTTGCGGCTCATGTCGCCCTCGTACATACCACCGATCTGTGGCACCGTGACATGCGACTCGTCGACAACCAGCACGAAGTCTTCCGGGAAGTAGTCGAGCAGGCAGTTCGGCGGCGAACCGGCAGCTCGGCCATCGATGTGACGAGAATAGTTCTCGATTCCCGAACAGGTGCCGATCTGAGCCATCATCTCGAGGTCATATGTTGTGCGCATCCGCAGGCGCTGAGCCTCAAGCAGCTTGTGCTGGTTCTCGAACTCGGCGACCCGCTCAGTCAGCTCGGCCTCGATGTCGCGCATCGCGCGATCCATGCGCTCCTTGCTGGCCGTGTAGTGGCTGGCCGGGAAGACATAGATCTGGTCGTCCGAACTGATCAACTCCCCGGTCAGCGGGTGCAGCGTCGAGAGGGCGTCGATCTCATCGCCGAAGAACTCGACGCGAACCGCGTTCTCTTCGTACATCGGGAAAATCTCCAGGGTGTCTCCCCTGACCCTGAACGTGCCTCGCTGCGCCGCGACATCGTTGCGCGCGTACTGCATGGTCACCAGGTGCTTGAGTAGGTCGCGGCGATCCCACTCGTCTCCGACGCTCAACGTCAGCATCTGATCAACATATTCCTGTGGCGTACCCAGGCCATAGATGCAGCTGACGGTTGAAACCACGATGACGTCACGCCTAGTCAGCAGCGAATTCGTGGCCGAATGCCGAAGCCGCTCAACCTCCTCGTTAAGCGAGGAGTCCTTCTCAATGTAGGTATCGGCCTGCGGAATATAGGCCTCGGGCTGGTAGTAGTCGTAGTAACTGACGAAATACTCCACCGCGTTGTCCGGGAAGAAGTGCCGAAGCTCGTTGGCGAACTGGGCTGCCAGCGTCTTGTTGGGCTGCATCACCAACATCGGACGCTGGATCTTTTCGGCAAGCCAAGCAACAGTGGCAGTTTTCCCTGTGCCAGTTGCGCCAAGCAGAACGACGTCCTTCTCGCCCGCGTTGACGCGCTCGGCAAGCTGCCTGATGGCCTCAGGCTGATCGCCGGCAGGCTCAAAATCCGAGTGAACCTTGAATGGGGCTAACCTGCGCGAGATCTTTTCCTTAGGACGCATGTCCCTCAGCCTACGCCGTCGCAAAAGAAAAGCGGGGGGGGGGGGGGGGGGGGGGGGGGGGGCGGGCGGGGGCGGGGGGGGGGGGCGGGGGGGGGGGGGGGGGGTGGGGGGGGGGTGGGGGGGGGGGCGGGGCCTACAATTCCGGCCTGCTGGGGGTCCGTTTTTTGGGGGGCGGGGCCGTGTGGCCCAACAAGAAGGGGCCCCTACCCTGCCCC
>CAUPIJ010000025.1:0-28412 GCA_963511305.1 uncultured Propionimicrobium sp.
CTTCGCCGATAGGCTCGCGCTGACCTTCGCCGATAGGCTCGCGCTGACCTTCGCCGATAGGCTCGCGCTGATCTTCGCCGATAGGCTCGCGCCAGTCTTCGCCGACAACTCGATAAGAGGACGATTCTTCCTGGTGGCGTTTTCTGTTCGACTACGAGCGGTAAAACACCACCGAAAACAAATCTGCTACGAAATCAGCGGTCCCATCGCGCTAAGCGGCAGGACGTGAACACCGCTCGGCAGCGTGAAACCCGAGTAGCCCCCGGTGACTACGGCCAAGAAATCTGGAGGCGTAACCATTCGGCTTTCCCTCAACCGAAGCAGATTCTTTTCTGCGGCAGCGATGGCTTTGTCGGATTCACCCAGCTTCACCTCGACGCCTGCCCAGCTGCCATCGTCAAATTCGATCAGGATGTCTACTTCCAATCCAGAATTATCCCGATAACAATAGCAAGACGCGCTGATTTGCTCGGCATAGATGCGGATGTCGCGAACCGCCATCGACTCGAAAACTTGACCAAAGTAATTGGGGTGCTGCGCGAGGCTTTTTGGGTTAGTTTTTAGCGCTGCGCAAGCGAGCGACGGGTCGCAGAAGTTCAGCTTCGCCTGTTTACGCAATCTAGATTTAGACCGCAGCGAACCACTCCAAGGAGGCAATTCTTCGAGGATAAAAATCCTTGTCAGTGCGTCAAGGTAAGTGCGAACACTTGCCGGGCTTAGCTCACCGCCGTCAGCAGAAATATCTTTCGACAAAGTCACGGCAGTGGTTTCGCTGGCGATATTTCTAGCGACAGAGCGCAGTAGTCGACTGACTCGTTCGGGATCGAATTGGGTGCCCACCTGCGGCAGATCGACATGCGCAATATTCGTTAGATAGTTTTGTGAGAACCGCGCAAAACTGGTGCTCTGATTGACGACCATCAGCGGCCAACCGCCC
Source organism: uncultured Propionimicrobium sp. (assembly GCA_963511305.1). Classification (GTDB taxonomy): domain Bacteria; phylum Actinomycetota; class Actinomycetes; order Propionibacteriales; family Propionibacteriaceae; genus Propionimicrobium. The sequence goes on from CAUPIJ010000025.1 coordinate 938, forward strand.
CTGATAGCTTCGGTGGCGAGCTCCTCATACGTGAGGGTCTTCGGCAAGGCCGGAACACTCTTGATTTCCCGCAGATCAGTCAAACTCACCTGACCTTCCTGCGGATAAGCCTCGCCCAACGCCATCGGTCTCATTCTCAACCGCGAAAATCGACCTGCACCCGTGTGTCTAGTAATCGAATCTGCCGGCGTAGCCGAGCCGGACATGATGAACTGGCCAGGACGTTTCCTCTTATCGATTTCGTGCCGAGCTTCGTTCCATAGATTAGGGGCTAGCTGCCATTCATCGATGAGCCTTGGTGTTTCTCCTTCTAGCACGGCCGCCGGGTTGAGCTCGGCAAGACGCTGATTAGTAGCTTGGTCAACTCGAAACTCAGATTTGGCGTGGAACAGGCCTGTCTCGGTCTTTCCACAACCGCGCGCTCCCTCGATGACGACGCCCCCCATTACTTCGAGTTCGTCACGCAAGACGGCATCGACCGATCGACGGATGTACCCCATACGCAAATCGTATCTAACCCCAGCTCAGTTTTCACTTTTGCAAACTTTTCTTTTAGCCTTTTGCAAGGTTTTCCTTTAAACTTCTGCAAGTTTTTTGTTTCAACTTCTGCAAGACCATCGACCTACCCGCGAAAGGGTTGTTAAATCGATCTCCGTCCATCTAGCTCAGTTTGACGCTGACAGCTAGTTTGTCTTGCCGCTCAGATGCCCCTTGAATCGCCCTAGGCCGCAAGCGCTTTCACGCCTATCGCAACTAAGTTGGGCCCTATTTTTCTTTGGGTAACCTGGACAGACAGACGAGGAGAATGAGCATGAAAACACTCGGCATTATTGGCGCTGGCAAGCTCGGCATGGCGGTTGGTAAGGCCGCTGCCGACGGCGGCTGGAACGTCATATTTAACGACGTCGCAGACCCTATCTCCGTCGAGATGATGCTGAAAAATATGATTCCGCAGGCCACGATGTCCACCTGCGCTGGCCTGACCAATACCGCGGACATCGTGATGCTGGCGCTGCCGCTTGGCCATTCGCACAAGCTCAACTACGAGCTGCTGACCGACCGCATCGTGCTGGACGCCATGAACGACTGGGCGCCGAAAGGCCAGGACGTCATGCGCGCCACCAGCCAGATGATCGCCGAGCGAAACCCCAGAATGCACATCGCCAAGTCGATCAACCACTTCAGCTACCACGACTATTCCAGCGACCCGCGCCCCAAGGGCGACCCGCAGCGTCGCGCGATGGTGGTTGCCACCGACTACGACGATGCCGCCGAGGCGATCAGCGAGCTGATCGACGACATGGGCTTCGACCCGGTAGTCGCGCCCTTCGCCAAGCACCAGATGCTAGAAATGGGCGGCCCGATCTTCGGCGTGCGGATGAACGCGGCAGAGATGGCCAAGGTTCTAGAAGGCCAGGCTGGCTAGGGGCTTCACTTGGCGTTTGTGAGCGCCAACTAGATTCACAACCCAAAGATTCACTCCAGGAGATCCTGGCACCGTCGCGATGAGGGCTTTTGGGCCGGGAGAATGACCGCCTTTACGCCTATCTAGCAGACCGAAACATCGTCTTCCCGCTGCCAGGCGCCGCCGAAAGTCTTTCTGGGTACACCCGCCGATCCCTCCGGCTGGCACCTCGGACACCAGTAGAGATTCCGCCCGGCATAGACCTCCAGCAGCACGGGCGAGCCGCAAACCAGGCACTCCTGCCCCGCCCGGCGATAGACGTAGACCTCGCCGCCATGCTCGTCGACGCGGGCCTCGCGATGCTGCGCCTGCGGTGAATGCTGCGGGTCGACGGTGTCGATGCGCCCGGTGGTGACGTCGACGCTCATCAGCGCGGCCAGGTCTTGCCACATCGAGTCGAAGACCTCGCGCGGCAGCTGGTTGGCCGGCAGCTTCGGGTCGACGCCATGCCGAAACAACACCTCGGCGCGATAGATATTGCCCACGCCCGCGAAGACGTCCTGATCCATCAGAAGCTGCGCGATGGTGCGTTTGGCCTTGTGTATCTTGTTCCAGGCGCGCTCCGGGTCGGCGTCGGGACGCAGCGGGTCGGGGCCGCTCTTGTCGATGACGGCCTGCTTTTCCTGCGGCGTGATCAGCCGGCACCACTGCGGGCCGCGCAGCTCTGCACCGATCTTGGTGTTGGCGATCAGCAGCCTGAGGGTCTCAAAATTGGTGATTTCGTCGAGGGGCTTGAACCTGAATTTGCCGATCAACCCCAGATGAATCCAGACGCATTGCTGTCCGGCAAAATTGATGAACAAATGCTTGCCGACAGCGTCCGCGTCCACCAAGACAGTGCCGTCAAGCAGCCCAGCGGCATCGGCGAACCTGCCCTGCGGTGACGAAACCCGCACCTCGCGCCCGCCGAATTCGGCGCTCAGCTCGCGAGCGATTTTGTGAATCACGTGTCCTTCAGGCATGCCGTCCAGCATATGCCAAGCGCCCCAACCCGAGACGGGAACCAAAGTGTTGAGCACAACAGAGCCGGTTCCCGTTGCGCGAAGGGAAGGCTCGACTCGAACAACAGACACCAAAAGTGCTGCAGTAAACACGAACGGCTCCCACCAAACGCAAAAAGTAAAAGTTGGACGGGTGGGGTTGGTCAGTGAGAGCATCGTGGCTCGCTCGAACGAGCAACCCCACCCGGCCAACCGATCAGAGGCTGCCAGCTCCCCCACTTAACCGGAACCAAAATTGCTGCACTCAACAGAAACGGTTCCCGTTGCGCCACTGGTTAAGGGCCGAGCACGGATAGCGGTACTACCAGAACCCCATCGTCTCGTCGATAAGAGACCCCGGCTGCTGTGACAACAACTAGGGCGGCGGGAACACGCTCAACCTTCGGGGCAACCCGAAGAAGATTCGCCGCACCAGCGTCTACCGCGTCCTGACCGAGCTTCACTTCGAAGCCGATCCAATCACCGCGATCGCTCTCAACTACCGCATCGATCTCGTCGCGGCCCTTTGAATCGCGATAGTGGAAGACGCCACGCGCACCCATCGCCTGCGCGTAAACCCGCAGATCGTGCACGACCTGCGATTCGAACAAGAAACCGAGCGTGTTCAGATCTGCCAATAGCCGCCGCGAGCCAGCGCCCAACAAAGCCGCCGCTAGCGAAGGATCCGCCAAGTGCCTAACCGGGGACTGCGAGGCGACGCTCTTGGCGCGAAGTCGTGGAGACCAAGCAGGTTGATCCTCGATCAAATAGAGGCGAGAGGCAAAATCATGCAGCTCAGGCACAGCAGAGCTACCTACAGCAAGCGAATACTCGTCCTGCATTCGACGAGTTATCGCGGCAAAGCCAGCCGGCTGCGAAACCAGACCCGCCAAGGCACCCAGATATGCGCGGAACCTGCGAGGATCGCGTCGATAGCCAGCAACGTCAGGGAAATCGTGTTCGACGATGTCGTCCAGATATGACGTAGCTTGCGCTTGCGCGTCAGCCGCCTCCAGCCCTAGCCAGCCAGGCCAACCGCCAGCGACTAGGCGATTCACCATTCCAGCGAAATCGAGCTCAGCCTCGGCTAGCGCCACCTCGGAATCATCGAAAAGCTCCGAAAGGCTGACTTCTCCGCTGGAGTGGCCGCTCTCGAACAGGCTCATCGTGCGCAACAGCACCCGACGAAATCTACCCGCACCCGAGTGCCGGAACGGGTCGGCGTCAGGGGTGGCTGAGCCGGTCATCAAGAATTGACCAGGCTTCTTGCGGTTATCGACCTCTCGACGAACGGCGTTCCAAAGCCCTGGGACGAGCTGCCACTCGTCCAGCAGCCGCGGATTTTCGCCCGGGAGCGCCGTTTCGGGTTGACTCTGGGCAAGCGTCGCTCTTGCGTCGCCGGCGTCGAGCCTGATTTCAGAGGCTGCGAACTGCCTGGCCGTCTCGGTTTTTCCACATGCCCTGGTGCCGCGAATCTCCACCGCCCCGCTGGAGCGTAGTGCCTGAGCAACCTGTGCGTCCGCAACCCTAGGCAGGTATTCATTCATAACCCAAGAATAGCGAAACTAATGGATTTATCCACTAGTGACTAATGGATTTCTCCACTTAAAAGTAGGGCATTTCTCCAGCGCAGACTCTACGTCCAGCACTCTTTCCCGCAAACTTTGCAAGGTAGGAACCAAAAGTGTTGAGCACAACAGAAACGGTTCCCATTGCGCGAAGGGAAGGCTCGACTCGAACAACAGACACCAAAAGTGCTGCAGTAAACACGAACGGCTCCCACCAAACGCAAAAAGTAAAAGTTGGACGGGTGGGGTTGGTCAGTGAGAGCATCGTGGCTCGCGCGAACGAGCAACCCCACCCGGCCAACCGACCAGAGACTGCCAGCTCCCCCACTTAACCGGAACCAAAATTGCTGTACTCAACAGAATGGTTCCCGTTGCGCGAGGGGGTTAGCGGGACGGGTTCCAGGCCCTCAGGCGCAGACTGTTTGTGACGACGAAGACCGAGCTGAACGCCATCGCTGCGCCAGCGATCATCGGGTTCAGGTAACCCAGCGCGGCGATCGGGATGGCCAGGACGTTGTAGCCGAACGCCCAGATAAGGTTGCCGATGATGGTGCGCTGGGTCTGGCGAGAAAGTTTGATTGCGTCGACGGCGAGCTTAAGGTCGTGGCGCATCAGGGTCAGGTCGCTTGCCGCGATCGCCGCGTCGGTGCCGCCACCCATAGATACGCCGAGGTCGGCCTGCGAGAGCGCGGCAGCGTCGTTGACACCGTCGCCGATCATCGCGACGCGCTGACCCTGCTCCTGAAGCTGCTGCACAACTGCGAACTTATCGCCGGGCAGCACCTCGGCGCGGACGTCGTCGACGCCCACCTTCTCCGCGACGCGCTCGGCCGTCAGACGGCTGTCGCCGGTTAGCATGACGGTCTGCATGCCCATCGACTTCAGCTCATCCAGTGCCCTTATCGAGCCGTCTGCGACCTCGTCGGAGACGCCGATCACGCCAAGCACCCCGCTATCCAGCACGACGAAGACCAGCGACGCCCCACCAGCAGCGAAGTCGTCGGCGGCGGCAGAAATATCTCGGCCTGCAGCGATGCCCAGCTCCTCGAGCAGCGCCCTGTTTCCGGCCGCCGAGGCCTCGCCGTCGACGACACCGCGCACGCCCTTGCCTGGCACGTCTGAAACATCGTCGGCCGAGAACTTGGCTTCTACCCCCAGCTCGGCCGCCTTGCGCAGGATGGCCTTGGCGATCGGGTGTCCGGAACCCGCCTCTAGTGCTGCTGCTACGGCAAACAGCTCGCGTTCGCCGGCCGCAGCTTCAAAACCGGTCACCGCCATGACGCCCGTTGTGATGGTGCCGGTCTTGTCCAGCACTACGCAATTGACCTTTCGGGCTTCCTCAAGCGCCTGCGGGCCACGAATCAGGATGCCCATCTTTGAACCGCGTAGCGTTCCCGCCAGGAGCGCGGTCGGCGTCGCCAGACCCAACGCGCACGGGCAACTGATGATTAGCACGGAGACCGCCGAGGCGATCGCGAAGGAGGCGTCCGCGCCGCTGATCAACCAGGCGATGAGCGTCAAAAGCGCTAGCACGATGACCACCGGCACGAAGATGCCGGAGATCTTGTTGGCCAGATCCTGGGTGGCGGACTTGCCGGTCTGCGCTAACTCGACGAGGTGCGCGATCTGGGCAAGCTGCGTGTCGGAACCGACGGCGGTCGCCCGAACCACGAGCTGACCATTGGCATTCACCGCTGCGCCGACCACCCGCGAACCTGGACGAACCTCGACCGGCACGGACTCGCCGGTGATCACCGAATTGTCGACCGCAGAATAACCGGAGACCACCTCGCCGTCGGTGGCCACCTGCTGGCCGGGTTTGACGACGAACTCATCGCCAACCTGCAGGGCCTCAATGGGCACGACAACCTCTGCATCGTCTCGCACCACCGTCACGGTCTTCGCGCCGACATCGAGAAGGGCGCGCAGCGCCTCGAAGGAATCCTTGCGCGAACGCGCCTCGATGTAGCGGCCGAGCAGGATGAACATGATAATCGCGGCCGACGCCTCGAAATAGATGTTGGCGAGCGCCCGGTCGCGGCTGAGGCTCAGGCTCCACTCGTGCTTCATGCCGATTTCGCCGGCCCCGCCGAACAGCAGCGCGTACAGCGAAAAGAAGTATGACGACAGCGTGCCCAGCGAGATCAGCGTATCCATCGTGGTGGCGCCATGGCGTAGGTTGACCAGCGCGGAGTGGTGGAAGCCGAGGCCACACCAGAACATGACCGGCGTGGCCAGCGCCAGAGCCGCCCACTGCCAGCCAGGAAATTGCAGCGCCGGGATCATCGAGATCGCGATCAGCGGCACGCCAAGCACCACCGCGACGATCAGGCGACGCAGGATCTGGGCGGGACGATCGACAGGCTCAGTATCCGGGCTGGGTGGACGCGCGTCGTAGCCGGTTTTCTGCACGACCGAGATCAGGTCTTTTTGACTGACGTCCGGCGGCGCAACCACGTGCGCGCGCTCGGTGGCGTAGTTCACCGACGCCTGCACGCCGTCGAGCTTGTTCAGCTTCTTCTGGATCCGGGCTGCGCACGCGGCGCACGTCATGCCCGAAACCTCAAGATCTATGACCTGATAATCGTTCACGTCCACCCTATGTTTAGAGCTTTTCGACCTGGTAGTCGCCGGCCTCGTCCACGGCCGCCTTGATGGCCTCGAGGTCGATCTCAGCCTCGGAGGTGACGGCCATCTTGCCGCCCTCGAGCTGAACGTCGACGCTGGTGACGCCGTCGATCTCGGAGACTTCTTCGGTGACCGCGTTTACGCAATGGCCACAGGTCATTCCGGTAATTTTGTAGTTGGTGATCATTCTGTTTCCTTTGGTTGTTAGTGGAACTTAAAATGTGCAGCTACCGGCGCACCAGCCTTACTATCGCGTCGTTAACCTCCGCCAGCTTTATCTGCGCCTCTTCCCCGCCCTCTTTCGCAGCATTAACCACGCAGTGGCTGAGGTGATCGTCGAGCAGCGCGAGCGCCAGGGACTGCAGAGCGCCTGTCGCCGCCGAAATCTGGATCAGCACGTCGATGCAGTACTTATCCTCGCTAATCATGCGCTCGATGCCCTTCAACTGGCCCTGGATTCTCTTCAAACGCTTTTTGTGCGCATCCTTGGAATCCACGTAGCCAGGCACCTGATGGCAGTGCTCGCAGCATGCTTCGCCGTTGGTAGTTTCCACGCGACCCATGATACCCCCAGGGGGTATATTGTCAAAACCTCAAGAAAGATTTTAAAGCCGCCCTATACCACACGCCTTTTCAAGAATTATCCACACCCCTGGGTGAAAGCCGTATATTCGATGTGCGAAAATTTGCCCACCTGAACGCTTTCCTAGAGAGTCGAGAAGATGCACAAAAAAGTTGCAGGACGCCTATAAATATCCGCGTTTCACCTAGTCAGGCGAGTTTCTTAGTTGAAAAAAATTTTTTTACCGATGTCGTACACACAGTTATCCACCGACGCCCCCGCGTGACGTCCACAGCCGTCCACAATTTTCCACAAGGCTGTGGATAACTCTCGGTTTGATTTAATCTCACAGGCCGCGCTAACTTGGCCTGTCCGAAGTAGAATCGGGGTTCGGGGCGATCTCGCCCAAATACTCGGGTGGATCACAAGGAGGGGTGAAATGTTCGATATGCCTGTCGAAGCAGGATATCCCGACCAGGCACCCGCGCCCCCGGCCACCGCTCTGGATCGCACCCCACCCCAGGACAACACCGCCGAGCAGGCCGTGCTCGGCGCGATGCTGACCAGCAAGGACGCCATCGCCGACGTCCTAGAGCGAGTCAAGCCCGAGGACTTCTACAAACCAGCCCACGAGCTGATCTTCGACTCCATCATCGACCTCTACAGCCGCGGCGAACCCGCAGACGCCGTCACCGTCGCAGCCGAATTGGAGAAGAAGGGCGAGCTGACCAGGGCGGGCGACTACACCTATCTTGCCGACCTGCTGGCCAGCATCTCGGTGGCCGCCAACGCCGGCTATTACGCCCAGATCGTGCATGACAAGGCCGTGTTGCGTCGCCTGGTCGACGCCTCCATCAAGATCGCCCAGCTTGGCTACCAGGGCGAGGGAGAGGTCGACAAGATCGTCGACGAGGCCCAGCAGACCATATATAAGGTGACCGACGGCAGGGGCTCGGAGGATTACAAACCGCTGAAGGATCTGCTCGAGCCGACGTTTGACGAGATTGAGGCCCTGAACTCGCACTCCGACGTGCTGACCGGCGTGCCCACGGGCTTTGCCGAGCTGGACGAGCTGACTAACGGCCTGCATGCGGGCCAGATGATCATCATCGCGGCGCGTCCGGCGATGGGCAAGTCGACGCTGGCGCTGGACATCGCGCGCTCGGCGTCGATTAAGAACAAGCTGACTACGGCTTTCTTCAGCCTCGAGATGAGCCAGATGGAAATCGTGATGAGGCTGCTGTCGGCCGAGGCCAACGTGAAGCTCAAGCACATCCGCAACGGCGGCATGACCAACGAGGACTGGGACCGCCTGCAGCGCAAGCTTGGCTCCATCGAGGACGCGCCGCTGTTCATTGACGACTCCCCCAACCTGACGATGATGGAGATTCGCGCCAAGGCGCGCCGCCTGAAGCAACGCCACGACTTGAAACTCGTCATCATTGACTACATGCAGCTAATGAGCTCCGGCCGCCGCGTCGAGAGCCGCCAGCTGGAGGTCTCGGAATTCAGCCGCCAGATCAAGCTGCTGGCCAAGGAGCTAGAGATTCCGGTCATTGCGCTAAGCCAGCTAAACCGCGGCCCCGAAATGCGCCAGGACCGCAAGCCGATGCTGAGTGACCTGCGCGAGTCTGGCTCGTTGGAGCAGGACGCCGACATCGTGCTGCTGCTGCACCGCGAAGACGCCTACGACCGCGATTCGCCGCGCGTCGGCGAGGCCGACATGATCGTCGCGAAGAACCGTAACGGCCCCACCAGCACCATCGTCACGAGCTTCCAGGGTCATCTGAGCCGCTTCGTGGACATGCCGCGCTAGTTTGCTTTTGTTGGTTTCTGACAGTTTCGCCCTGAAAGCATTGTGACGGAAACTTCTCGACCTAGAAGCTACGGTTGAGTAACCTACGATTTAGTAGGTTAACTTTTAGGAGCTTCAGTGACGGTTTTACATTCTGCCCTGCCCACTCAGGCAGAGCACGCCCCCGAGGAGCCTTTCCAGCTCCTGACAGCGAAGGGCGAGCGGAACGCCGCACAAGATATCGGCTATGCGGGCAGCCCCGAACAGGCCAGAGTATTACTCGAAAACATGGCTCTGATCAGGCGTTTCGACCTGGAGGCCACCGCGGCGCAGCGCAAGGGCCAGATCGGGCTGTGGGCTCCGCTGCTGGGCCAGGAGGCCATCCAGGCAGGCGTTTTTTCGGCGCTTACCGAGCTCGACCACGTCTTCCCTAGCCACCGCGAGCATGGCCTCGGCATGCTGATGGGCTTGCCCGTCGAGCGCATGTTAGCGATCTTTAAGGGTGCCGAGATGGGCGACTGGGACGCCGAGGAGCTCCGCTTCCACTACTACTCAATGGTGATCGGCGCGCACACGCTGCACGGGGTTGGCTATTCGATGGCCCAGGCCAAAGAGAATCCGAAGTCGCCGGGCGCGAGCGTCGTCTTTCACGGCGACGGCGCCACCAGCGAGGGCGACGTCAACGAGGCATACGTCTTCGCCGCCAGCTATCAGAGCCCGACCGTTTTCGTCTGCGTCAACAATCAGTGGGCCATCAGCGAACCGGTGAGCCGCCAGTCGAGGGTGCCGCTCTACCAGCGCGCCTGGGGTTTCGGCATTCCGAGCGTTCGCGTGGACGGCAACGACGCCCTGGCCATGCAAACCGCCGCTGATTGGGCGCTGGCTAGGGCACACGCGGGCGAAGGTCCGAGCTTAATCGAGGCTTACACCTACCGCATGGGCGCGCACACCACCAGCGACGACCCCACCAAGTACCGCACCGACGAGGAGACCGCGGGCTGGAGCTCGAAGGACCCGATCTCCCGGCTCGAGACCTGGCTGCGCGGCGAGGGCGCCTGGAGCGACGACGACCAGGCCGCGCTGGACGAGCGCTGCGATAACCTCGCCAAACACCTGCGCGAGGCCGTATTAGACATCACCGAGCCGAGCCTGCCGGAGATGTTCGAGCGGGTCTACGTCGAGACCACCGAGAACCTGCGCGCGCAGCAGGCCGAGACCGCGCTCAGCGCCAACGACGACGTGGAGGTCGACAAATGAGCGAAAAACAGCGCCTAACCCTAGCCAAGGCCATCAACGCAGGTCTTCGCGAGGCCATGGCTCGTGACGAAAAAGTACTGCTCTACGGCGAGGACATCGGCCAGCTAGGCGGCGTCTTTCGCGTCACCGAGCACCTGCAGGACGAGTTCGGATCCGAACGCGTGATGGACTCGCCGCTTGCGGAGGCCGGGCTGATTGGCACCGCGATTGGCATGGCCATGCGCGGCCTAAAACCAGTGGTGGAGCTGCAGTTCGACGGCTTTGTCTTCCCCGGCCTAGACCAGATCACCCAGCAGTTGGCTAAGCTACGCTTCCGCAGCGAGGGCGGCCTGAACCTGCCGGTGGTCGTGCGCTTTCCGTACGGCGGCAACATCGGCAGCATCGAAAACCACTCCGAATCGGTGGAGGCGTACTTCGTCCACACGCCAGGCCTGAAGGTCGTCACCCCAGCCACCCCGGAAGACGGCTACTGGATGATCCAGCAGGCCATCGCCAGCCCCGACCCGGTGATCTTCATGGAGCCGAAGCGCCGCTACCACGTGCGCGGTGAGGTGAACACCGAATCCCCTAGCCACGAGCTCTATCAGGCCGATGTAACCCGCGAGGGCACCGACCTGACCCTGCTGGCCTGGGGACCGGCGGTCAGCGTCTGTGAGGACGCCGCCAATGCCGCCGCCGAGCGGGGCAGGAGCATAGAGGTGGTCAACCTGCGCAGCCTCTCGCCGCTGGACATGCACACCATATGCGCCAGCGTCGAAAAGACCAGCCGCGCGGTCGTCGTACACGAGGCGCACCGCAGCTACGGCCCCGGCGCCGAGCTCGCCGCGAGCCTGCAGGAGCGGCTGTTCTATACGCTCGAATCGCCGATTTTGCGCGTAACAGGCTACGACACGCCATACCCGCCTAGTAACGTTGAGGGCGAGTGGCTGCCCAACACCGAACGGATCTTGAGCGCCGTCGACCAGGCGATGAATTTCTAGGAGCCCGAATGTTTCAGTTCATACTTCCCGACCCCGGCGAAGGCCTGCAGGAAGCCGACATCACCCAGTGGCTGGTCAAGGAGGGCGACGAGGTCGAGGTCAACGACCTCCTGGTCGAGATCGAGACCGCGAAGTCGCTGGTCGAGCTGCCCAGCCCGGTAGCCGGCAAGATCTCGCGCCTGCTAGCAGATGTCGGCGAGACGGTCAACGTCGGCACCGTGATCGTAGAGATCGACGACGGCTCCGAGACCGCAGCAGATGCACCGGAGCCGCTGGCGATTAATGCTCCCCAGACACCTGCAACGCAGCCCTCCTCTACTGGCCCGGCCACGGTCACCCCGACCGGCAAGGTGCTGGCGAAACCGCTGGTTCGCAGGCTGGCTAGGGATCTTGGCGTCGACCTTTTCCACGTACACCCGACCGGCCCGCACGGCTCCGTCTCTCGCGCCGACGTCGAGCTGGCAGCGGGACTTGGCAAGAGCGAATTCAACTCTCCCGTTCCGCACCCGATGGCCGTGCCGTATGCCCCGACCGCCCCGATCCTGGACGGCCGCCGCGTGCCAATCAAGGGCGTCCGCAAGGCCACCGCGGCTAACCTGCGCGACTCGGTCACCAGGCACATTCACGTCACCGAGTACAACACCATCGACGTTTCCGCCACGAAAGAGCTTGTCAGCACGCTGCGCACCCGCCGCGAGTTCCGTGATCTGCACGTTTCCAGCCTGCTGATCTACGCCAAGGCGGTCTGCCTGGCCATGCGCAACCATCCCGAGGTGAACGCGTCCTGGGACGCCACCAACGGCGAAGTCGTCTATCACGACGACGTCAACCTCGGCATCGCAGCCGCCACCCCGCGCGGCCTGCTGGTTCCGGTGATCAAAGCCGCCGACAAGATGACTCTCGTTCAGCTCGCGAGCGCCTTGACCCACACCATCGAGATCTCGCGCTCCGGAAAGCTACAGCCCGAGGACTATTCCGGTGGCACCTTCACCATCACCAACGTCGGCGTCTTCGGCATCGACACCGGAACCCCGATCATCAACGGTTCCGAATCCGCGATCCTCGCGATGGGCGCCATCAAACGCAAGCCCTGGGTGATCGGCGAAGGCCCGACTGAGCAAATCGTCCCCCGCTGGGTGACGACACTCGCCCTAGGCTTCGACCACCAACTCATCGACGGCGAACAAGGCTCCCAATTCCTAGCTGACGTCAGCGAAGTCCTAGAGAACCCACGCCTGGCGTTGCTGTACTAGGGTTCACACTTATAAGTAGTTTGATGGCTCGTCTACCGGCCATGCGGCTACGCGTATCCCCACGACAAACATGCGTAGCAATATGGCTTGTTGATGAGCCTTCAGACTACCGATAAGTTCTGCAACGCTCGCATGTGCGAAAATTAAAAGATATACCAGCATCGAAAAGTACCTTTGAGACTTCTCTAGCAACTTCGCATGGTCGAGACGTGCAATCATCCCACCCATAGCGAAGAGTCATTTTGCCTCTCAACTGGTGGTAATTATCACGCTTCATATCTCTAAAGACGCCAATTCCCTCATGCCCTAAACGTCCATCTAACTCAACTAGAACTGGTCCATAGTCAGCGTCACATCGATACCTAGAACCCACCTGACGCTTCGCAGTAGGAAGACCATGAGCTTTTTCAACGTGTTCCAAATAGATCTTCTCGAGGACAGATTCAACGCCATTTTCACTGTCTGAAAGCATGGCCCTAACTAATTCCCTCTGAGAGTACCGAGTTCGAGCATCTAGTGCTTCACGAACAGAAGATAATGAGAACGTTTTATTCACATACTTTGCCTGGCTAATCCAGTGCGCTGCACGCTTAGGCTGAATTGCGCACATATCTAGCACCGTTTCTGGCAAAGGTATTACTGGCAACCGCCCACACGGGGTTGGCAATACCATTCTTCTTGAAAAGAGGACCCTCGGGGTATTCCTGGGTGTGCTCGTCCCAGGAATTAACACCTGCACCTGGCTGGGCGGAACATCGGTAAGCCCCCATAAATATGCAGCCGACGCTCCCCCAAGCATGGATCTTGGACCTGCTTTTAAGTGACCTGCCCATGCCCAGGAAAGCCAAGTTGGTTGAGGCCCAACCAGATAAATTCCTTCAAAGAGTCTTTTCCAATAGCCATCTCTGATCATTCGTTTTTGCGAGCTCGGAGGGAATCCAAGACTATTTGCTTGCGCTCTCGAAATAACATTGTTTTGGCTTTGCACAAGTACATCTAATTGCGCTGGAATCCTTATTTTTGCAAACACATAACCATATTGGCGTGGGCTTAACCACATCTCGGATGGCGGATATCAAATCTGTGGATAACTCTTTTAATTGGTAAACATTTTCCGAAAGAAATAGATAGCGCTATGGCCCGACTACGAGCCACCACGCTATTTATAAAGAAACATAAATTAGCGGTAGCCCAGCGGCTCGTCTACGAACCACTGGGCTACCGTTATTTGTTAATTAAATTAATCGGCGACGATGACGTGCAGGGTTCGGGGGCCGTGGACTCCCTCTACTCGACTCAGCTCGATGTCTGAGGTGGCCGAGGGGCCCGCCACGAAGGTGATCGGCTGGCCGTCATCAACCGACTGCTTCAGCCTGGCGATCGCCTCTGGCGTGTTCGAGACCACCTGGTCGGCGCGAACAACGCAGATGTGGGCGTCGGGCACCAGCGTCAGGGCGCGTCGCCCCTGGTCAGCGCGGTGATCCATCGCGAAGGTGCCGGTGTTGGCGACGCCAACCGCAGACGCGGTCACCACGGCGTCGATCTCGTTGAGCTCGCGCGCGGTCAGGTTATCGTCGGCGCGGACGTCGAAACCGGCGTCCACGATCGCCTTGCGCCAGGCCTCGTCCAGCCCCTCGGGCAGAATCACCGATTTGGCTCCGATGTCCTTCAGATGCTTGACGATGGTCTCCGGCAGATCCGCGTTGTTAACGCGCTCGACCTCGGCCTTGTAGTCGGCTACGAGCTCGAGGAAGAATTCGATCATGTCACCATCGATCGGGGTGGGCTGCTTGTAGGCCCACTCGATCTTCGACTCCTCGGGATCTGCGTCCCTGACGTCAACGAGCGACCTACGGATGCGGCCCAGGATCTCGTCCTTAGCTGAGATGCTCATCAGTTGCCTCCCTTGCCAGTCTTGCGGTCTTTCCACATGGTGCGTGCCGACTTCTTCGGCAGCATCGGGACGTCCCTGGCGCGCAACCAGCGGTTGACGCCCGGAATCGGCCAGTTACCGATCTTCTTGAAGAACGGGCTCATGATCTTGCCGGCCAGCCCGGACAGTTTGCCCGCCAGCCCGAGGCGCCAGCCCTTGCCCATGATCCAACCGCCACCGCGCATCAGATTCGGTTCCAGGTGGGTGCCGAAGCCGGGCTCGGAGCGCTTCACGTCGACGACCTTCTTGCGCAGGTGAACGAGGATGTCGGTGAACGGAATCTTGACCGGGCAGGCGTCGTTGCAGGCGCCACACAGCGTGGACGCGAACGGCAGCGAACGGTCGACGGTGGACTCCATGCCGCGGATCTGCGGGTTGAGGATGGCGCCGATCGGGCCCGGGTAAACCGAACCGTAAGCGTGGCCGCCGACCTTCTCGTAAACCGGGCAGATGTTCAGGCAGGCCGAGCAGCGGATGCAGCGCAGCGCCTTGCGGCCCAGCGGGTCCTTAAGGACGTTGGTGCGGCCGTTATCGATGAGGATGATGTGCACATCCTTCGGGCCGTCGCCCTCCTTGACACCAGTCCAGACGGTGCCGTACGGAGCCATGCGCTCGCCGGTGGACGAACGCGGAAGCGACTGCAGGAAGACCTCGAGATCCTGGAACGTCGGCAGGATCTTCTCGATGCCGACCATCGAAATCAGTGTCTCCGGCAGGGTCAGGTTCATGCGGCCATTGCCCTCGGACTCCACAACAACCAGCGATCCGGTCTCGGCGATAGCGAAGTTTGCGCCGGAGATGCCCACCTTGGTGCGCATGAACTTCTCGCGCAGGTGGACGCGGGCGGCGTTAGCCAGCTCGACCGGATTGTCGGTGACGTCCGGCGGGCAGGGCGTGCCGTACTGCCCCATCTCGCGCAGGAAGATCTCGCGCACCTCGGAACGGTTGCGGTGAATAGCCGGAACCAGCACGTGACTAGGGCGATCGTGGCCGAGCTGAACGATCAGCTCCGCCAGGTCAGTCTCCCAAGCAGCGATGCGCTCCTTCTCCAGTGCCTCGTTGAGGTCAGTTTCCTGGGTGACCATCGACTTGACCTTGGTGACCTCCGTCTCGCCGGTGGCCTTGACCAGGTCGATGGCGATGCGGTTGGCCTCTTCGGCGTCGCGAGCCCAGTGCACCTTCGCACCGGCCGCGGTGGCGTTCTTCTCGAACTGCTCCAGGTACTGGTCGAGGTGACGGGCAACGCGGTCCTTGATGTCTGCGCCGGCCTGGCGGATCTCTTGCCAGTTGTCCAGCTCGCCGGTCACGCGGATGCGCTTGTTGCGAATCGTGTGGGTGGCGTGGTGCAGGTTCTTGCGCTGGGTGTCGTTCTTCAGCTCACGCACGGCCGCCTTCGGGAAAGCCGGCGAATCGATCAGGTCGCCCTCCGGCGGAGCCGGGGTTAGACGTTCAACTTCTGTGCTTGTCATGCCGTCCTCCCTGCGGCTACTGGCGCGTTCTGCACGAGCAGATCGACCATGTGGATGGTTTTGACCGGCATCTTCTCGCGGTGCATGACGCCACCGAAGTTCAGCAGACACGCGTTGTCGAGGCTGGTGACGTATTCGGCACCTGTCTCAACGACGTGGCGAGCCTTGTCCTTGGCCATCGCGATCGAGATATCCGGGTTCTTCAGGCTGAAGGTACCACCGAAGCCGCAGCACTGGCCGATGTCCTCGACCTCCACGTACTCCAGGCCCTCCACGCCCTTCAGCAACTTGAGCGGCGCGTCACCGACCTTGGCGATGCGCATCGAGTGGCAGGACGCGTGATAGGTAACCTTGTGCGGGAAGTACGCCCCCACATCGGTGGTGCCCAGCTCGTTGACGATGAACTCGCTGATGTCGTAGACACGCTTACTCAGTTCCTTAGCGCGCGCGGCCATGCGTTCGTCGCCCGCGTCGTGAGCCAGCATCTCGTGCTGCTCGCGTACGGAACCTACGCAGGAGCCGGACGGGCCGACGATGTAGTCGTAGTCCTCGAATGCGTCAAGGAACGTCTTCACCGAGGGCAGCGCCCGGTCGAAGTAACCCGTGTTAGTAAACATCTGTCCACAACAGGTCTGTTCCTTGGGGAAGACCACCCGGCAGCCCAAACGCTCAAGCAGGGTTGCCATGTTATTGACGGTCTTCGGGAACATGATGTCGCTGACACATGTGGCGAAGATAGCAACAGTTTTCTGTGCGGTGTCGCCAACTGCGCTTGTCATCATTTACCTCCCTATATTTTCAAAAATTAACCAACATTAGGAATCATCCAGCCCAGGACGGGCAGGGATTGCAGCCCGGCAAGCAGGCAGAGCACGACAAGCAGGCCAATGGCCCACGGCAGCGCCTTGCGCAACAGGACAGACTCTTCGCCCACCATGTCCACGCCGCCGGTGGCGATGGCCAGGGTTTGCGGGCTGATCATCTTGCCAACAGCACCGCCGACGGTGTTGGTGGCGACGAGCAGAGCGGGGTTGACGCCGATCTGCGTTGCAGCGGTGTGCTGCAGGTTAGCAAACAGCGCGGTTGCCGAGGTGCCCGAACCGGTGACGGCGGTGCCGATCCAGCCGAGGATCGGGGCCAGGAACGGGAAGACAGCGCCGGCGCCGGCAATCCAGGTGCCAATGGTCAGCGTCTGGCCGGACAGGTTCATCACGTAGGCCAGCGCTAGCACCGAGCCGATGGTCAGGAACGTCCAGCGCAGCTTGTACAGCTGGGTGCTGAACACCTTGAAGATTTCGCCGAGGCTCATGCGGTAGCAAAGGCCGATGACGATGGCGGTGATCAGGAGGATCGTGCCCGGTGAACTAAGCCACGTGAACGAGTAGGTCGTGGACGAGGACGGGGTGCCGGTCGCGGTCATGACGAGGTTCTGCTCGCCATCCCACAGCAGCGGCCAATGAATCTTGATGTTGGTCGCGGCAAGGGCGTTCTTGACTACCGGAACCATCTGGGTGACGACGAAAACCACCACGATCAACACGTACGGGAACAGCGCCCAGCCGATCTGCTTGCCGGTGACCTTCTCGGTGGTTTCCGGTGGTTCGCTGCCGGTGAGTCGCAACGCGGCCTCGTTTGTGCCGGCTGGCTTCCAGAACTTCAGCAGCAGGACTCCTGCGGCGAGGCTGATCAGCGCGGGAACCATGTTCACCAGGCCGGGCGACAGCACCTGAGCGGCGCCCAGCGTGCAAACCGAGTAGGTCAGACCGACCACGAGGGCCAGCGGCCAGACCTGCTTCAGGCCCTTGACGCCGTCCATGATAATCAGCAGGAGCAGCGGAACGATCCAGACCAGGACGCTGGTCTGGCGGCTAACGGTGATGGACAGCTGCTGGGCAGCCATGTCGGTGAGGTTTGCACCGGTGAGCAGCGGAGTCGCCATCGCGCCGTAGGGAACAGCGAAGGTGTTGCCGACCAGGACGGTGAGCGCGGCCTTCCAAGGCTTGAAGCCCACCGCGACGAGCATGACGCCGCAGATCGCGACTGGGGCGCCGAAGCCCGCGAGGGCCTCGAGCAGCGCGCAGAAGCTGAACGCGATGAAAATGCCCAGCACGCGCGGGTCGGGCGAGATGACATTGAACGTCTTCATCAGGTCGTCGTGGTGACCGGACGCGACCGTCAGCTCAAAGAGGAAGATCGCGCACAACACGATCCAGGTGATCGGGAAGACGCCGAAGATCCCGCCCTCAAACGCTGAGGAGACGGCCATTCCGGCGGGCATATTGAATGCAAATATCGCGACCAGCAGGGCGACGCCCACACCGATCAGACCCGCCCAATGCGCTTTCATGCGAAGGACGCCGAGCAGGAAGAAAACAGCTAGCAAAGGCAAAAGCGCCACGAGGGCAGACAGCCACAGGCTGCCAAGCGGGGCGATGTCAGGCTGGAAAACCATAGGGACCACCTATCAAGTAGATCTTTAGTCGCTGATTATGACCGCCATTTGATCAGACCAGGGGACTAAGGAATAAGTCTGCGGTTATACGTTTATAATACCCAGGTTAAGGCATTCCGCCTACTCAGGTATGCCTTTCATAGTACATATATCGATTGCTCTCGCACCATTTTTAGCGGGCGAAAAATCGGATAAAAATGGCTGGCCGGACACCATTCCCCCGCCAGCCGATTTTTATGACCTAGCGTCCGTAGACTCGCTTTGCCTGCTCCAAGCCGGAGACGTAGCCGGCTCGCGCGTAGGCGTCAGCCTCCTTGCCGCCAGGCGACTTGAGCATGCCCCGAGCAGTGGCCAGATCCACCTGGCGAACCTCGAGCCAGCGTCCCAGGCCCTCAATCAGCTGGCTGGCGTAACCCGCGCCGTGGCGGATCAGCGAGGCAGTGGTCATCACGATGTCCGCGCCACTGAGAATGTACTTGATGACGTCCTCAGAGGTCTCGACGCCGCCACTACCGGCCAGCGAGCACTCAACCTCGCCGCGCAGCGCGGAGATCCACGCCTGCGGCAGCTTGGCCTCGTTAGGCGTGCTCAGCGAGAAGCCCGCGCGGTGTTCCAGCCTGTCGAGGTCGATCTCCGGCCCCAGCCAGCGGTTGAACAGCACTAGGCCGTCGGCCCCTGCGTCGCTCAGACGCTTGGCCATCTCGCCGAAGCTCGAGAAGTACGGCATCAGCTTCATGGCAACCGGCACGCTCACCTGACCTTTAACGCGCTCCAGGATGCGCAGCTGAGCGTCCTCCACCTCGCGCGGGTCACGGTCGCTGCCCGGCACGAAGTAGACGTTCAGCTCGATCGCGCTGGCTCCGGCGTCGACCATGCGCTTGGCTATCTCACTGGAATCGCCCTCTACCGGAGTGTTCAGGCTGGCGATCAACGGAACTTGGATGGCCGCCGATGCCCGCTCGATGAGCTTCAAATAGTTGTAAACCAGGCCGGACTCATTGCTCGGCTCGGTGGGGAAATAAGTCAGCGCCTCGGCGAAGCTCTCCGCGTGGACGTCCAT
Organism: uncultured Propionimicrobium sp.; assembly: GCA_963511305.1. Classification (GTDB taxonomy): domain Bacteria; phylum Actinomycetota; class Actinomycetes; order Propionibacteriales; family Propionibacteriaceae; genus Propionimicrobium. The sequence goes on from CAUPIJ010000025.1 coordinate 20,340, forward strand.
CTCGGCGGTCGCCCTGGCCTGCTCGAGCTTGATCTGTTCCTCGAACAGCGAGTAGAGCACCACGGCGCCTACCCCGGCGTCGGCCAGTGCCTGAATACCTTCAACTGTCTGGCTGAGCGGACCGGCCGAAGCTACCAACGGCGTCGGCAGCTCCAGGCCCATATAATCGGTAGCCAGATCGGCTTTCGGCTTCACCGACTGCTCGCGCACCCGCTCAGCCGGCAGCACCAGATCGGTGGTATTGTCGCCCAACTCAGACTTGCGCCTGGCAGATTCCATTGCGGCCTTTAGCGCCTCTGGATCGAATGCCATCATCGTCTCCTTAATCAGTTTTCAGCGTCGGCTGATTTGCGGGCATCGCGGGAGAACATCTCCGGCGGACGCTGGGCAGCGGACTCGTATTCGGCATACCTACGGATCACCTGCTCCTGGGCGATGTCCAGCAGACGCTTCGCCTCTGCCGGATCGGATGCCTCGAGCATCTTGAAGCGCAGCTCTTCCTTGCGGTATTCGCGAAGCGGGATGCTGGGTCGCATTGAGTCGAGCAGGAACGGGTTCTTGCCCTCGTCGCGCAAAACAGGGTTGAACCTCATCAGCGGCCAGTGGCCGGACGCCACCGCCTTGTGCTGCTGATCCAGGCCCTTGCGCAGGTTGTAGCCGTGGCTGATGCAGTGGCTGTAGGCGATGATCAGGCTCGGGCCGTCGTAGGCCTCGGCCTCGCGGAACGCCTTCAGCGTCTGTTCGGGGTCGGCACCCATCGCAACCCTGGCCACGTAGACGTGACCGTACGCGACGGCCTGCATCGCCATGTCCTTCTTGCCGGTGGTCTTGCCTGCGGTCGCAAACTTGGCGACGGCGCCCGTCGGCGTGGACTTCGACGCCTGACCGCCCGTATTCGAGTAAACCTCGGTGTCGAGAACCAGAATGTTGACGTTGCGACCGCTGGCCAGCACGTGGTCGACGCCTGCCGAACCGATGTCGTAGGCCCAGCCGTCGCCACCGACGATCCAGACGGAACGGCGAAGCAGGTTGTCTGCTACCGAGAGCAGATCTCGGATATCGCGGTGCTGTTCGTCGGTCAGCGCGGGGCTAGATGCCAGTTCGCCGAGGATCTTCACCAGGCGCTGCTCGCGTCGATACTGATTGCGCAGTTCGTGCATGGTCAGCTGCGGCGCGTGCAGCAGCTCGTCAACCAGCTGGTCGTCGCCGATCAGCGGGCGCACCTGTTCGAGGCGCTTCTCTGCCAACTCGGTGTGCAGGTCGGCAGCCAGACGCATGCCAAGGCCGAATTCGGCGTTGTCCTCGAACAGCGAGTTGCTCCACGCCGGGCCGCGTCCGTCGTCGCCCTTCGCCCACGGCGTGGTGGGCAGGTTGCCGCCGTAAATCGACGAACAACCGGTGGCGTTGGCCACCTGCAGACGGTCGCCGAACAGCTGGGTGAGCAGCTTCAGGTACGGCGTCTCGCCACAGCCGGCGCACGCACCCGAGAATTCGAACAGCGGGGTCAGGAACTGGGTGCCACGCACGGTACCGAAGTTCACGCGGCTGCGTCGCGGTCTGGGCAGCGACTCGAAGAACTTAACGTTCGCACGCTGCTCGTCGCGCTCAAGCACTGTCTCGAGGTTGATCGCCTTGCGATCCGGCTTGCCGATGGGACGAACCGGGCAGGCCTCGACGCATAGGCCACAACCCGTGCAATCCTCGGCGTAAACCTGCAGCGTGTAGCGAGTGTCGGGCAGGCCTGCGGCGTTCAGCGGAATCGACTCGAAGCTATCGGGCGCGCCCTCCAGCTTCTCGGGCGAGTAGTACTTCGCGCGCAGCACGCCGTGCGGGCAGACGAACGCGCAGTTACCGCACTGGATGCAGTTCTCTTCGTCCCACACCGCGATGATGTCGGAAACGTTACGCTTCTCGTACTGTGTCGTGCCGGACGGGTAAGTGCCGTCCACCGGCAGCGCGCTGACCGGCAACGAATCGCCATCGTCCACCAGCATCTTGGCAGTCACGTTCTTGACGAAATCGGGCGCGCCGTCGGGCACCGGCTTCAGGTAGCCCTTCTCGCTGGTGACCTCGCTCGGCACCTCGATCTTGTGCAGGTGCTCAACCGCCTTGTCGACCGCCGCGTGGTTCATGTCGACGATCTTCTGCGACTTGCGCAGGTACGTCTTGGTGATTGAATCCTTAATCTTCTCGATGGCCAGATCCGGCGGTAACACGCCCGAGATCGCGAAGTAGCAGGTCTGCAGGACGGTATTCGTGCGGCCACCCAAGCCAACCGAACGGGCCACCTCGTTTGCGTTGATCGCGTACAGCTCGATATCCAGGTCGATGATCTTGCGCTGCATCGGGGCAGGCAGGTGATCCCAAACCTGGTCGGTGTCGAACGGGCAGTTGATGAGCAGCACCGTGTTTTTGCGGGCGAAAGCCAGCACGTCGATGCGCTCCAGGATGCTCCAGTGGTGGCAGCCGATGAAGCCCGCCTTATTGACCAGGTATGGCGCCTTGATCGGGGCCGGCCCGAACCGCAGGTGGCTCGTGGTGCGCGAACCAGACTTCTTCGAGTCGTAGACGAAGTAGCCCTGCGCGTACGTGCCCTGCTCAGAACCGAGGATCTTGATGGTGTTCTTGTTGGCGCCGACGGTGCCGTCCGAGCCCATGCCATAGAAGACCGCGCGCTTGGTTTCTGGGTCTTCGAGGTCGATAGTGGGGTCGTAGTCGAGCGACAGCAGCGTGACGTCGTCGTTAATGCCAATGGTGAAGCGCGGGCGCGGGTTCTCCTTGGCCAACTCGTCGAAGATACCGACGGCCATCGCTGGCGTGAAGTCCTTGCTGGACAGTCCGTAGCGGCCACCGATGACGCGAGGCATCTGCTCCCATTCGCCTGCGGTGACGGCCTGCGACAACGCGGTATTGACGTCGAGGAACAGCGGCTCACCCTCGGAGCCGGGCTCCTTGGTGCGGTCGAGGACTGCGATCTTGCGCACGGTCTTAGGCAGTGCTTCGAGGAGCTGGGCGCTCGGGAATGGGCGATACAGGCGAACGATCAGGACGCCAGTCTTGCGGCCACTTTCGTTGAGCCTGGCGACGGCCTGCTCGACGACCTCGACGCCCGAGCCCATGACCACGACGACCTCTTCGGCCTGCGGATCACCGACGTAATCGACGACGTGATAGTGGCGGCCGGTCATCTCGGCGAACTCGTCCATGACCTCCTGCACGATGCCGGGGGCGCGCAGGTAGAAGGTGTTGGACGCCTCGCGACCCTGGAAGTAGACGTCGCCATTCTGGGCGGTGCCCCGGATAAACGGCTGTGCCGGGCTCAGCGCGCGGGCGCGATGCTCGCGAACCAGCTCGTCGGGGATCAGCCTCTGCAGCTGCTCGTTGGTCAGCTTGATGCAGGTGTTCAGCTCGTGGCTGGTGCGGAAGCCGTCGAAGAAGTGCAGGAACGGCACGCGAGAACGCATTGCGGCAGCCTGCGCGATCAGCGCATTGTCGTGGCACTCCTGAACCGAGTTCGAGGCAAGCATGGCCCAACCGGTCTGGCGCACGGCCATGACGTCCTGGTGGTCGCCGAAAGTCGACAAGCCCTGAGCAGCCAGCGATCGAGCGGCGACGTGCATGACGGTCGAGGTCAGCTCGCCGGCGATTTTGAACATGTTCGGGATCATCAACAGCAGGCCCTGCGACGCGGTGAACGTCGTGGCCAGCGCGCCCGCCTGCAGCGCGCCGTGATAAGCACCAGCGGCGCCACCCTCAGACTGCATCTCCATCACGTGCGGCACCTGCCCCCAGATGTTGGGGCGATCCTTCGCCGCCCACTCGTCCGCCAGCTCTGCCATCGGCGAGCTAGGCGTGATCGGGTAGATAGAGCACAGTTCGTTGATGCGGAAGGCCACATCGGCGGTAGCGGTGTTGCCGTCCATAATGACGTAGTCGGAATTGCTGCTCGCTACCTCCGGCTGGCCGGTGTCCGGATCTTCTTGGCCGATAACATTCTTAGCGCTCATTTAATTCTCCGGAATCATCTCGATGGCGTGCACCGGGCACTGCTCGTAGCAGGTTGCGCAGCCAGTACATTTGTCGTAGTCAAAGCGGTAGCGGTGGCCTTTACCGAGCTTGATAATCGCGTCCTCAGGGCAGGAGCCCAGGCAGCCGTCACACTCGAAGCAGTTACCGCAGGACAGGCACCTGCGAGCCTCGAAGTGCGCCTGCTCCTCGGTCAGGCTACCCACGACCTCGCCGAAGCTGAGGCGCTCCTTGGCGCCGAGCTCCGGCTGGATGGTGCGCGGGTGATCGCCGAAGTACCACAGGTGCAGATCGTCGAATTCGACGACGGGGTGCTTCACCTTCGGCTCGCGCTCTCTGTTCTTGAGCCAGGCGTCGATCATCGTAGCGGCTTTCTTGCCGTGGCCGGTGCCCACGGTGACAGTGCGCTGGCTAGGCACGGCGTCACCGCCGGCGAAGATGCCAGGCACGGAGGTCATCAGCGTGACCGGGTTCACCTTGAGGATGTCGCCGTCGAAGTCGAGGCCGTCGATGTTGTGCAGGAATTCAGTGTCGGAGACCTGGCCGAGAGCCATGATGACGGTGTCTGCAGGCAGCTTCTCGAACTTGCCGGTGCCGCGCGGACGACCGTCGTCGTCGAGCTCCATGACCTCGACCATGACGTCGTCGGCCACCTCGCTGATGGTGCGCAACCAATGCACCTGGACGCCCTCGCGCTCGGCTTCCTCGAGCTCCTCGCGGTGGGCGGGCATGTGCTCCTCGTTGCGACGGTAGATAATTACCGCCTCTTCTGCTCCCATTCGGCGGGCAGTGCGGGCCGCGTCCATAGCGGTGTTGCCGCCACCGTAGACGGCGACGCGGCGGCCGATCCTGGGCTTCTCGCCACTGGCTACATCACGCAGGAAGTCGACGGCGTCGACCATCTTGCTGGCATCCATGCTCGGGATATCGACGCGCTTGGACAGGTGAGCACCTACCGCGATAAACGACGCGTCGAAGTTGCCCGCGCTCTGCTCGGCCTGCAGGTCCGTGACGGTGTGGTTCAGGTGGATCTTGATGCCCAGGTTCTTGAGGCGCTCGACTTCGGCGTCGACAATCTCGCGAGGCAGACGGTAGGCCGGGATGCCGTAGCGCATCATGCCGCCGACCTTCTCACCGGAGTCGAAAATCTCGACCTCATGACCTAGCCTGGCCAGGTGATAGGCGGCCGAAAGGCCGGATGGGCCGGCACCGACGACCATCACTCGCTTACCCGTGTGCGTCACAGGCTTCTGGAACGTCCAGCCACGCTCGATGGCCAGGTCTCCCAGATAGCGCTCGACGGAATGGATAGAGACCGAAGAATCGAGGTCTGCACGGTTGCACGCGGTCTCGCAGGGGTGATAGCAGACGCGGCCGTGAATCGCCGGGAAGGGGTTGTCGCGCACCAGCTGCCGCCAGGCTGCCTCTTCTTTGCCCTCTTTAATCAGGCGCAGCCACTCCTGAATATTCTCGCCGGCCGGGCAGGCATTGTTGCAGGGTGGCAGTAGGTCTACATAAATCGGAATTTGGGTGCGGACTGGGCCAATCCTGGACTTGCCAAGGGCTAAGTCTGGCACCGCAGTCACGTCAGTGCGCTGCGTCACCGAATTTGCTAGTTCACTCATATTGCTCCGCTCTTCATAACGAAAGGCTCAAAATCCGCCCTCACGACGGACGAAACCTTATCCCCCAGTCAAGAATCAGCGTACACCCATAGACCGACATAAAATAAGACTTCAGTAGCACAAATAGGCGCCCGAAAGTGCAGCTTAGGGCTATAAAACCTATAAACGGAATCAAGCATTTTCTAAAAGCGAGACTTTGTAATTACCTAACGGAATCTTGTTACCGGACAAAGAGGCTAGCTTGCCCCGATCTCGCGAAAAATGACCGGCCTTCATCCGATGCGGATTTCCTGTTGCCATCGCCAGCAAGCCGAGCAACGGTTTCGACGGAGGCGTCATGTAGGATCACGCTCGTGAGTAACATTTCAGCAGAGCGCGAAGGAAGCGGCATGACCGCGGGCGCGGTAGACAACGAAACGGCTACTCGCGACGAGATTATGTCTCGCGTCGGCCGATACGGAGTCACCAGCGGATACGTAAACACCAAGGGCGAATGGATTAAGACGCCACTAGACACGCTAAGCCTGGTCGCCGACAGGTTCGACACGTCGGTGCCACTTGAGGGCGAGTTCGGCCCACTGATTTGCACCCCAGGTCGCTACCATCCGGAGCTATACGGCACCCTGATCCTAGAGAACGGTCACCACTATCGGGCCGAGGGCCTGGTGGACATGCCGGGCTACCATATTCTTTACAATGACGCCGGCGTCCGCCGCTTCGTCATCTGCACGCCCGAGAAGATCGAAATCCCGCAGCGCAGCTGGGGCTGGCAGATTCAGCTTTACGCGGCGCGTTCCCGCTCATCGTGGGGCATCGGCGATTTCCGCGATCTCGCGCTGATCTGCCGCATCGCCGCCATGCAGGGCGCGAGCTGCGTGCAAGTCTCTCCGGTGCACGCCATTGGGCCGACCGAAGATCCGCAGGCGTCGCCCTATTCGCCGGCGTCGCGAATCTTCCTGAACGTTCTGCACATCGCTCCGGGCGACGTCCTGGGCTCTGAGCACGTCGACCTGACCGACCTGGCCGAGGCCGGCCGCAAGCTGAACGAAGAGCGCATCATCAACCGCGCCGCCGTCTGGAAGATCAAGCGCGAGGCGCTGAAGCGCATCTACAAGGCAGTTTGCGACGAGCCGGACATCGAGCGCGAAGCTTGGGTCAAGCAGTGGGGCAAGAAGCTCAGCGATTTCTCGATCTGGTCTGCCATCGCCGAGAAATACGGCACCGACTGGCGCAGGTGGCCCGAGGAATACCAGAAGATCAACTCGGACGCCGTCGCGGAATTCGCCGCCGAGAACTCCGAACTCATCGACTTCCACAGTTGGATGCAGTGGGTTGCCCACGTGCAGTACGCGGCGGCCTGCCGCGAGGGCGTGGACGTCATCGCCGACCTTGCCGTTGGCTCCGACTCGGCCTCGCAGGACGCCTGGATCAACCAGAACATCCTGGAGTTCGACTTCGAGATCGGCGCTCCCCCGGACAGCCACAACATCGAGGGCCAGCGCTGGGGCCTGCCGCCCTTCAACCCGCAGAAGCTCGCCGAGGTCGACTTCAAGCCGTTCATCGACATGGTGCGCGCCACCCTGCGCGACGCCGGCGCGATGCGCATTGACCACGTCATGCAGCTCTGGCGCCTCTACTGGGTGCCGGTTAGCGGAACTGCCGCGGACGGCGTCTACATCCACTACCCGGTTGACGCCATGCTCGCCATCATCCGCCTCGAAGCGTTCCGCCAGAGCAGCTGGGTGGTCGGCGAGGACATGGGCACCGTCGCTGGCGGCGTTCGCGAGACCATGGAGGACATCGGCATGCTGGGCAACCGCTCGGCCATGCGCACCCCGGTTCGCGAGTTCCCGATTCTGGGTGTCGGCACCAGCTCAACCCACGACCAGGTGACGGTTGCTGGTCTGGCTACGGGTTATGACGTCTACGCGCTGAAGAAGATCGGCAAGAGCGCGGACTGGGATCAAATCGAGCGCACCCGCAAGGTGCTGTGCGAGATGGCTCACGTCGACCCAAGCAAGCCGCTGAACGAGATCACCAAGGACGAGGTCCAGTCGATGATAGTTGAGCGCTACCGCATGCTTCGCGACGCACCCAGCCGTGTCGTGCTGATCAACCTCGACGATGCCGCGATGGTCAAGGAGCGCCCGAACATGCCGGGCACCGTCGACCAGTATCCGAACTGGCGCTACGCGCTGCCGCGCTCGGTGGACGACATCATGACGTCCCCGCTGGCGGACGAGTTGATCAGCGTCATTGAACAGGGACGCAAGCTGGACAAGCAGCTCAACTAAATAGCTCAAAAATCGGGTCGCAGCCACGGCTGCGGCCCGATTTTTTATCTACCCCTTTCGACGCTTCGACGCTACGTGGTGCCTCATGTCAATTTGAGCGCGAAAGTTTTTTGGTGCCTCACATAGTT
>CAUPIJ010000026.1:0-27427 GCA_963511305.1 uncultured Propionimicrobium sp.
TGACTAGGCAAAACACCGAATCAGAGCACCACATTTTGACCTATAACCCTATTTTCCCCGCTTTCTTTCCGGGCTTCTTCCCCCCCCCGAGGGAAACCCCCGCTCCCCTGCACAACGGGAACCATCAAGGACGCCGATTGCTGCCGCATGTCCATGGACACCGCTCCCAGCTCAACGGAAACCGTTTCTGCTAACTACAACAGTTTTGGTTCCCATTGGTCTGAATTCTCTAGGTGCCGTCGGTTAAATCTTCTAAGTCGCTGCTAGTGATCGTCGCCTGGGCGCGCACTCCCGAGCGGGCGATGATTGTCTGAATTGTCTTGTCGTGTTGGAGGATGCGGGGCACGAACTTGATGTTGCGCAAGCCCTGTTCTTGGGCTGCGGACTCGAAGATGAAGTGGCCGTAGCCCAGTATCAAACCGAGGAGGGGACGAGAGACCGAAATGTCCAGGATTCGCGCGATCGGCACGATGGCCAAGTGCCGGTTGAAGACGCCATTAACGCGGAAAACCCGCATATTTGTGACTACGAATCGGTCGACTTGCTCCTGCGCAAGCCGCCAAAGCCCATAAACAATCAGGACGAGGCTGAGCACAAACGGAATCTGCCAGATGTTAGCGAAAGCTGGAATCAACCCGAAGAAGGCGGCGCCGGCCAGAACCGCCAGCACCGGAATGACCCTAGTCACCCAGTGTCTGCCGATCTCGTCGACCAAGACCTCGCCCTCTCCTTCAAGCAGGTACTGCTCGACGTTCGGGTCAAGAAAACCAGCCATCTTGGGCTATGCCAGTTGCGCTATTTAGCGAGGCTGGCGAAGAACTGGATGATCGACTCGCCCCAACCGATGACGGTTCGGACGGCGTCCGCCGCGCCCTGCGGGTTCGTAAACAGGTAGAACAGCAGGAAGCCGACAACCAATACCAAAATTATGTTCCGGATGTATTTGCTCACATTGCCTCCCGGGGAAGTAGGAGTTTCGGGCACGCTGGCACGCACCCTTACAAGAGTCTTTCAAAAACTCGCTCGGAACGACCACTGACGCGCCGAGATGAGAGAACCAAAGCTCAAATCAGTTAGTCCCAGATATTCAGGAACCGAAAGTATTGCACTCGACATAAACGATTCCCGCTAAACGCTAAAAGCCCGAGGCTGGTGGGGTTGGTTGGTGAGAGCATCGTGGCTCGCTCGAACGAGCAACCCCACACGTCCAATCGACCCAACGCAACCAGCCTAAGCATCATCGTCCCCACTTAGTCGGAACCGAAAGTGTGGTGTACAACAGTTTTGGTTCCCGTTGCGCGGGGCCGCGATTTCCGTTGCGCGAGGGCTCTGGTTGGCGCTAGCCCTAGCCCTGGGGTCGCAGCAGCGGGTAGAGGATCGTCTCGCGGATTCCGACACCTGTGAACAGCATCAACAGGCGGTCCATGCCCAGGCCGAGGCCGCCCATCGGCGGGCAGCCCTGCTCGAGGGCCTCCAGGAAGTCCTCGTCGAGCTGCATGGCCTCGGGGTCGCCGGCAGCGGCCTTGAGCGACTGCTCGGTTAGCACCTTGCGCTGAATGACCGGGTCGATGAGCTCGCTGAAGCCGGTGCCGCGCTCGACGCCACCGATCATCAGATCCCAGGCTTCGATCAGGCCGGGCTTGCTGCGGTGCGGACGGGCCAGCGGCTGCGCGATGGCCGGGTAGTCGCAGACGAACGTCGGCTGAATCAGTTCGGGCTCGACGAGTTCCTCGAAGAGTTCCATGGCCAGTTTGCCGTCGCAGAGTGCCGGGTCAAAGTCGATTTCGTGGGCTTCGAGAAGGCTGATCAACTTCTCACGCGGGGTCTCGACGGTGATCTCCTCGCCGAGTTTCTCGGATAGGCCGTCGTACATCGGCAGCCACTTCCATTCGCCGCGCAAGTCGATGACCTGGCCGTCCGGGCGCTCAATCTCGAAGGCGTCGATGGCCTCGGCTGCCTTCATGATGATGTCCTGAATCACCTGGGCGATGGTGAACTGGTCGCCCCAGCTCATGTACGCCTCGAGCATGGTGAACTCGGCGGAGTGCGTGGAGTCGATGCCTTCGTTGCGGAAGACGCGACCGATCTCGTAGACGCGGTCGGCGCCGCCAACCATGGTGCGCTTGAGGAAGAGCTCTAGCGCGATGCGCAGCGTCATGTCGATGTCGAAGGCATTGAGGTGAGTAGTAAACGGCCTAGCCGCAGCGCCACCGTGGATGAGCTGGAGGGTCGGCGTCTCGACCTCGATGAAGCCCTCGGCGTCGAGGGTGTCGCGCACGGCCTTGGTGACGGCGGCGCGCTTGCGTACCATCTCGCGGGCCTCGGGGCGCATGATCAAGTCGTTGTAGCGCTGACGGACGCGCGATTCCTCGCTGAGTTCCTTGTGCATGGTGGGCAGCGGGCGCAGCGCCTTCGACGCCATCCGCCATTCCTGCGCCATCACGGAGAGCTCACCGCGCTTGGAGCGCGTGATGAAGCCACGCACCCAGACGAAATCGCCTAGGTCGACGTCGGACTTCCACTTGTCCAGGGCCTCCTGGCCGACGTTCGCCAGGCTAATCATCAGCTGCAGGCGCTCGCCGTTGTTGGTGTGAGTGAAGCCGTCCTGAAGGGTCGCGAAGCACAGTTTCCCGGTGTTGCGCACGAAGATCACGCGGCCGCCGATCTCGACTACCTCGTCAGTGCGTTCTTCGCCGTTTTCAAGTTTGTCGTCCCAGGCGTCGCGGATCTGCGAGAGCGTGTGCGTGCGACGCAGGTCGACCGGGTACGCCTGGCCGCCCTCCGCGATAATCCGCTCGCGCTTTTCTTGCCTAATCTGCTCTTGTTCAGAAAACTCGTGTTCGCTCACGCTCATAGGCTACCCGCAAGGCCAAGTGGCTAGCTAACCCGCTTTAACTTAGCTTGACCATAATTAGGAAAGTCGAGGGCGCGACGTATGCTCTAAAGCGACAATTTCACTCTCAATTAGGCAATATCTGTGCTGGTTAAACTAATTAATAGATTCATCAGGCCCTACCTCGGCTACGTGGCGGGCGTCGCCTGCCTGCAGCTTGTCGCGGTGGCGGCCAGCCTGCTGCTGCCGACGATGAACGGCGAGATCATCGACCAGGGCGTCGCCCGCGCCGATACCGACTACATAGTTCGACGCGGCGTCCAGATGCTGCTGGTGGCGCTGGCGCAGGTGTTGGCCCAGTGCGGCGCGGTTTTTCTAGCTGCGAACGCCGCGATGAAGTTTGGCCGTGACGTGCGTGCCGCGCTGTATGACCACGCGATCGGCTTCTCTGCCCGCGAGGTCAACGAGTTCGGCGCGGCAAGCCTGATTACCCGAAACACCAATGACGTTCTGCAGGTGCAGACGCTGGTTTTTCTGACCTGTTCGCTGATGATCTCTGCCCCGCTGACGATGGCCGGCGGCGTTTTCATGGCGCTTCGCCAGGACGTGGTCTTGAGCTGGACGATCCTGATCGCGGTGCTGACCCTGGCCATCGTGGTCAGCTTCATCGTGCTGCGCATGGCCCCGCTGTTTCAGCGCCAGCAGTTCGCCGTCGACGAGATCAACCGCGTCACGCGCGAACAGATCACCGGTATTCGCGTGGTACGGGCGTTCACCCGAGAGCCGCGCGAGCAGGAGCGCTTCACCGAGGCCAACGAACGCCTGCTGAACCTGGGGCTGCGCATCGGCACACTTTTCTCGCTGCTGTTTCCCCTAGTCATGCTGATTTTGGACGTCAGCCAGATCGGCGTGATGTGGCTGGGCAGCTCGCGCATCGACTCCGGAGATATGGCGGTCGGCAAGCTGATCGCGTTCCTGACCTATCTGATGCAGATTCTGATTAGCGTGATGATGGCCACGATGATGGTGCTGATGGCCCCGCGCGCCGCGGTCTGCGCGAAGCGAATCATGGAGGTCTTCAATACTGATTCCAGCGTTGTCTGGCGCGAAGATCCGGCTGCCAACAAGAGTTCCGACGAGGTGCTGCGCCTAGATTCCGTGGGCTTCTGCTATCCGGGCGCGCCGCAGCCGGTGCTCGACGACGTCTCATTTGCCATCAAACGCGGCCAGACCACCGCGATCATCGGCTCGACGGGCGCGGGCAAGTCGACGCTGGTCAACCTGATCCCCCGCCTGATCGACGCCACCACCGGCACTGTTTACGTGGCTGGAACAGACGTTAAGGATTACGAGCCGAATGAACTGTGGGCCAAGATCGGTTTGGTGCCGCAGAAGGCGTATCTGTTTAGCGGCACGGTGGCCTCGAACCTGCAGATGGGTAAGACGGACGCAGGCGAGGACGAGATGCGCCGGGCACTAGAAATCGCGCAGGCCAACTTTGTCGACGAACTCGGCAGTGGTGAAGAGAGCGGTTTGAACGCCAAGATTTCTCAGGGCGGCACCAATGTCTCCGGCGGCCAGCGACAGAGGTTGGCAATCGCCCGAGCGCTGATCAAGCAGCCAGAGCTCTACATTTTCGACGACTCATTCAGCGCGCTCGACGCCGCCACTGAGGCAAGGCTGCGCACCGAGCTGGGCAAGGCCACCGGAATGAGCGCGGTGCTGATAGTGGCGCAACGCGTCTCGTCGATCAGTCAAGCCGATCAGATCATCGTGCTCGAAAACGGCCGCGTCGACGGCATCGGCACCCACGAGCAGCTGCTGGCCGGCTGCCAGACCTACCGCGAAATCGTCGAGTCCCAGGAGCAGGTGCGCGCATGAGCGAAGAAAAGAGGCCTGCCGCCCCGAAGAGGTCGAAGCATTCGGGCAAAAGCTCGGGCGGCCGTCACGGCATGAAGGCACCCGAAAAGGCGATCTCGTTCGGCCCGTCCCTGCGCAGGCTGCTGCGTCACCTGCGCGACGAGCGCATCCTGCTGATCATCGTGATCGCCGCGGGCGCGCTATCGGTGGCGTTCAGCGTCTTTTCGCCGAAGGTGCTGGGTTGGGCGACGGACACGATTTTCTCGGGTGTCGTCGGCAAGAATATGCCGGCGGGAATGAGCCGCGAGGACGCCATCGCGGCGGCCAGGCAGTCGGGGCAGGATCAGCTTGCCGACATGCTCGGCGGCATCGACTTCACGCCCGGCGCTGGTATCGACTTCAGCATGCTGGGCAAAATTCTGCTGTTCGCCCTGGCGCTCTACGTGCTCTCGGGCGTGCTCTCGTTCATCCAGCACTACCTGCTGAACCGCGCTATCCAACGCACGGTCTTCAAGATGCGCGAAACCCTGCACGCCAAGATGGATAGGCTGCCGCTGTCGTTCTACGACAAGCAGCCCCACGGCGAGCTGCTGTCGCGCATGACCAACGACATCGACAACATCTCGCAGTCGCTGCAGCAGACCCTCGGCCAGCTGATCGGCGCGATCCTGCGACTGATTGGCGTGAGCGTGATGATGTTCGTGGTCAGCTGGAAGCTAGCGCTGATCACCATCTGCGTGGTGCCGGCTGCCGGCATCGCGTCGGCACTGATCGGCAAACGCGCGCAGCGCCAATTCGTGCGCATGTGGGACGCCACCGGCGAGCTGAACGCGCACGTCGAGGAGAGCTATACCGGCCACTCGATCATCACGGCTTTCGGCAGGCGCGAGCAGGCCGTCGAACGGTTCAAGAAGACCAACGACGACCTCTGCAAGGCCTCGCTGTGGGCGCAGTTCATTTCCGGCCTGATCCAGCCGGTGAACTTCCTGATAGGCAATATCAACTACGTGCTGCTGGCGGTGGTTGGCGGCCTGCAGGTGGCGTCGGGTCAGATGCCGCTGGGCAATGTCCAGGCGTTCATGCAGTATTCGCGCATGTTCACCCAACCGATCACGCAGGTGGCGTCGATGGCCAACCTGCTGCAGAGCTGCGTGGCTTCGGCCGAGCGCGTCTTCGAGGTGCTCGACGCAGACGAGGAGACTCCGAACGGCAAGGCCGAGCTGCCCGAGCGGGTGCGCGGCAAGGTGGATTTCGTTGACGTCGGCTTCAGCTACGACCCTGCAAAACCCCTGATCAGGGGCCTGAATCTTAGCGTGCAGCCCGGCCAGACGGTAGCGATCGTCGGCCCGACGGGAGCCGGCAAGACCACGCTGGTAAACCTGATCGAGCGCTTCTACGACCCGCAGCGCGGCCAAATTCTGCTAGACGGCGTCGACATCATCTCGGTGCCGCGCGAGCAGCTTCGCGACCGCGTCGGAATGGTGCTGCAGGACACCTGGCTGTTTGGCGGCTCGATCGCAGAAAACATCGCCTACGGCAAGAAGGACGCCACCGCCCAAGACGTCGAGTCGGCGGCTAAGGCGGCATACGTCGACCGCTTCGCCGCCAGCCTGCCCGAGGGCATAGACACCGTAATCAACAGCGAGGGCAGCAACATTTCGGCAGGCGAAAAACAGCTAGTGACCATCGCGCGCGCGTTCATCAGCGACCCAGACGTGCTGATCCTCGACGAGGCCACCAGCTCAGTCGATACCCGCACCGAGGTTTTGGTGCAGGAAGCCATGGCGAATCTGCGCGCCAACCGCACGAGCTTCGTGATCGCACACCGGCTTAGCACGATTCGTGACGCCGACCTGATCCTGGTTATGGAGGACGGCTCGATCGTAGAGCAGGGCTCCCACGACGAGCTGATTGAGGCTAAGGGCGCCTACTGGCGACTCTACAATGCCCAGTTTGCCGACGAGGAAGCCTAGAAGGCCGTGACAAAACTCGGTCATTGCCAGCCACTTCAACAACGAATAATACAAAACACTTAGTCAGAGCGATTAATTGCGACGGATTGCGCAAACCCCGAAGTAAGCAACCACGTTTTGTCCCGCACTCTCCGCTTATCTAGCGAGTGCGGGAGGGCTAACCAGCTCGAAGATAATTCTCTAACGCCTTGCGTACGACTTCCTCGTCGCTGACATTGTCCAACTCTGCTCGACGGCTAATCGCGGAAACTAGATCTTCTGGCACCAGATGAAGAAAATTCAAATGTGGGTTTGTCTCCCATTCGCATGAGATGAGGTCGTATCCAGCCTCAGCCTCGCTGACAAATCGCTCAACGTCTTGAGCACTAAAGCCAGAAGCCTGTTCAGAAATCTTTTCAGTCATTTTCGTTTCCTCCTCCTGGCACTAGTTGGGTCTAAATATTGTTTTCTGGCTTTCATTGCATGGATCACAGTTTCTCCTCCATCATCACCCATAATCGTGATGATTTCCAGGAAACGTCCTGCTGTATCTGAGCCCAGATACAGCCAGCGCACAGGGTCTTCTCCGATACGAAAACGTCTATGCGAGCTGGCTACTGCTGCTTCAATATTTGCTTCAGTGACTCCATGCTTGAAGGCCGATCGATAAATTCGCATTTCTCGCCTCCGGGAAAACCGTAGGCGACAAAAAAGTGCGGCCGGGGAGTTATCCCCAGCCGCGCATATTTTTGTGTTTTTAGATCAGGCCCTGGGCGATCACCGCGTAGCGTGCTGATCGGGCGCAATTCTCCGGAACGACGTAACGCGGCAGAAGGCGTGAAGCAAAGATCAAGCGCAATCTGAGGGAGCAAGTAACTAGTCAACGACGCCGAGCCTTTTTCCGTCTCGGTGGGCAACAAAAGCGTTATCGCTAATTCGCGGTCTATAGTATTGTCCCGTCTACTTTCCGATTTGAAGGGGAAGCCGATGGGCGAAACGCGAAAACTTGAACATATTAATACCGCGAGCGTGATTTCTGCTTTCGCGGTTGTTTTTCTGCACACAAATAGTGTTTTCTGGGATTTCAACCCAGGGGCGTTCTATTGGCGTAGCGCCAACGTTATCGAGTCAGTTTTTTATTTTGCCGTTCCGATCTTCTTCATGATTTCCGGCGCTACCCTGCTGGACTTCAACGAGCGATACGACCTGAAGACATATTTCAAAAAACGGTTTTCGCGTGCAGTAGTGCCTTTTCTAGCCTGGAGCGCGATAGGCTTGTTCGCCCAGATCTTCGTAGTCCGCTGGATATCACTTTCGCAGGTAACACCGAAATATCTGCTTGAGGGGCTACTAACCGGGAAGCTGGTCGAAATTTATTGGTTCTTCATTCCGCTGTTTGCAATCTATCTGTCTATTCCGCTTTTTGCTGCAGTGCCAAAAGAAAAACGACAGACGCTATTTACCTATCTTGCCGGGCTCGGTTTCTTGCTCAACTTGCTTCCGCAATTTTTATTAGGTGTATTCGGCAAGCAGCTGAACAATGACCTTTCGATCGGAGTCGTCGCGGGCTATCTATTTTTCGTCCCCGTGGGATACCTGATTAGTCACTACGACATCAGCAAACGCAA
The DNA here is from genome assembly GCA_963511305.1 of uncultured Propionimicrobium sp. GTDB lineage: Bacteria > Actinomycetota > Actinomycetes > Propionibacteriales > Propionibacteriaceae > Propionimicrobium. The sequence goes on from CAUPIJ010000026.1 coordinate 8,274, forward strand.
CCGAGTCATCATTTACCTGCTTGGAGTAGCAGGTCTTGCTATGCACATTTTTGGAACCTATTTCTATTCGGTTTCCGCAAACGAAATTTCAGGCGTTTTCAAAGGTTACAGCAACGTGCCTTGCGTGCTTTATTCCGTAGCAGTATTTACATTCATAAAATATGCTACGCCCGCCATACTGAAGAATTCCTTTATCGCTCGTGCAGTAAATTTCTTACGCAGTTATACGTTAAGCATCTACCTACTACATATTTATTTGCTGTGGGCAGCGACGGGCGTATTAAAAGGCATTCAATATTCAATACTATTTAGGCTACTTGGCCCATTCTTCATCATTGCGGTAGCAATTTGCGCTGCGTGGCTGATCCGCAAGATTCCCGTCGTCAGACGGATTCTTCCCTAGGGCAAACAAAAAGTGTGCGGCAGTTTCTGCCGCACACTTTTTGTATCTGCGTGCTTTTAGATCAAGCCCTGAGCGATAACCGCGTCAGCGACCTTCACGAAGCCGGCGATGTTGGCGCCGAGCATGTAGTTACCCGGGTAGCCGTATTCCTCGGCGGTAGCCGCACAGGTGTCGTGGATGTTGGCCATGATGTCGGCCAGCTTCTGCTCGGTGTACTCGAAGCTCCAGGAGTCGCGGCTGGCATTCTGCTGCATCTCCAGGCCGCTGGTGGCGACGCCACCGGCGTTCGACGCCTTGCCAGGAACGTAAACCAGGCCAGCCTCCATGAGCGCCTCGATGGCGTCCGGGGTGGTCGGCATGTTCGCACCCTCGCAGACGGCCTTAACACCGTTTGCGATCAGCTTCTTGGCGTCAGCAATCTCGATCTCATTCTGGGTTGCGCAAGGCAGCGCGAGGTCGGCCTCGACACCCCAAGGGCGCTCGCCCGCGAAGAACTTAGCGCCGGTGCGTGCGGCGTAGTCGCTGACGCGTCCGCGCTCGACCTCCTTGACCTGCTTCAGCGCCTCAAGGTCGATGCCGTTGGCGTCGTAAACGTAGCCGCTGGAATCGGAACAGGTGAGCACCTTAGCGCCCTTTTCCTGAGCCTTCTCGATTGCGTAAATCGCGACGTTACCGGAACCGGAGACGACCACCTTCATGCCGTCCAAGCTCATTCCGCGGTTGTTCAGCATACGCTCGGTGAACATGACCAGGCCATAGCCGGTGGCCTCTGTGCGGGCGAGCGAACCGCCCCACGTCAAGCCCTTGCCGGTGAGCACGCCGGCGTCATAGTGGTTGGTGATTCGGCGGTACTGGCCGAACAGGTAGCCGATTTCGCGGCCGCCGACGCCGATGTCACCGGCGGGAACGTCAATCTGCGGGCCGATGTGACGAGCGAGCTCGGTCATGAACGCCTGGCAGAACCGCATGACCTCGCCCTCCGAGCGCCCGTGCGGGTCGAAGTCTGAGCCACCCTTGGCGCCGCCCATCGGCAGGCCGGTCAGGGAGTTCTTGAAGATCTGCTCGAAACCCAGGAACTTGATGATGCCCAGGTATACGGAAGAGTGGAAACGCAGGCCGCCCTTGTAGGGGCCAAGCGCCGAGTTGAACTGCACGCGGAAGCCACGGTTAATCTGCACGTGGCCGGCATCGTCGACCCACGGCACGCGGAAGATGATCTGCCGCTCAGGCTCGCAAATACGCTCGAGGACGGCCGCCTCGGTGTACTGCGGGTTGCGGTCGAGAACAGGTTCTAGCGATTCGAAGACTTCTTTAACAGCCTGGTGGAATTCCGCTTCGCCCGGGTTGCGGGCGACGATTTGATCATAAACCTCGGAAAGATGGGCTTTCATTAATCGCTCCTTAAATCGAACGGTCACTGCGCTGGGGGCAGCGACTTTCGCTGACACAAAAGTGCCAATAAAAATTTTATTGCACCCAGTTTTTATCGAACCGGCGCGTTCAAAACTTGGAAAGCTAGCCCTGGGCTTGAGCGGTGCCTTCGTCGCCAGCCTGCTCGGTCGGGGTCTGGGCCTGCGTGTCCTGCGGCGCAGGCTGAGTGTCCTGCGGCTGCGGCTGGGCTGGCTGCTCGGTGTACTGCGGCTGGGCAGGATACTGCTGGTGTTGCGGAGCGGGAGCGTAGTCCTCAGCAGGCTGCTCGGTGTGTTCCGACGCGGTCGCGGTCTGGGTGTGCGTCTGCGTCAACGTGACCGTCGGCCCTGGCACCGGAACCTCCCCCGGCCTGGCCCAGGCGTAACCGAGCAGGCAGAGCAGGCAGACGATCAGCGCGATCAGCAGCGCCTTGGGCGCATACTTAGCCAGCTTCGAGGGCTCTGCGGGAGCCTTGGGCGCGCGCCGATAGTTCGGGGTGACGTGTGGATCTTCCGCAATGCTGCGCATCTCTTCGGAAACCTCGGCAGCGGTAGGACGCTGGCTAGCCCTTTTGTCCAACATGCGGGGAAGCAGCGCGTCCAGGGCCAAGGGCGCGTCCGGACGGAGGTCGATCAGCGGCAGCGGCTCGTCGTAAACCTGGGCGTGCGCTACAGCCACCGAAGAGTCACCGACGAAGGGCGGGCGACCGCTGAATAAAAAGTAGGCTACGCAGCCGAGCGAGTAGACGTCGGACGGGCTCTCGACCTTCTTGTTCATGGCCTGCTCGGGCGACATGTAGGCTGCCGTGCCGATGGCGGTAGACGTTCCGGTGAGCTGCGACTCGGTCTCGCTCATCACCCGGGCGATGCCGAAGTCGACGATGATTGGGCGGCCACGCTCGGGATGCGCGTACAGATCAGGGATGGTGCCGTCGACGTCACGCTGGGCGTTCATCACGATGTTCGCTGGCTTGATATCGCGGTGCGTGATGCCCATATCGTGCGCGGACTGCAGCGCGTCGGCGACCGCAGCGAGAACGCGCAGCCCTACGCCGTAATCCAGCGGCCCGTTCTCGCGAACCAGCGTCGCCAGGTTGGGCCCCGAAAGCAGATCCATGACCAGGTACGCCTTGTTGTCCGAAGTGCCGGTGTCATAAACCTTGACGATGTTGGGGTGATCGAGGCCCGCGATAGCTACGCCCTCACGACGAAAACGCTCGGGCACGGTTTCGTCGGTGTTGGTGTCGAGATCTACTATTTTCACAGCGACCGTGCGCTGCAACAAAATGTCTTGAGCTTGCCACACTTCCCCAACGGAACCTTTGCCGATCATGGCGTCTAGGCGATAACGCTCTGCGATCAAGGTTTGTGACATGTCTCTATTGTGGCCGAGTTGAGACGAAAGTTCATAACCAGAATCGCCCTAATCAGACCTAAAAGTTAGTTGTTATTTTGTAGGTTTCGTTCTTCGCTGTTTTTTCGGTGGTCACGCCTCTTTTTTTAGCTGGCGAAGCAGCATCGTGGCGCCGGTAGCGCACAGGGCCAGGCCACCGACCGCGAGCCCGTTGAAGATGTCTCCCGCGCCGACGAAAATAACCAGACCGAACACCGTCGCGCAGAGCAACCACATCACAATGGCGACGATCATGCAGCCGACGATCACCAGGTTGCTGGGGTTCGACCGAAAGCCGAGGCTATCGCGCTTGTTATTTTTCGCGCCAACGACTTTGGCGTTGACCAGCCAGACGAAAACGGCGGCCAGAACAGCCGTGAAGATGGTCTGGCCCATCGTGTTGCCGGGCACCCGCACGCGGGCGATAACCATGCCCAGCCCCGCGACGATCGAGCCGATGCTCATGAGCGACAGGGCAAGTTTGCGGGAGTTCGTCATGCTTCAATTATCGGCCATCGCGATCTCAGGGCGAACAAGCGCCCAATATTGTCGGCACCGCACTCTAGGATTGGGTTGTATAGCGTGAGTAGTTAGGAGAACCCATGAGCGGCAGGCACGCTGAGTTCGACGAGGTGGGCTGGCGCAAATACGTCCCGAAGCGCATTCGACGATTAGTGCGCAAATATCGCACCTACCTGATCTCGCAATTTCGTGCAGGTCGTAGCCGCGTCAGGGGTGCTTTTGTCCCGACGATAATCGCCGCCGCCTTTGCCGCCGTCTCGTGGACGATCTGCAAATACCTGATGGGCGAACCCAACCCGGTATTCGCGCCAATCGCCACGTTTCTATGCCTGGGCATGAGCCGCAACCGCAACATCCGCAAGGTGGTCGAGCTCGGCGTCGGTGCCAGCATCGGCGTCGCCGTGGGCGGTCTGGTTGCCGTCAATTGGGGCTTCGACTGGTGGCAGATCTTCTTGTTGATGTCCGTCATGCCGCTGATCGGCCGAATGATCGACCGCTCCGAGATGACGGCGTTCCAGATGGGCATCCAGTCAGTCGTGATGGCTTCGATGATTACCGGCGGAATGGTCTCGGCCACCGACGGGGTTTTCGGGCGTTGGACGGACGCGCTGACGGGAGCCGTGGTGGCGTTGATCGCCACGCTGATCTTGCCGATCAACACCGAGAGCCGGCCGCGTCGCTATTCGGTGCTGGCGTTGAAGGATTTTTCTCGTGCCCTGCGAGCGCTCGGCGTCGGCATGGAGGAGGGCCGCGTCGCCAAGGTTAATAGCGCGAAGGGCTATCTGAGTGCGACGCGAGAGGCCGTCACCGACGGCGAGGCGGCGCTGGCTTCGGCGCGCGAGACCGCCAGAATAAGCCCGATAACCAGGCGAAAGTCTTTGACTACGCTTTCTGAGCTGGGTCGCATCCTAGAAATGGCCGACCGGCTAGAGACCACAGCGCGGATCTTCGAGCGTCAGGCTCGCGGCATGGTCATCGAGCGCGGCAAGATAACCACGGTCCCACCGTATGTCCTGGCCATCGCAGAGATCATCGACCACGTGGCGAACGGCATCGGCAAGTGGGAGCGTCCCACCCTGGCCAGGAACGCGGCCATCGCGATCGCCGGCGAGCTGGCCCCGGAGAAGGTCAGCCAAAACAAAGACTGGCGAGCCGCCACCCTAACCTCGCTGCTGCGGGCGATCGTGGTGGATACGCTGCAGCTGACCGGCCTGTCCAATGCCCAAGCCCGCAGCGCACTGGCTGGAAACGACCCCCATGAGGCGCAGGGGCTGTCGGATATCGACGACTGGGACGACCGCTCGGAGCTCTGGGGCACCAGCGAGTTGCCGGCAATCAGCAGCGAAGACCGGCACCAGATCCGCAAGATAACCATCGATAAGATCGCCGAGACCTTGGCCGAACAAGAAAGCGGGCAGGCGCCGGAGGACGACGCAGACAAGCAGAGCTAAGCGGCCGGGCTCGGGCTGGGTTGCGGAGCCGGAATGCAGATCTGACCGCCGGGCACCTCGATCGTGGCGGGCGCCTCTGCATTGAAGCCCGGATAGTTGTCGCTCAGGTAGACGGTGACCGTGCCGTCGTCGCGTCCGTCACCCCTGGCCTGCGCGTCCACGAAGAAGCCCTTTACCAGCTGCACCTCGGGCGAGTCCGACTCACCGCCGACGATTACCGTGCCGCTTTCCTCGGCAGAGGAGTTCTTGGCGCTCAGCGTGTTAAAACCGGCGTCCTGAAGCTGGTTGGAAACCTCGCTGGCTAGGCCAGTCGAGTCGCCGGTGTTGTAAACCTGCACCCACACCTGGGCGCTAGAAATGGTGTTGGAGTCCTGCTTAACGCAGGGCGGGCCCTCCTGGGATCCGATGGGTTTAGTCAGTTGCTGGTAGCCCCAGCGAGCGCCCAAAAACAACAGCACAGCGGCCACCAAAAAAATAATTGGCGAAGCCATTTTGCGCCATCGGGTCAATTCTCTCTCCTGACTAGAACCTAGATTTAATAGAGATTAGTGCAGGAGTGCGGGAACAGCCAGCTATGCAACCTGAATTTATTCTAAATTAAGCACCCGAGCGTGGACGGTGGGCCGCTGCTGGAGGGCAGCCCGAAGCGCGCGGTGAAGGCCGTCCTCAAGATAGAGCTCGCCCTGCCATTCGACGACGTGGGCGAACAGATCACCGAAAAACGTGGATTCCTCCTCGAGCAAGACCTCGAGATCCAGTGAGCTTTTGGTGGTGATCAACTGATCCAGCCGCACCTGCTCGGGCGCGATCTTTGCCCAGTCGCGGTTGCGCAGACCATGGGCGGGGTAAGGACGTCCATCGCCAACTCGTTTGAAGATCACGATGCCAATCATAGTAAAGAACCTGAGTCTTATTGCTTTTATAGGCCACGGGTTTTTTTGTCGGTGCCCTTGTTTATTCTTTAAAGCGAAAGACCTAGCAGGAAGGCTAAGGATGGTCACGAGAACCCGCGCTAAGCGCGCCCAGATAGAAGAAGCCGTCATCGGGGCACGCGAGCTGACCAAGATTTACCAGGCGGGCAGCTCTCCCGTGGTGGCGCTCGACCACGTCACGGTTGATTTCGAGCGAGGCAGCTTCACTGCAATCATGGGGCCCTCGGGTTCGGGCAAATCTACGCTGATGCACTGCCTGGCCGGCCTGGACAACGTCACCTCAGGCTCTGTGATGCTGGGCGAGAAAGACCTCACCAAGCTGCCAGATAAGCAGTTGACGCTGATTCGCCGAGACAAGTTCGGCTTCATCTTCCAGTCGTTCAACCTGCTGCCGACACTCAGCGCCAAGAAGAATATCCTGCTCCCACTCGAACTGGCAGGCAAGAAGATCGACCGCGCCTGGCTCGACCAGCTCGCTGAGTCGCTGGGCATCGCCGACCGGCTTTCGCATCGCCCTAGCGAACTGTCGGGCGGCCAGCAGCAGCGGGTGGCCATTGCACGCGCGCTGATTACCCGTCCCGAGGTGATCTTCGCCGACGAGCCAACCGGCGCTCTCGACTCGAAGGCGTCCACGCACCTGCTCGACTACATGCGCAAGTGCGTCGACGAGCTAGGCCAGACCATCATCATGGTTACCCACGACCCATCGGCTGCGGCCTATGGCGATCGCACGCTGATGTTACGCGATGGCAAGATCACTAATGACATTGCGGCCCCGACGACTCAGATGCTCAGCGACGAACTGAGCGGCTTGGAGGGCTAATGCTTCGCCATAATCTAGCGGCTGCTGGGCGGGAGCTGCGCTTCCATCCGTCCAGGGTCATCGCGACGATCATCGCGATAGCCATCAGCGTCGGTTTCATGGCGGCGGTCAGCGTGTTCTTGCAGACCCAGCGTGAGGTCATGGGTAAGCAGCTCGCCCTGCACAGCAGTTCCGCAGATTTGGTCGTCTCTTTAACCCCCAATGAGACCGCCACCGAGGACGACGTTCTGAAAACCCTGCAGAGCACCGAGGGCGTCGACGAGTTTTCAACTGTCCATAATCAGTTTTTGCCGCTGAAGAGCCCCAGCCGCAAGGTGCAGATGTCTAGCGCATACAACCTGCCCAGCGAGAGCTTCCGTTGGACTTCCCTCCGCGAGGGCCAGTGGCCAAAGGACTACACCGAGATTGCGATTTCGCCTTCCCTGGCTGTCGACCTTGACACAAAAGTGGGCGACGAGCTCACCGCCGGTGACATGAAGCTGAAGCTCACGGGAATAACGGACGACAAGCCCAGCATGTTCTTCAAGCCGGCCTACCTTGCCCCGGCGGACTATTCGTTTGGATACACGCTGTTGGTAAGCGTCTCGGAGGGCTCCGATCCCGAATCTGTTGCCACGCAACTCAACGACCGCCTGAAGCCTTTTGCCAATGAATCCGGCAACGACGACCCGCTGGCGCAGACCTCCGAGCAGTATCAGGAGGACGCCCTGACCGGGCTTTCCAGCGATTTCGACGCAATGCGTAACGTGCTGCTCGTGTTCGCGGGCATCGCCTTGTTGGTTGGCATGATCATCATCGCCAACACATTCACGATTCTGCTCGCCCAGCGTCGTCGCCAGATCGGCCTGCTGCGCGCGGTCGGCGCAACCAGTAACCAGGTTCGGGCGCGTTATCTGACCGAGGCACTCTTGTTGGGCTTCATCGGCTCCGCGCTGGGCATCGGCCTCGGTGTGCTCATTGCAATCATCGGCTCGCAGTTGACAGGCACGCTGGCATGGGGCATTTCGGTTCCGTGGGGCGAGGTTTGCGTCGAGCTGATCGTGGGCGTGGCCATAACGCTGATCGCCGCGATGGTTCCCGTGCTGCGCACGTCCAAGGTGCGTCCGCTGGAGGCACTGCGGCCAGTAGCCACGCACGAGGCTGAGAAGCGCAAGATGCTCGTCCGGGCCGTGGTCTGTGGGCTATTCGCGTTGGCAGCTATCGGTCTGATCGTGGGCTCGATGACCATCGAGTCTCAGGCCCTGCCCCTGGCTATCGCCGGCGCGATGCTGCTGACAATCGCCGTCCTCGCCGGTTCGCAACTATACATTCCGGCGCTGATCAGGGTGCTGGGCGTGCCGCTTCGGGGCCGTCCGGCCGGCAACCTGGCTGTTGAGAACACGCTTCGAAATCCGACGCGCGCTTCGACGACCGCCACGGCACTCATGTTGGCTATCGGTCTGATCGTCACGCTTCAGGTTGGCACTGCCACCGCAGAGAAGACCATGTCTAAAGCAATCGACGAGAACAACCCCGTCGACCTGTCCGTCTCAACCGCTTACATGCACAACCCGCAGGACGGCTCGCTCACGGGCCCGAAGCCGCTCTCCGAGAGCGTGCAGAACGAACTGTCTACCCTGCCCAATGTGCGTTCGCAGGCGACGCTGAACGGAGTGGCTGTAAACAGCGGGCAGTACCAACATTTCATCGCGCTCGGCTGGAATAGCAAAGCCGTTCAGACCGTGCATGAGGCGCCCGAGAAGATCGGCGACGACGTGGCATTGATGAACGATAGCCACGCCGAAAAGGAAATCACGCTGACTGGGCCGAGCGGTTCTGTGACGCTGAAAACCGAGGAATCGAAGTATCCGCAAAGCTACGACCAAGTGATTATTAGCGAGTCGAATCTGGCTAAGCTCGGCGAAAGCCAGCCGATGTCGGTGTGGCTGAAGCTGGATAGCCGCGACGATGTCGCCCAGACGTTAGACCCCATCGGAACCGTCGTGCAGGCGTCTCCCGACAAGCTAGATGTTTCCGGCAGCGCATTCGACGCGATGATCTTGCAGAAGGTGCTAGACAACATCTTGCTCGTCGTCACGGCGCTCCTTGCCGTCGCGGTGATCATCGCGTTGATCGGTGTCGGTAACACGTTGACGTTGTCGGTCATTGAGCGAAACCGCGAGACGGCCCTGCTGCGCGCGCTCGGCATGCAGCGCTCCTCGGTTCGGTTGATGCTCCTGATCGAGGCGCTGCTGCTGGCGTTCGCCGCGGCCCTGGTGGCCGTTGTCTTCGGCGTGTTCTTCGGCTGGTTGGGAATCAATTCTTTGCTAGCCCAGATCCAGCATGAAACCAATCAAACGATGTCGAGCTCGTTCGCGATCGATCTGCCGCAGACGCTAGCCATGCTCGCCATCACCCTGTTGGCCGCTGGGTTGGCGTCGATTCTGCCGGGCAGACGCGCGGTCAAGGCCAGTCCGACCCAGGCACTTGCCGAGGAATAGTAAGAAAGAAGGAGGGACCGCTCGGGGAGGGGGGGGAATGCGGTCCCTCCGTTGGCTTATGTTGCCCGTCAGTCGGCGCTATCTTCGGCGCCAAGCTCTGCTCGCCTAGCTTTTGGCTGCGGATCTCCAGCAGAGATTTCAGAATCTTCTTGATCGTCTTGGCCGCTTAAAGATCGTCTCGGCTCTTCGTCGCTTTGATCCGATTTATTTTTGTTGCGCAACCTCGAGACGGCGATGCCAACGATGGACACCAAACCAATGCCGGCACCCGCGATCAGCAGCCACATCCAGGGCTCCATCTTGGGTTTCCAGGCGTCATCTGCGTTGTCCTTGCTGGCGTCGTAGGGAATCCTGGTGCCTCGCACGATCAGTCGGTGCGAGTTCACCGCGTAGGGGTAGCAGGTGAGCAGCGTGACGTAGTCGCCGCCCTCGACCCTGGACAGATCAGAGACCTCGGTTGGCTCGATGATCTTGATCTGGTCGATCTGGTAGGCCAGGGTCTGGCCGAGCACGTCGATGTAGAAGACTTCGCCCTCCACCAGGTCAACGAGATGGTCGAAGAGTGTCGCGGTGGCCAGGCCGGTGTGGCCGGTGAGCACCGAGTGGGTGTTTTCTCCGCCCACGGGCATGGTCGTGCCATAGAGGTGTCCGACGCCGTGCTGCAAAACGTTATCGCCGGTGCCGTGATAGACCGGCAGGTCGATGTCAGCGTCCGGCACGCGGAGTCTGGCCATCGCGTCGGTCTGGTTTAGCTGGGAGATGTAATCGCGGTAGGCCTTAGAGCCGGGATCTGCGGCAACTTTGAGCAGCCACGGGTCGAGGATCGGGGTTCCGACCACCTGTTCGTTATATTCTCTGGCGCGCTCGAATGCCTTCTCGATGGTCGACTCGTCCATCTCGCCCATCTGATGCACGTACTGCTGGGCGAATTTACGCTGGTGATAGTTGTTGTATTGGGTAGCGATGACGGGGTACGTCATGATCAGCACGCCGACCACCAGCAGGACGACGGCCCCGACGACGTTGCGTTTCATCCGTTACTCCGTTTGGAAACCTGGGTGCCGTCGGAAAGACCGAACAGCACCCAGGCTATGAATTAATTAGTTCTTGACCGTCTTGCGGCTAGCGGACAGGTACCATCCGATACCGCCACCAATGCAAGCCAGGCCGGCCAGAGCCAGAGCCAGGGTGCCCGCGCCACCGGTCTTCGGCAGCTCGTTGTCCAGGTTGGACTTCTCGTTGTTCACCGTGTAGGTGAGAGAAGCCGGCTCTTGGGTAGCTTCTTCAATCGCCGTTTCGGTCGTGGTGCCGTCGGCAGCGGTAACAACCTTCTTGTTGGCCGTCACGTAGAAGTGGATCGGCTGAGCCAACAGGTTGTAGCCCTCAGGAGCCTTGGTCTCAACCAGGCAGTAGCCCTGCTTTTCGGTCTGGGCCTTGCCGTCGTACCAGTCGGAAGCCTGCAGGCCCTTAACAGTAGCCTTGCCACCGCCGGCGGTGGTCACGCCGGTGTACAGCGGCTTCGCGCTGGCATTGACGTCGGCATCGTCGCATTTACCGTCCTTGCCGGCCTTGTAGATCGAGAAAACAGCGCCGTCCAGCTTGGTGGCGTTGTTCTTGGCATCAACCTTTTCGAGGTTCAGATCGCCGTAACGGCTCTCTACCGGGTTCGAGGGGATCGTCTTGCCGGAGTTCGACTCCTCCCAAGGCTTGTTCGGAATGAAGCTGGCGGTGTTCTCGATGATGCCCTTGGCACCCTCGTCGTTCACCTGCACCTTGATGGTGGTAACCACATCTTTGTCACGGTTGCCCTCGAGCTTGCCGAGCTGAACACCGTCGGTGGCCGCGTCGGTGTCCTTGAAAGCGATCTCAACCTTGCCATTCTTCGGGTCCGCGTTGGCGATTCCATCGCACGCAACAGCATTGCCAGCGATCTTAATGTCGTAGTCGGTGCCACAAGCTAGAGCAGTATCATCCGAGAGCTTCAGATCGATCGACTGAATGTCAACGCGAGGATCGATCTCGTCGTAGATCACGTACTTGCCGAGCGGTTCGGAGCCGTCAGTGATCGACGAGGTAATGGTGTAGGTCACCTCGTGCTTGGCAGCTCCACCAAGCTTGGTGGGGTTAGCATTACCGCCGAAGGTGACGGTGCCCTCGTCCTTGACCTCCTTGGTGATGGTGTCGGACTGGTTCTTCGGGTAGACGTGTACGTCGTACATCCAGGTCTGCTTGTTGACTGGCTCAGTCATCGGCAAGGTCACCAGGAACGGCTTGGCCGGAGTGACCTTAGCGACATCGATATCCTCAGTCGCACCGTTTTCGTGCTTCTTGACGGTAGTCACACCGCTCAGATTCTCAACCACGACGTAGACGCCGACGCCGTTGGCCTTGGTGAAGGTAGCCGTGCCGTCAGCGCCAGAGGTAACAGTCGCTACCTTGGTCAGCGTCTTACCTGTGATACTCGGCACGTTGTTGGCGACGGTGATGTTGGTCTTGTAAAGCTCAGCCGCGGTCTTCCAGCCGTCGTTGGTGGTCAGGCTAACGCCCTCGACCTTGTAGATGTCGAACGGCACGCCCTCTAGCGGAGGCTTACTGATGTTCTGGATGGTGCCGTTGTTCGGCTCGGTGCCGGCAGCGCCATAGAACTTATGGATGGTCAGCTGCACATCAGCTGCACCATTAACTAGGGCAACATTGGCGGTGTGCTCCTGGCTAGCACCGCTAACCGTGGTCTGAGCACCCGGCGCACCGAAAGCAGGGGTGTAAGCTCCCGCGCCCAGCGCCGCCACCAACATAGCTGCGGCAACGCCTGCCCCCAGCTTTGATGATTTGCGAATCATTTGATTTCTCCTTGGGTTAGATATTTTCTTTTCGGCGCCGCAGCGCCAGCTTTCATAGCGTCTTGACGCGTCTCACGCGCTTCGCGCGGTTAGCGCTTAAAACGCTTTTTCAGCTTGTCTTTGTTCAAGATGAGGCCAGCCGCAATAAGCAGCGCCACACCAGCCGCTAGATACGGGTAGAATCCGCGGCTACCGGACTTCGGCAATACTGCTTTCGCCGAAGTGTTCTCGATATTTAGTTGCACCCCCTTCGAGACCTTTTCTTCGAGTATTTGCTTACCGGCCTCATCGAGGACGGGTTCCCCTTGCTCATTGACCTTGGGGACTTTCTCGCTAAAGTCCGTGACCGTCAGCAGGTCACCTTCTTTACCGAGTGGATCATCAGCGGGCCGATCGCCATTCCAAAGTTTGACGCCAGACTCATCAGCTTGAGTCTTCGGGTCATCAGGCGTGATGCGGAATTCGATGGGCCTGGGCAGCAGAGTGAATCCGGCCGGGGCCTGCCTCTCCAGCAGCCAGTAGCTCTTGTTGTATTCCAACGGCACCGACTTGAACATCGAGCCGCTGATCTTGCGACCCGGGGCCGAAGGATCCTCGACAGTGTTGTCCAAGAACGAACAGATCTGCTTGGGCAGGCTTCCCGCCGTTGCAACGCCATCGGGATCCGGCACGCACACTTCCTTGAAACCGCCGCCCGACGTGGGTTCCGAATCGTAAATCACAAATTCAGCACCCTGAAGATCACATGTGGGCTGATCAGTGTCACAGTTGCGGGCAAACTTGTGCACCCGGAAATCCACTTTCGGGGGCACAATCGGGATACAAGCCTCATTATTATCTGTGCCGTCCTTATCGGCGGTCATCTCGACCTTATTGAACAGACCCTTGCTTGGGTTAGCGCCGGAAGCAGCTTGGCAAGTCTTCAGATCTTCCCATTTAACACTCGCCAAGTCAGCGATCTTGTAATCAATCAACGCTTCGATGGTGTAAGTTCCACCAGCTTCAAGCTTGGGGGCAGAGAAAATATATTTTCCTTGACCGTCCTTGGGCCATTCAACCGGCTCTCCTTGAGTATCACCAGCCAAGCGATACCGCACATTAGCAACTTCAACTCCGGCAGGCGGTGTGGGCAAGTCCACGACAACGTCACCCGAACCAGCAAATTCACTGATGTTAGTGACGGTGATCTGGTAAACAGCAGTGCCTTTTCCTTGAGCATCAGGACGCACCGGGTCGCCAATTGGCTTCCAGATACGCTCGCCTACCTTCTTGGCAGTTCTCGCTTTAACGTCTTCTTCAGTTGCGGCCGCGGCAGCCAGCTTTTGAATCTTGAATTCCGGGGAACTGATAAACCACTTATCAGTGTCATTTACTCGATGCTCTGATCTGTTGCCTTTAGCTTCGACGCGAGCAATATTCTCAGTTGGGCCATAGATGTTAGCTGAACAGGTGTATTTCCATGCTTCACCAGGGAGATCACCGTTAGGCCCATCAAGCAGCCCGTCCTCATTAACATCACCAATATTAACTTCTTTAGTGATTGGTTTACCCTGGCCATCAACCTTCGGGCTGCCATCCTCTTCACGCTCAGCGACGGTCTTAGTGACCGGACGCACCGCGCTAGCACCTTTGTCGTCAACACACTTATCGTCAGTTACGGTGACGTCTTTAAGTGGCTCAGTGCCAACCAAACTCTGCCAATGCTCTTCCTTAAGAGGCGAGTTGGCAGGCACCCTAGTCACCGAAGTAACTGGTAGTTTCTTCTCTGCTGCCTGACCCTCCGCAACGTCCAAGGTCTTATTAAACCTTGGTTCTTCAGGCAAACCTTTCGGCTGATCGGTCTTAGCATTGTTGAATTTCTGCTGGGTTGGGTTAGTGGTCACAGTGTATTCGTAAGTAACCTCTTCACCAGCCCTAGCCACATTCGTCTTGACGGCGGACTCGCCAGATTCACTAACGCTTACCGCTTTCTTGTCGATGCCAACGTTCGGCTCAACCACCAGCGTGCACGAAGAATCAGCAAAACCCGGCTTCGACGGATCATCAGAAAGTTGCGCAACTTTACCGACGAAAGTGCCTTGAGCTTGGTTACAGACTTGCTTGTTCGTGCTCGCTTTCTGAGGGTAATCAGGTTTCACTTTGAACCGGATGATTATTGGCGGCGGGGCCTGCTTCTCACCTGGTTTCTGGTAGTCGATAACCCCCTCGTTAGTTACCGAAGGCGACTTAATTAATTTCGGCTCGTGGAAGTAGGTCGTACCATTTGAATTATCGGGTAATTTTTTCCAGACCACTTCAGTTGGCTCTAACAAATTGCCTTCAGCATCTGTTTTCCCAACCGTCATCTCCATCGAACCTGGCACATAGGTCGCGTCAGCCGGCATCAAGTCTTTGAACCTCATATCAATCGCGTGGAGGTTACCGACGTTTTCGATGGTGATTTCGTAAGTGATCTCTTCACCGGGAATCGGGCCGCCGCTAGGCGAGGCCTTCTTATCAATACGCAACTCAGGCTTAGGCAGCGCGCACGAGGCAAGGTCGTGAATATTTGTACCAGCTTCGCCAACATCAGTGGCTCTACCGGTGCCGGTATCGACTAAGTAGAGGTGACTGGAATTGTCTGTGTAGTTATAAGCATCACGCTGACGGCTATCGGTGGCCCAGAGGTTACCTTTTTCGTCGAAAGCTAAACCGACATATTCGTGCGGTCCCATTTCTCCGACGAAGACCGCAACTGCACCTTCATTTGCACCATTATTGTCATCAACCAGTTGCGAACGAGGCACCACGTACAATTCACCTGGGCCCTTACCACCGCCAACCACAGAGGTGATAACCCACATATTGCCAAGCCCGTCAAAGGCTAAGTCCCCAGAACCTTTTTGAGCGAAATTACCGTGGCCTGCAGGTAACTTGAAGGTGCCGTGGTATTCCCGCACCATGCCATCTTTTATGGTGTTACCTTCAGCATCCACCTGGAATTTGTATGAATAAATTTGCGCGTTATTGTCCAGAGTCCAAAGGGTGTGTTCAGCATCAAACCCAAGTCGGACCATGGAACTTGCCTGGTCTGGGCCAACCATTTTTTCGTGGGTGCCAGTGGCGTTATCAAATTTATAAATACCGTTTTGCGCGGTTCCTTGACCAGCAAGGTCGCGAATTGAGTAGAAAACCTCGTTACTTGACCGTGGGTTCACCGCAACCGCAGCGGTACCGCCTCGGTTATTCCCAAAATCTGGCATATCGCCGTTATTGAGATCTTCTTTATCGAAAGTGCTCGCTTGCGGATTATTCCTGTCGGCGACAATATTTTTAACTAGCCCTAGCTTGCCACCAAGGGACTTCCGCCGAAAACGCCCATAGTTATCGTAGTAGCCCTCCCACCGGCTATCTGATCCTGTCACAATTTCACTACAGCCGATTCGGCCCGGCACTGGACGTTCCTTAGCGCTGATGGTGACGGTGTTAGATTTAACGGTCGAAACCTCATTATCGACTATTTGCTTAAAACTCGCAGTAGCCGTGTTTTCTGTTTGCTCATCAACGATTTTGTGCAGACAACTCCAGGTGGCTTCCTGGTTAGGTACAAGATATTTACCGTTGCCATCCTGTTTTAGATCATTCGGGGCAGCAAGGCTACACAATGGGTCGCTAACACCTTGATCGACCAGATACATTTTGCCTTCTTGGCGGCCAGCGAATTCTACGGGAATATTGTTCTTGACTTTTACGTCGTAACGCACGAAGTCATCAAAGAAGACTTCGCCATCGCTAGGCACAATGTCGCCGTTAGCGTTACGCTCAAAAGCAGTCTTCTCAACCGAGATACGCTGCTCGGGAGCGGGTATCGGTGGCATAACAGTAACCGTGGCAGACTGCTCAAGCAGTGGCGCCTTGCGCGCAGTTACATTCGGGTCGATATTAGACAACTGCACCTTGATGGTATTCGTGACAGTTTCAGTAATATTCGTCTTGCAAGTAAAGGTCACCGATTCACCAGCAGGTAGATAAAACTGGCGGCCATCGGGGTGTTTATTTTCAGTATCTTTAGTCAGCTTGGCACGTAACTCACTAGCTGCAGAAGAGCACACATCGTCGCTAGCATTTTCTAGATAGAGCCTGCCGTAATCCTCGCCCTTCACCGTTTTTTTAGGAATCATGTTGGTGAGAGTGTAAGTGTAGGTAACTTCGCCACCACCGTTGGGGAGTTCTTCGACAGAAGGTGTCATCTCAAGACGAGCCCACCTCGACTTATCTGGATAGTTAGGGTTCGTCGAAACCTCAACTGTTGCATCAGCTGTCTTTATTGACTGTTGATTATCGCCAGCATTAGTGGCGGTGAAAGTAGCTGTATTAGTGGTGGTTGCTGCCAAGTTAGCGACACATTCATATGTCGCGCTTTCGCCTGGGTAGAGCAGCTTTCGCTCCGCTCCATTAACCAGCTGGGTGCCAACTTCGCTAACTAGCTTTACCGGAGAACATTTATCATCACTCAGCTCGTCTATATACATTTTGCCAAGTTCACTGTCGGAATAGTCCTCAGGAATCAGGTTAGAAACCTGATAGCGATACCTAACCTCGCCACCGCCATAAGGCAGCCAAGTGACGTTCGGCTCTTTAGTAACTGAGACTCGATCGGCAGGATCGGGAAGTTTGGGCCGCACCCTAATAGTCGATGAGTTGGCGGCAACGGCTTCTTTATTGTCGTATTTACTAGTGAACTTAGCCGTTGCGGTGTTAGTTAGAGTCTTACCAGCATCACCATCAGCTATCGGGCGCGTGCAGGTGAATTCCATGGTTTCGCCAGGGTCTAGATAACGTCCTGCCCCGTCTTGTTGACCACCTTGTTGATAGTTAATCGAAGTACAAGACGGATCAGTTAGTTCGCTGAAATACAACCGCTTGCGGTCTTCAATCATGTACTCACTAATTAGGCTGGTAACGCGATAGGTGTAGACGACATTTTCGCCTGGGTTAACCAGGGTTGGATTCGGGGTGATATCCAACCTGATTCGCTTTTGTGGATCAGGTAGATTTCGCTCTTGGATGCGCACCGTGGCGTGAGCGGTGGCAGTCGAGGTTTGCTGATCGTCATTGTTTCTAAACTTTGCAGTAACCGTGTTGGTTAGCTGACTCGTCACTTGCATTTTGCAGCTAAAAACTGCCGTACCTTCAGGGGGAATGTAGTGCCTAGTTCCGTATGCTTGCAGACCGGAAGTAGCCCCAACTTGGGGGCACTTGTCATCTGAGATGTTCTCGAAGAACATCCGTCCGCGTTCACCAAAACGTGCCGGAATGTTGTTTTTAACCTCGTAGGTGTAGGTAACCTCGTCACCACCTTGTGGGATGGCGGTTTTATCCGGGGTTTTAGTAACTGAAATTCGCGAATCGACGTCAGGCAGCGGCTCGTCTTCCACCTCAACTGTAAGGGGAACTCGGAGGGGATACCTACCTCTTTTTACTGTTGGCGTATTGCCGGTTGTAGTCCACCAAGTCCACTCACCGTTCAATGCCTCAAGATAACTTTGGTCTCCTAAGAAATCCTTTCGTTTGTAGCCCTTAAAAGGATATTTGTACTCACTGATAGCAGTGTAGAGCATGTTTTCAACGGTTAGGGCAGCAGTCGTGGTCTTGGTGACGTTAGTTGTGCAGTAGAGATACGCGGGGGAAGCGTCACCAGAATATGGGATGATCTTGCGTGTTGGGTCAGCGCTAATTGCCCATCCACCGGTGCGGAAAGTACGGTCGTTGGCGACAAAGCTTTCGCTCGGATCGACACGTAGCCAACCGTTTTCTTCAGAGAAGCCGGTTATTTCACCTTTGTTGTAATCCCCAGTTTTAAAACCACTATCCAGGTCTACGCTGCCGCAGCCTTCGTCAGAAATTTTCGGGAGTGCCTTCGAAAAATCATAACGTTCATTGGCAGTGTATTGGCCCGTCATCTGCGCAGCAGAATATTTATTATCCGATTTATCGTAAAATTCAGGCGTAAAGATAATTCGCCCTTCATAGTTGCTATCTACGTGAGGGCTGTATTCAAACTTGTAGCGGTAAGTGACTTCACCGCCACCAAAAGGTAGTGGCCCAGTTAAGGGTGCCCACTCACCACCAGCCAGCTTTCCGGCCTCTTTGGTCACGATCAGTTTGCCGTCGTCTCTATCACCGCTAATCGCAAGACGTTGCACCCAGGTTGATTGGACAGACTTAGACGTAGCAGAAAAAGATCTGGTACTGGTGCCTCCTGGGGCAGCCTGGGCCTGAGAAGCTAGTTGACTGAAGGTTGGGGACAGACCCGCAAAACTTGCTAACACAATAAAAGCAAGAGTCAGCAAAAGCGTCTGGCATACCCGTTGCTTTGCGCCCACTGGGTGGTTACGGCCGTTCAATCTAGTCCCCTATCGAAATACCCAGGACGCATTGCGCTTCCTGCATAATCAATTTGCAAAATGCGACGGGAGAAGATCCTCATGCCAAAAGACCACAAACTTTAAAAGCGGGTGGCCACAGCTTGCACCTGATTGCCCCCCCCCGACGGGTACCGGCTGGTACTTGACTTGAACTTAATCGCGAAGCTGCTGAAACTAAATAAGTTTTAGGGAATTTAACCCCCTATTTCACCCCTTCGGCCAAAATTTCACCCCTTAAAATTCATCATTTTTTGCCACACCCGATCAGTTTTGCGTTAAACGCTTTCTCTTCGCTGGGTATACAAAACACCTCACCAGATGAAAAGGTAAACCGTGAATTAATAAGCAAAGGGAGGTCACCGGTTAACCGGTGACCTCCCAGTAGCTTTTTAATAACTTTGACTAACGAGTCTGCGGGGTGCGCAGGTCTGCGCCAACAAACCAGGCCTGCTGCTCGAGCTGAGCGGTCAGGTCCTCGATGATGCCTACGGAAA
>CAUPIJ010000027.1:0-24106 GCA_963511305.1 uncultured Propionimicrobium sp.
TACTCCCCGAAAGAAAGAACCAAATTAACCAGTCCAACTTTCGGGGAGCACTTCAGCGGCCAGGCCAACTAAATTAGCTAACGACTAACGAGCAGCGGTGCCCTCGGTGTAGTCCTCGTCGGAGTTCTCTAGCCAGCTGAACATCTTGCGCAGATCCTTGCCGACAGACTCGATCTGGTGGCCGGCCTCCTCAGCGCGCAGCTTCTTAAACTCGGGCGCGCCCGCGTCCTGGTCGTCGATGAAGCGCTTGGCGAAAGCACCATTCTGGATGTCGCCCAGAACAGCCTTCATGTTGTCCTTGACGTGCTGATCGATGACGCGACGGCCAGAAACGTAGTCGCCGTACTCAGCGGTATCGGAGATCGACCAGCGCTGCTTGCTGATGCCACCCTCGATCATCAGGTCGACGATCATCTTGAGCTCGTGCAGGCACTCGAAGTAGGCCATCTCGGGCTGGTAGCCGGCCTCGACCAGGGTCTCGAAGCCAGCCTGCACCAGGTGGGACATGCCGCCACACAGCACGGCCTGCTCGCCGAACAGGTCGGTCTCGGTCTCCTCGGTGAAGGTGGTCTTGATGCCACCGGCGCGCAGGCCGCCGATCGCCTTGGCGTACGACTTGGCGAGCTCCCAGGCGTTGCCCGAGGCGTCCTCCTCAACGCAAACCAGCACCGGCACACCGCGGCCGTCAGCATACTCACGGCGAACGATGTGGCCCGGACCCTTCGGAGCGACCATGCAGACGTCCACGCCCTGAGGCGCCTCAATGTAGCCGTAACGGATGTTGAAGCCGTGAGCGAAGAACAGCGCGTCGCCCTCGGAAAGGTTCGGGGCGATCTCGTCGCGGTAAACCGTGCGCTGCACCTGGTCGGGAACCAGGATCATGACGACATCTGCTTCCTTGACGGCATCCGCAACGCTCAAAACGCGCAGGCCCTGGGCCTCGGCCTTGGCGCGCGACTTGGAGCCCTCTGCCAGACCGACGCGAACATCAACACCGGAATCACGCAGGTTAAGAGCGTGCGCATGACCCTGAGAGCCGTATCCGATGACGGCCACCGAGCGGTTCTGGATAACCGATAGATCCGCGTCGTCGTTGTAATAGATTTCTGCCATTATTGCCTTCCTTAGTGTTCGAGCGCGCTAGGCGCGAGCCCGCTTTTCATTGATCGATTTCTGGCCGCGACCTAGCGCGACCTGTCCGGATTTGACCAGCTCGATGATGCCGTACGGCTCGAGCATGGTCAGCAACGCCTCTAGTTTTTCGTGGCTTCCCGTGGCCTCGACGGTGACAGAAGTCAGCCCAACATCGACCGCCTTACCCCTAAACAGGCTAACCACGTCGATAACCGAGCCGCGATTTGTATTGTCGCAGCGAACCTTCACCAAAATCATTTCGCGGCAGACCGAGGATTCAGGCAGCTGAAGCACCTTCAGCACCTCAACCAGCTTGTTGAGCTGCTTGACTAGTTGCTCGACGAAACGTTCATCGTCCACTACCGTGACGAGCGTCATCCTGGAGACGCCCTCTTTTTCGGTCGGACCGACCGCCAAAGACTCGATGTTGAACCCACGCCGGCTAAACAGCGATGCGACCCTGGCCAGAACACCGGGCTTATCCTGCACCAAAACGCTAAGAGTGTGCGTGCTCATCAGTCCTCCCAATCCGGTGCCATGTCGCGGGCAACCTTGATTTCGTCGTTGCTGGTTCCTGCAGCCACCATCGGCCAAACCATCGAGTCCTTCTTGCAAACAAATTCGACGACGACCGGACGATCGTTGATCTCCATCGCTTTCTTAATGACCTCGTCCAGCTCTTCTTCGGTGGTGGCCCGAAGACCGGCGCAGCCCATCGCCTGAGCTAGCATCGGGAAGTTCGGCAGCGAGTCGGTGCGAATTTCAGTATTCGAGTAGTGCTGGTTGAAGAACAACGTCTGCCATTGGCGAACCATGCCAAGGGTGTTGTTGTTGATGATCGCGATCTTGATCGGGATGCCGTTCAGCGCGCAGGTCACCAGCTCCTGGTTCGTCATCTGGAAGCTGCCGTCGCCGTCAATGCCCCAAACCACCTTGTCGGGCGCGCCTACCTTAGCGCCCATCGTGGCGGGCACACAGTAACCCATGGTGCCAAGACCCGCGCTAGTCATCCACTGAGCCGGCTTGGCAAACGGCAGGAAGTGGGCCGACCACATCTGGTGCTGGCCGACGCCGGTAACGAAAATCGTCTCCGGCCCAGAGATCTCGCCGATTCGCTTGATGACCTTCTGAGGGCTGAGACCATTGCCGGTCTCGTCTGTGTCCTCCGGCATCGGATAGCGTTCTTTAACCGCATTGAGCTTAGCCACCCAAGCCGAGTAATCCGGGATCCTCTTGTGTCGCATCTCGTCTAGCAGCTGCCCCAAGAACATCTTGGCGTCACCAACCACCGGCACGTCCACCGCGCGGTTCTTGCCGATTTCCGCCGGGTCAATGTCTGCATGGATGACCTTTGCATTCGGGGCAAAAGAATCCAGCGCTCCAGTGACGCGATCGTCGAAGCGGGTGCCGACGGCGATCAACAGGTCGGAGCGCTGCATGGCGCCAACCGCAGCCACCGTGCCGTGCATGCCTGGCATGCCCAGGCATAGCGGATGATCGTCTGGGAAGACGCCGCGGGCGGGCAGCGTGGTAACGACGGGGATGCCGGTGAGCTCGGCCAGATCCTTCAGCTCCTGCCATGCCCTGGCCCTAACGACGCCACCGCCGATGTAGAGCACCGGCTGGCTCGAATCACAGATGAGATCCGCAGCCTGCTCGATCTGGCGATTGTGCGGACGAACGGTCGGCTTGTAACCGGGCAGCTGAACCTCGTCGCTGAAATCGAACGGCACGACGCCGTTCTGGGCGTTCTTGGCAACATCGATCAGCACCGGGCCTGGGCGGCCAGTCGAAGCAATGTGGAATGCGGCCTTAACCACCTCGGGGATGTCCTCGGCGTCCTTAACCAGGAAGTTGTGCTTGGTGATCGGCATCGTGATGCCGCGGATGTCGGCCTCTTGGAAGGCGTCGGTGCCGATGGCTTCTGCGGCGACCTGTCCGGTGATAACTACCATCGGCACGGAGTCCATGTACGCATCAGCCAGGGCGGTCACTACATTGGTTGCACCCGGACCACTGGTTACAATCGCTACGCCAACTCGTCCAGTAGCTAGCGCGTAGCCCTCGGCCGCGTGACCGGCGCCCTGCTCATGACGCACCAGAACCTGCTTCAGCGGAGATTCGTAAAGGGCGTCAAAGATAGGCAGGGCAGCGCCGCCGGGCAGGCAGAAAATTACCTCTACGCCTACCTTCTCCAGCGATTTAATCAGCGCTTGGGCGCCACTCAGCATTGGTAGCTGTTCGTTGGACTGGTCTGCCATCTTGCTCCTCCTTTTTCCAGGCGTCTAACTGCTAGTAATAAAAAACCCTCGTTGCCATTAGGCAGACGAGGGAGCGCTTCTTGCTTCAGCCTTGCTAGGCAACTTCAAGAAGCGCTAAACGATTACAAGCTCGTTGTTACGCACGATTGAAAATATATCCTCATGCGGTCACGTTTCACAAAGCATCTCAGATGGTGGATGGGTTATTTTCTTACCTCGAAGCCAGCCGCGCTCAACCCGTCCTTAACCTCATCAATCGAGATGGTTTCGTAGTGGAAAACGGAAGCGGCCAGCAACGCGTCCGCCCCGGCCTTGGCGGCGTCCACGAAGTGTTGAACGGTGCCCGCGCCTCCCGAGGCGATGATCGGCACATCAACCACCTCGCGCACAGCCCTGATCATCTCGATATCAAAGCCGTTTGTGGTGCCGTCGGCATCCATCGACGTCAGCAGGATCTCGCCCACCCCACGGTCGACGGCCTGCTTGGCCCACTCGATGGCGTCCAGATCGGCGGGCTTCTTGCCACCGTGGGTGGTGACGCCGAAACCGGAGGGCTGATCTGCCTGGCGTCGCGCATCGAGGCTCAGCACCACGACCTGACGACCAAAGCGCTCGCTGACGTCGGTGAGTAACTGAGGGTTGTTGATGGCAGCGGTGTTAATTCCGACCTTGTCGGCACCGCAGCGCAGCAGATCGTCGACGTCCTGCACGGAACGCACCCCGCCGCCCACGGTCAGCGGGATGAAGACGGTCTCAGCGCACCTGCGCACCATGTCTCGGGTGGTCTCGCGCCCCTCGTTAGTGGCAGAAATATCCAGGAAGGTTAGCTCATCGGCGCCCTGCTGGTTGTAGCGCGCGGCTAGCTCGACAGGATCGCCAGCGTCGCGAAGATTCTCGAAGTTGACGCCCTTGACCACGCGGCCAGCGTTGACGTCGAGGCAGGGGATGACACGGATAGCTAAGCTCATGGATTAAATCTTAACGGCGCTATCTGACAGTTTTCTACACTGCGCGCGCTGCGAGATTGTTTGGGTTAAAGCTTCCTAGCTTGGCCTCATGCAGTCTCACAGCGCCGTCTCCAACTTCTCGCCTACTCAGTCTCACAGCGCCATCTCCAACTTCTCGCCTACTCGGTCTCGAAGTCGACAATGTCTCTACGCATCAGGTTAACGATCTGGCGGCAGGTGCCGCGGATCGTCTCAGCACCCGGAGCGTTCGAGAGCTGCGAGGCCAGATCAATGACCTGGCGCACCCAGCGGACGAAGTCGCCGGCGGGCATCTCAGAATCGTCGAGCAAGTGCGCCAGCCCCTCGCCCGCCGCCCAGCGATAGGCCAGCTCGGCAAAGCCGATCTCGGGCGCGCGGCTGCGCTCCACCCTGGCGTCGCGCTCGACCTTCGTGATGTCGCGCCAGATCCTTCGCACCTGGCTCTGCGCGGCCTCCGATTGCCGGTCAGGCATCTGGAAGAAGCGGCCGGAATCGGCCCGCCTGGCCTCGTAGACAAGCGTCGAGAGTACTGCGGCCAGCGCTGGCGCATCCAAGCCGACGAAGACGTCCTGCCTGACGCATTCCGCAACCACCAGATCGAGCTCCGAGTAGATGCGCTGCAGCATCTTGCCGTCGTCTGTGACCAGGTCGCCGTCCAGGTAGCCCAGAGACTCCAGCACCAGGCAGATTCGGTCGAACTGCGCGGAAATCGAGTTTCGGCTCTTCGGCTTTGGGGCCACCTTGCGCTCGATACGAATCGCCTGTTCGGCGCTGCGGGCGTGCGTTTCGCGATCCGGGCATGAGTGGCACGGGTGCGCGCGAAGCTCTGCGCGTAGCTGGTCGATCTCTTCGACTAGCTGCTTGTCGCGCTTGGGGTTCGTCTTGGTGGGCGGAGTCGTGTCGATAGTCTCTAGTCGCGCATCCAAAGCCTTGGCGAAAGCCCTGCGATCTGCCGCCGAGCGCTGATCGAACTTTTTCGGCACGCGAACCCTGGAGCGGATGGCGCCGGGAAGCGGAAAATCGTTGTCGGTCAGGCGAACGGTTACGTGGGCCTGGGTCATCACCAGCGGGTGCGGCACCGGAGGGCGACCGGGATCGGCAACAGCGGCCCAGCCCTTGTGCTTGCCCGCGGGAATCCAGATGACGTCGCCCGGCTCAATGTCGAGCAGAAAGTCGATTACCTCGGCTCGCTTGTCGCCCTTGCGCAGCTTGGCGACCTCGGTTTCCAGCTGGCCGATTTGCTCGCGCAGCCTGGCGTAGTCGCGGAAATCGCCGAGCTCACATTCGGCCTGCCGCCACAACTCCTTGGCCTTATTGGCCTCGCTAGCCTGCAACCTGGCCGCCTTGACCACCCGGCGGTCAGCCTGGAACTGCGCAAAGCTCTGCTCGAGCAGTGCGCGGGCCCGGTCGCGGCCAATAACCCCGACCAGGTTCACCGCCATGTTGTAGTTCGGGGCGAAGCTGGAGCGCAGCGGATAGGTGCGTTTGGACGCCAGGCCCGCCACCGCTCGAGGGTCGATCCCAGGCTGCCAGGCAACCACAGCGTGCCCCTGAGTGTCAATACCGCGACGCCCCGCACGCCCGGTCAGCTGCGTGTACTCGCCGGGGGTGATGTCAACGTGCGATTCGCCGTTGTACTTGACCAGCCGCTCGATCAAAACCGTCCTGGCCGGCATGTTGATGCCGAGCGCCAGCGTCTCGGTCGCGAAGACCACCTTCAACAGGCCGCGCTCGAAGCCCTCTTCGACGATGGCCTTGAACGCAGGCAACAGCCCCGCGTGGTGCGCGGCGAAACCGCGCAGCAGTCCCTCGACGAAGTTGCCCCAGCCGAGCGCCATCTTGTCGTCGTCACTGAGCTGGGCAGAATACTTCTCGGCGATAGCCATCAGCTCGCCGCGCTCGTTTCGGCTAGTCAGCTCGATATTGGTGCCGAGCAGCTGGGCGACAGCGCCGTCACAACCGGAACGGCTGAAGATGAAGACGATAGCCGGCAGCAGATTGGCCTTGGCCAGCCCCCTGATCATCTGGCCACGGGACGGGCGAAGCGTCTTTCGGTTTTCGTTGCCGCGCTCCCTGAACCTGCCCGCGGCAGCACCACCGTAGCGACCGCTGCCGAAACTGACGTTTCGCTTGCCCCTGCCAGATCTACCCCTCGGGCGGCGAGAGTCGTCGCGCTGATTTCGAGCCTCGGAGCGCTCGAACTTGAGCAGCTGCTGGTTGACCTTGCCGTCGACGAACAGATCGACCACCCTCTCATTGACCAGCATGTGCTGCTCCAGGTCAACCGGGCGCTTCTCGCTGACCACGACGCTGACGTTTCCGCGCACCTCGTTCAGCCACTCGCCAAATTCCTCGGCGTTGCTGACGGTTGCTGACAGGCAGATCAGATCGACGTTCTCGGCCAGACCGAGGATCACCTCTTCCCAGACTGCTCCCCTGAACCGATCAGCCAGGTAGTGCACCTCATCCATCACCACGTAGCCCAGCCCATCGAGCGTGCGGGAGCCGACGTAGAGCATGTTGCGCAGCACCTCGGTGGTCATCACCACGATGTCAGCCTCAGAGTTGATGGATTGATCGCCGGTCAGCAGCCCGACGGCTTCGAACCCGTGGCGATCAACCAGATCGTGATATTTCTGGTTGCTGAGCGCCTTGATCGGGGTCGTATAGAAGCACTTTCGACCGGTCTGCAACGCCAGCCAGCAACCGAATTCGCCGACCACAGTCTTGCCAGAACCGGTCGGCGCGGCGACCAGCACCCCACCACCACCGGCCACCTGCTTGCAAGCCTCAATCTGGAAGTCGTCGAAGGCGAAATCGTAGCCAGTCTCGAAGTCGGACAGCGCGTCACTCTTGCTCATTGAATCCTTAAGTTATCGTACATTTCTAGCGTCTGGCTAGCGGCAGCCAGCGCGTCAGCGGCGAAGCGCTTGTCACTCACCCGTACGCTACCGCCGAGCCGCAGCAACATTGCGGTTAGCCAAGCCGGGCTGGCCACCTTAAACCTGGCCAACACACTGCCATCAGGGCGCTTTTCGACTATCTCACAAGGGTGGTATTCACAGATCCAGGTGGCTTCGGGAGCCAGCAGCAACTCGACGTCCTTGTCCTGCTCGAACCAGTCGCCACTAGGCGGATTGCCGTGGTCGACGGCTGCCTCGTCGATGGCTTCGATGCTGACGACGCGGTCTAGCCGGTATACCCGCCAAGCGTCGGCCTCGATGCTCCAGGCCTGCAGATAGGCGACGCCGTCGCGAATCTGGATCTGCACCGGGTCGATCACAGGTTGAGTGGTGACCGCCCTGGACGCGCCGTCGTAGACCAGCTTCAAGCGCTGCTTACCGGCTATCGCCTGGCTCAGTTGGGCGCGGACTTCCTCTGTCCCGGAGGCTATCTCTACGTGTACCCCGCCATCTGTCCCGGTGAGCTGCTCCAGCTTGGCGAGTGCGGAATCAGCGGCCGTCGCCTGGGCTCCGGTAGCAGACTCTCTAACCACCGTCAGCGCAGCCTGCAGGCTCATCGCCTCGTCGATGGTTAGTCGCAGCGGTCGAGTCAAGTACTCCGCATTACTCAGACGCACTATGCCGTCCTCCCGGGCGGCGTCCATGTCGATCTCAATCAGATCGTCGGGATAGCCGCCGGGCAGGCCGCACATGAAGAGCGTTGCGAGATCCTTCAGAACCTGCCGCTTCGTGATGCCGAATGTCTTTGCTAACGAACTGGTAGTGAGCAACTCGCCGCTTTGCGCCATCGGCAATATCGCCAACATCCTGGACAGCTGATCTTTATGCTTCATTTGCACCACCGTGCGCCGAAACCACCTCGCGGAGCCTGGCTATCACACGATCCCGCAGCTCCGCAGGCTCAAGCACGAGCACCTGGGAGCCGAAGCTAGCTATCTCGCTGGTCGCGTTGTTAGGCAGTTTCATCCGCCATGCCGCAAAGCCATCCGGCAACTCGCCTGGCCAATCGACTCGCTCACCGCGCCTGCGCAGCGCAGGGGCGCGGGATTCCCTGATCGCCAGCACCGCCTCACCGAAATCCGAGCTCGGGGCAATGCTCTCGACCATCTCTTTCAGAGACTGCTCATCGGGAATCTCGTATTCGACCTGCTCTAAGAGCTGCACAGCAGAAGAGATCCTGTTCAGCCTGAAGATCCGCGAGCCCTGGCGATCGATATCGTAGCCGAGCAAATACCAGATATTAGAACGCATCACCAACCGCCAGGGCTGCACGACGCGCTTCTCGGGCTTGCCGCGATACTCGAAGCTAATCTGCCGTCTTTCGGTGAGCGCGGACCAGATCGGGTCGAAAACTGCCGCGTCTACACTGACCTCGCTTCGCACGATCGCTTCACCGCTCGAGTCGATTCCCGCGCCGCCGGCCTGCAGCTTTAACAGCGCGTTGCCGGCATGATCTGCCGCACTAGCCTGCTGCCAAACGCCCGCCGCTAGCGAGAGCAGCGCGGTCTCGTCCTCGGTGAACTGGATCTCGGGCAGCTCGTAGTCGCTGCGGTTGATTCGGTAGCCAATCTCGTCGGCAAAGAACGCTGAATTGCTGCCGGTGACGATCGGCACACCGCGTGCGCGCAGCTCGTCCTTGTCACGCTCGAATGTACGATCAAAATTTTGGTCGCTCAGATCTCGATAGCCCTCGATGTGCTCACGGATCTCGTCCCTGGAAACGAATCTTTTGGCCGAGAGCAACATGATGGTTAGGTTCATCAACCGTTCAGACTTTTTCTGAGCCATGGCTCAAATCTACCAGCGTTAAGGAATGCATCCCGGAGCGTAGCGATAATCGGGAGCGGCCACGGCTAGCTCCGGGCGGCTAGGCTTGACGCGTGATCATCGGAAGATTCGCGCCCTCGCCCACCTCGGACCTGCACCTGGGCAACCTTCGCACCGCGCTGCTTGCCTGGCTATTCGCCAACGTGCCAGGCGGTGAGATGCTGCTGCGCATCGAGGATCTCGATCAGCAGCGGGTTTCCGCCGCCGGCAACGTGGCCGTGCGTCAGCTAGCCGATCTGCGCGGGTTGGGCATCGACTGGCCCCAACCCGTGCTTCGTCAGTCCGAGCGGCTCAAGATCTACCGACACTACGCGGCCGGGTTGGAGACCTACGAGTGCTTCTGTACTCGACGCGAGATCGCCGCAGCCTCGCAGGCTCCACACGGTGACTACCGTCCGTATCCGGGAACCTGCGCTAATCTGACCGAAGCACAGCGACACTCAAAACGCGAGACCCGCAAACCCGCGATCCGTGTGCGAGCCGAGGGCGCGGAGTTCACCGTCCACGACCTACACGCCGGCGATGTCAACGGCGTAGTTGATGACTTCGTGCTGTTTAGGGCCGACGGCACACCGTCCTACAACCTGGCGGTGGTGGTGGACGACGGCCTGAGCTCTGTAAATCAGGTAGTCAGGGGCAGGGATCTGCTGGATTCATCGCCCCGTCAGGGTTGGCTGGCTGAAAGGCTCGGCTTTGTGGTGCCCAACTACGCGCACGTCGGCCTGGCGATCAACGGCAACGGAGATCGCCTTGCCAAGCGCGACGGCGACGTCACCCTCCGCGATCTAGATGGCGACGGCAAGCTAGCCTTCGGCTTGATTTGCGAATCAGCTGGTCTACCCCAGGCCGATGACCCGCAGCAGCTAAAAAATCTCCTCGCCCTAACCGACTTGGTCAGCAACGAGGAGATTTGGAACGATTGGGTGGTCACCGAGGATCTGATCAAACAGACCCGGAGATCTTAGTTTTTCTGGATTAACCTGTTTTTAACCCTGCTTGGGCATCGGCTGGGTGAACAGGATATCGACCACGCACGCCACCGAGGTGTTCGGCTCCAGCGGCGGGTTCGGGTTGCCCTTCGGATAAGCGACGGAACCGGGCAGCACGACAAGCACCCTGCTGCCCTCCTTCTTACCGACGAGTTGAGCCCACAGCGATTCCAGGGGCTTGGTTTGGGCGGCCTTGGCGTCGGTGGCGGGCTTGTTACCGTAGTCGTTCTGGTATTCCTTGCCCGCCCAGGTGGTGCAAACCGAATGCGAATTCAGGATGTCGCTGTCCGCTAGCTCGCGCCCCTTGCCCTCGATCAACACGGCAGAGGCGGCCGCCTTCGGCTCCGGCAGGCCGGCGATGTCGATAACGGGCTTGCCGTCCTGCTCGCTCACCTTGGGAAAGCTTGCTGGGGTGGCCATCTGGCCTGAGATGCTGCCCTGCTCGGTGCGAATGATGTCGACGACGAAGAAGAGCGTGTCACCAGGGTTGATGTTGGCTGCCGGCATGCCCTGCGGGTCATAGCCGTCCGAGCTAGTGGCAGCGATCAGCACACGGCTACCAACCTTCTTGCCAACCAGGCCCTTCTGGAAGCCCTTGATCACGCGGTCCAGCGGGAAGTAGACGCTGTCCGGCTTGCTGAAGCTCTCGTCGAAGGTATCGCCGCTGGTGCCGTTAATACCCATGTAGTTGACTTCGACGGTAGCGCTGCCGCTGGGCACCTCCGGGCCGTCGCCTTCGACGATGACCTTGGTCATTGTCTCGTCCACCTTGACCGGGTATTCGATGCCCTCGACGGTGGGCTGTTCGCCGAAGTTATCGGAGACCTTTACATCGTCCAGTGAGGACAGGGTCTTCTGCTTCACGGTCGCCGAGGGATCGGCAGAGGCGGAAGCGCCATCATCGACCTGGCCACCGGAGCACGCGCTCAGCGTCATGGCCGCAATGGCGGCCGCGATTAAAACTTTTCCTAAATGATTCTGCACTCTCGCAGGATAGCCGTTATAGCTCCACGAGGTCTAAAAGCTCGCCGAGTTCTTTCCTAGTCAGCTCCCGGCTCTCCCCGACCTTCAGCCTGCCCAGCCGCACAGGGCCGATCTGAATCCGCGAGAGCCTGCGAACCGGGTGGCCGATGGCGTCGAACATGCGACGCACGATTCGGTTGCGCCCCTCGTGCAGGGTGATCTCGACCATCGAGCGGGTCTCGACCCGCGAGACCAGCTTCACCTGGTCAGCGCTAGCCGGGCCGTCCTCGAGCGTGACTCCCTTCTTCAGCCGCTTCAGGGCCTGGTTTTCGATGCGTCCCTCACACTCCACCAGATAAACCTTCGGCACCTCATAGCTTGGGTGCGTCATGCGGTGGGTGAACTCGCCGTCGTTGGTCAGCAGCAGCAGACCCTCGGTATCGGTGTCTAAGCGGCCGACGTGGAATAGCCTAGTGCGATAATCCACGTAGTCAACCAGCGTTTGACGGCCCTGCGGGTCGTCCATTGTCGAGACCACGCCGCGTGGCTTATTAAAGACCACATAGAGATGCCTGCGTGCGGTGGGAATACGGGAGCCGTCGACACGGATCTCGTCTGTATTCGGGTCGACGCGCATGCCCTGGCGATTCACGATCTCGCCGTTGACCTCGACGCGACCCTCCTCGATCATCTCTTCACTAGCTCGCCGGCTCGCGACACCTGCCTGAGCCAGCACTTTTTGCAGCCGGATCTTGTCTTCGTCGCTCATTCTTCTCCCTCTGAATTCTCTTTCATCGCAGCCCCAGGATTCTGCTCCACCAGCCCGGCAAGTTCCTGCTCCAGCAGATTCACGTCCGGCAACAGCGGCGCGATCGGCGGCAGATCCGTGAGGCTAGCCAAGCCTAGCCGCTCCAGGAAATAATCGGTGGTCGAGAGCATCGACGCGCCGGTCTGTTCGTCGTTGCCCTCCTGCACCACAAGGCCGCGCGCGATCAGGGTGCGCACCACGCCATCGACGTTCACGCCTCGCACTGCAGAAACCCTGGAACGCGAAACCGGCTGCATGTATGCAATCACGGCCAGCGTTTCGAGGCTAGCCTGGGTCAGCTTGTTCTGCTGTCCCTCCACGATCCAGGTCTTGATGACCTCGTCGTGCTCCGGCCTGGTTGCATAGCGCCAACCGCCCGCGATGTTGACCAGCTGGAAGCCCCGCCCGGTCTCGTCGTAGAACTCAGTCAATTCCTCGAGAGCCTGGGCAACGGCATCGTCGCTGGCGCGGGTGGCGTCGGCGAGGGCCTCGGGTGGCATCGGCTCGGTGGCCATCATTAGCAAAGCCTCGATCTGACCTCTTAGCGCCTCCGGTGCCGGTGCCTCGAACCGCTCGGCGGCCTCATCGGAGCTTTCTATGCTCTCGCTCATTCGTCTTCCTTCTCGTCAAATTCGCCGCTCAGCAAGACCTCGCCGTCCTCGCGACCTGTCCAGTGAACGGTCAGCTCCCCCAGCGGGGTCAACTGCTCAAACGCAACCTGCTTCTGGCGAAACAGCTCTAGCAGCGCAAGAAACCGGGCCACGGTGTGCAGTCGGTCGGCGTCCGCGCAGAGCGCCATAAAGCTCAGCGTCTTGGCGGAACGCAACCTATTCACTACCTTTTGGCCCTCTTCCTGCACGCTTACCTGCACGACGTGCAGCTGACTGAGCGGCATCTCCGGAGCCTCGATTGGGGTGAATACCTTGACCGCGATCTTCACGAAGCGCTCCAGCCCGCCAGGAAATTGGGGCTCGGGAAGCACGTCGCTGAATTTCTCGTCCAGGCCGCCAGGGCGAAAATGCACAAGTTCGGCGGCATCGATGCGGGAGGCGAACCACTTGGACATCTCCTTGTAGGCCCGGTACTGCAACAGCCTGGCGAACAGCAGGTCGCGGGCTGCCAGGATTTCCAGATCCTCCTCATCCTCGACCTCACCCTTGGGCAGCAGTCTGGCCGCTTTCAGGTCAAGCAGGGTGGCAGCAACCAACAAGAATTGGCTTGTCGTAGCCAAGTCCCAGACCTTCGTGCCGGCCTTGGCGTGCGCCACGAATTCGTCAGTCACCTCACTGAGCGCGATCTCGGTGACGTCCAGGCGCCGCTTCGAGATCAGCTGCAACAGCAGGTCGAACGGGCCCTCGAAGTTATCGAGCGTGACCGTAAAAGGGTTGCCCTCGAGGTCAACAAAACTGTGGTCTTCTGCCACGGCGTTCGCCATATTATTCCTGCTCCAGCATCTTGACGACGCTGGCCTGCCTGCCTAGCTCGTCCAGCTCGTCGAGGGCCAGCGCAACAGCGGCCCTGACGAGCTTTCCGCGGTCAACCCGCAGCCCGTACTCGGCCTTCAGCTTCAATCGGGCCTGCTCAAGCGCCAGCAACTGCTCGCTGGAGATGTAGACGGTGATCTTCTCGTCGTGCTTCGGCTTGGCGGGCTCCGGCGTGGCCTCTGCTGGCTGCTGCCCTGCCGCTTCCGGTTGCGCGCCCTTCGTCTCCCTGAACAGCTCGCTGGCACCGGGCAAGTCCGAAGTCTTGGCCTCCAGGCTCGCCGCGATAGGGCTGCGATCTACTCGCATCGGGCGATAACCTCCCTAGCCAGCTGGCGATAGGCGTCCGCCCCCGGCGACGCTGGCGCGTAACTGGTGATCGGCTCGCCCGCGACGGTGGTTTCTGGGAACCTGACGGTGCGTTTGATGATCGTGTGGAAAACCTTGTCGCCAAAAGCCTCGATGATCCGCTCGAAGACCTCGCGGGTGTGGATCGTGCGGGTGTCCACCATGGTCGGCAGGATGCCGAGCAGGTCGAGCTCGGGGTTAAGCCGATCCTTGACCTTGTTAATGGTGTCGTAGAGCAAGGCCACGCCGCGCAGCGCGAAGAACTCACATTCCAGCGGCACCAGCGCCCAATTCGAGGCAGTCAGCGCGTTCACGGTGAGCAGCCCAAGCGAGGGCGCACAGTCGATGATGATGTAGTCGTAACGATCGCGAACCTTGTAGAGCAGCCTCTTCAGGGTCAGCTCGCGGGCTACCTCGCTGACCAGCTGAATCTCTGCCGCCGACAGATCGATGTTTGCGGGCAACAGGTCGCAGCCGGGAGCGGCATCGGGGATCACGACGTCGTCGAAGCTGTACTGATTGGACAGCAGCAGGTTATAGACGGATAGCTCCAGCGTGTGCGGGTTCACTCCCAGGCCAACAGACAGCGAGCCCTGCGGATCGAAATCAACCAGCAGAACCTTGCGGCCGGTCTCGGCGATGGTCGCCCCGAGGTTGATGCTGCTGGTGGTCTTGCCCACACCGCCCTTCTGGTTGGTCATCGAGATCACGATGGCGTTCTTTGGGCCGGGTGCAGGCGGTTGTGGCTGCGGATAATCCGGAATCGGACGGCCAGCCAGGTCTACGTTCTCGTCGACTTCTGGTTGTTCCGGCATTTCGAAGAGCTCATCACTCATCACACGCTCCTAAAAACTCGTCTGCTACAAGATTAGTCGACAAGTCTGCTTTTTCGTACTGGTTATCTAGCTCTTGGGTGCGACGAGATGTATACCTCGCGCAGCTTGTCGATGGTGACCTCAGTGTAAATCTGGGTGGTGGTCACCGACGAGTGACCGAGCAGCTCCTGGACGACCCGAATGTCCGCCCCGCCTTCCAGCAGGTGCGTAGCGAAGCTGTGCCGCAGGCTGTGCGGGCTGATCTCACTCTTGATGCCCGATGCCTCGGCTCGCTGCCGCAGAATCGCCCACGCAGACTGCCGGGACAGCCGCCTGCCTAGGGTGTTCAGCAGCAGCGCCGAAGTGGACTTCTTGGCCTTCTCCAACAGCGCGGGTCGGCCGCGAACCAGCCAGGCGTCGATCGCCGAGCGCGCGTAACTGCCCAGCGGCACCATTCGCTGTTTGTTGCCCTTGCCCAGCAACCGAAGCCCGGCAGCAGGATTCTCCAGCACCCCGGTCACGTCGTCGACGTCGAGGTCGAGAATCTCGCTGATACGCGCTCCCGTGCCGTAGAGCATTTCCAGCAGGCAGGCGTCGCGCAGCCCGAGCGGATCGCTGGTGTCGATCGAGCCGAGCAGCCGCTGTACCTCGTCAATGCTAAGCGCCTTGGGCAGCCGCTTGCCGAGCTTGGGCACGCTGATCGCGCTCGCGATGTCCTCCTTGGCCATGCCCTCATCGGCCGCAAATGCGTGCAGATTGCGAACGGCAACCATCGCGCGGGCGACGGAGGACTTTGCCAGGGGCCGATGTTCGCCCTCGCCGCTAGCCAGGGCTATCTGATAGCGGTTGATCAGGGCAGCGTCCACCTGATCGATCTGAGTGACGTCCTGACCAGCAAGCCAGTCGACATATCTGCCAAGATCCCTGCGATAAGCAGCAACGGTGTTTTCGGAAAGCCCCCGCTCGACGATTACGTGGTCGAGATAGTTGTTCAGCAGTTCGCCCATTAGCGCTCGTGTTCCTTAGCCCTGCGTGCCACGAGCCTATCTCGGGCTGGCCAGGGCGCGTCGGCCGGGCGCAGCTCGCCCACTCTGCCCTGCTCAATGGCCAGCTTGAGGCTGAGCACACCGTTTACCATCGTCGGGCTCTGGATTTTTCCTGCGTAGACACTCTCGACGAGCTCATCCAGCGGGATCCAGTGGACGCTCATCTCGGCCTCTTCATCCTCGACGGCGAAGCCCTCGGGCCTAGGCGCGGGTTTCAGGTCACGAGCCAGGTAGACCCTAATCGGCTCGGCAAGACCACCAGGTGAGGTGAAGATGTCTAGCAGCACAGCCCAGGTTTCCGCGGCTAGCTGCGCCTCTTCGGCGAGCTCTCGCTTGGCGGCTAGCAACGGATCCTCGCCTGCGATGTCGAGCAGCCCTGCCGGCGGCTCGATCAGCCGCATTCGCACCGGGTGCCGGTACTGATCGACCACTGCCACGCGCAACTGCTCGTCGACCGCGATGATGCTGACGGCGCCGGGATGATCGGCGTATTGGCGAACCATCGTGCCGCCAGACGGCAGCGCGACCTCGTCCTCGATGAAATCCTGAACCTGTCCATCAGCCTTGACCGTGTGTTTGATAACCTGCCACGACTCGTCTTGATCGATCATGTTTTCAACATTAGGCGATTCACGGAAAGGAGGCGTGCTTTAGGCTTCCCAATCCAGGCTGGCCTGCCAGGGGCGCTGTTTCAGGGTGGCCTGGACGGCGTCTACCGAACAGCCGAGCACCGTCAGGAAGATC
Organism: uncultured Propionimicrobium sp.; assembly: GCA_963511305.1. Taxonomy (GTDB): domain Bacteria; phylum Actinomycetota; class Actinomycetes; order Propionibacteriales; family Propionibacteriaceae; genus Propionimicrobium. The sequence continues at coordinate 16,366 of CAUPIJ010000027.1, forward strand.
GCCATCCTGATGCGAAGCCCGTTGTCGGTCTGGCGGAAGATCGAGAGGCCGGGCAAATCGTCGACGTCGCTGGATAGGTCGTAGCTTTCGGCGCGGGAATCACGCGGCAGCGGGTGCATGATGATGATGTCGAGGGCCTCGGCCTCGGCGAGCATCCGCCTGTCCAACAGTCGGCCACGGAACTTGTCGCCGCGCTTCACCTCGTCGGTCATGCGCTCGCGCTGGACGCGCGTGGCGTAGACGGCATCGGCGCCGCTGACCGCCTCGATCACCGAGTCGCAGTCAACCACCTCGTGCCCGCGAGAGAGAGCGTATCTGGCGATCTCGTCGGGAAGCTCGAGGCTCGGCGGGCTGAACATCTTGAAGGTCAAGCCAGAGCGCAGACTGAGCAGTTTCATCAGCGAATGCACGGTTCTGCCGTATTTCAGATCGCCGATGATCGCGATGGTTCGGCCGTCCACGCCCTGGCCACGCTTCTTCAGCTCCCTGCTCAACGTGTAGACGTCCAACAGCGCTTGACTAGGGTGTTCGCCGGCTCCATCGCCAGCGTTAACCACGGGGACAACCGACGCTTGAGCAAATTCTGCCACGGACCCCTCGTCGGGATGGCGCACTACCAGCACATCGGAGTAGCCGGAAACCACACGGGCGGTGTCGTGGATCGACTCGCCCTTGGCCATCGACGAGAACGTGAATCCCGTGGTGGTGGTCACCTCGCCGCCCAGGCGCAGGAACGCCGACTCGAAGCTGAGCCGGGTTCGGGTGCTCGGCTCGAAGAACAGCGATCCCAACACCGCCCCATCAAGCACAGTGCAAACCGATTTTCTGGCGGCGATCGGCTCCACCGCGTCGGCGAGTAAGAAAAGATTGTTGAGGGTTTTATCGTCGAACTGCTGGGTAGACAGCAGATGCTTTCCTCGCCCGAAAAGTGGCAGCTGATTCATCGAGACCTCCGAGAGTTTTCTAGCAGGATACCGCCACAGCCTTTCTCGGTGAAATGCGGGCTAAGGTTAGCGGCTATTGGCTAGCTCCAGCAGCTCCTTGGCGTGTGCCAGGGCAGCATCGGTGTCCGAGCCGCCCATCATTCTGGCTAGCTCCTTGAGACGGTCTTGTCCATTCAGCCTGGTCACGTCGCTGGTGGTTATCTCACCGTCACTGGTCTTCGAGATCAGGTAGTGGGCGTCACCGAACGCGGCGACCTGAGCCAGGTGGGTGACAACGATCACCTGCGAGTGCTTGGCCAGCCTAGCCAGCCGACGGCCAATCTCCGTGGCCACCGCACCGCCGACGCCGGCGTCGACCTCGTCGAAGACGAAGACGTGGCCCTCGTCGCCAGCCGCCAACACGACCTCGAGAGCCAACCTGACACGTGATAATTCTCCTCCGGACGCTACCTTCGCCAGTTGAGCTGGCTCGTTGCCTGGGTTGGCCGAGAAAAGTAGTTGAATACTTTCCAGACCCCAGGGCCCCGGCTCGGCCAGTGGCTCCAACTCGAAAGCTAGCCTCGCGTGCGGCATCGCTAGCGCGGTCAGCTCTGCAGACACCTCTTTGGCTAGCCGTTTTGCGGCTTTTGCTCGGCTTTCGGTGAGCCTACGACCAGCCTCCAGCAGCTCGGCGTCGAGCTGTTGAAGGCGCCCTGCCAGCTCGTTCACCTTGGCGTCATCGTTGCCGAGTTCTAACACCCTGCGACTTGCCCGTTGCGCCCAGTCCAGCACTTCTTCGAGGCTGGAGCCGTACTTCTTTGTCAGCGCCTGCAGCCCAGCCCTGCGCTCGCCGATCGCCTCCAGCCTAATCGGGTCTCCCTCAAGATTGGCTAGATAGCTGGCGACACTGCCGGACAAATCATTAATGAGATAACTGGCCCGCCTGGCATCCTCTGCCATCTGGGAGCAGGATTCATCAAGATCAGCGGCATGCTCCAATGCTCTGATCGCCTCGCTAATTAGACCCGTGATACCTGGCTCGGCTATGTCGCCTGTGGGCGAACCGGACAGCGCCTGACTGGCTCGCGCAGCGAGCTCCCGAAGATCGTCAACGGCCTGCAGTCTGGCCGCCTCTGCGGCTAGCGCCGTATCCTCACCCACGATCGGATCGACCTTCTCGATTTCGGCCAAGCCGAACTGCAGCAGATCATGCTCCCTGGCCCGTTCCTGGGCGTTGTTGCGCACGTCCTCCAGCTCGGCACGCACCCTAGCGCGCTCGTCGTAGAGGCCTCGATAAGTCGCCAAAAGCTCTTGATTTCCAGCCGCCTGGTCTAGCACCTGCCGCTGTCTCTGCGATGTGCCGAGCCTGATCTGTTCGGACTGGCCGTGCAGGGTAGCAAGCTCTCCGGTCAGCTCAGCCAGCTTACGCAAAGGAATCTGTGCACCGCCCGCAAAAGAACTAGAACGCCCGGCCTTGCTGATCTGCCTGGCGAAGATGGCCTCGCCGTCGTCGACGTCAGCGCCACATGCCTCAAGCTCCTCTGCGACGTCCTTAGCCTCGAAAGTGCCCTCGACGATGCACTTCTTGGCACCAACGCGAACCAGGCCGGAGTCGCTTCGCTCGCCGAGCAAAAGCCCTAGCCCGGAGACGATCATGGTCTTGCCAGCGCCCGTCTCGCCCGTGAGCACGGTCATGCCGGGCTCGAATTCCAGGCTCGCCGAGGCAATTACGCCCAGGTCTTTGATGCGGAGGGTGGTGAGCATGGCTACTGACGGAACCCCTCGACGTTCAGCTTGAACTTCTTCACCAGCCTGGAGGTGAACGGCTGCTCAGAGAGCCGAGCCACCAACATCTCGTTGGCATTCCTGCGCACCCGGATCTTTGCGGTCGGCGACAGCTCGACCGTGCGCTTGCCGTCGCACCATAGCACCAGCTTCGAACCCAGATCGTCCACGACGCTGACGTCAACGTGCGAGTCTGGGGCCAAAACCAGCGGCCGCGCGAATAGCGCGTGCGCGGCCATGGGAACCACCAGGAAGGCCTCGACGTTTGGCCAGACCACGGGACCGCCAAGCGAGAACGCGTAAGCGGTGGAGCCCGTCGGGGTAGAAACCAGCAGGCCGTCGCAACCGAATCGGTACAGCCCGCGATCGTCCACCTCAATGAGCAGATCGATCATCTTGGTTTTGGTGTGCTTTTCCACCGAAACCTCATTGACTGCGAACGAGCGCCATACCTCCTCGCCCTGGTCTGTGACGTTGACCTCTAGCGTGAGTCGTTTCTCGACGTAGTAGCACTGCAAAATAACCTGCTCGATCAGCTGCGGGATGTTCGAAGGGTCGAGTTCCGCCAGAAAGCCGACGTGGCCGAGATTAACGCCGAGCAACGGAATGCCCCGTGGAACCGCCAACTCTGCTGCTCCAAGAATGGTGCCGTCACCGCCGAAGACCACCAGAACCTCCACGTCGACAAGTTCACAGGTTTCGCAGATTCGCACCTGAGGGCACCGCTCCGCGACGAGCTTAGCCCGCTCGCCAACGCCCAAACATTCGATGTCGTGAGCAGTGATTCCCTCAGCGAATTCGAGCGCGGCATCAACCGCTTCTGGCTTAGCGGGATGCACTACGAAAGCTACTCGGCGACTCATATCTTCGAGCTTATCCGCTCATCACCCGGGTCGAGAGAAAAGTTAACAGCCAACGAAGCAAACGAAGATTTCTCTGTTGCCAGACGGCCCAGGAAGCTGGCTATCCGCGCTCCACACCGGCCGCCACCCGATCTCGCGGGCTGCCTCGATGACCTGCTTGACGGCGAGTTTGCGCAGGCTCTCGCTTTTCACGACGCCGCCGCGCTCCAACCTGTCCTTACCGACCTCGAACTGCGGTTTGACTAGCAGAATCGCCATACCATCGCTGGCTAGCACCCCGGATAGCGGCTCTAGCAGCAGCCTCAGCGAGATGAACGAGACGTCACCGACGATCAAATCCACCGGCTTGTCGTCGAGATCGGCCAGGGTCAGATCCCGCAGGTTCAGGCCCTCGCGAACCTCGACCCTGGTGTCGCTACGCAGCGACTCGTCAAGTTGGTCGTGGCCGACGTCCACCGAATAAACCCGCTCGGCGCCGGCCTCTAATAGCACCTGGGTGAAGCCTCCGGTCGAAGCGCCAGCGTCCAGGACGCGCCCGAGCTTGGGCAGCTTGATATCTGACTCGCTAAGGCCACCTAGCGCGCCGAGCAGTTTATAGGCCGCCCTGGAAACCCACTTTTCGTCATCTACGACGACATCGTCGCCAGCATCTAGGCGGTAAGAGGGCTTGCGCAACACCTCACCGTTGACGCTGACCCTGCCCGCCTTGATCAACTGCTGAGCGCGGGTACGCGACCTGACGCGCTCGGCGATTACCCTGTCCAGGCGACTCAATTTTCCGGCTTCGGCATGGGGATGGCGTCCCTAGAATGCTCCAAAACTCGGGTCAACTCGCTCTGGGCTTGTGAGAGTTTTACCAGCTGATCTGCAGGAGAAAGCTCAGAAATATCCCCTAACTCGGCAAGCACCCTATCCACGGCATGATTTCCGGTTACCGGCACCCGGATCTCGCCGGTCTCGTCAGTGGAGCTCATCTAGCACCGCCAAAAATTCTTCACCGTCGACGTCGTTAGCCCAAGCCAGCTGGCAGCCCGCCCACAAGGCGTCCAACTGCCCCTCGTAGCCGGCAGAGATGTGCTCGGCGACGAGCTTGCCGTCAGCCACCTGCACGATAGCCTCGCCGCAGGTGGCACGCCCCTCGTCAATCTGTGCGATCCTGGCTGGCTGGCTCATGGAGCGGATGTCGGCGCCAATGTAGGTGGGGCGCTGATGCGGCTCGGCATAAAACACGTCTCGCTTTCCATGCGTTCCGGTAAAAACCATGAACGAGTCGATGCCCACGTTATATGCGCCTTCGATGTCGGTATCCAGACGATCGCCGACGAAGATCGGGCTTCTCACCCCGAGCCTCTCGATCGTGTAGTCGAGCAGCGGACGATACGGCTTACCTGCGATCTCGGGCTCCTTGTCAGGAGCACACAGCGAGATAAGAGCCAGCACGCCACCTGCGCCGGGCACGATTCCCCTGTTTGTCGGGCGCGTCGGGTCGGGGTTCGAGGCAAACCAGGCAACCCCGTTCTGCACGGCGATCGCAGCCTCGTCTACCAGCTCCCAGCGCATCTTCGGGTTGTAGCCGCAGATCACGGCATCCGGGCATTCGTCGTAGGTTTTGACAACCTCAAAGCCTGCCTCACGCACCTTGTCATCCAAGGCAGCCGCGCCACAGACCAGCACCTTCGAGCCCGGCTGCAGCGCCTTCTGCAGCATCCCCTGGGATGCCTGGCCGCTAGTCGCGACGTCCTCAAGATTGCAGCTGACGTTCATGCCGTTCAGCTGATCCATCACCGTCTCGGGAGAGCGCCCAGAATTATTGGTCACGAAACCGATCTTCTTGCCGAGCCTGCGTAGCTCCGCGATGCCCTCCGGGGCACCGACGACGGCTTCCGGCCCTAGGTAGACCACGCCATCGAGATCAAAAAGCGCGCAGTCGTAGCGATCAATTAGAAGACTCATCTTCTTCCTCATCTTTCGGCTGCTCTGGAGTTTCTGTTGAACCATCGGGCTCAGCTGGCTCGGCTAATTGCGCTACCTCACCGGCTACAGGCTCTGCATCTTCGCTTGCTTCGACAATGGCTTCCTCAAGGCTATCCTGAGCCGGATCAGGCTCGGGCTCCGAGGCTTCGATATCGACGCCGATGACCTCGAACTCCTCGGGTTCTTCGGCCTGAATCTCCTCGCCGGTTAGCGCAGAGATGCGCTCAGCTGTGTCGAGCTCGCCATCATCGTCGTACTTCGCAGCCGACGTGAACCATTCCTCCGCCTGCCGGCTTCGTCCGGCAAGCTCGAGGAGATTAGCATATGCATAGCGCAGCCTGGCCTGGCCTGAACGGTTGCCGCGACCACTGGAGATCTCGTTCTTCAGCACGCGCAGGGCCTCCTCACGCTGCCCCATGTCCTCGCGGGCGCCGGATTCCACCAGGACGGCCTCGGTCTGTTGTTCCGCGTCCAGCTTTTTGGCGCTGCGCAGGGTGCGAAGTGCGGCCGCAGGCTTGCCAGACGCGCGCTCGCAGTCTGCAATAACCGGCAGGTAATTGTCGTTGCCGGTCATGCGCAGCACCGCACGATAGTCACCGAGCGCTTTATCGTAGTTCCCGGCCAGGTATTCGACCTCGCCGGAAATGCTGCGCACCACTGGCAGACGGGCGGCCAGCCTGCGCGCTGCACGAGCGTGGGCGATGGCCTTGTCCATGTCCTCTTCTATGAAGGTCATAGCGCCCGCGATGTGGCCCTGAATCTGATCGGAGAGATCCTTCGGTAGGCCACGCAGCTCAGCGCGGACGGTGAACGGAATGCTGCGCTCGTCGAAATCGACCAGCGGATCCGGCTCGTTGTCTGGCTTCTGCAGACCAGGATTGATTCTGTCGTTGCGCAACTCGCGATAGCTGCGACCGCGCTCGTGATCTACCCGCCTGTCCTCGTCACGATCGAAGCGACGGTTGCCGCGGTCTTCGAAACGGCGATTGTCTCGTTTTTCGAAATTGCCTTGCTTACGATCATCAAAACGACGTGGTGCGCGATCATCGAATCTGCGGCCACCACGATCGTCGGACCCACGGCCATCGCGAGAATAACCCTTGCTATCAAAACGACGACGACCACGATCGTCACGGTCACCACGGAAATTGCGGTCGCGGTCTCGTCGGTCGAATCGCTTGCCGTCATTAGAACGCCAGTTGTCTCGCCTATCGCGGTTATCGCGGCCGTCACGCCCGTCTCGACCATATCCGCGATCTTCATAGCGGCGATCGCCACGGCCGCGATTATCGGAGCCGCGATCGTTAAACTTATTGCGGAAGCCACGGCCGTCATTGCGACGGCGATCATATCCGCCACGGTTTTCGGGTCTAGCCGAGAACCCACCACGGCGGGAATCGCTCATCGGGCGAGAATTGTCTCGACGTTCCTCGGCGTCCTTGCGACGCCCGAAGTTGCGCTTGTCAGGGGCAGAAAAGCGATCTTTGCGCCCGTCACTACTGTCTCTGCGGAAATCTCCGGAATCGGAGCGTCGCTCGCGTCCCCAGCCGCCCTCGTTGCGTTCGCTACCATAGCGCCGGCCTCCACTAGGACGATCGTCGAAGCGACGACCCTGTTTGCGACCATCATCGAAACGTCGGCCTTCATTGCGGAAGCCACCACGGTTGCGTTCGCCGTCACGTTTGCGTTCGCCGTAGTTGAAACCTTTGTCGCCGTAGCCAGAGTTACGGTCGTAGCGATTATCTCGCCTCTCGTCACCCTGCCTGCGATCGCTGCCTTTGAATCGATCGTTCTTTCGCCAAGAACCACCCTGCTCAGAGCTGCGACGTCCCTTCGAGCCCCAGTTTTGCCTGCGCCCACCGGCTCGGTCTGCGCGTTGGTTGTCACGACGGTTAAAGCCGCCGCCAGAACGTGAATCCATGAAACTCTTTCCAATTAATGTTGAGACGCTCGAATAATAATAACCGCTAAGAAGCAATAACGAGTAATGCCGTTATCCCAGGCGACAAAGCCAGCAAAATCTTGTTGATCGACCTACCAGGAGGAAGATCAAAATAAATAAGTCTGTAAAAAAGTAGTGCCTCTAACCAAGGTGGCTAGAGGCACTATATAAAGTCCGGCGACTACCTAGTCTCCCACAGGGTCCCCCCTGCAGTACCATCGGCGCTAAAAGGCTTAACTTCTGGGTTCGGAATG
>CAUPIJ010000028.1:0-23503 GCA_963511305.1 uncultured Propionimicrobium sp.
CCCCGCGGGGGGGGGGGGGGGGGGGGCCCCGGCGGGGGGGTTTGGGGGGTTTTTAGCCGGCAACGGGAAACAGACAAAAAAACGGGGCGGTCGGGAGTTCCCACTGGAACCCCGACCGCCCTTAGCGTGTTTCAATTTTCGGCGCGCAGCGCGTCCTTGATCGGAGCCATCTTGCTCTCGGTCTCGACCAGTTCAGTGTGCGGACGAGAACCGGCCATGATGCCGCCGCCGGCGTACAAGTGCATTTTGGCGGGATCCTCAGCGTCGACCTGGCCGCAGCGCAGCGCGAGCGCCCACTCGCCGTCGCCCTGGGTGTCGATCCAGCCGACCGGGCCGGCGTAGCGGCCGCGATCTAGACTCTCGTTCTTGGCGATGTACTCGCGGGCGACGTCGGCCGGGGTGCCGCAGACTGCGGCAGTCGGGTGCGCGGCCTTGGCCAGCGAGAGCGTGCTGTAACCGGGGTAAGTGACGCCGCCGATGTCGCTTGCCAGGTGTAGGACGTTAGGTAGGCGCAGGACGTAGGGCGCGTTCGGCACGTGCATGCTCTGGAAGTACGGTTTCAGCTGCGAGGTCACCGATTCGACGGCCAGCTGGTGCTCGCGCAGATCCTTGCTGGAGCTGATCAGTCGGCCGGCCTGGTCTTCGTCGGAGATACCCTCGATGGATGGAATGGTGCCTGCGAGCACGCGCGAGATGGTAAGGCCGTTGCTGCGCATGACCAGCATCTCCGGGGTGGCTCCGACCAGTCCGTCAACCAGGTAGTTCCAGCAGCTGGAATAGTTGCCGACCAGCTTGGCCAGCGCCCAACGCGGGTCGAATGGCGTATCGCTGCGGGCGATGGACTCGCGGGCAAGCACGATCTTCTCGGCGTCGCCGTCACGGATGTACTCGCTGGCCTCCTTGACCGCCAGCATCCAGTCGTAGTCGCTGAGTTGGCCCTGCTCGAAGCGAAGATTTTCGGCTGGAACCGGGTCGTCGTGGACGGGTGGCAGCGTCGCGGTGACGCGGTTGTAGCCGATCTTGGTCAGCCAGTAGATGCCGTCGCGGTGACCGACGATGGTTTCCGGCACGATTAAGACTGATTTCTGCTTGGTGGAATCGGGGTCAAAAACGAAAGACCCGACTGCTAAGGGGCCGATGCCGAAGGCGCCAGGCATTTCGGTTTCGTTCTCAATTTTTTCGCTGAGGGCGTCCCACCACTCCTCGGCCTCGTCGATTGAGTCCGTCTCTAATCTGGTGATCTCGCCGCTAGTTACGAAGCAGTTCTGCCCGCGCCCAAAGTACATTCCGTTTGGGCTAAGGAACTTCTGCAGCCTGCCCGGATTCTTAATCTGAATCGTGGAGGCGTGAAGCCTTGAGGAAGCAGGATTAACTAGCACCTACAGAACAGTAATGAAAATCGGAAAAAAATCAATAGATCACGATTTCTGCTAAGCCAAAATTTTGCGAACCGCCTTGTCAGCGGCGGGTAGCTGCTTGCTCCTGGTTGCGGTGGGCGACTCCTGGTGCGATTGGCTAGTCTTAAATAGTCAACGGAACTAGAGAAGGAAAGCGATGATGGCTGAGCAGGAAATTGTCGGGCCTCGAGCCTCGCGGTTGGAGCAGCAGCGGGTGAGTTCCGACGAGAGCGCGCAGGTCATCGTCGTTGGTGCCGGCCCGGCCGGCTCGTCTACCGCAGCCTTCCTGGCTCGCTATGGCCTCGACGCGCTGCTGGTAGAGAAGGCCGAGTTCCCACGCGACAAGATCTGCGGCGACGGACTGACCCCGCGAGCGGTGCGAATGCTGAACAGGCTGGGTGTCGATACCAGCGAGGACGCCGGCTGGCAGCACAACGTTGGCTTGCGGGTCTACGGCGGCCGCCCCGAACCGTTCGACATGCCCTGGCCGAAGCTCTCTAGTTTTCCCGACTACGGCATGGTCTGCCCACGCGAGACCCTCGACGACATGCTCGCCGGACTCGCCGTCGAATACGGCGCACGGCTGAGGACGAAGTCGCGAGTCGACGGGCCGATCACCGACAAGGACGGTCGCGTTGTCGGCGTCACCGCCAACGGCCACGAACTGCGTGCCTCGGTGATCGTCGCCGCCGACGGCATCTCGGCCAAGCTGGCCACCAGGATGGGCATCAAACGCAACGCGAAGCGCCCGATGGGCGTTGCGGTGCGCGCTTACTATCGCTCGCCGCTGGCAGAGTCTGACTGGATGATTAGCCACCTCGAATTGTGGGACGGCAAGCCCGGTGAGTCCAATCTGCTGCCCGGCTACGGCTGGATCTTCCCGGCCGGAGGCGGCGTCTGCAACGTCGGACTGGGAATGCTTAACTCGTCGCCCGCTTTCGGCAAGACCAACTACCGCGAGCTGATGGGCAGGTGGCTGGCCAGCACCGACCCGGAATGGGGCTTCAACGAGCAGAATCAGTTGAGCGAGATTAAAGGTGCCGGGCTGCCGATGGCGTTTAATCGCAAGCCGCACTACCGCGACGGCGTGCTACTTGTGGGGGACGCCGGAGGCATGGTCAGCCCGTTCAATGGCGAGGGTATCGACTACGCGCTGGAGGCCGCGGAGATCGCGGCCGGCTGCATCGTGGAGGCGTTTGGGCGGGGCATCGGTTCGGAGAGCGCAGAGCTGGCTCTGCGTCGCTACCCGGAGTTGATGTCCGAGCACGTCGGCGGTCACTTCAGGCTCGGCACGATCTTCGCGCGCCTGATCGGCGAACCCAGGATCATGCATCTGTGCGTCAAATACGGCCTGCCGCGGCCAGCGCTGATGAAGTTGGTGCATAAGATGCTGGCCAATCTGACCCAGCCGAAGGGCGGGGACTGGGCTGATAGGTTGCTGACATTCCTGCAGAAGGCTGCGCCCAGCGCCTAGACGCCCGCGCGAGGGGCCGCGGACTAGGCGTTTAGTGACCCTAAAACATCAACTAAGGCTACCCTTACGTCTCTCTTTGGAGCTGTGAAAATGCTGCCCTTTGCGGCTACAGTCTTGTTTCTCAGATGAAATAATATGACTACAGGCGTACCATTAAAACGTTATGCCCACCAGGCTAGGCGCAATTCGGCCGGCCTAGGGGGTGGTCTCCCGGCGGTTTCCGGGCAGGTGTGATGAAAGGATGGCCGATGAGCCCATACATCCCGATCGTCGGCATGGTTGTACTGGCTACTTTGTTCGTAGTAGTGATGATTTTTGTCTCGACAAAAGTTGGCCCCGCACGTTACAACCTGACTAAATACGACTCGTTCGAGTGTGGCCTTGAGGCGACGCCGCATCCTTCCGGTGGCGCCAAGTTCTCGGTCAAGTACTACGTCACCGCCATGTTATTCATCATCTTCGACATCGAGATCGTCTTTCTATATCCCTGGGCGGTGTCGTTCGACCAGCTTGGGCTTTTTGCCGTTATCGAGATGATCTTGTTCGTCGCCGTAGTTTTCGTGGCTTATTTCTATGTCTGGCGCCGTCGCGGCCTGGACTGGGATTAGTCGAGCAGAGAGGTAATCATGGGTTGGGAAGATAAGATCCCCGCAGGCGTCGCGTTGACGACCGTCGAAACCATCGCGGGGTGGACGCGCAAAACCTCCTTCTGGCCGCTGACCATGGGTCTTGCCTGCTGCGCAATTGAGATGATGCAGTTCGGCGGCCCGCGTCACGACGGTGCCCGATGGGGCATGGAGGTCTTCCGTGCGTCGCCGCGTCAGGCCGATCTGATGATCGTGGCTGGGCGCGTCCCGCAGAAGCTAGCCCCGGTGGTTCGCCAAATGTGGGATCAGATGCCTAACCCCAAGTGGTCGATCGCGATGGGCGTCTGCGCTAGCTCTGGCGGCATGTTCAACAACTATGCGGTGGTGCAGGGCGTCGACCACATCATTCCGGTAGATATTTACATTCCCGGCTGCCCGCCACGTCCCGACATGCTGATTGACGCCATCTTCAAGCTGCGCAACAGCGAGGTCTACAAGGCCAAGATGGGTGCGCACCGCGAGAAGGAGATCGCCGATAACGAGGCAGCGGCGCTGGTAGCGCCGGCGCTGATTGAACAGAAGGGCTTGATGCGATGACCGCCGACCAGAATCCAGTGGCCGAGAACGAGATCGCGCAGCTGAGTCAAGAAGAGCAGGCCATCTACGCCACCCACCCGCACCTTCGCGAGCTGTTCGTGGCCGGCGGTCCGGTGACCGACAATCTGCTCGAGATTCGCCAGGGTGCCTACGGCGACGGTTCCGGCCAGTCCGGTGATACCAGCGGCTTCAGCGGCCTGGTTCGCCGTGTCGAGCTGGGGGGTGCCTGCGTCATGCCGCCGTTCGGTGGTTGGTTCGACGACGTCGCCAACCGCATGGCAGAGCTGGTGCCGAACTTCGCCACCAGGGTTAGCGTTTGGCGTGACCAGATCGTATTTGTGGTTGATCCGGGCAAGCTGAGCGAGCTGGCCAAGGTGCTGCGCGACGACCCCGAGCTGCGCTTCGAGGTGATCATGAACCTCTCCGGCGCGCACTATCCGGGCTTGAAGGATCGCGAGCTGCACGTGGTTTACCACCTACTGTCGATGACCCACAACCGCCGCATCGGGTTGGAGGTTGAGCTGCCAGATAGTAATCCGCACGTCGATTCGCTGACTCCGATCTATCCCATGGCTGACTACGACGAACGCGAGACTTTTGACATGTTTGGCATCGTCTTTGATGGCCACCCAGGTCTGACCCGAATTTTGATGCCGGACGACTGGGTGGGTCACCCGCAGCGCAAGGATTATCCGCTGGGTGGAATCCCGATTGAGTACAAGGGCGCGGTTGTGCCGCCGCCGGATGAGCGCAGGAGCTACCAGGCATGAGTGAAATGAACGAAGACATTTACGCGGCTCCTGGGGACGTGACCGGCGACGCGACCTACTATGTTAACGGCCACGACTGGGACGACGTGATCGCCGCTCAGTCGGAGCGTGCCGACGAGATCATCGTCGTCAACGTCGGTCCGGTCCACCCGTCGACGCACGGCGTGATGAGGTTCGTCGTTGAATTGGACGGCGAGACCATTCAGGCGATGCGCCCTGGAATTGGCTTCCTGCACACCGGTATCGAGAAGAATATGGAATACCGTTCCTGGACGCAGGGCAGCGCGTTCGTGACCCGCATGAACTACGTTTCGGGCATCCACAATGAGGCCGTCTACTCGATGGCCGTCGACAAGCTGCTCGGCATCGAGGATCAGATTCCGCGTCGTGGCCAGGATCTACGTGTTCTACAGCTCGAGATCAACCGCATCGCGAACCACCTGACCGCCACGGGCGCTAACTGTCTGGAGCTGGGCGCCACTAGCCCCCAGGAGGTCGGCCTGCGCGAGAGGGAGCGCATTCTGGAGTTCGTCGAGGCCATCACCGGCCTGCGCATGAACAACGCCTACATCCGCCCCGGCGGTGTCCAGGCTGATCTGCCCGACGACGGCATCGAGCTGCTCGATCAGTTGATCGTCGACATGAAGAACAATCTTCACGAGATCGCCGATTACACGCTGGATAGCCCGATTTTCAAGGCGCGTCTGCAGGGCGCCGGCTATCTCGACTTGACCGGCTGCACCATGATGGGCGCGACCGGCCCGGTGCTGCGTGCCGCTGGCATCCCGTGGGATCTGCGCAAGACGCAGCCGTACCTGACCTACGACCAATACGACTTCGACGTCTGCTACGAGAACACCTGCGATTCCTACGCCAGGTTTAAGATTCGCTGCGACGAGATGTATCAGTCGATTCGCATCATCGAGCAGGTTCGCGACTCGCTGGTCGAGACTCGCGGCGAGCCGTACCGCGTCGAGGACGAGCGGCTGCGCTGGCCGAGCGATCTGACCGTCGGTCAGGACGGCCAGGGTAACTCGAACGAGCACATCAAGGAGATCATGGGCCAGTCAATGGAGGCCCTGATCCACCACTTCAAAAAGGTCACCCAGGGCTTCAAGGTGCCGGCCGGCCAGGTTTACGTGGCTATCGAGGGCCCGTCCGGCGAGCTGGGCATGCACGTCGTCTCCGACGGCGGCACCAAACCCTACCGCTCGCACATGCGCGACCCAGGGTTCCACCACGTTCAGGCGCTGCCGCTGATGTGTGAGGGCGGAATGCTCTCCGACATGATCATGGCCGTCGCCTCCATCGACCCGGTTATGGGTGGTGTCGACCGATGAGCGTTAATCAGGAGGAAGCCGTGAGCGAGAAGACAACCCTTCCCGTGGCGCACGAATTCAACCCGCACTACGACGACGCGCGTCGTATTGACTACACCAACACCGAGACCAATATCGACGAGTCGACCATCGCCGATATGCGCGCGATCATGGCTCGCTACCCGCAGGCCCGCTCGGCGCTGCTGCCGATGCTGCACTTGGTGCAGTCGGTGGACGGCTACATCTCGGCCGCAGGCGTCGAGGTTTGCGCCGAGCTGCTGGACATTCCGGTGGCGCAGGTCAACGGCGTCGCCACGTTCTACACGCAGTATCACCGCAAGCCGGCCGGCGAATATCACGTCGGCGTCTGCACCACTTCGCTGTGCGCGATCATGGGCGGTGACGTGCTGCTGGGTCAGATGGAGGAGAAGCTGGGCATCGAGCCGGGCGAAACCACTGCCGACGGCAAATTCAGCCTGGAGCGCGTCGAGTGCAACGCGGCCTGCGACTTCGCGCCGGTAATGATGGTCAACTGGGAATTCATGGACGCCATGACCCCCGAGCTGGCTGACAAGCTGATTGACGATCTGCGCGCTGGCAAGGATGTTCATTCGACCCGCGGCCCGCGCATCCCGACCTTCAAGGAAAACGAGCGAATGCTCGCCGGTTTCTCCGACGGTCTGGCCGATGAGGGCCCCAGCGCTGGGGACGCCTCGCTTCGCGGAGTGAAGTTGGCCAAGGAGAACGGCTGGCGCGCTCCGAACGCCGCGGAGGTTGCCGCGGCTAAGCCCGCAGATGAGGAGGCCGCCAAGTGAGCGAACTCAAAGTCGACACCCTGACCCCGGTTCTCACTAAGCACTGGGGAGAAGAGGGCAGTTGGAAGCTGGATCACTACGTCGCTAACGGCGGCTATTCGGGAGCCCGCAAGGCTCTGGAGATGGAGCCGGGCGACGTCGTCGAGATGGTCAAGAACGCTGGGCTTCGCGGCCGCGGCGGTGCTGGCTTCCCGACGGGCGTCAAGTGGAGCTTTCTGCCGAAGGACAACCCCAACCCGAAGTATTTAGTTATTAACTGCGACGAGTCGGAGCCCGGCACCTGCAAGGACATCCCGATGCTGATGGCCACCCCGCACACGCTGATCGAGGGTGCCATCATCGCCTGCCGCGCGGTCGGCGCCCACCACGCGTTCGCTTACGTTCGTGGCGAGGTCGCGCACGTAATTCGACGGATGCGCGCAGCGGTTGACGAGGCCTACAAGGCCGGCTACCTGGGCAAGAACATATTCGGTTCCGGCTATGACCTGGACATCGTGATCCACGCCGGTGCCGGCGCCTATATCTGCGGCGAAGAGACGGCGCTGCTCGATTCTCTCGAGGGTCGCCGCGGCCAGCCGAGGCTGCGTCCGCCATTCCCTGCGGTCGAGGGTCTGTACGCCTGCCCGACTGTGGTTAACAACGCTGAATCCATTTGTTCACTACCAGCGATTCTGGAGAACGGCGTCGATTGGTACCGTTCGATGGGTTCGGAGAAGAGCCCCGGCTCGACGATCTACTCGGTTTCGGGCCACGTAAAGTACCCGGGCCAGTACGAGGCCCCGATGGGCATCACCTACGGCAAGCTGCTCGAGCTGGCTGGCGGTATCCGCGACGGTCATCACCTGAAGTTCTTCACGCCGGGCGGTTCGTCCACCCCGATCCTGACCGCCGACGACGTCGATACCGTGATGGACTACGAGGGTGTCGTCGCCAAGGGCTCGATCCTCGGCACTAAGGCGCTGCAGACCTACGACGAGACGGTTTCGGTTGTCCGCACCTGCCTGCGCTACACCGAGTTCTATCAGCACGAATCCTGCGGCAAGTGCACACCTTGCCGCGAGGGCAGCTGGTGGCTGGTGCAGACGCTGCGCAACCTCGAGGCCGGCAAGGGCACCGAGGGTGACGTCGACAAGCTGCTGGATGTCTGCGACAACGTATCGATGAAGAGCTTTTGCACGCTGGCCGACGGCTTCGTCGCCAACATCACCAGCTCGATCAAGCATTTCCGCTCGGAGTTCGAGGCCGGCTATCACACGCCAGCCTGGGAGCTGTTCCCGTACGAAAAGAGCGTCTACTTCCCGCCACACCGTCGGGAACGAATCACGGTTGAGGGAGGTTCCAAGTGAGCACCGACGTCAAACCCAAGCCGGAAACCGTATCTTTCACCATCGACGGCAAAGAGGTGACCGTGCCCAAGGGCACGCTGGTCATACGCGCCGCTGAGGCAAACGGAATTCACATTCCGCGTTTCTGCGACCACCCGCTGCTCGACCCGGTGGCCTGCTGCCGCGCTTGCATGGTTGAGGTTCCGGACGCCGGTAATGGCCGTGCGATGAAGCCGCAGCCCGCCTGCGCGCTGACCGCCATGCCCAACATGGTCATCGAGACCGCTGAGGGCAGCGAGAAGGTGGCTAAGCACCAGGCCGGCATGTTGGAGTTCCTGCTGATCAACCACCCGCTGGACTGTCCGATTTGTGACAAGGGCGGCGAGTGCCCGCTGCAGAACCAGGCCATGAGCCATGGGCCGGCGGGGTCGCGTTACGAGGGTGCCAAGCGCACCTATCCGAAGCCGGTGCAGATTTCTCCGCTGATTCTGATCGACCGCGAGCGTTGCGTCCTTTGCCAGCGCTGCACGAGGTTCGGCGCGCAGATTTCCGGTGACGAGTTCCTTTCGCTCGCTGAGCGTGGCGCACTGTCGCAGATTTCCAGCTACGAGAACGACCCGTACGAGTCGTACTTCTCGGGCAACATCGTCCAGATCTGCCCGGTCGGCGCGCTGACCAGCACCGATTACCGCTTCCAGGCTCGTCCGTTCGACCTGGTTTCGACCACCACCACCTGCGAGCACTGCGCTGGCGGTTGTGAGATGCGAACTGACCACAGGCATTATCAGGTGAAGCGCAGGCTGGCCGGCAATAATCCGGAAATCAACGAGGAGTGGTTGGCCGACCGCTGCCGCTTCGCCTTCCGCTATGGTCATCAGGCCGACCGCCTGACCACGCCACTGGTTCGCGAGGGCGGCAAGCTTGTTGCGACGAGCTGGCCCGATGCCATCGACCGCGCTGTCTCCGGTCTGAAGTCCGCTGGGGAGGCCGTGGGCGTGCTGACCGGTGGCCGTCTGACCCTGGAGAACGCCTACGCTTACTCGCGTTTCGCTCGCGTAGCGCTCGGCACTAACAACATCGATTTCCGTTCCAGGCCTTATGGCTCGGCCGAGGAGTCTTTCTTGGCCTCGAAGGTGGCGGGACGAAAGCTCGCAGAAAGCGTCCAGTACACAGACCTGGAGAAGGCTAAGAAGGTCGTTCTGGTCTGCTACGAACCCGAGGAAGACACCGGTCCGGTTTTCTTGCGGCTGCGCAAAGCCGTGCGCAAGCACCACCTGCAGGTGGTGGCGATTGCCCCGATGCTGAGCCGCGGCAACAAGAAGCTTTCCGCGCAGCTCGTGGCCACTGCGCCCGGCGACGAGACGGCGGCCTTGGCGGGTCTCGAGCTGGATGCCGACACTATCGTTCTTGCCGGCGAACGCGCTGGAGAGGTACACGGTTTGATGGCCGAGCTAGCCAAGGTCGAGGAGCGGGGAGCCCGCCTGGCCTGGATTCCGCGTCGAGCCGGTGAGTTGGGTGCCATCGAGGCCGGCTGCCTGCCGAGCTTGCTGCCAGGTGGTCGCTTAGTCGATGACGCTCAGGCCCGAGTTGATCTGCAGGCGGCTTGGGGAGTTAATCTTCCCGCCGAGCCCGGCTTGGACGCTAAGCAGATGGTTGAGCAGGCCGCCTCCGGTGAGCTAAAGGCCCTGGTCACTGCCGGCCTGGAGGCCGCTGACATGCCCGATCCGCTGTTGACGAAGGTGGCTTTCAAGCAGGCATTCGTGGTCAGCTTCGAGCAGCGGGCTTCCGACGTCACCGAGCACGCCGACGTGGTTTTCCCGGTTGCGCTGGTTGAAGATCAGTCGGGCACGTTCGTCAGCTGGGAGCACCGATTCAACCCGGTCAACCAGGTGATCGACAAGCGCGTCACACCGATGACCGATGTGCGCTCGCTGGCCGCCCTGGCCGACGCGATGGGCTCGGATCTTGGTTTCCGTTCCCCGGCGCAGGCCCGTGCTAGCTTCGACGAGATCGCCGATTGGACTTCCACCGAGACCCGGTCGGTGGCGGCCGATAGCATAGAGAACCGTGGCAGCGGCCCGCTGAAGTTGGCCGTCTGGCACTACATGATCGACGATTCGCGTGCGGTCGATGGGGCTATCGGCCTGATCGAGTCTGCCCCGAAGGCGGTCGTAAAAATGTCAGTGGCCACTGCTAATAAATATGGTGTAAAGGCAGCCGATCAGGTTGTCGTCTCAAACGAGCACGGTTCTTACCGTGCGCCGGCGGTGATCGTTGACGCCATGGTCGACGACGTCGTCTGGCTGCCCGCTAATACTGGTGTTCGGGTGAGTGAGGCGCTGCAGGCGGGTGCCGGCGATCGGGTGCAACTATCTTTGGCAGGAGGTGCGGCATGAGTCACGATCTGAATCCGCTCAACGATCCGCTGTGGCTGGTGATCGTTAAGGTTGTGGCGGTCTTCGCGCTACTGTTGACCTGGACGATCTTCAACGTTTGGTTTGAGCGTCGAGTCATTGGCCGGATGCAGAACCGTCGTGGCCCGACGATGAACGGTCCGCTCGGTTTGGGGCAGGCGCTCGGTGACGGCATGAAGCTGATCTTCAAAGAGGATTTTCGCCCGGCTCGCACCGACGCGGTGGTCTTCTCGATCGCCCCGATGCTGACCGCCGTTGCGGCGTTCACCGTTTGGACGGTCATCCCGCTGGGTGGCAACGTTACGATCTTCGGGGTGGATACCAGGCTGCAGATTACTGATCTGCCGGTCAGTATCCTGTTCATCCTGGCTGTCGCGGCCGTCGGTTTCTACGGCGTCGTGCTGGCCGGTTGGGCGTCCAACGGCACCTACTCGCTGCTCGGCTCGATGCGCGCCACCGCGCAGATCATCAGCTACGAGGTCTGCATGGGCCTGTCGCTGATCCCGGTCTTCATTCTGTCGCAGTCGGCCTCCACCGGTGATGTCGTCAAGGCGCAGCAGATTCCCTGGCTGCCCCTGCCCGGCGGCGTCCCGGATCTGCCCAGCTGGTACTTCCTACTGTTGATCCCCAGCTTCGTCATCTTTCTAATTTCGATGCTCGGTGAGTGTAACCGTCTGCCGTTTGACTTCGCCGAATGCGAGTCTGAGATCGTCAGTGGTCACCTGACCGACTTCTCTGGTTTCCGCTACGCACTGTACTTCCTGGCCGAATACATCAACATGGCCACCACTTCGGCCATCTGCGCCACGGTCTTCCTGGGCGGCTACACCGCGCCCTGGCCGCTGAACCAGATCGCCTGGATGAACGACGGCTGGTTCACCCTGGTGTGGTTCATCCTCAAGGTTCAGCTGCTGATCTTCGGCTTCGTCTGGGTGCGTGGTTCGCTGCCGCGCTACCGCTACGACAAGTTCATGGCGCTGGGCTGGAAGGTGCTGATTCCGGTCGCCCTGGTCTGGACGATGCTGGTCGCGCTGTTCCGCACCGCCGGCCACGAGAACTGGTTCTCCTCGCCGATCTTCATCGGTGTGGTGGCCGTGATCTTCATCGCCGTCCTGGCCCTGGTCTGGTTCTCCAGCGGCGACGAGGCTCCGGAGCCCGATCCGCTAGAGAAGGCCGCCGAGCGGCAGGCTCTGCCGGGCGCCTACCCGACGCCGGTGCTCAGCGACAGCCTGCTTGAGGCCATCAATGCTCCTGCAAGCCAGAAGCAACTTGTGGGTTCGAGCGCGAGCCGTGACACCGCGAGTGCAAACAACGTAAGCGAAGGAGCTGATTCCTGATGGGAGCCTGGTCCGGGTTCGGAATTTCTTTCCGAACGATGTTCCGGAAGTCCTTCACGCAGGGCTACCCGGAAAAA
This sequence comes from uncultured Propionimicrobium sp., assembly GCA_963511305.1. GTDB lineage: Bacteria > Actinomycetota > Actinomycetes > Propionibacteriales > Propionibacteriaceae > Propionimicrobium. Next base: position 12,113 of record CAUPIJ010000028.1, read on the forward strand.
GGTAAAGAAAAGGTCACCGCTCCGCGCTACCACGGCAGGCACCAGCTGAACCGCTGGCCTGACGGCCTGGAGAAGTGCGTCGGCTGTGAGCTGTGCGCTTGGGCGTGCCCCGCCGACGCCATCTACGTCGAGGGTGCGGACAACACTGAGGACGCGCGCTTTAGCCCCGGCGAGCGCTACGGCAAGGTCTATCAAATCAACTACACGCGCTGCATTCTGTGCGGCATGTGCATCGAGGCCTGCCCGACCCGCGCGCTGACCATGACCAACGACTTCAAGTTCTCCGATCGCACCCGCGAGCTGATGATCTGGACGAAAGATCAGTTGCTGGCTCCGCTCCTGCCTGGCATGGAGGAGCCGCCGCACCCGCGTCAGCTCGGCGATGACGAGAGGGACTACTTCCTCGGTCTGCCGCCAACCGGCGTGCTGGACACGATTGAAAACCGTCGTAAGCAAGCCCAAGGGGGGAGCAAAAAGTGATTGCTCTGGTAACCGGCCAGCAGGTGGCGTTCTGGATTCTCGCGCCGCTGGCCATCGCACTAGCCTTGGGCATGGCGTTCAGCCGCAAGCCGGTGCATTCCGCGCTGTCGCTGGCCGGCATGATGGTCTGCCTCGGCTGTCTATACGCGACTCTCGACGCACCGTTCCTGTTCGTCGCGCAGATCATCGTCTACACGGGCGCGGTGATGATGCTGTTCGTCTTCACGATGATGGTCATCGGCATCGACTCACTCGATTCCCTGGTTGAGACGCTGCGCGCCCAGCGGCTGCTGGCTTTCCTCGGCGCCTTCGGCTTTTTGATTATGGTCGGCTCGGCGCTAGTCAACGGCATCGCGCAGACCAATCCTGACGGCCTGGCTACGGCAAATGCCGAACATGGCGGTAACGTGCAGGGCCTAGCTCAGCTGGTATTTACCGACTACGTCTTCGCCTTCGAGGCTACCGGCGCCCTGCTGATTACCGCGGCGCTGGCGGCGATGGTGCTCACCCATGGCGAGCGCCTGACCAAGCCGGAACGGCAGAAGCAGCGCGTTGATCGCAAGATCCGCGAGTTCGAGACCGAGGGCAAGCACCCCGGTTCGCGTCCCGGCCCCGGCAGTTTCGCCCGGCATAATGCCATTCAGTACCCGGCTCTTGGTCCCGACGGCAAGGTCGTGGAGAAGTCCGTTTCGCCCACGCTCAAGGTGCGTGGCGCGGCGATCCTCGACGCCGAGGGCCTGTCCACGGCACACTTGGCCGCCGCTCGCGAAATCGCCTCTTCCTGGGACGAGTTGGACGGCACCGACAACGCCGACAAGTACGATGACCCGGACTTGGGTAAGGCGACTGAGCTGCCGGCCATCGAATCCGAATCTAGCGAGGAGGAGCAGCGATGAGCCCGAATGCATACCTAGTTTTGTCGGTGATCCTGTTCACCATTGGCCTGCTGGCGTTCATGCTGCGTCGCAACGTCTTGATCATGTTCATGGCGATCGAGATGATGCTGAACTCGGCGAACCTGGCGCTGATCACGTTCGCGCACGCCAACGGTGATCTAGCGGGTCAGGTGGCCGCCTTCTTCGTGATGGTGGTGGCCGCGGCGGAAGTCGTGATCGGCCTGGCAATCATCGTAATGATCTTTAGAACCCGTCGTTCTGCTTCGGCTGACGATCAGAACCAGCTGAAGCATTAGAAGGGGGAACTGGTGAATCCGCTTGAAATTACCGCAGCGACCGGAGTCTTCACTTCGGCTTGGCTGCTAATCGCTATTCCGCTAGCGGTCTTCGCGATCCTGCTGCTGGCCGGCAAAGCCAGCAACTCGTGGGGCCACTGGCTCGGCACTGCGAGCATTCTGGCGTCGTTCGTGCTTGGTGTCGTCTATTTCGCGAAGATGCTGGCGCTGGCGCCCGGTTCACGCTCGATCGAACTGCACATCTTCGACTTCCTCCAGACGGGACCGCTGAGCATTGAGTTCGGCATCCTGCTTGACCCGCTGTCGATGCTGTTCGTGCTGCTGGTTACGGGCGTCGGCTCGCTGATCTTCATTTACTCGATCGGCTACATGGCCGAAGACCCTAACCGAAGGCGCTTCTTCGCTTATCTGAACCTGTTCGTCGCCTCGATGCTGGCGCTGGTTCTGGCTAACAACTACCTGTTGCTCTTCTTTGGCTGGGAGGGCGTCGGCCTGGCGTCCTACCTGCTGATTAGCTTCTGGCAGCAGCGGCACTCGGCCGCGCTGGCGGGCAAGAAGGCGTTCGTCGCCAACCGCATCGGCGACCTCGGCCTGCTGGTGGGCATGTTCGCGATTTTCAGCCAGATCGGTTCGCTGAATTTCGCCGACGTAGACGCCGCGATCGGTGGCGTGGACGGCAAGTGGGTGACCATCATCGGTTTCTGCTTGCTGCTGGCCGCCTGCGGTAAGTCCGCCCAGGTTCCGCTGCAGTCTTGGCTGCTTGACGCGATGGAGGGCCCGACCCCGGTCTCCGCCCTGATCCACGCGGCGACGATGGTTACCGCCGGCGTCTACCTGATCGTGCGCAGCGGTTCGGTCTATCAGCTCTCCGAGGCCGCGGCCATCGCGGTTTCGATTGTGGGTGCGGTGACGTTAATCTTCGGTGCCTGGATTGGTTCGGCTAAGGACGACATCAAGAAGGTGCTGGCCGGCTCCACGATGAGCCAGATCGGTTACATGATGCTCGCCGCAGCGATCGGCCCGGCCGGTGCCGTTTTCGCGATCTTCCACCTGATCACGCACGGTGCGTTCAAGGCCAATATGTTCCTTGGCGCTGGTTCGGTGATGCACGGCATGAACGACTCGGTAAACATGCGCGAATTTGGCGCGCTGGCCAAGGCGATGCCGTGGACGTTCTACACGTTCGCTATCGGGTACCTTGCCATTATCGGTTTCCCGGGTCTGTCGGGCTTCTACTCGAAGGATCACATCATCGTGGTGGCTTGGGAACGCTCGTGGGTGCTCGGCGCGATCGCGATGTTCGGTGCCTTCCTCACCGCCTACTACATGACTCGTCTGATGACGATGACTTTCCTCGGTAACAAGCGGTGGCGCGACGATCAGCACCCGCACGAGTCGCCTGCGATCATGGTGGCTCCGCTAGTGGTGTTGTCCGCTGCGGCCATCGTCCTCGGCGTGCTGATGAACAGCTGGATTCAGGACTGGCTCGGCCCGGTTACCGGCATGGAGCCCGAGCCCACTTCGCTGCTGCACGTTCCGTGGCAGGGTTGGGCGACACTGGCTCTGGTTGCCGTAGGTGTCGCGCTCGGCTACCTGCTGTTCCGCACGGAGGTGCCGCTTGAGGCCCCGGCAGCCAATCCGCTGGTTGCTGCTGGCCGCCGAGACCTGTTCCAGGACGACTTCAACGATCTCGTTCTGGTTCGTGGCGGTGGTGCTGCCGTCAGCGTGGTTGGCGCGCTAGATACCATCGCGGTGGACGGACTGCTGGTCGGTGCTACCTCGGGCCTGAGCAAGGTCGTTGGTAAGGGCTTCAGCAAGCTGCAGAGTGGCTACGTCCGCAATTACGCTCTAGCGATGGTGGTTGGCACCGTGGCGGTGGGCGTCGTTTTGATCCTCGGTCGGCTGGCCTAGGGGAGGAGACCAAAGATGACTATTCCGCTACTTACAATCCTTGGGCTGCTGCCCTTAATCGGTGGTCTGCTCGCCTTCCTGTTTGCCGGCCGCTCGGGCAAGATCGTGGCTTTCGCCTTCTCGCTGCTGGTGGCGGCGGTTGGCCTGCTGGCCTTCTTAATGGCCGGTTCGAGCGATCTGAACGAGCAATACACGTGGATTCCGGCTATCGGCGCTAACTACGCGCTGGGGCTGGACGGCATGGGCCGCACGATGGTGCTATTGACCGTGATCCTGGTTCCGATCGTGCTGCTTTCGCAGTGGAACATCAGCGACGTCGGCTCCCGCGAGCCGCGCGTCGACGATCTCTACGTGCAGAAGCCGCGCTGGGGCGCTAACGTCTTTGGCGGCCTGGTGCTGATCATGGAGAGCTTCGCGCTCTTCGTCTTCCTGGCCTCCGACGTGCTGCTGTTCTACATCTTCTTCGAGGCGACGCTGCTGCCGATGTATTTCCTGATCGTCGGCTGGGGCGGCGAGAAGGCCGTCAGGGCCGCGATGAAGTTCCTGATCTACTCTCTGGCTGGCGGCCTGGTGATGCTGTTCGGCATCGTCGGCGTTTACGCGGTGACCTCTGCTCAGGGCGCCCCGAGCTTCCTGATCTCCGACTTCACCGTCGAGCCGGCCGGAGCGCTGGGCAAGTGGATCTTCGTGGCGTTCTTCATCGCGTTCGCGATCAAGGCCCCGATGGTTCCGGTACACACCTGGCTGCCGGATACTGCCGAGCAGTCCAACCCGGGCACCACTGCGTTGCTGGTCGGCGTGCTCGACAAGATCGGCACCTTCGGAATGATCAAGCTCTGCCTGACGATGTTCCCGGAGGCCAGCAAGTGGGCAGCGCCGGTGATCCTGGTGCTGGCAGTGATCTCGATTATCTACGGTGCCGTGCTGGCCATCGCGAGCAGCAACCTGCTTCGTCTGGTTTCCTACACCTCGGTTAGCCACTTCGGATTCATGGTGTTAGGTATCTTCGCCTTCACCACGACGTCGCTGAATGGCTCGATGTTCTACATGCTCGGCCACGGCGTGAGCTCCGCACTGTTGTTCCTGATCGTCGACATGCTGATCAAGCGCCGCGGTTCCGCGGAGATCAGCGCCTTCGGTGGCGTTCAGAAGATCGCTCCGCTGATCGCGGGCGTCTTCCTGCTCGGCGGCCTGGCTACGATGGGCCTGCCCGGCACGATGAACTTTGTCGGTGAGTATTCGATTATGGTCGGTGCCTTCACCAGGCATCCGGTGCTGGTCGGGTTCGCGGTGCTCGGCACCGTGCTGGCAGCCGTATACGTGCTGTGGGCATATCAGCGAGTCTTCACAGGTGAGCCAACACCGACGGTGACCAAGCACGTGACCAGCGACCTGACCGCGCTAGAGCGCTTGACCTTGGCTCCGCTGATCATTCTGGTGCTGGTCTTCGGTTTTTTCCCGAAGCCGTTCACGCAGATCGTGCAGCCGGTGGCCGATGGTTCGATGGCGAGCGTACAACTAGCCGACTCGGTTCAGGGCGGCGCAACGGGCTCAGTTGATGAGCCGCGGGGAGGCAAGTAATCATGCAGGGAATGCTTGAGAGTTTCATCCCGGCGGTGCCGCTTCTGGTGGTACTGCTCGGCGGCATCATCTCGATCCTTCTCGAGGCGTGCCTGCCTAGGCTGACTAGGCCGGTCGCGCAGACCGTATTCAGCATCGCGATTCTGGTGATCGCGCTGGCCGCCACCATCTACTTCTGGGCAAGCGGCTATGCGGACTTCGGTGCGATGAACGCGCTCGCGCTGGATCGCCCGACCTGGGTGGTCTGGACGTTGCTGCTGGTCTTCGCTCTCGGCTCGGTGCTGATGTTTGCTGAGCGCAAAGTTTACGAGGGGCAGACGGCGTTCGTCGCTGCCGCCTCCAGCGCGCCCGGCTCGCAGGCCGAGCGGTCGGCCATCTCTGCCAGGCAGGAGCACACCGAGGTCTTTGGCCTGATGCTGTTCTCGCTGTCGGGCATGATGATCTTTGTCTCCGCCAACGATCTGCTGACCATGTTCGTCGGCCTCGAGATCCTCAGCCTGCCGCTATACGTGCTGTGCAGCCTGGCCCGACGTCGTCGCCTGCTCAGCCAGGAGTCCGCGCTGAAGTACTTTCTGCTCGGCTCGCTGAGCTCCGCGCTGTTCCTCTATGGCGTCGCGCTTATCTACGGCTACGCCGGCGGTTTCTCGCTAACCCGCGTCGGCGTCTCGCAGGTTTACGAGACGCAGTCGCCCTGGTTGCTGCTGGCGGGTCTCGGCCTAGTTTGCGTTGGCGTCACCTTCAAGATGGGTGCAGTACCGTTCCAGAACTGGGTGCCTGACGTATACCAGGGCGCCCCGACCCCGGTCACCGCTTTCATGGCGGTGTGCACCAAGATCGCCGCTGTCTTCGGGCTGACCAGGCTGCTCTATGTTGGCCTCGGCGGCCTGCTCTGGGACTGGCAGGTGCTGCTGGCAGTGATCGCGGTCGCTACGATGTTCGTCGGCTCGGCGGTCGCGCTGCTGCAGAATGACGTCAAGCGTCTGCTGGCATATTCGGCCATCGCGCACGCCGGTTTCATCCTGGTTGGCATGCTCGGCGCCGTGACCCTGCAGAACGGTCTTGCCGAAGGGCAGGTTGGCTCGTACGCATCGATGGCGTTCTACCTTGCTGCTTACGGCTTCGCGACTCTGGGTGCCTTCGCCATCATGACGATGGTTCGTCGCGGCTCGCAGGAGGCCACCGGCTTCGAGGCATGGGCTGGCCTTGGGCGCAGGAGCCCGCTGCTGGCGATTTTGATGACGATCTTCTTGCTGTCGATGGCCGGCATCCCACTGACCGGCGGTTTCGTCGGCAAGCTGATGGTGTTCACTTCGGCTTGGCGCGGCGGCTACGAGTGGCTGGTGTGCGTCGCGGTACTGGCTTCGGTGTTGGCAATGGCGTTCTATTTCAAGCTGATCGCCGTCATGTTCGGTCGCGAGCCGGCGCAGGACGACGTAGCGGTGGCCCCGGCAGGCATCGGCACGCAGCTGGTGATCTGGATCGGCGTTCTCGGCACTGTGCTGCTGGGTGTTGCGCCTGGTCCGCTGCTGGATCTGCTGGCTTCCGCCACCGATCTGCTCGTTCTGCCGCTGCGGTAGGTTGAGCTTTTTTAGTTAGTACCGGCTAGGCTTTGGCGTAGCCGGTACTAATGGCTTCATGGAAGGAATCTTGTGGGGAATCGAGCAGAGGGCGCCCTCGCGGACCGCTTGGAAAGGCAGCTTGGCCTGGTCGAGGAAGGCCTGCGCGACGCGGTTTTAAGCAAGAATCCTTTCGTCACTGAGGCCGCTCGTCACCTGATTGAGGCCGGTGGAAAGCGGTTCAGGCCCGCGATGGTTTTGACCTGCGCCGAGTTCGGCTCCGGCTACGACGAAAAAGACTTAATCGACGCCGCTTTGGTTGTTGAGCTGACGCACGTCGCCAGCCTCTATCACGACGACGTCATGGACGATGCGAAGCTGCGTAGGGCAGTGCCCAGCGCTAACATTCGCTACGGCAATTCCGTCTCGATTCTGATCGGCGATTTCGTATTCTCCAAGGCCTCCAGCCTGGTCGCCGATCTCGGCCCCGAATACGTACGAATCCAGGCTGAAACCTTTGCCGAGCTGGTCACCGGGCAGATCGCCGAGACCGTCGGACCGGCCAAGGGCGTCGACCCCATCGACCACCACCTGCGGGTAATCGCTGGAAAAACCGGCTCGCTGATCCGCACCTCCGCAGTCTTCGGTGCGATGATCGCGGGCGCCCCGAGCGATATCGTCGCAGCGCTGGCCGAGTACGCCTCCGCCGTCGGTCTGCTATTCCAGCTCTCCGACGACCTAATCGACATCACCTCGGACGTCACGGGTAAGACCCCTGGCACCGATCTGCGCGAGGGCATCCCGACCTTGCCGACGCTGCTGCTGGCGGCTTCCGAAAACCCCGCCGACAAGGCTCTTTACCAGCGAATCCAGGGCGATCTCTCCGACGATGCCGTCCTGGCAGAGGTGCTGGGGCAGCTGCGTCAGAACCACGTCATCGACGATGCCCGCGCCCGCATCGAGAAGATCGCAGATCAGGCCAGGACTGCCATCAAAGATCTGCCCGAGGGGGAGGCCAAGGACGGCTTGTTGCAGCTTTGCGATGAGGTCGTCACTCGTTCGGCATAGCTCCTAGCTTTTTATCGGGCACCAAAAGGTTCGTAGTCGATCCATTTGGTGTCCGTTCCTGTTGAACCGTACGACTTCGAGCCATACCGAATCAGAGCTAGGACGGAATTGAACGGTAAACAAATCTTTAACTAATTTCCCAAAAAGGGTTGCGAGAAACCTTGTTATGAGCTTTAATAATTAACGGAAACGTTTCCAGGAAACGATTCTGATAGTTGGATGCGAAGTTGCATCCAATCCGTCTAGGTTCTATGTCCAAAGGGAGACAAATGAAAAAGGCCGTAAAACGAGCATTAACATGCATGCTGGCTGCAACCACTTCGGTCGCGTTACTGGCTGGCTGTAGCTCGAACTCGACGCAAGAGGGCTCCGACGCAACCGGCAGCGTCTACTACCTGAGCTTCAAGCCGGAACAAGACGCCGTATGGCAGAAGATCGGTGAGGAATACACCAAGGAGACCGGCGTTCCGGTGAAGATCGTCACCGCAGCCTCGGGCACCTACGAGCAGACACTGAAGGCGGAGATCGCCAAGAAGGACGCTCCGACGTTGTTCCAGATCAACGGCCCGGTGGGCTACCAGAACTGGAAGGACTACACCGCCGACCTCACCGACACCGACTTCTACAAGGCGCTGATCGACAAATCGATGGCCGTCACCGACGGCGGCAAGGCGTATGGCGTCCCGTACGTTTCTGAGGGCTACGGCATCATCTACAACCAGGCCATCATGGACAAGTACTTCGCGCTGCCCGGCGCTAAGGCAAAGGACACCAGTGAGATCAAGGACTTCGATTCGCTGAAGGCCGTCGTCGAGGACATGCAGGCCAAGAAGGACCAGCTCGGCATCGAGGGCGTCTTCGCCTCGACGTCGCTGAAGCCCGGTGAGGATTGGCGTTGGCAGACTCACCTGGCAAACCTGCCGATCCACTACGAGTACGCGGATAACAACACCGACAACATGGACGAGGTTGAGTTCAAGTACGACGAAAATTTCAAGAAGATCTTCGATCTTTACCTGAACAACTCGACGATCGATCCGAAGCTGGCCAGCTCAAAGGCTGTCTCCGATTCGATGGCTGAGTTCGCCCTCGGCAAGGCCGCAATGGTTCAGAACGGCAACTGGGCTTTCTCGCAGGTTTCCGAGGTCGCCGGCAACACCGTCACCGCCGAGAACATCAAGATGATGCCGATCTACACCGGCATGCCAAACGATTCCGAGCAGGGCATCGCAATCGGAACCGAGAACTTCTTCTCCATCAACTCTCAGGCTTCTGAGGCAGACCAGAAGGCGTCCATAGACTTCGTCAACTGGCTGATCAAGTCGGAGAAGGGCAAGAACTACATGGTTCACGAGCTCGGCTTCATCCCGCCGTTCGACACTTTCAGCGACGCCGAGCGTCCTGACGATCCGCTGGCCAAGGAGGTCACCCGCTACCTGACCGATTCCAAGCTGAAGAACGTCACCTGGGACTTCACGACCTTCCCGTCGCAGCAGTTCAAGGATGATTTCGGCGCTGATCTGGCCAGCTACGCGTCCGGCCAGATGGAATGGAAGGACGTCAAGGCGAACTTCGTTTCCAACTGGAAAGCCGAAAAGCAGACTGCTTAGTCTAGCTCCCAAGTCGTGGGCCGGGTCGATCGGCCCGGCCCACTCTTTGGGGTAGGGGTGATCATGATTAAGAGTTTGAAAAAATGCGGTCTGGTCTTCACAGGGCCGACGACGCTGGCTTTCGGCATCGCGTTCTTGGCGCCGTTCGCAATTGGTATCTACCTTTCGTTCTGCAAATTCACGACGGTGACTAACGCGTCTTTCGTGGGCGTACAAAACTACATTGACGCGTTCGGCGAGCGCGAGGGTTTCGTGAGCGCCCTGCTTTTCACCGCGTTGATCACTGTTATCGCGGTGGTGACGGTGAATATTTTCGCGTTCGGCATCGCCTATCTGCTGACGCTTAAGCTACGCGGCACTAATTTCTTCCGAACCGTGTTCTTCATGCCGAACCTGATTGGTGGAATCGTCCTGGGCTACACCTGGCAGACCATCATCAACGCGGTTCTTCGCCACTGGAACACGACGCTGGTGACCGACGCTAAGTACGGTTTCATCGGCCTGATTCTGTTGCTGAATTGGCAGATGGTTGGCTACATGATGATCATCTATATCGCTGGTTTGCAGGCCGTTCCGCCGGAGCTGACCGAGGCCGCGTCCATCGACGGCGCTAACCGCTGGCAGGTGCTGCGTCACGTCACGTTGCCGATGATTATGCCGTCCATCACGATCTGCACCTTCTTGACGTTGTCTAATTCTTTCAAGCTCTACGATCAGAACTTGGCATTGACGAACGGTGCTCCGGGCCATTCGACGGAGATGGCGGCGCTGAACATCGTCAACACGTTCTTCGCGCGTAACGGCGTCAGCGGTGTTGGCCAGGCGAAGGCCATTATCTTCTTCCTGCTGGTGTCAGGCATCGCGTTCCTGCAGCTTCGTGCCACTCAGAGCAAGGAGGTAGAGGCGTGAGCAAGGTCAAGAAAGCGGCTAAGCCCGCTGAGTCCAGGGTCAAGAGCCCTGCTGCTAAGTCGCTGATTTATGTCGCGCTCGGTTTGCTGACGGCCGTATTCCTCGGACCGCTGCTGTTCATCTTGATGAACTCGTTCAAGGGCAGATTCTTCATATCGGATCAGCCGTTCGATCTGCCCCTAGACGAGCTTTGGGTCGGGCTGACCAACTACACTGAGGGCCTGATCGCCACCAACTTCTTCTCGGCAATGGGCTGGTCGTTCTTCATCACGATCTGCTCGGTGATCGTCATAGTGTTCTTCTGCGCGATGACCGCATATTACATCGCCCGCGTCAAGACATGGTGGACGAAGGCCCTGTACCTGATGTTCGTCTTTTCGATGGTGATTCCGTTCCAGGCGGTCATGTTCCCGACGGTTCAGATCGCGGACATCCTGCACTTGTCTAACCCGGTCGGCATGATTTTGCTGTACCTAGGCTTCGGCGCGGGCCTGTCGGTGTTCATTTTCACCGGTTTCGTTAAATCCATTCCGTTGGAGATCGAGGAAGCTTCGATGATCGACGGCTGTGGGCCTTTCAAGAACTACTTCCTCGTGGTGTTGCCGATGCTGAAGCCGGTGACAATCACCGTGGCGATTTTGAACGCCATGTGGGTGTGGAACGACTACCTGCTGCCGTATCTGGTGATCGGCCTTTCTACTCCGTACAAGACGATTCCGGTTGTGGTTCAACAGCTGGTAGGTTCGCACGGTTCTAACGACATGGGTGCGTTGATGGCGATGCTGGTGTTAGCGATCATCCCGATCGTCATTTTCTACCTGTCTTGCCAGAAGTACATCATCGAGGGCGTAGTTGCCGGTGCGGTGAAAGGTTAGAGACGTGAGAAACAGTAGGGTTGCCGGCATGCTTTTGCCGATTTTCTCATTGCCGGGCAAGTACGGCATCGGGAGGATGGGCGAGCAGGCTAGGAGATTCGTGGATCAGCTGGCCGAAAGCCGTCAGTCCATCTGGCAGATTCTGCCGCTGGGACCGACGGGCTTCGGGGACTCGCCTTATTCGAGCTTCTCGACGCATGCCGGCAACC
>CAUPIJ010000029.1:0-21378 GCA_963511305.1 uncultured Propionimicrobium sp.
CAAGCCTCAACCACCTAAAATTAAACCAGTCCAACTTTTGGGGGCTAGTTCACTAACCGGTGCGGGATATTTTTATGCTCGCTATGAGTTATTGGTAATCAAAAGCTCGTAGACGAACCTTTTGGGTTACGGCATTATCGCGGCAGTTTTGGCTCGTAGACGAGCCTTTTTTGACGCAATAATTCTGAAGACGTGTTAAGTGCTACTCCCGGCCCGTGTTCAAACAGCAGTAGCCAGATGGCTGGTAGACGAGCCCTGACGCTACCTATAAAACAACTCGGATTATGGGTAGCGGTGTGGCTGGTAGATGAGCCACTTGGCTACCTTTCTCGAAAAAGTGACCACCTAGTAGCGCGAGGCTGGTGGAGCTGGGTTGGGTTGGCGAGCATCGAGGCGTGGCGAGAGTGAAATCTCGTCAATCGCGAAAGCGATGAGAGATAAACGAAGACACGGCGACTCGCTCGACAACCCAACCCAGGCCAACAGCCGACCTTTAGCAGCCAAGACAGCAGCCGACCTTTAGCAGCCAGGTCAGCAGACGTCCCTGTGTTTCCAGGTCAACAGCCGACCATGTGCGTCCAGTCAAGCAAAAGTACGGTTGGTTACGTCGTCGGCCAGTTTTCGCCTTCTGGCATTTCGCCTGTGATGATGTAGATCGTGCGTTTGCCGATAGCCACCGCGTGGTCGGCGATGCGTTCGTAGTAACGGCCGAGCAGGGCGACGTCCACGGCCTCCTCGACGCTGTAGGGCCAATCATTACCCGCCATCATGCGGAACTGGTCGCTGCGCAGCTTGTCCATCTGGTCATCTTCGACCACCAGCAGCTCGGCTTCCTCCGCGTCGCGCTCGGCGAGCACGCGTCCGGCGATGCCGACCATGTTTTGCGCGATGTTACTCATGTTGCGGAAGTTATCCACCAGCGTGTCGGGGACGGCGCGGTTAGGGTAGCGAAGCCGCGCGATCTTGGCGACGTGCGCGGCCAGGTCACCCATTCGGCCTAGCTCGGCGACCATCTGAATCGACGCGACGAGGGTGCGAAGCTCACCGGCGACCGGGCCCTGGGTGGCCATCAGGCTGAACGCCTGATATTCGACGTGATCATGCACTTGGTCGATGCGAACGTCCGACGAAATCACCCGCTCGGCAACGGACAGGTTGACGTCCAGCAGTGCTGTGGTGGCGTCGCGCACGGCGATCTGAACGGAGTCAGACATGACGACGAGTTCGTTAACTATCTCTTGCAGGTCGCTTCGGTAAAGCTCACGCATGTTTAGGCCTTTCTGTCTCGCCGGATAGCCTATCTGGCGCCGGCGGGCGCGAAAGGCATTCGCACCCGTATGATGAGTGTGTGGACATTATTTCCGCCTTGATGGGGCTCTTCGTTGGCGTGGTCGGCTGCGCGATAGTGGTGAGCATCAGAAACTCCGCGAAGGATAAGCACCCGGTGGCTGAGCCGGTGCTCAGCGAGCAGACGCTCAAAGTGGTCGATCTGTTGCGCGGCGCGGCGATCATCGTGGATCCCAGCGACAAGGTGATCCACGCCACCCCGGCAGCCCAGACCAGCGGTTTGATTAGGGGAAGCCGCATCAAGGATCAGGAGATGCTCGACCTGGTGCGCAGCGTTCGCTCGAAGACGAAGCCGGTGGGCACCCAACTGGCGATCCGCCGCGGGCTAGGCCAGGTGGTTCGGGAACTTGCGATTCGAGCCGTCCAGATTGAGGCGGGAATGGTGATCGTCATCGCGGACGATCTCACCGCGCAGGCCAGGGCAGACGAGATCAAGCGCGATTTCACCGCCAACGTCAGCCACGAGCTGAAGACTCCGGTGGGCGCACTGCAGGTGCTCTCGGAGGCGGTCATGGAGGCCGCCGACGACCCCGAGTCGGTGCGGCACTTCGCGAACCGAATGTCGCAGTCTGCCACCAGACTCAGCGAGTTGGTTCGACAGATCATCGAGCTGAGCAGGCTGCAGTCGAACGATCCGCTGGCAAAACCGATGATCGTCGAGGTCGATGAGGTGACGACCAGCGCGATGAACCAGTGCAAAGAGCTTGCTGAGGACCGGCACGTACACATGTCGACCGCCGGCACCCGCGGCCTGCAGGTGCTCGGCGACCCCACCCAGTTGACCAGCGCGCTGACCAATCTGATTCAGAACGCCATCAACTATTCAGATGAGGGTTCGCGAATCGCGGTCAGCACTCGGCTGGTGAGCGCGTCCGACGACGAACTCGTCGAGATCAGCGTCGCAGACAATGGCATCGGTATCGAGCCCGAAGAGATGGACCGAATCTTCGAGCGCTTTTACCGCATCGACTACGCCAGATCGCGCGAAACCGGCGGCACCGGGCTGGGGTTGTCCATCGTCAAGCACGTGATGAATGCGCACGGTGGCACGGTCAACGTCTGGAGTAAACTGGGCCAGGGATCAACGTTCACTATGCGCTTGCCGAAATATATTGAACTTGGCAGTGACAATTTCGAGACAGACAGCGACTATCGTTAAGAATGTCTTGTGTGGAAGTTAGTCAGGAGATAACCAAATGACCCGGATTCTCATCATCGAAGACGAGGAACCGTATCGCGAAGCGACCTCCTACATGCTGCAGCGAGAGGGCTTCGAGGTTCTTGAGGCCGCAGACGGCGTGAGCGGACTGAGCGAGTTCGAGCGCGAGGGCGCGGATCTGGTGCTCCTCGACCTGATGATGCCGGGCATGTCCGGCACGGAGGTCTGCAAGAGAATCCGCCAGCAGTCAAACGTGCCGGTGATCATGGTGACGGCACGAGACTCCGAGATCGACAAGGTTGTTGGCCTGGAGATCGGCGCCGACGACTACGTGACCAAGCCGTTCAGCCACCGCGAGTTCGTAGCGCGAATCCGTGCGGTGCTGCGGCGCGGCAACGACGTCGACCTGATGCCCGAGGTGATGGAGGTCGGCGACGTTCGGATGGACAGCGACCGCCACGAGGTGACCGTAAATAACGAGCCGGTGAAGCTCGCACTGAAGGAGTTCGAGCTGCTCGAGCTGCTGCTGCGCAATGCTGGGCGCGTCATGACTCGCGACCAACTGATCGACCGAGTTTGGGGCATGAATTACGTCGGTGATACCAAGACCCTGGACGTGCACGTTAAGCGGCTGCGCAGCAAGATCGAGGAAGACCCGTCGAAGCCCGTGAAGCTAGTCACGGTACGTGGTCTGGGCTACAAATACGAGGGCTAGTTGAGTAACATAACCGGGATCATTGTCGCGGCCGGCTCCGGCACGAGGCTGGGCAAGTCGAGCGTCGGGGGCGGCGGCCCCAAGGCGCTGCGCCTGCTTGCCGGCCACCCTTTGGTGCGCTGGAGCGCCCGGCGGCTGGTCGAGGGTGGGGTGAACAGGCTGATCGTCGTTTGCCTCGCCGAGCACGCTGCCCGGTTCGAGGGTTGCCTGCGCGATCTGGGCGTTGAGCTGACGTTTTGCGAGGGCGGCGAGACCCGCCAGGAATCCGTGCTTAGCGGGCTGGGCCACGTGGGCGAGGACTGCGATGTGGTGCTCGTACACGACGCGGCCCGTCCGCTGGTGCCGCCTAATGTCGTCGAACGGGTTCGCGACGCCGTGCTGGCTGGCAATCCGGTGGTGATTCCGGTGATTCCGGTCACCGACACCATCCGCAGGCTCACCGATGATTCTTCCGTGGTCGTTGACCGCAGCGATCTGCGCGCGGTTCAGACCCCGCAGGGATTCGACCCGAAAGTGCTGATCGAGGCGCACCGCAAGAATCTCGGCGCTGCCCTGACCGATGACGCCGGCGTCTGCGAGGTCGAGGGCTACCGAGCGACGCTGGTTGACGGCGATCAACTCGCGATGAAGATTACCCACCCGCTCGATTTCGCGATCGCCGAGGCCCTAGCCGCCTCAGGAGCGATCGGCGAGCCGTTCGAAAGCTAGAAAAATGAGAGTTGGAATCGGCACTGATGTGCATCAGCTGAAGGACGGCGTCGAGATGCACGTCGCCGGGCTGTATTTTCCCGATGAGCCGCAGGGTCTCGCCGGGCACTCCGACGGTGACGTCGCCGCCCACGCCATCTGCGACGCACTATTCAGCGCCGCCGGCCTGGGAGACATGGGTTCCAACTACGGCACCGCGGAGCCGCGATGGGCCGGAGCCAGCGGCCTGGAATTCCTCGAGGAAACCGTAAAACGCCTTGCCAAATCCGGATTCAAGCCGATCAACGCGGCAGTGCAGGTGATCGGGAACCGCCCACGAATGGCCGCCCGTCGCGCCGAAGCCGAGCAGATTCTTAGCGATACCCTGGGCGCCCCCGTCTCGGTGTCGGCAACCACCACCGACGGACTAGGCCTAACCGGACGCGGCGAGGGCGTTGCCGCAGTAGCCACCGCACTGGTCGCCAACTACTCCTGACGGTAATTTTGTACTCGACTACGAGGATAAAATTACCGCTGAAGAGTGACAGGCGGTGGTTTAGCTGGTTGCTTCGGGTCGGTTGGAGGTGTGGGGTTGCTCGTTCGAGCGAGCCACGATGCTCTCACTGACCAACCCCACACCCCCAACCTTCTGATTTAACGTCCCAGAATGCTTCACCAGAAGCGAATCGGCTCCACTAACTGACCAAGATTCTGTCAGCAGTAAATTACCGCTGAGACGAATTCGTCATAAAACTGGCTAGCGAACCGAGCTGCTCGGGGCGATGAAGGTGTTGCACGCGCCCATGTTGGTGTTTCTGTTTCCGGTCAGATACCAGCTTTTGCGGCTGCTACCCAGGCCATGGTTGCCTTCGGTGAACGGGTTGCCAGTGAGGGCGTCGTCACCCAGGGCGGCAAAGAACACCGAGAGCTTGTCCTGGTCGCGTTGGCTTAGGCCGACGGAATCCTGGATGGACATGTTGAACTGCCCTGCCCAGCAGTCCGCCTGAACCTCGGTGCGACGGCTGAGTTCGAGCGCGTTACTCTCGGACATCTGGCTCTCGTAGGCGCGTTCGGAAATCAGGATTCCGGTGCGCCCCTGAATCGCGTGGCTGAACTCGTGGGCGAGAATGCTTTCGGAGACGAACGGCACGTGCTGATATTCGGCTGGGAAGATATCGGGCAGGTTCTTTGCGTAATAAACCTGCTGGTCGGCCGCGCAGTATGCGGCGTTGTATTCGGGCATCTTGCCGCAGGCGGTGTAAACCGGGCCGTCGTAGACCGTCACCGTCGGGCGGACTGCCGTGAAGCCTGCGTTCTCAATCGCCGCGCTGAAGACCTGCATGAGGCAGGCGGTGTAGTCGTTCAGGTGCTGCTCGATCTGGTTAGGGGATGCGCTCGAAAGGTCGATGGGAGAGATCTCGCAGCTCACCGGGCTGAGCGCATACTGATCGTAGATCGGGTTGGCCACCATGAGCTGCTTAGCCTCTTCGTAGGTCTCTGGCATCGGAAGATCCGGCGGGTTAGGGTCAGCCGGGGGAACCTGGTAGGTCTCGTTCTGGTAGTGCTCTTGGCTGCGGTTTCCGTCAGGGACATCGCCGTCGCTGATCAGTCCAGCTGCGGAGAGGAACGAAAAGATGCAGAAAATAGCGATGCCAACCCAGCGCAAAAACGTCACTAGCGGGCTGGCCTGCTGGCGTCTGCGGCGGCTGGTGGGCATGACCCGCGGCAGTTGTGGCCTGGCGCCACTGCGGCTGGGCATCGTCTGCCAGCCAGAGGACCCAGACGGAAATTTCCGCCACGAATAATTGCTCACGCGTGACAGCTTACATGGCTGGTCATAGCTCAGCCTTCCAGATTATTTTGTGCTGTTAGTCTTGTTAACTGCTGTTAATCTGACTAAGAATTGCTTTTGGCGAACTAGGAGCTGACGTGCCTGTTAACTTTCGACGCGGTTTGATCGTTCAGCTGTTGGCGCTTTGTGCCGCGCTGGCATTTTTCTGCGCGCCGACTGCCAGCGCCGAACCGAGCACCGCCGAGACGCTGGAGGTTTCCGGTTCCGTCGACGAGGACGGCACGCTGCACGTCACCCAGAAGCTGACCTTTTCCGAGGCCGCTCCGGAGATCACTCAGCGCATCGAAAACACTCGACCCGCCTTTGACTACAGCAGTTACGTTTTCGAGATTTTTGACGTCACTGCCACCGCCGACGGCAACGACCTCGGTGCCCAGGTGAGCGAGGAGGACGGCTACACGGTCGTCAAGGTGAATGGTTCGAAGGCTGGCAAGAAGCCCGTCGAAATCAGCTATTCGGTGCGGGGCGCTGCCCTGAAGGGCGAGCGCGTCGAGGGCACCGATCCGCTGACGCTGGTTGATTGGCGAGTAGTTCAGGGGCTTTCGGTTGGAGCCAGAGAGGTTTCGGGCGAGATCAGCACCGGGCGCGCCCTGGCCGCGGACGTCGACTGTCAGGCGGGCGCCCCCGCCGCGCTGGTCAGCTGCGAGACATTCGCCGCGTCCACCTACCAGTCCCCCTACCCGACGTTCACCAATGGAGCGCTCGGCGCTGGCCAGGTGATTCAGCTGCAGTTCAAGGTCAGCGAAACGGCCATCAAGCCTAACCAGGTGATCGAAGAAGATTGGACGCTCGACCGAGCTTTCTCGACCAATATGCCGTATTCGGGCGTTGCGCTCGCGGCTGCGTTGCTTGGCGCTGGCGGCCTGTTGCTGCTGTACTGGCAGCGCGGTCGGGACAATGCCAAGGACGTAGAGCCCGCCCTGATCGCTTCGTTCGCGCCGGTCGCGGAGGGCCGGGTTAGCTTCGAGCTGCACGAGGCGGTGCGGCCGGGCATGATTGGCACGCTGGTGGACGAGAGCGTCGATCCGGTGGATATCACCGCTAGCTTGCTTGATCTGGCCCAGCGCGGCCACCTGCTGATCACCGAACTGCCGCGCGAAAGCGAATTCACTGGCACTGAATGGCGGCTCGAGCGGCAAGAGGGCGGTGACGTTTTACTCGATTACGAACGCGCCCTACTTGAAGCGATCGTTCCGGCAGAGGGGGCACCTGTCAGGCTGTCTTCACTGCCGAAGACCATCAGCGAGTTCATCGAGGACGTGCAGGACAAGCTCTACAACCAGGTGGTTTCGCAGGGTTGGTTCAAAACTCGTCCCGACCAGGTGCGTAATAACTTCCAGCGGGCAGGCGTTATCACGCTGATCGTTTCGCTGGTGACGCTCGTCGGCCTAACGATTTTCACCAAGTTCGGGCTCGCCGGCATCGCGTTCGTTGGTTTCGCGCTCGGCCTGCTGCTGATCGCGCAGATCATGCCGCGTCGTTCGGCGAAGGGCAGCGCGATCCTGAGCGGCCTCGACCTGCTAAGCCTGCAGCTGCAGACCCAGCCCACCAATATGTTCGGTGACAGAGCTCTTGACGAATACTCCAAGATCCTGCCGTATGCGGTGGTTCTCGGCTCGCAGGAACGTTGGGTAAACGCCTTCGGCAAGTCCGACGACGACCCCGGCATCCCAGACTCCACGGACATCGACTGGTATCACGGCCCCGAAAACTGGCAGTTGCAAGATCTGCCTGCCAGCCTGGACAACTTCGTCACCACTCTGGAGGGCCGCCTCTTCTCTCGCGGCTAGGTTATCTGAGCAAAGGGGTTTTACTCGGCACAGAGGGTTCCCCCTTTCGCAGGGCTAGACTACCAATTCGCCGACCGGGACGGTGGATTCTTCTACTGTGCCCAGGTCTAGGGGGTCGCCCTCGTGGTCGATCAGTTCGGCCAGGCGCTCGGGCCAGACCACGTTTTCGGCGATTTCCTGCGGGGTTAGCCAGGCGAAACCCTTGACCGATTCCTTTTCGGCGGGAGTGAAGCCGGCGTCGGACGGGGTGAATCTGTCGGCAAGTTCCAGGCGGAAGAAGGTCTCGTGCTGGATCAGCACGCGGTCGCTGTAACCGTGTTTGACTACGCGATACGCGATCGGGCCGATGAGTTGATCGGCGGTGATGTCCAGCCCGGTCTCTTCTTTCATCTCGCGAATCGCGGCGGTGATGGCGTCCTCGTCGCCGTCGATGCCGCCGCCTGGCGTCACGTACCAGCCGCTATCGGCGATGCCCGGGTCGCTGTCGGCCTCGAGCAGCACCGTGCCCTGTGCGACAACCACGATTCTTGCCGCCCGGCGGCGCTTCACCCGGCGCTTGCTCGGCTCAACAACAACTCCACCGCGGCGATCGGCCCATCCCATGACAGCAGTTTAACCCTGCGTTTAAGGGACAGCGTCAGGCCTGATTGAAGATCTCATCTGCCAGGACGATGCGATACGCGTAGCCCTGCTCGGTCAGAAAACGCTGGCGGTGGGCGGCGAATTCAGCGTCGGCGGTGTCTCGCGTCACGACGTTATAGAAGTGCGCGATCTTCTCAGGATCATTCGAGTTCGGACGCAGCAAACGCCCTAGTCGTTGCGCCTCTTCCTGGCGGGAGCCGAACGTGCCAGAAACCTGGATCGCCACCTGCGCGGCAGGCAGGTCGATGGAAAAGTTGGCGACCTTGCTGACTACCAGCAGACTGAGCTGCCCGGTGCGGAACTTCGCGTAGTATTCCTCGCGCAGCTTGTTGCTGGTCTTGCCCGTGATCAGCGGCGCGCCCAGCTTGTCGGCGAGCGCCTCCAGCTGGTCGAGATACTGTCCGATCACCAGCGTCGGTTCGCCCTCGTGCAGCGCCAGCAGATCCTGCACCGCGCGGGTCTTGGCGTTGGCGTTCGCGGCGAGCCGATAGCGCACGTCCTTCTCCGAGGTGGCGTAAAGCATCTTCTCGTCCGAGTCCAGGTCGACGCGCACCTCGACGCAGTCAGCCGGCGCAATGTAGCCCTGTTTTTCTATCTCTCGCCAGGGCGCGGAGTAGCGCTTCGGGCCGATCAGGGTGAAGACGTCTGCCTCGTGGCCGTCCTCACGAACCAGCGTGGCCGTCAGCCCGAGCCGGCGACGCGCCTGTAGATCCGCGGCCATGCGGAAGACGGGCGCGGGCAGCAGGTGTACCTCGTCGTAAATGATCAGGCCCCAGTCGCGCGCGCTGAACAGCTCCATGTGGTGATGGATGCCGTCGCGCTTGGTGGTGAGCACCTGATAGGTGGCGATGGTCACCGGCCGGATCTGTTTGAGCGAGCCCGAGTATTCGCCGATCTCATCGGGGCCGAGGCTCGTGCGGGCGAGCAGCTCGTCGCGCCACTGTCTGGCCGCGATGGTGTTGGTGCAGAGAATCAGCGTGGTTGCTTGGGCCAGCGACATCGCGTAGGCACCGACAATGGTCTTGCCAGCTCCGCATGGCAGCACGACGACGCCCGAGCCGCCCGCCCAGAAACTCTCCGCCGACTCGCGCTGATAGTCGCGCAGAGCCCAGCCGTCCTCGACCAGTTTGATCGGGTGAGCCTCGCCGTCCACGTAACCGGCTAGATCCTCGGCGGGCCAGCCGAGCTTGAGCAGTGTCTGCTTCAACTCGCCACGCTCGGAAGGGTGAATAACGACGGTGGTCTCGTCGATCCGCGCGCCCAACTGCCCGTCGGTCTTGGGATTCTCAACTATCTCGGATAGCACATCCGCCCTAGTCGAAGCCAAGATTAGGCCCTGGGTTGGGTGCTGTTCGATGGACAGCACGCCGTAGCGAGCCATGGTGTCAGTGATCTCAATGAGCAGGTGCGCAGGCACAGGGTAGCGCGACCACTGCAGTAGCGCGTGAACGACCTGCCCTGCGTCAATGCCGGCGGCGCGCGCGTTCCATAGGCCCAGAGCCGTGATGCGGTAGGTGTGCACGTATTCCGGCGCACGCTCGAGCTCGGCGAAGTGCGCAATATCGCCACGGCAGGCCGGCGCGTCGGGGTGATTCACCTCGAGCAGAAGCGTGCGGTCGGATTGCACGATCAAAGGCCCGGCATCCTGTTCTTTACTCATCAATTCCAGTATTGCGCCGCCACAAAACCGTCTTTAGCCGTGACAAATCCGACCCGTCTCACCCAGATTTTCGAAAAAATCAGGCCTGCTGAGCGGGGAGGTGCGGCAATTTCTCTTGAGGCGAGACGGATTTGTCACGGCGTACTAGGCTTGCGGGGTACGACAGGGGAGCCGAAAGGCTGAGAGTGCGGAGAATCCGCAGACCCTCGACCTGATCCGGGTAATGCCGGCGTAGGTAGTCGAGCTCTGCCACGTTTCGTGGCCCTCTGCATTGAGACGGAGGAAATCTTGTTTCTAGCAGTGAAACCCAAAATCGCGGCCGCTGGCCTTGCTCTCTGCATGGCGTTCGGCGTCTCCGCGTGCGGTTCTTCTGAATCAGATGCACATTCCAACGCCGAGACCAAAGAGGTGACGCTCGTCGCCTACGACTCGTTCCCGGCCAAGGAAATCCAGCCTGGCTTCGAGCAGGTTACCGGCTACAAGTTGACGGTTGTTGAGGGCGGCGACGGCGCCGAACTCACGAATAAGCTGGTGGTCTCCAAGGACAATCCGCTGGGTGACGTTGCCGTCGGCATGGACAACAACGTCGCGCTGACGGCCTACGACGCCGGCGTATTCGACGATGTCAAGGCCGAACTGCCCGCCGGGGTGAGCGACTACAGTCTGGCAGAGGCCCCGAATCTGGTGCCGTTCGACCGCTCACAGTACTGCATCAACTACGACGAACAGTGGCTGAACGATAACGGGTTGGCAGTCCCGAGCTCGCTATCCGACCTAGCCAAGCCCGAATACAAGGACCTGCTGGTGGTTGAAGATCCGCGCAAGTCAACGCCGGGCATGGGCTTCCTCACTGCTACCATCGCCGACCAGGGCGACGACTGGGCAAGCTATTGGAGCGCGCTCAAGGACAACGGCGTCGAGGTGACCGACGGCTGGACCGATGCGTTCGCGATGTTTTCATCAAACGAGGGTGGCAGCAAGCCGTTCATGGCAGGATTCTCTTCCAGCTCCGCCTTCCCGACCGGCGAGGACGAGTCCGGGAGCTTCTACAACATGAAAACCTTAGAGGGCAGCTGCTACGGCGCAGTCGAATACATGGGCATGTTGAAGGGCGCCAAGAACGCCGATGGTGCGAAGGCCTTGATTGAATACCTGCTCAGCTCCGAGGCGCAAGAAACCATCGCCGAGGCCAACTACATGTATCCAGTGAACCCTCAGGCCAAGCTGCCTGAGGCGCTGGCCGAGCATGGCCCCGAGGTGCCGGACGCGCTCAGGCTGGACGCCCGGAAGGTCGCGGACAACCGCACCGCGTGGCTAAAGACCTGGGCCGACACGATGGGCCGATAACGCGGCGCTTCGCGTGTTGGTAGGGGTAAAGCAACTATGAATGCCCGGTTGGCTACGGCAGATCCTCCTTTAGCTGGGGCTTTGCTAGGGCGCGTCTCTGCGATCACCCTCGCGGTCTTCGCGCCGCTGGCCTTCTTGGGGGTTTTCTTCCTGTGGCCCGTTGGACGGATGGTCTCGATGGGCTTCGGGGTCTCCGGCGGCCTCGACCTGGGCAGGTTGGGCGAAATCCTCGACCGCCCCAGGCTATGGGAAGTCACTTGGATGACCGTCCAGATGGCCGCCGGCGGCACGCTTCTGTCTCTGCTGCTGGGCATCCCGGGCGCGTATGCGCTGTATCGCCTTAAAATTCCGGCGGCGAATGCACTGCGGGCGTTCGTCTCGATTCCGTTCGTGCTGCCGGTGATGGCGGTCGCGGTGGGCTTCTCGTCGCTCTTCGGGCCCGGCTCGCCGCTGGACAGCTGGGGGCTGATGGGCACGAAATCCCTAGTCATCTTGGCGATGGCGTTCTTCAACTACTCGCTGGTGGTAAGAATCGTCGGCCCAATGTGGGCCGGGCTAGATCCACGCGCAGAGCAGGCCGCTTCCGCGCTGGGAGCCGGTCCGACCAGGGTTTTCGTCACGGTGACGCTGCCCAGGCTGATCCCGGCCATCTGCTCGGCGGCGAGCATGGTCTTCCTGTTCTGCGCGTCCAGCTACGCGCTGGTTCAGGTGCTCGGCGGCCCCGGCGCGACGACGCTCGAGGCCGAGATCTACAACGAGACCGTCGCCTACATGGACTACCAGGCCGCCGCCGTGTTGAGCATCCTGCAGATCCTGATCGTGGTGTCCTCGTTGGTCATCTCTGAGCGGCTGCGGGGGAGAGTCGAGCGTAGTCAGAGGATGGTTGAAGCCGAACCCCGCGCGCCCAGAGCAGGCGACATTCCGGCCCTCGCGGTGACCTCCGCGACCATCATTTTCCTGCTTGCCACCCCGATGATCGGGCTGATCGCCAGGTCTCTTCGTCGCGGCGGAGTCTGGACGCTACAGAATTACCTAGACCTCGCGCGTGCCGACGCCACCAACGTCCTGCAGGCAAGCGTTGTAACCTCGCTGGGTATCTCGCTGCAGACCGCGCTGGTGGCCGCGATAATCGCCCTGGCTGTGGGCGGCACGCTTTCGGTGGTGCTATCCAGGCGCCCGAGTACGCGGCTGGGCAAAGCCGCAACTAAGGTTCTGGACGTCATATTTATGCTCCCACTAGGGGTTTCGGCGGTAACCGTGGGCTTTGGATTCCTGGTGACGCTGTCCGGCCCACCGCTATCCATGGCTACCTCTTGGTGGCTGGTGCCGATCGCCCAGGCCGTGGTTGCGATCCCGATGGTCGCGCGCACGATGCTGCCGGTGCTGCGCGCGATCGACCCACGGCAGCGCGAGGCCGCGAGGGCGTTGGGCGCTTCCCCGGAGCGGGTGCTGGCCACCGTAGATGGCCCCTATCTGCTGCGCAGCGGGCTGGTCGCCGCGGGATTCGCGCTGGCGATATCGATGGGCGAGTTCGGCGCCACCTCGTTCTTGGCGCGCCCGCAAACGGCGACGCTGCCCGTCGCTATCTACAGCCTGGCCAGCCGCCCGGCAGCCGTCGAGCAGGGCATGGCGATGGCCGCCTCTGTGCTGTTGTCCCTAGTCACAGCCGCTGTCATGATTCTTGTCGAGTGCTTCCGGCCAGCCGGATCGGCTCTGATGTGAGGTAATAATGAGTGGTTTAGAGATCTTGCAGGCCGTGGTCAAGTACGGCGAAACCGTCGCGGTCGATGGCGTGAGCCTGAGCGTGGCCCCAGGTGAAATAGTCGCACTCCTGGGTTCCAGCGGCTCGGGCAAATCGTCTCTGCTGCGCGCAGTGCTCGGGCTAGAGAAGCTTGCAGGCGGGCAGATTTGCTGGGACGGCGTCGACATGTCCAAAACCCCCACCCACAAGCGCGGATTCGGCCTGATGTTTCAGGAAGGTCAGCTTTTTGCCTATCAGGACGTGGCCGGAAATGTTGCCTATGGGCTGCGCGCCGGCGGGGTGAGCGCGCCCGAGCGCAGCCGACGGGTCGACGAACTGCTGGATCTGGTCGGCCTGGCCGGATACGGCGATCGCGCCATCACCCAGCTCTCTGGCGGCGAGGCCCAGCGGGTGGCGCTTGCCAGGTCGCTTGCCCCTCGCCCGAAGCTGCTCGGCCTGGACGAGCCGCTTTCCGCCCTCGACCGCTCGCTTCGAGAACATCTCAGCGACGAGTTGCGCAAGATCCTCACCGCCTCGAAGACCGCAGCGCTCTACGTAACCCACGATCAGGACGAGGCTTTCTTGGTAGCCGACCGCATCGGCGTCCTGATTGGCGGGCGACTGCTCGCGTTAGGCACCCCCGCCGAGGTCTGGACAAACCCCGGTTCCAAAGCCGTCGCCGAGTTTCTCGGCTACGGCCCCTTCGTTTCTGCATCCCACGCACTCTCCTGGGGGTTGATCGCCGAGCCCAAGCAGGGCACCCTTGCCTGCGCCCCGGACGCGTTTAGCCTGGCGGAGTCCGGGCTTGAACTGCCCGTCCGTGACGTCCACGTCAAACGCGGCAGCGTGGAAGTAGACGTCGAACTCCCCGACGGCCAAATCGCCGCCGTCCAAGCCCCGCTATCCCGCGAGGCCGAAACCCTGCACCCAGGCGAAGAGGTAACCGTAACCGCCAACCCGGAAAAACTGGTGGCGGTCACCTAAATACTGTTTAAGTGGTTCCGTCTGAGGCAGCCAGACCAAGCACCGACATCTTCGCTTAGCAGGAACCAAAAGTGCTGAACTCGACAAAAATGGTTATCAGGATAGGCCGACCTCGGTAGTGGGAACAAATAGTGTCGTACTCGACAAGAATGGTTCCCATTAAACGCTGAAAATAAAGGTTGGCGGGGTGGGGTTGGTCAGTGAGAGCATCGTGGCTCGCTCGAACGAGCAACCCCACACAGCCAACCGACCAGACGCAACCAGCAAAACCACAAATCGTCCCCACTTATCCAGAACGAAAAGTGTCAACTACAACAGTTTCGGTTCTCGTTGCGCGCTACATGCGCTCAAGCGTCCAATCTAGGCAGTTGATTAGGGCTTCTACGTCGGCGGGGTCTACCGCCGCGAAGGTGCCTACTCTGATCTGGTTGCGACCTAGCGAACGGTAGGAGTTGATGTCGACGATGCCGTTTTCGCGAAGGACTGCCAGCAGATCGTCGGCGGGGATGCGCTCGTCGAGGTCGATCGTCACCGTCACCTGCGAGCGGATCAGTAGATCTTTTACGAATGGCGTAGTCAACTCGTGTTTTTCGGCCCACGAGTAGAGCAGCTGGCTGGAGCGCTCGGTGCGGGCGGCGGCGAACTCGAGGCCACCGTTTTCGAGCAGCCATTCCAGCTGGCTCTCGATGAGCAGCAGGTTGGCGATCGACGGGGTGTTGAGCGTCTGGTGCTTGGCGGAGTTGTCGATGGCCTTGACCAGGTCGAGGCTGGCGGGGATCCATTCGCGCTTGTCCTGCAGCTTGCGGGCGCGCTCGATTGCGGCGGGCGAACAGATCGCGAACCACAGTCCGCCATCGCCGCCGAGATTCTTCTGCGGGCTGAAGTAGTAGACGTCGGTCTCTGACACGTCAACCGGCATACCGCCTGCCGCGCTGGTGGCGTCGGTTAGGAAAAGCGCCTCGCCGAAACCGCCCAGGCGACGCACGGGTGCGGCAACCCCGGTGGAGGTCTCGTTCTGCGCCCATGCCACCACGTCGCATTCCTCGCGCTTGGGCAGGGCCAGGTCGCCGTTTTCGGCCTCGTTTACCGATGGCTCTTCGAGGAAAGGCGCGTCCGCGGATTCTTTGGCGAACTTCGCACCGAACTCACCGAAGACGCCGTGTGCAGATCGCTCAATGATCAGCGAGAAAACCGCGACGTCCCAGAAAGTGGTTGCGCCACCGTTGCCCAGTACTACCTCGTAGCCGTCGGGCGCGTTGAACAGCTGCGCGAACATGCGCTGCACGTTGGCCACCAGGTCGCGCACGGGCTTGGCGCGGTGGCTGGTGCCCATGATGTCGTTGCGGGTGCCGAGCTTGGCCAGCGCGTCGGGGTGGATTCTGGCTGGCCCACTGCCGAACCGTCCATCGGTGGGCAATAACTCTTGGGGAATCTGCACGCTAGTTACCTCCGATGAGTTTACTTGGGTCGATGGCTAGCCAGCCGCTGGCCTGCTCGTAGCCCGACGCCTGGGTTGGCTCCTGCTCGACGTGCTGTATAGGCGCGTCGTAGTCTCGCTCTACGGATTCTTCCGGCTCGACTTTCTTGGGCGCGCCATTGAGCGCCTGCATGACGAACTGCTCGAGGGCGGTATTGCCCTGTGAGTGCTTGCGAACCTCTGCCATATTTTCACCTGCTTTACTCTTTGCTCTATTCAATCAGCAAGCACCGACATTTTTCGACTCTTGTTTTCTACGATCGCTTAAGCAACCGAAACCGACCCATG
Source organism: uncultured Propionimicrobium sp. (assembly GCA_963511305.1). Taxonomy (GTDB): domain Bacteria; phylum Actinomycetota; class Actinomycetes; order Propionibacteriales; family Propionibacteriaceae; genus Propionimicrobium. Next base: position 15,690 of record CAUPIJ010000029.1, read on the forward strand.
CTGGTAGCTGAACTAGCTTGGGTGGCCACAAAGTGGGACTGACCTACGTATCCCACTCACACACGGCAAGATATGCTGAGTCAGGATTTTCGGGAGGCTTTATGAGTCAAAAAGCAGAACACACCACCCTTGAGCGCAGGCTGACCAGCGGCCAGGTGGCCATGATTGGTCTTTCCGGCGCGCTGGGCACGGGCTTGTTCCTGGGCTCGGGTTCGGTGATCGCGCTCGGTGGCCCGGCGACGGTGCTCAGCTACATTCTTGCTGGCCTGTGTGCGCTGGCCATCGTGTGGGCGCTGGCGGAGATGGTGACGGTACACCCCGTCCCTGGTGGCGTCGGCCGCGTGGCAGGCAGCTACCTCGGGCCGTTCGGCGGCTATCTCACGCACTGGAACTTCGCGATCGAAATGCTGATCGCGGTCGGCGCCGAGGTGACGGCGTCGGCAACGTATCTGCAGTTTTGGTTCCCGGATCTGCACCTGGGATTGGGCACGATCTTGTGTTCGCTGTTCGTGATCGGCCTGAACATGGCCACCGTGCGCCTTTACGGCACGAGCGAATATTGGTTCTCGATGATTAAGGTGACGGCGATCGTGGTCTTCATCCTGCTCGGCCTCTACCTGATTTTCTTCGGCACCTCGGCCGATCACGCCACCGGCTTCGGCAACCTGACCGCGCACGGCGGCTTCTTCGCTACCGGCTTCGGTGGCGTGCTTGCTGCGGCCTGCATGGCGGTCTTCTCGTTTGGCGGCATCGAGAACGTCTCAATCGGTGCGGCCGAGTCCGAGCACCCAGAGCGGGACGTCCCACGCGCTGCCCGCACGATGATCTGGCGTCTGTTGATCTTCTACGTGCTGGCAATCCTGGTTGTGCTGGCGCTGCAGCCGTGGACGGAAACCGCCCAGGGCGGTGGCACGGTCAACGAGTCGCCGTTCGTGCGCGTGCTCGAGCTGACCGGCGTCCCAGCGGCCGCGCACATTATGAACGCGATTCTGCTCGTTGCCGCGCTGTCCGCAGCGAACGGCTGCCTCTACGCCTCCAGCCGAATGATTCACTCGCTCGGCGAGCAGCGCATGGCTCCGCGCTTCACCGCTATCACTTCCAAACACGGCGCTCCTCGAGGCGCGGTGCTGATCGCCGCGCTGGGCATGGCGATTGCGTCCGTCCTGGCGCTGACTAGCCCGGATCAGGCGTTCATGTACTTGTACGGCTGCGCTACCGTCGGAATCTTGGTCACCTGGATCATGGTCATGGTGACGCACCTGAAGTTCCGCCGCGACCGCGCGAAGGCCGGGCTGCCCATCCCGAAGGCGCACCTGTTCTGCGCCCCCGTAACCAACTACCTGCTGATCGCCGCATCGATCGGCATTTTCATCGCGCTGCGCTGGCTGCTGCCTCCGGTGTGGACGGCGGGCATCCCGTACATCATCCTGCTGTGCTTGTCCTACCTGCTGGTGCGCAATCGCCACAGCGGCATCACCCAGGGCGATCTGCTCGCCCAGTCGGTGGAGGCCGAGAAGCAGGCGAAATAAACTGTTCCAAATGCGGCTGCTCCCCGCTGGTTTGATGCTGAGGCCAGCGGGGAGCAGTTTCTCTGTCAAAAAATTTCTATAAAAAACTCTCGCCAAGAGCGCATCGCAACCAGGCCTCGAGAACCCTGGCTGTCTGGGGTACGGTGCACCCTTGTGCGACTGCAGCTAGTTGAGCATCTGGTTCATCGTCAGCGACGGGAATTCCTCCGCCGGGGCGTCAATAACCCTGGCAGGCACGCCAGTGACGGTAGTGTGCGCCTCGACGTCCTTCAGCACGACCGAGCCCGAGCCGATCTTCGCGCAGTCTCCCACCTTGATGTTTCCCAGCACTTTAGCGCCGGCGCCGATCATGACGCCCTTGCCGATCTTCGGGTGACGATCGCCGTCCTCCTTGCCGGTGCCGCCGAGCGTCACCTCGTGCAGCATCGAGAAGTCGTCGCCGACGACGGCAGTCGCGCCGATCACCACCGAGGTGGCGTGGTCGAACATGATGCCGCGCCCGATCTTCGCCGCTGGGTGGATGTCCACCGCGAAGACCTCGCTGATGCGCGACTGCAGGAAGAACGCCAGCGGCTTGTGACCGAGCTGCCAGTAGTAGTGGGCCACTCGGTAGCTCTGAATCGACTGGAAACCTTTGAAATACAGCAGCGGCTGCGTGTATCCGAGCGTTGCAGGGTCGCGCGTGATCACAGCCTGCAGGTCGCAGAGCACGGCGTCGCGAATGTCGGGGTCGATCAGGGCGTCGTCGATCAGACATTCCAGCGCCGAGGCGGTCATCGCGTGGTTGGCGAGTTTGCCGGCCAGCAGCGAGCTGAGCGCCGACTCCAAGCTAGGGTGACGCAGCACGGCTTCGTGCAGGAAACCGGCCAGCGCGGGTTCGCGTTCGGCGTCCCGGCTTGCCTCGGCCCGCACCTGGGCCCAGATCTGATCGTTTGGAACAGTTTTCACACCTATAGGCTACCCGCCAGCAAAATCTCGCGGTAGGCAACGGCTGCCTCAACCCTAACAAACTGTCGGTGGCTTATGTCAGACTGGAAACATGAAGCTCATTATCGATACCGACCCCGGTGTGGACGACGCTTTTGCGCTCCTTTTCGCGCTGGCGCACCCGCAGCTAGAGGTCGTCGGTGTCACCACGGTTGGCGGAAATGTTGGCTTGGACGCTGTCACCAGAAACGCGTCCGGTCTGATTGCGTTGAGCGCGAGACATTATGACTTCAACACCCCGCAGTTGTTCAAGGGTCTGCAGGCCGAGGGGCGCGAGCGCGCCGAGGCCGTTCACGGTGCCGGAGGCCTGGGTGGGGTGGTTCTCGACGCCGAAACCCCGGTCAAGGAGGGGGCGGTGGAGTACATCGTCAAGACGTTGCGCTCTACTCCCGGACAGATCCATCTGGTCGCTCTTGGCCCGCTGACGAATATCGCGGCAGCGTTAGAGCTTGAGCCTGAGCTGCCGAAGCTGGCAGCCGGGCTGAGCATCATGGGCGGTGCCGAACGCGGTGGGAACGTAGGTAACGCCGCCGAATTCAACATCTGGCAAGATCCCGAGGCCGCCAAGAAGGTATTTATGGCCAAGTGGCGCTCGCTGGCGATGTGCGGGCTGGACGCCACCAATCAGGCCACCTTTACCCCAGATCTGCGTGAGCTTTGCTTCCAGGCCGGGCGTGACGGAAACGAAGTCGGCGCGCTGCTACACGACATCACCCGCGACTACATCAACCGCGACTGGCAGGCCAACCGCGTGCTTGGCTGCCGCATCCACGACCTGCTTCCGGTGGCGCTGCTCGTCAACCCGCGAATCACCGAATACGTTGAGGCGAAAGTTCGTGTCCAAGTCGGCGGCCCGTATGACGGCAGAACCGTCGTCACCCGCAGCACGGGAACCGTGAAGGTCTACACCGACACCACCAACAATTCCATGCTGATGGGCCTGTTTATGAAAACCCTGTTCCCCAAGTTCAAGGCCCGCTACAAGGTGGACGTAACCTCCCGCTTGAGTTAAGACCGCCTAATGGGTTGCGAACTGCCTGGTTAAATGGTTGTTTTTGCTTGTTGTGGTTTGCTATAATTTGTTGTTGTGAGGGTTCGTGAGTGGGCTGAGCTTGAGGGTTTTAATCCTCAGACGGTTTGGCGGTGGTGTCGTGAAGATAGGATGCCGGTGCCTTTCACCCGTACTTCTGCTGGGACGGTGATTATTAACGACCCGAAGTACGAGCCTCAAGCTAAAAGTTCTGCTGGTGTTGTTGCTTGTTATGGCAGGGTTAGCTCTAGTGACCAGCGGCAAGATTTAACTCGCCAGCTTGATCGGTTAAAGGCTTTTGCTATTAATTTGGGTTGTCAAGACCCTAAAATGGTTGCCGAGGTCGGGTCAGGTGTGAACGAGAATCGGACGAAACTTAACCGGCTGTTGTCTGACTCTAAAATCTCAACGATTATTGTTGAGCATCGGGATCGGCTTGCGAGATTAAACTTCACTCTTATTGAGTCTGCATTAAAGGCCAGCGGTAGAAGGTTAATCGTCGTTGATAACAGCGAGGTCGACGATGATTTGGTGTGTGACATGACTGAGGTTTTGACTTCGTTTTGTGCCCGTCTTTATGGTCGCAGGTCAGCAAGGAACAAGGCCAAGGCCGCATTAGAGGCGGCTAAGAATGCTTGAGGCAGCCAGGGTTGCTCTCGACCCTAGCCCTACCCAGCAAAGGCTGTTGTTGTCTCATGCGGGTGGGGCCAGATTTGCATTTAATGCTTGCCTGGCTCACGTCAGGCAATGTATTGAAAGTGGCATCAGGCCGCCGTGGTCGTTTTATGATTTGCGCAAATGGTGGAACGCCAACAAGAACTTGCTTGCGGTTAATACTGATACTGGTGAGGTTTGGTGGCCGCAAAATTCTAAAGAGGCTTATTCGAGTGGTATTGAGGCTTTGGCTAGGGGTTTATCGAACTATTCTGATTCCAAGAAGGGCGTTCGTCGGGGACGCAGGGTTGGGTTCCCGAAATTTAAGTCCAAAAATAACTCTAGTGCAAGTTTTGCTTACACTACCGGCAGTTTTGGGTTGGTTCCTGGCGACCCTAAGGCCCTCAGATTACCCAAGATCGGGCGGGTGCATTGTTTTGAGAATGTAGCCGCTCGTGTTGGGGAGGGCCGGGTATTGCGGATGACTATCTCTTACCGGCAAGGCAGGTGGTGGGCGAGCCTTTGTGTGGAACGAGAAACCCCTAACCTTGTTAACCCCGCCAAGCTAGGCCCGGTTGGTGTGGACTTAGGTATTAATCATCTGGCTGTCCTATCTACAGGCGAGATAATAGAAAACCCTCACCCGCTAAAGAACAGCCTCGTGAGGTTGAAGAAAACCCAAAAATCGCTTTCCCGCAAAACCAAAGGCTCCACCAGAAGAGAACGAGCCAAAATTAAAGTTAATAAAATTTATGCCCGTGTCTCTAATCAGCGCACCGACTGTCTGCACAAGCTAACCACCAGACTAGCCAGCCAACATCGGGTGGTTTGTATCGAGGACTTAAACGTGGCAGGCATGGGGCGTAACCGCCATCTTGCCCAAGCAATATACGACGCATCTTTTGGACAATTGCGTCACCAACTCGAATACAAGACACAAAAATTTAATACCCAACTACAAATCATCGACCGCTTCTATCCAAGCAGTAAACAATGCAGTGGCTGTGGGGCAGTAAAAACCAAACTGTCCCTAGCCGCCCGCATCTACCGCTGCTCAGGTTGCGGGCTTGTCATAGACCGCGACTTGAACGCTGCCATAAACATTCTTGTCGCCGGGAGTGCCCCGGAGACATTAAACGCGCACCGAGGAGACATAAGACCCAAAACCACTAAACGGTTGAGGGCAGGCTCCAATGAAATGCGAACCAAGCAACCAGCACAAGCTGGCATAAGACTTGGAGCTGGCCTTGGCAACAAGGTCATACAAACAAAAACAAATTAGTTTGTAACGGAACGGAATGGGTTGATCACAACTCGCCTTTCCTGTGGTTATGACGACGGTAATGCTCGCTATGGGGTTCTTGCTTAATTGAGTTTCTGGTGGTGGTTTTTTTTCAGGGTTGGGGGGCCACAAAACCCCCACAACCCCGGGGTGTGGTTTTTTTTGGTGGCGTAGGCAGCACCTTGTGAGGGAATGGTTTTGGTTTAA
>CAUPIJ010000030.1:0-19263 GCA_963511305.1 uncultured Propionimicrobium sp.
CGCGCTGACTAGGCAAAACACCGAATCAGAGCACCACATTTTGACCTATAACCCCCATTTACGGAGTTATTTGGCCAGCAGGTTCCAGAGAACTCGGGTGCCGAAGTTCACTGCTTCGACGGGGACGCGTTCGTCTACTCCGTGGAACATGCGGGAGAATTCGTAGCCCTCGGGGAGCTTTAGCGGGACGAAGCCGTAGCCGTTGATGCCTAGCCACGAGAAGGATTTGTTGTCGGTGCCTGCGGACATGCAATAGGGCACGAGGCGGGCGCCGGGATCTTCGGCGGATAAGGCGTCGGCCATTTCTTGAACGAACGGGGTGTCGATTGGGGCCTCAACTGCCGCGCCGGTTTTGTTGACGATCAGCTCAGCTTCGTCGCCGAGGAGCTCACGGATTTTTTCTAGAGAATCATCCTGGTGACCGGGCAGGAAGCGACAGTCGATCTGCGCTGTGGCTACGGATGGGATCACGTTGCCGAGGTTGCCGGCGGCCAGGCTGGTCAGGTTTGTGGTGTTCGACAGCGTCGCCTCAACGAATGGCTTGGCTGCGCCGAGGAGTTCGAGGATCTGATTGGGGTCGCTGAGCCCAGAAATCTCTCCGAGCCCCTCGAACATCGACTCGACGGTGGTGACGTATTCCTCCGGCCACTGGTACTCGACGATCCGGGTCAGGGCGCGGGACAGTTTGGCGATGGGGTTGTCGTCGTTGCGAAGCGAGCCGTGTCCGGCGGTGCCGGAAGCCTGGATGGTGGCCCAGTGAAAGCCCTTCTCGGCGGTCTGTATAAGGTATGCACGGCTGTTCTCGCCGGTGGCTGTGGGCAGCGAAACCGAATAGCCGCCGACCTCGCTGACGGCCTGGTTGCAGCCAGCGAAGAGCTCGGGATGGTTGCGCACGAGCCAGCCGGCACCGTGCGTGCCGCCGGCCTCCTCGTCGGCCAGGAAAGCAAAGACCAAGTCGCGGCTAGGCACGATCTGGTCGCGGGCGATCTTGCGCACGATGGCCAGCATCATGCCGACCATCTGTTTCATGTCGACCGCTCCCCTGCCCCAGATGCAGCCGTCCTTGATCACTCCGCCGAACGGTTCAACGCTCCACTGCTCGGCGTTGACGGGCACGACGTCGAGGTGGCCATGCACCAGCAACCCGTCGCGCGACTTTCCAGCAATCTGCACGATGACGCTGTGGCGTTTGGGCGCGCTGACGAACAGCTGCCCGCTAAGCCCAACTTCTTCCAGGCGCTCGAGCACGTACTGCGCGGCCTCCTGCTCGCCGGGGCCGGTGCCGTCGCCGTAGTTGGAGGTGTCGATTCTGATTAATTCTTGGGTGAATTTAATTGCCTCGTCGCAAAGTTCAACCAGTTCTTGCGTGTCCATCTCTTCTCCCATCGAATCCATCATCTTCGAAATCCGAGCTAGACGAAAATTAGTGGCGGAGCAAGAAACACGCTCGCCGGACGCCTAGACCAGCGAAACCGTCGCTGTTGAGCCCGGATCTAAGGCTTGCGACTAGGAATGTCTTATCTAATCGGTAGGATTCAAGCAGCAACTTAACTTTTTTGAAAGCGATCCCGATGAGTTTCCTGAACTATTCCAATTCCAATGACCTGTCTTATTGGAAGAAATTTGAGCGCCGCGAGGCTGACTGGCGCAACGGCGCTTGCGTCTACCAGATCATCGTCGACCGCTTCGCGCCCCCGGCCGATCTCGATGCCAAGCGCGAGCTCTACCCCGAGCCGAAGCGGCTGCGTGACTGGAGCGAGACCCCCGTAAAGGGGCACTACCTGCACAGGCACGGGGTTTGGAGCCACGAGCTGGACTTCTGGGGCGGTGACCTGAACAGCGCCAGAAGCCGCATTGACTACCTGAAATATCTTGACGTCGACGTGCTGTACATGACGCCGATCAACCCTGCCTGGACAAACCACGGTTACGACGGCATCAGCTATCGCGGGGTACGCGACGAGTATGGCACGATGGACGACTTCAAGGCCCTGGCCGACGACATACATAGTAACGATCTGCGGCTCGTGCTGGACGGCGTCTTTAATCACCTTGGCCGGAACTCTCTGGCGTTCCAGGAGGTGCCGAACCCGGACAAAGCAAGCCGCAGCTGGTTCCACTTCGACCCGGAACTTCCCGACGGCGTTCGCAACTGGGCCAACGTGCGCAACCTGCCCGAGTTGATCCTCGAAAACGACGCGGTCGCAAACCACCTGTGGACCGGGCCGGATTCGGTGGTGCGTTCTTGGCTGCGCGCGGGCGCGGACGGCTGGCGCCTGGATGTCGCATACGAGCTAGGCATGTTCTTCCTGAACAAGATCACTCAGTCGGCGCACCAAGAGAAGGCGGACTCGCTGGTTCTGGGCGAGCTGCCCAACTGGCCCGCCGAGTGGTTCCCGGAACTGGACGGCGCACTGAACTTCCCGCTGCGCGAGATCATCATTCGCATCGCGGACGGCCGTATCAGCCCTAGCCAGGGCCAGAAGATGCTGGAGCGCATGTTCACCGACTGCGACTTCGAGCACATGCTGAAATCGTGGACCTATCTGGACAACCACGACACCGCCCGCATCACCGACGTGCTGCCGGACGCCAAATCCCGCAGGCTGGCGACGATTCTGCAGTTCACCCTGCCTGGCGCGGTCAACCTCTACTACGGAACCGAACTCGGCATGACCGGCGGCGAGGAGCCAGAGTCTCGGGCACCGATGCGCTGGGATCTGGTGAACGAACAAAACGAAACGTTGGCCTTCCACCGCAAGCTGATCAAGCTGCGCCGCGAGCACCGGGCGCTGCGCGTCGGCGATCTAAGTTGGCTAGTCACCGACCGGCTGATCGGCTTCGAGCGCCGCACCGACCGCATCAACGATTCGGTTTTCGTGCTCGCGAACCCCTCCGATGTCGAGGTCACCGAAACCGTGCTGCTGGCCAACTCGAAACTGATGGATCACGCCTTGCTGGCCGACGATTTGAGCGGGCGGACGTTCGAGATCCTGCGCTCGATGATTGACGTCACGCTGGCACCCAAGGAGGTGCTGGTGCTGAAACCTCTGACCGCCCCGAGGGACGGCTACACGCCATATAAGAGAGTTCAGTAACAACCAAATAAAATAGGGCCTCGAATTAAATCGAGGCCCTATTTGTCCATCGAAGCTATGTGGCGATTCCGATAGACGAGCGAAGTGCCGATCCGCCACCTTATCTAATGGCCTAACACGCAGTTTCTTCCCCAAAACTGCGCCATCGCGTCTTTAATTGTGGCCCCCTATCCTGCGACACGCAAGGCGATCCAGGCAATCAACAGAAAATAGGCAGCAGTCCACAACTATCCACAATGCGCGCTGTTTTATCCCCAGCGTTGTGCACAGTTTTTAGACATCAAGCTTCAACTTTGCCAGCGCCTTCTCGGCATCTTTCCCTGAACATTCGTAACTCGCTGAGCGGCCGCGACCGAATAACAGCAGAACCAGCTCGCCCGGTTCACCGCTGATCGTGATCGGCTCGGAACCCAGCGAGACGGATTCGGTTTCGCCGCCCCACTGGCCGCCGCGCTCCAGGATGACGCCCCGCTTGAAGCGACGTAGCCTGGCCTTCGCGAGTTTCTTGGCCACTTTCCAGAGCACGTCCTCGTGGTTCTTAGGCAACAAGCGGGGTGTCTTGTCGCCGTCGCCGCGGAGCAGATCCTCGTGGTGGACGAAACATTCCAGCGTGTTGCCGAGCTCATCCAATTTGCTGAATCGGAAAACCCCGTGCGGGCCAGCGGCGTACTTGTCCACCAGCTCATCAAATTCGTATTCGCCTTTTACCTCGTCCATGCGTCTGATGGTTCGCTTGGCGAGCGGCGGAAAGAACATTCCGAGGGCCGCCAACGGGTCGGTTTCACGAAGCCAGAGATGAGCCAGCAGATCGTGGGCCGACCAGCCGTCGCAGAGCGTCACCGCGTCCGGCCCCACAGAATGCAGGGTTTCGGCCAGTTTCTTCCGTTCAGATTTCGCAAAGCTCATACCTCAAAGCTAACCGTCCCCGGCAACAAAGACCGTTTTGGGCACAAATTGGCCCTATTGTTCGTCAAAAATTGTCAGAGGGCTAGATTATGTTTAATAACCACAGCGCAGACACCGGGTCTGGGCAATTAGAACCGGCTGGGTAGGGCCAGCGGCAGGAGTAGTTCTACTAGCAAGGATGGTCTGAATGAACCTCGAAAAAGTGGTGTTTGGCTTCTTCATCACTCTCGCTGCGGCATTGAATTTCGGTTTCTGGTACGGCCCGATTTCCGAGCCCGCGATGCACAACGGTGCGGAGTTGATGGCCGCGATGGTGGCCAGCCTGATCGCCACCGTGTTGAAGTTCGGCGATAGGACGCAGCTGGGTGCGGTACACCTGGCGACGAGCCTGGTGGCCGACCTGCAGCTAATCGTCGGCGCCGTCGTCTGGGTGATCTGCTCTGAGATGACCACCACCGGTCTGACGTCAACGCACATCTCCGTCGTAGTTTCGCTGTCTGCAGGCGCGATGCTGGCCAACGCGGTCTCAGTAGTTTTGATGGTCGGCGAATTGTTGCAAGCACGCAGGTAGTAATGCACGCCAATAACCAAGACACGAGAAGGCAAGGGGTCATTTCTGACGTCTTCTATCTCGTCATGCGGCGGATGCGGTTCCCGATCCTGCTCATCATCGCAGCCTTTGCGGTAACCACAGCTGGCTACACAGTGATTCCGGGCACCGACGAGCTCGGCAACCTGATCGCGCCGCTCAACCCGTTCGAGGCGTTCTACGTGGTGGTCTACACCGCAACCACGATCGGATTCGGCGAGATTCCGATTCCGTTCAACGCGGCACAGCGCATGTGGACGATCTTCACGGTCTTAGTGACGGTCAGCACTTGGACGTATTCGCTGTTCGGGATCATCGGGCTGCTGCAGGATAAGGCATTCAGCGAGACGCTGCGCGCGGCCCGCTTCACCCGCAGGGTTAAGACAATTCGCGAGCCGTTCTACATAGTTTGCGGGGTTGGCGAGACGGGCGTCATCGTCATGCACGGCCTCGACCACCTGAACCTGCGGTTCGTCGTCATCGACAAGCAGGAGGAGAAGATCAGCAGGCTCCGACTGGAGGATTTCTCTGTCGACCTCCCCGCCCTGACCGGTGACGCCTCCAAGCCGGAAGTGCTGGTTTCGGCTGGGCTGATGAGCAGTTACTGCCGGGGGGTCGTCGCCCTTGCTGACGACGACACCGTCAATCAGGCGATTGCCGTCACCGTGCGGCTGCTGGCTCCGAAGGTTCCCGTCTTAGCCCGGATCCGCAACGCCGAGGCCGAGACTCACCTGGGCGTTTTCGGCGGCGACCTGGTGATCAACCCGTTCGAACGCTTCAGCGACAGCCTGGCCTCGGCCATCTCCACCCCGGAACGCTATCGGCTACGTTCCATCATGACCGGCCTCACCGGCGACCCGATCAGTCAGATTCACTATCCGCCTGCCGGCCACTGGATCGTTTGCAGTTACGGCCGCTTCGGCCGCGAGATGACGGAAAGCCTGCGCAAGGTCGGCGTCACCGTGACTGTGGTCGACAAGCAGTACTTCGAGGAGGGCGGCGTCGACGTTAACGGCACCGGCACCAAGAGCGACGACCTGAAGAAAGCCGGCATCGAACACGCAAACGGGATTGTCGCGGGCAGCGATTCGGACACCCGCAATCTGACCATCGGTGTGACGGCACGCGCGCTCCGCCACGATCTGTTCATCGTCACCAGGCAGAATCTTCGGGCGAACAAGCCACTTTTCGACGCTTTCGCCACGAACGTCGTGATGGAACCGAGCCGGATCGTTGCGCAGGAATTTCTGGCGCGCATCACGACGCCGCTGCTCAGCCGCTTTCTGAGGTTCTTCCCGCAGATCTCCGAGGCAGAGTGTCACAAGCTGTCCGAGCGGCTGCTGCAGCTAGATCAGGGCAGGATCCCCGAGATCTGGGATCTGGTCATCTCCAACCGCCGCACCCCTGCGGTCTTCGAGTCGATGCAGAAGGATCGCGTCTTCACGGTTCGCCATCTGCTGACCAATCCGCACGACCGCGATGAGCTGCTGGACGCTATGGTGCTTTTCGTTCGCCGCGGTGTCCAGAACATCGTGCTGCCCGACTACGAGTACGAGTTGCAGCCGGGAGACCGCGTCTTGCTGGCCGGTTCGTACACCGCGATGCGCGAAAGCGAAGTCGCCCTGGCCAACACGAACGAGCTGGCCTACATCCAAACCGGAGTCGACCACTCCGGCGGCTGGATCTGGGAGAAGCTCAAGGGTTTGCGCTCCAAATCAGACTCCACGCTAGACACGGACTCCGACGACGAGATCGACGTGGCCGAAGATCTGGCCACCGAAGAACTCGGCGTGATCAGGGACGACGAGTAAATTCTCGACATATGCTTGGCTCCAAGACCCCCAGGAGTAAGTAGTGACCGAGAAGTTTGCGCGGCCCGCAAAAAAGCTTGAGAGAGTAGTTATCAGATTCTCCGGCGATTCCGGCGACGGCATGCAGCTAACCGGAAATCGTTTCGGAGCTGATGCTGCCAGAATGGGCAACGACATCGTCACGCTCCCCGACTATCCGGCCGAAATCAGGGCTCCGCGTGGCACCATCGGTGGCGTCTCTAGCTTCCAGCTGCAATTCGCCAGCACCGAGATCGAGACCCCGGGCGAGACCGCTGATGCGCTGGTCGCGATGAATCCAGCTGCCCTGAAGAAGAGTTTCGGCTTGGTTAAACGCGGCGGGCTGATCATCGTCGACAGCATTGAATTCACCGCCAGGAACCTGAAGAACGCGGGCTACGAGACCGACCCGCGCGAGGACGGCACCCTTGCCAACTACCAGCTCGTGCAGGTGGACATCACCTCTCTGACTAGGGGCGCCGTCGAGGATTTCGGGCTAAACCGCAAGGATTCCGATCGCTGCCGTAACATGTTCGCGCTGGGGCTAGTCAGCTGGCTCTACAGCCGCCCGAGTGAGCCGACGGAAGACTGGCTGGCCGCCAAATTCAAGAATCCGCAGGTGCGCGACGCCAACATCGCAGCGCTGCGCGCGGGCCATGCCTACGGGGAGACCGTCGAGGCGTTCGCGGTTCGCTACGAGGTCGCCCAGGCCGACCTGCCAAGCGGGCGATACCGTCAGGTCAGCGGCACCCAGGCGCTGGGCCTCGGCCTGCTGGCCGCGGCGAACAAGTCCGGGCGACAGCTGTTTTTCAGCGCCTACCCGATCACTCCCGCCACCGATCTGCTGGCCGACATGGCCAAGCGCAAGCACCAAGGCGTGATGACTTTCCAGGCCGAGGACGAGATTGCCGCTGCCGGAGCAGCCCTGGGCGCGAGCTTCGGTGGCGCGCTGGGCGTCACCTCAACCTCCGGGCCGGGTCTGGTGCTCAAGCAGGAGGTAATCAACCTGGCTGTGATGACCGAGCTGCCGCTGGTGATCGTCGACGTGATGCGTGCCGGGCCGTCGACGGGGATGCCCACCAAGACAGAGCAATCCGACCTGTTCGATGCCCTCTGGGGACGCTCGGGCGAGTCGCCGCTGCCAGTCTTCGCGGCGCGCTGCCCGTCCGACTGCTTCCGGGCCGCGTTCCAGGCCTGCAAGGTGGCCATCGAGCACCGCACCCCGGTGGTGCTGCTGGTGGACGCCTACCTGGCCAATGGCACCCAGCCGTGGCGCTACCCGTCTCCGGAGGATTTAACCGAGATTAACCCGAATTTCGCCACGGAAAACAACAACCCCAGCGGCAAGTTCCTGCCCTATGCCAGGGACGAAAAGCTGGCTAGAGCCTGGGCTGTTCCTGGCGTGGCCGGCACCCAACACCGCATTGGCGGCATCGAGAAGGATTCCCTGACCGGCGATATTTCTTACGCCCCGGACAACCACGACCGAATGGTACGCACGCGGGATGAGAAGATCGCTCGCATCGAGGTGCCAGACGCCTGGGTTGATGCCCCTACCGGAGCCGAGATCGCCGTCGTCGGTTGGGGCTCGACGTGGGGTGCGATCACCACGGCGGTCGAGATAGCCAGGGCTAAGGGCATCAACGTCGCGCAAATTCACGTCGACTCGCTGAACCCGCTGCCCGCAAACCTGGGCGAGCTGCTCGCCAGGTATCGCAAGGTGGCGGTTGCGGAGGTCAACCTGGGTCAACTTTGCACTGTCTTGCGCGCCAGGTATCTGGTGGACGCGCAGAACTACAACCGGGTGCGCGGTCTGCCGCTGGCCGCCAGCGAACTTTCTGATTTCATCGTCGAGCTTGACCAGGAGAATCATGAGTGAGGGCCTGCGCGGCGTCCCGCTGGCCATTAGCGAGCTTAGCCGCAAAGATTTCGTCAGCGACCAGGACGTCCGCTGGTGCCCCGGCTGCGGCGACTACGCCATCCTGGCCGCGTTCCAGCAGCTGCTGCCGAGTCTGGGCATCAAGAAGGAAAATACGGTGATTATCTCAGGCATCGGCTGCTCGTCGAGGTTCCCGTACTACGTCGACTCGTTCGGCATGCACACCATCCACGGCCGCGCCCTGACGCTAGCCACCGGTCTGGCGATGACGCGCAGCGACCTGGCGGTCTTCGTGGTCACCGGCGATGGGGACGCGCTCTCGATCGGCGGCAACCACCTGATCCACGCGCTGCGCCGAAACCTAAACATCACCATCGTGCTGTTCAACAACGAGATATACGGCCTGACCAAGGGCCAATTCTCGCCCACCAGCCGGTTCGGCGCGGTCACCAAGACCTCGCCGCTGGGCACGGTCGAGCCGCCGATCAACGCGTCCGCGCTTGCCATCGGGGCCGGGGCAACGTTCGTCGCCAGGGTATTTGGTTCAGACCGCATGCGCCTTGGCAGCGTGCTCGAGGCGGCGGCAAGACATCGCGGCGCCAGCCTGGTTGAGGTCTACCAGAACTGCCCGATTTTCAATGACGGCGTCTACGAGGGCCTCAACGACGACAGCCTGATCTGGCTGGAGGATGGCGAGCCGATGCTCACCGGCGACGGCGAGCTTGCGGTGGTTTCTAGCCCGGAGGGCCTGAAAATCGCCGACCCCGGTGACGCCGAGCCCGTCCGCCACGACCCGCACCTAGCCGACCCAAGCCGGGCGTTCGCGCTCAGCCAGCTGGGTCACCCGGATCGTGCCGAGATCTCGGTGGCCGGCATCCTGCGAGAGGTGGCTGCTCCGACCTTCGACGACCTGAGCCGCGCCCAAATCGACAGCGCCGGCTGCCCGCGCCCGTGGGGCAAGGACGTTCTGGCTCCTGCCCCCGCGCTAACCGACGCCCAGCTAGCCGAGGCTATCGCCGGCTCAGACACCTGGCTCATCGATTAGTGTTGAGCCACTGGATAAGCTGGTTTGCGTGAGCGACGCATTACAACTAGACCATTTCGATAACGAGGTTTCGCCGGCCGACGATCTGTTCAGGCACGCCAACGGTAAGTGGCTTGACAGCGTAGAGATCCCCGAGGACAAGGGCGGTTGGGGCGCTTTCCAGAAGCTTTCGGAGGATTCCGAGAAGGCGGTTCGCGAGATCGTCACCGGGCTTGAATCGGACGGCGACCAGGCTAGCGAGCGCTCAAAGATCGCCAATCTTTACGGCTCGTTCATGGATACCGAGCGCATCGAGCAGCTCGGGGTGGAGCCTATCGTCAAACTGGCCGAGCGCGCTGACCGGATCACCTCGGTCTCGTCCTTGGCGAGTTTCCTCGGCTACGCCGCCCGCTACGATCTGGGCGGGCTGTTCGGCATCGGTAACGACGCCGACCCCGGCAACCCGAACCGCTACCTGATCTTCGTCGGTCAGGGCGGCATCGGGCTGCCCGATGAGGAATACTACCGGCTGGAAGAACACGCTGAAACCCTGCGTGGCTACGTCGAGCACATTCAAAAGATGTTCGAGCTGGTTGGCTACGCCGACGCCGCCGAGCAGGCCGAGCTGGTGGTAGAGCTCGAAACCAAGATCGCCTCTCATCACTGGGACAAGGTTCGCACCCGAGACATGGTGCAGATGTATCACCTGCAGAGCTGGGAGGAATTCACCGCCACCTGCCCGGCATTCGACTGGGCCGCGTTCTTGCAGGCCGCGCGCCTGCCAGAGAGCGCGGTTGCTGAGGTGGTCAACTGCCAGCGCACGTTCCTCACCGATGTCAGCGGGCTACTCACCGAAGACCACCTGGAGGCCTGGCGAGCCTGGGCGCGCTGGAACATCATCGACTCGCTGGCCGGCGTCGGCCCGAGCGCGCTGGTCGAGCAGAATTTCGAGTTTTATAGCCGCCAGCTGCAGGGCATTCCGCAGCTGCGCGAGCGCTGGAAGCGCGGCATTTCGCTGGTCGAGTCCGTGCTCGGCGAGGCCATCGGCAAGATTTACGTCGCCGAGCACTTTCCCGCCGCCACCAAGGCCCGCGCCCAGGAGCTCGTCGGCAACCTGATCGCCGCCTACCACGAGTCGATCAGCTCCCTGACCTGGATGACCGAGGCCACCCGCGCCGAGGCGCTCGATAAGCTCAGCAAGTTCCGCGCGAAGATCGGCTACCCGGACAAGTGGCGCGACTACTCCGCCCTGCAGATTTCGCCAGATGACCTAGTCGGCAACGTCTTGGCGTCGTCGAGCTTCGAGTTCGATTACATGATCGAGCAGCTGTCCAAGCCCGTCGACCCCGACGAGTGGATGATGTATCCGCAGACGGTCAACGCCTACTACCACCCGCTGCGCAACGAGATCGTCTTCCCCGCCGCTATCCTGCAGCCGCCGTTCTTCAACGCTGACGCCGATGACGCGGTGAACTATGGCGGTATCGGAGCCGTGATTGGTCACGAAATCGGCCATGGATTCGACGACGAGGGTTCCACTTGCGACGGCGACGGACGCCTGCGCAACTGGTGGACCGACGAGGACCGCGCCGCATTCGAGCAGCGCACGGCGTCGCTGGTCGCCCAGTACGACGAGCTGTCCCCGCTCGCCGCGCCCGAAGTCAAGGTCAACGGCCAGTTGACACTCGGCGAGAACATCGGTGACCTCGGCGGCCTAGCCATCGCCTACAAAGCTTGGCTGATCGCCTGCGACGGCACCGAACCCGAGCCCAGCGATGGCCTAACCGGCGCCCAACGCCTGTTCATCAGCTGGGCGCAGGTCTGGTGCTCGAAGTCCCGTCCCGAGCGCGCCCGCCAGCTAATCGCGATCGACCCACACTCCCCCGCCGAGATCCGCTGCAACCAGGTGGTGCGAAACCTGGACGCGTTCCACGACGCCTTCGACGTCAAGCCGTCTGACCCGATGTGGCTCGCTCCGCAACAGCGCGTCAGCATCTGGTAAATCAGTTTCTAGTGTTGCTTTTCATCTGACTACGGATGGAAAGCAACACTAGAAGCAATTTTTTCGGACCTCTACCATTGCCTAGCCGCACCACGCCAACAGTCTTTCGCCCACCAGCTCGATTTCTAGTACCTAAAATCGAGAAACACTCAACTAAACTCTCACCTCAACACTCAAAAGTTGTGGGTTTAGTTGAGAGTTGTTTTTGAGAGTTAACAGAATCATTTGGCTAACTTGTAGCGCTGCTTTGGGCTAGTCACAGGCTCAGTTCGATCAACGAGCCCTTCCTTGACCAATCCATTGAGCACAGCACGAGCACCACCGACACCAATACCAGCAGCGCCGGCAAGCTCCCTACTGCTGGCACTCGAGCGCCCTCGCAAGTATTCAAGAATCCTCTCACGAGAAGATTGCCCAGCTGCAGCACCGGCTTCAGACGCTGTCATACGACGACGCTCAAAAGTCAAGCTGAAACTATCCAGCCTGTCTGCAGGTATCGGAGGTGGCAGCATTTCTCTTTCAAGTTGAGAAATAATTTCTTGATACCCACTGCCCCTATTTTCAGCAACGAACCCACCGTCCTCATAGGGTGTAACTTCAAGCAAACGTGACAAAAATTGATTACGCGATGAGGAAACTCCCGCGCTTCCAAGCGAAAAGAGTGTCACTGTCCCATACAAACCCCCGGGGTTAACAATTTCCAGTCTGTCTGCGTAAATGTTTAGCTGAACCTGCGTCCCTCTAGCGGCAGGAGAATAGTCTCGGTGCATTAACGCATTGGTTAGCGCTTCACGAACCGCAACCGGGGGATAATCAAAAAGATCATGCCTGAAAGCGCCCCGAACAACGCCTCCAATACGCATGTTTTTCATTACGACGTTTACGCCGTCCTCGACTAAAGAAGGTATGGGCCCCGCCAAAGTTCCAGAATCAAGGTGCCGCTGCCCAGACTCGAGGGAAGCCTTTGTTGACCCTGGATATACCGCGTAGGTGACCGTTAATCGCGGAAAAAATTCTTGTGGATAAACACCCAAAGCTAGTAGCCCTGCGATAGTAGGGTGCAGCTTTCCATCCGCTTCGCCAGCTATCCGAAGACGCTGCATAGCGATTTCATCGGCCACTTTCGCAAAAATACGTGGATGTTTTTTGCGCTCCAACGACAAGACCGCTGAGACTAAATCCTCATCAAGATCATGAAGCCCTGCATCTTTAACAACCTCAATGTCCCATGAAGGCTGAATTTTATTTTCTTGCAACCTATCCACTTCGTACGGCGAAAGCTTTCTGTCACCATCCCCTGTCCGAATATATGATCCGCCATAGATATTTTTCGTTTTCACATAACATGGCTTATCCCGAGGCTGCAGCGGCGGCACATTCGCGACGACGATTCGAGCATCTTGAAACTTAAGAATCTCAATGTCCGCCCTGACAGGAGGGGTGAGATTATCGCTGCAAACTCCAGCTAAGGCGTCAAAAACCCTTTCGGCTTTAAAGCCTTGCGCAGGTTTAAAACCGTTCTCCTCATCCAGGCCAAGAATTAGCAGCCCTCCAGGGCCATTGCTGAAAGCAGATAAAGTTTCGACAACCGTCTTTGGCAGCCCGCGCACAGCAGCCTTAACTTCAACCCGCTGAGAATCCAGGCCATTAACACGCAAGACCTCAATCAGACGTTCGATCTCAGCTTGATCAGTCAGCACCTTCATGAGCCGATACTATTAACTCTCAACTCAACTCTCAACTCAACACTCAAAAATTGTGAGTTAAGTTGAGAGTTATTTTTGAGAGTTCAAAACGAAGCGTCTACCACCAATACCCCAGGCCGGATCGCGATCGACCCACACTCCCCCGCCGAGATCCGCTGCAACCAGGTGGTGCGAAACCTGGATGCCTTCCACGACGCCTTCGACGTCACGGAAGAAAACGCCATGTGGCTGAGGGAAGAAGACCGCGTCACCATCTGGTAGGCCCGTATTTCGCACAAAGGGAACGATATTTGTTGAGTGCAGCACCTTTGGTTCCGGCTATGCGGGGACGGGGGGTGTGGTTCAGATGATTGCCCCTGGTCGGTCGGGTGATGGGTTGGCTTGCTCGAGCGAGCCACGATGCTCTCACCGACCAACCCCATCACCCGACCTTCTGCTTTAACGTCCCCGGATGTTCTTGGTGTTGCTTTTGTCCTCGACTACGGGAACAAAAGCAACACCAGGAGCGAATCGGCTGCACTCACTGACCAACCCCTGCCTCAAAAGTGTTAACTTTTGTGCTCACCACAACGGAAACCCTTTAGTTCCCGCTGCGCAAGATGAGGCGCCTGGTCAACAGGCTGAGCGTCACACCTCTACTCCGCTCGGCGGGCCGGCGGGGCCGGATCTCCTGGCCTATCTGATCCGGGATTTGCGGAGGCCCTTGACGGGAGCGTTTTGTTAGATTTCTTGGCCGGGTAGCCTAGCCGCCAGACCATCAGGCCCAGAAGGATTATCGCGAGCACGTACAGCACCGCCCACCAGGGGAATCTGGGCAGTTCTGACGGTTCGCCGACTTTCGCGATGTCCTCTTGCGGGGTCGGGAAAACCCTTTCGCCGGTAACCAACATGCGGTGAGTGTTAACCCCGAGCGGGCTGCAGGTGACCAGGGTGGCTAGATCGCGGTCGCCCTCTGGACGCAGAGAGTCTGTGTCCTCCGGCTCAACAGTGCGCTTCGAAAAAACCTCGTAGACGTAGACCTCGTTGAAAACCTCGAACGAGAATCTGTCGCCCACCTCAAGATCGGGAAGGTTATTGAACATCGTGGCCTCGGCCAGGCCGCGGTGGGCGGTCACCACGGTGTGTGTGCCTGCCCCGCCTACTGGTAACGAGCTGCCTTCCAGGTGACCGGCACCGCGCAGCAGGGTCTCGTCGGAGGTGCCGTGATAAACCGGCAGATCTACGTCAATAGCCTCGATACGCAGCCTGGCCATCGGGGCGTCGTCGGTGACCCGAAGCATTTTCCAATAGTCCAGATCGCTGTTTTGAGTTCCCGTGGATTCCGGGATCCGCTCGTGCGACCCAAGCAATACACCCATGTTCAGCGCCTTGTTGTAACGCTTGGCAAGGGCTATTTGCTCAGCGCCGGGAGGATCTGCGGCAAGATTCTCCTGCGCGTAGTTATCTGTCGCCTGGCTCTGATTCAGCTGGTTGACCCAGCTCGCCGCCTCCGGGTAGAGGTACATCGTCACCCCTACAAACGCCACCAGAGCAGCGATGAACACCGGCAGATTTAACCGCCACCTGCGTGTTCTGGCCTTCACCTTTGCCGATTTAGATTTTCGCATTAGTTATTACGCTGCCCTATAAATAGCCGACAACCAGCCTAGAGAAGCCTGCTCGCCAGAAGCAGGCTTTCTAGGCTGGCTGTATCTGTGATTAATTAAGCGGCGATCGCATTGCGACGGCGGGCGACAAAGACCCAGCAAATCGCGCCAGCGACGAGCGCTACGCCACCAACCTGCAGGATTAGCTTACCCTGAGCGCCGGTGAGCGGTAGGCCGGGGACGATCTGCTTGCTGTTGTCTACCTTGAGATCGTAGGAAGCAGCATCGGTCACACCTTTCTTAACAGCAACACCGATCGGGTTGGCGATTTTAACGTAGCCGACCGGAGGCTCGATCTCCTCTACCACGTAGCAGCGCTGATCGTTCTCGTTACCAACCTCGGTGCGGACGCCCTGAGCGTCGATGCTTACAGACTTAGCGGAGACGAAGAGGCCGTCGATTTTAACTAGACCTTTTTCGTCAGAGGTGAACGTGTCAACGCCGTTCACCTTGATCGCATCAGCTCCGGACTTCTTGGTAGCACCCTTGCAGTCACTAGCGTAAGGGTCTTCGGCCTCGAAGACCTGGAACTTAGCACCTTTTAGAACATTGCTCTCGGTTGCTTCACCGTACTTCAGCAGCTTCAGGTCGCCGTACTTGCGGATAACCTCGTTAGACGGGTTGCCCGGTTTGTCCGGGTCGTAGTCCTTATTGGGATCTACCGAGAAGTGGGCCTTGTTTTCGACCACGCCGTTGCCGATAGAAGTGATGGTCGCGTTGAAATCTAGGTAGATGGTCTCGCCCTTGCGAGCAACCAGCTTGGCGATACCGGTTTTGGTGAACTCAACGGTGACCTTCTGGCCGTCGACGGTAAGCGTGTAATCGGTGGTCGGTGCGAAATCAATCCTCGGCTCACTACCAGCTGCCGGAATATAAACGTTATTGACAGC
This sequence comes from uncultured Propionimicrobium sp., assembly GCA_963511305.1. GTDB lineage: Bacteria > Actinomycetota > Actinomycetes > Propionibacteriales > Propionibacteriaceae > Propionimicrobium. Next base: position 15,570 of record CAUPIJ010000030.1, read on the forward strand.
AGGAGTCGTGGAGTTGGTTGCGGGATAGCCCGGCTTCAGACGGTCGTCCAGGGTATCGCTGAAGACGAAGTGCTTGAAGGTGGTGTAGCCTTCAGGCAGATTAGGAACCTTGGTGGAAACCTCGAAGGTGGCCTTCGAACCCAGGCCGAGCTCCTCCGGAGTCTTGTTGGTCTTCTTTACCTCGCCGACCTCGTTCTTCGGGTAGGCGTGAACGTCATAGATCCAGGAAGGGTTGGTGCCTTCACCCGGGTAAGGTGCGGTGACGATGAACGGGATGGCCGGGACAGTGACGTTGGCCGGGCGCCCGGTCTCACAGAAGAGGTAGGCGGCGATACCGGTGTCAGCTAGCTTGGCAGTGCCGTCAGCCGCGGTCGGATCGAGCTTCTTGCCGGTGCTATCAAGCCCGATGCCAGTGTTCTTTACCCAAGTCGGAGTAGTCAACTCGGCCGCCGAACACGCGTTAGCCGGCAGACCTTTGGGGTAAGCCTTCTGAATTTCACCCAACTTATCCCAGTCAGCGTAGTTGCTCGCCAGGTCGATATTGGTCAATTTGTAAGCCGTGAATGTAACGCCAGCCAGCGGCTTGCTGCCCGCGGTGCCGGAGCCGTCAGCCTTGCCCTGGGTGCCGTCGCCAGCGGTGTGCTTGTGCACAGTGATGCTAGTTGTCCTGCCGGTGTCGATGTTCCCCGGAGGCGTCTGCGTCTGGGCCCAGGCTGTTGCCGGGGTGAGTGCTAATGCGCTCAGGCAAAGGGCTGCGCCAGTGGCCAGCACCTTCTTAACTAATTTGTTCTTCATTATTTTCCCTTCTAATTTGAAAATCTTGATGGTCTGTTTTTCTCGCCGCTTAGGCAGGGCCGTTATTTTCGTGATTGGCGCCTCCTAATTAGCGCGGCTCCCGATAACCCGCTGGCCATTAAGACGAACCCGCATATAGCGAATAGGTCACGGCTTGGCCCGCCGGTTAACGGAATAAAAATCTTGGGTGGTTTCTTGTTCACGAATCGATAAATCCCGTGTTCGCTTGCCGCAAGCGAAACTGTGTGGTCGTTGACCGTGGCCCACAGGGTGTTGTCGGCCATTCTTTCTTTCCACACGGCTTCGGGGTCTTTACCTGCCTCGATAGCAACCGGACCGGTGTATTTCTGCAGGCCGTTGGCTAGATAGGCGACATCCGAGCTTTCACTAAGCGCGTATTCATGGCCGGGTAAAACCTGAATGCTGTTCTCGACGCCCGGTTTACCGCTGCCCTTGGCGCTCAGGTCGGCCAGGCCCGTGATGGGCTGAACCTGTTTGGCCGCCACCGTGATATCCGCCGGGTTGCCGTTAGGGAAGTCTTTTAGCAGCGTCAACTCGGCGGTGCTGTTTGCAACGATGCAGGTGACGTCGTCACCAGCTTTCAGAGTTACTTTGGAATCTTGAACTGTCACGCTGTGTGAGTTTGCGTCCTTGCAGACCCAATCTCCATCTTGTTTATAGGCGGGCTTATTTCCGGTCTCGGCCAGCAGGTAATCGCCGGGCATGACTTCACTCGACGCGGTGTAGCCAAGGTCTTCATCCCCTAGAGGCGAGCCAGACTCGTTAAGAGTGGGTTTGGCGTTGATGAACTTGGTGTCGCCGTTTGCCGCGCTGAGCGTGAACTCGCCCGGTTTGGCCAGTGCTGTGAGCGGCAACGAGCCATTCCTCACGCTGCTAACCTGCTTGCCCAATGTCAGCTTCGCCTTCTGTTCTTTGGGGGTGTTGGTGTAGGTGCACTCGATGGCCACTGACTCGCGAGCTACGTCAACAGATCGGGGCACATAGACGGCGTAGGTGTGGCTGTCGGGCGGATCAGTAGCTGGACGCGGCATTTTCTTGGTTTCGACCGCCCCGCCGCCTGTCGACTTGCACTCAAAACTGGTGTTGTAGTTGTCCTGAGCAGCACGCGGGCCGACCGGCTTTTCACTCAGAAAATAGGTCTTGCCCGTCCTGACGACGATCGGCCCGGCTTGTTCGCCCTGCAGGCCGTCGACGTTTCCAGTTGTCTCAGCATTCGCATATTCCTTCTGGCTCGAAGGGTCATCACCGTCAGAGATGACCAGCTTGAACTGATCTCCACCAGTGGTTGCGGTCGGCTTGAATTTGCGAGTCAGGTTTTTCTTCAGGGTGAGAGTCGGCGGGGTAACGCAGGACGCCAGGTCAGTGCCGGTCATATCGTTGTTATAGGTGCTATCTCCGGTGCCTAACCTGTCCGACTCATAGATGACTTGCCCGGTAGTGGGGTCAAGCTGCCTAATCGTCGTTTTAGCGCCCTTGCCCTGGCCGCTGGACTGCACGTTCAGCAGACCATCGGCAGACACCGCCAGACCGTTGTAAGAAAGATAGATGCCGTTTTCGCTCACGCCCAGGTATCTATTGATGCGCACCTGCTGAGATTTCATGAAATTTTTGCCACGCTGATCAGCGGGAAGAGCCAACTCTCTTTCCAGGCTGGCCTTGGTGACGGGCACCAATTTGCCGTAACCACCGGCATTATCGTGGACGAGAATGTACATATTCCCAGAAGCATCGAAATCGATATCGCCGTTTACAACAGGCGGCAAGGTCCCAGCGCCAACGTTCGATTCTTTGTAAACCTGGACGGTACCTACGTAATCGAGTGATCCTCGCCCCGTGCCGGTATATTCCTTGGGCTTGAATTGGTAGAGATGGAAATAGACATCCCAGAGGTATTGGTAATCAGCCCCAGTCCAATAAAATCCTTTGTATTCGCGCTCAAAACCTCCGAACCAATAATTCTCGGAGTCGTTCGGACGCATCGCACCCGCAACCAAGTCGAACGGATCAAAACGATTGGGCCCGTTCATATTCCGTAGCTTTTTCCCAGCCTCCAGGTCGGCAACGGTTTCGACATTGCCGGTTTCCGCCTTCCAACGCTTAATCACTAATGACGACTCGCTAGTGCTTTTTGACTTCCTAAAGGCATACATTTCTTTGCCACCAACGCCAATAGCTAATCCGTTATAGCCGGCTTCTGCATTGTTAGTTCTGGTCCGGTCAACGAAGGTGATCCCGGTGTCTTCCGCCTTGGTCGCGTCGTTTCCGTATTCGGCAACCTTTCCTCTGCCGCTGATCTTCCAGACGCGCCCGTCGTTGCCCAAAGAGTACATAACCTTGCTGGCGCAAGTCAGAGGCTGTGCCGCACCGACCGGGCCCGCCTGCGCGGGAGCGCCCAATGGTTGCTGAGCAGCGGCGCCACTGTTATTTTCTGAGCCTTGACTTGCTGGAATAGCGGTCTCGGATGCGGGCCTGTTGGCTGTAGAGGTTGGATCAAGCTGCCCAGTAGACGACTGGCTGGCGACGTTTTCAGGAGTGCTCTGAGACACATTCTCTAGCGAGTTAGAAGTGCTCTCAGAAGCCTGTACCCCCGACGACACGGCAGCGTCTTCTGGTTGCGCGACAGCAGGCAACGCAGAAGTCGTTAAAAGGGCGCCAGCAACAATAGCAACAACGGATTTAGTCACTTTGGCGGAAATCCCAGAATGGCTAAAACCTTTAGTGGTTGCTTTATGTTGATGCCGCGCACGCATGGCGGCGAACATAAATCTCCTGAGGGGGGGTAATTAATTCCACGAGGGGGGGTGCAGAATTAATCATGAACTGCTCCCCCTTAGTTGGACTGAGAAAATCAGTGATCTACTAGTGGGGAGTAGTTCTA
>CAUPIJ010000031.1:0-17428 GCA_963511305.1 uncultured Propionimicrobium sp.
CTCCCCGAAAGAAAGAACCAAATTAACCAGTCCAACTTTCGGGGAGCACTTCAAAACCCCGACGCCCATAATTTAAGTTTTGATTTTACTAATTCAACGCCCACAGGCCATCGGCAACGTCGGGGTCGATGCGCACCTGCCCCTCGGGACCAGCCAACGCCAGGTCGTCGTTGATGATGCGAGCCTTGAACGGCAGCCCAGGACGCATGCCCGTCTCGCTGATAGCGCAGAGCACCGGCAGGTCGTGCTGCACGAATTCGCTAACCCTGCCCAGCTTCGCGGCGACCGTGTGTTCTTCATCGAGCAGATCGCTCAACCTACTCACGCCGTCTCGGAAGACCGACGGGTCGACGTCGCCCTCTAGCGGTGGGATCGGGGTGCCGTACGGCGAGAACTTGGGCTCCCCCAGAAGCTCGGTCAGGCGCTTCTCGAGACGCCCGCTCATCACGTGCTCCAGGCGGCAGGCCTCGTCGTGCAGGTATTCCCACTCGATGCCCAGCTTCAGCAGGCCGACCTCGGAGAGGCGATGCTTGCGCATGACGCTAACCGCGCGTTCCCAGCCCCACTCGGTGAATTTCAGGTGTCGGTCGTTCTCGATGGTCAACAAGCCATCGCGCTCGAGTCTGCCAACCGTCTGACTGACAGTCGGCCCAGACTGCTCCAGGCGCTCCACGATGCGGGCGCGCAGCGGCTCGATGCCCTCTTCGAGCAGCTCGTAAACCGTCCGCAGATACATTTCTGTGGTGTCGATTAAGTCACCAGCCACCGTTACCAACCGTCCTCACCTATGAATCGTTAGTTCCTAGGTTAGCAACACCTAAGTCACTCGTTTAATTCCGAAAAATTAAAATACAGGTGAAGTTTATCTTGTCGCTCTGACAAAATTTGCTATTTCAGCTACTTAACCGCTGCTTTAATCGAAAAGAACACGCTCGGCGTGCATGGTGTCCAGCGCCGGCTCCGGCATCTTGGTTGATCGTTGATCGCTAACCACGCTCGAATGCCCGCCGCAACCGTGCTCGATGGAGGTTGCGGTTGCGTCGAAAGCCGAGAAGCCGTTGGTGCAGACACCGAACATCCGCCCTAATGAACCGCTAATTCGCACCCAGTATCCACAGTCGACGCAGAAGCCGGGAGCCTGCCTGGTGTCAGCATTGTCCTTGCCGGAGGGACCAGCCAACCAACGCTCGGCGGCCTGCGCGCGACCCTCGACGGAGAGCACGCGCTCCTTGTCCAGACCCAGGTCGGTGGCGATGGCGCGGGTCAGCGCCTGCTCAGCCGGGTCATCGCCGGCGTCCTGATCGGCGCCAGTGTAGCCGGGCTCAAGACGCGGGTCGTTGTCCGGGGTGGGCAACAGCGTGCCGGGCTTGATGTCACCTGGCATCAGACGGTCGGCCCAGGGCACCCATTCGGGGGCGAGCAGCGAGTCATCACCGGGCACCAGCACGACCTCATTCACCGTCGCCCGACGGGCGCGGGAGGCGCGAACCATCGTCACCGCCCAGCGCCAACCGGAGTAGGCGGAATGGGTACACGCAAAGTAGTGCGTCATCTGACGCACGCCCTCGACCTTGGCTCCCAGGTAGTCGCCGACGCCGAAATCCTCCGCGGCCTCAGCTGCGGCCTCTCGGGCCTGGTCTACTGCGTCCGCGGTAATCGCGTCTGCTGCTGCCATCAAAGCTCCAATTCGTCGGCCACGGCGCGAAGCATCGTCGCCAGTTTCTTCGCCTGCTGCGGCGAGGGGTAACGCCCGTGCTTATAGGTGTTGCCGGTGTGATCCATGACCTTCAGCAGATCTTCGAATAGCACAGCCATCTGCTCGGGCTTCTTGCGGCGCGCCTTCAACACCGAGGGCGGCTCGTCCAAGATCTCAACCGAAAGCGCCTGTTCGCCGCGTCGCCCGGCGATCACGCCAAACTCGACACGCTGACCGGGGTGCAGGCTGGTTACGCCTTCGGGCAGCGCCGAAACGTGGACGTAGACGTCTCCGCCTTCGTCGTTGGCAATGAAACCAAAGCCTTTTGCTGCGTCAAAAAAACGCACTTTGCCGCTGGGCACAACAACTCCTGTTTATCGAATCCGCGGGCGTCTCCCGCCGATTACTTCTCTCGTTCTTAACCGTTTCGGCTAAAAACGAGCGCCGAAACGTTTCGGCCTCAATTAATAAAGTCTACTCGCTGCTAATTTAACCGTTCGCGCCAAGTTTAGAAAGTGCTGCGCCAAACCAAACGCCGGTTAGGCGCGGTAACTACAGTTGAAGATATGGCAAATTGCTTGCGGGTTTGGACGAAAGGCGGCCTGGCTAGGTGAGCTACAAGGCGTATCTGCGCACCCTCGACGCGGCCCAGCTCGAGCGGCTGCTGACGCTGCGTCCCGAGTTGACCATGCCGTCGCTTCGCAACATGGACGAGTTGGTGGAGCGCGTAACAACCAGGGCCGCCACCCAGGCAGCGATGGAGCACCTGAACGCCTGGCAGCTTCGGGTGCTGACCGCGCTGGCTGCCACCGCAGACGCCGACGGGCTGCCAGAGGCCCTGACTGCCACGGAAGACGAGGTTCAGCACGCCATCGACGAGCTGCGCGAGCGAGTTCTGGTGTGGGGGCGACCGACCAGGGTCGCACAGCAGGTTCACGCGGTGCTCGGCCCCTACCCAGCCGGGCTAGCGCGTGCGAGAAACCCGCTGCCACAAGCCCAGATAGATCAGGCCCTCGCCGAGATCGGGGACGCCGAGCGCAAGGTGCTCGATCGGCTGGTCTGGGGGCCGCCGACCGGCGTCGTGCATAACGCGACCCGCCGCATCGAGACGCCTAAGTCTCCCGTCGAGAGACTGCTGACTGCCGGGCTGCTGCGCCCGATCGACGACCAGAGCGTCGTACTGCCCCGCGAGGTGGCGCTGACGATTCGTGACGGCAGGCTTTTCCGCGACGAGGTCAGCCCGAACATTCCGCCCTGGCCCAAAAAAGCGCTGGGCGTGGGCAGCGAGCTATCCCCCGACCTTATTAATAGAGCTGCGATCGGCAGCGCTCAGGAGCTCACCTCGCACGTGCTAGCCGTCGCGGAATTCTTGGACGAGCACCCGGTTGCGCAATTGGCGACGGGAGCCATCGGCAAGCGCGACTTCAGGGCGCTCGCCGCCCGCATCGGCGACCCCGAACTCTGCGACTTCGTGCTGACGCTGGCCAGCTGCGCGAAGCTGATCGCTCGCAGCGGCGGCAACTGGGTTCCGACTACGCAATACGAACGCTGGGCTGAGGGTGATAGCTGGGCGCGCTGGCAGGCGCTTAAGTCCGCCTGGGACGAGATGCTCGATCGCCGCTGTCCAGATGAGCTGAACACGCTCGATCCGCAGCGTCGCCAACTCAAGGCAGGCGAGTTGCGCTCGGCATGTGCAACCCAACTTGCCCAGGCAGAGGACGGCCAGCCCGTCACGGCCGAGGCGCTGGCCGAGAGGTTGACGTGGCTGCACCCTGCGCGCGCGGAAGCCTACAAGCTCGAGGACTGCGCACGGGTGCTGAAAGAGGCCTCTTGGCTAGGCACGTTGACCTTCGAGCGCAAGAGCGTCTTGGCCTCGGACTGCGCGGAGAACCCCGGCTTCTCGGCGTTCGGCAGCAAGATTCTGGCTCAGTCCGATCTCAGCTTGGTGGCCCCCGCACCGCTCGACCGCGAGACCAGCAGGCAGCTCGGTCAGTTCGCTGCCCGCGTCTCGCACGGCGCGACGGGCGTCTGGCGACTAACCAACAAGAGCGTACGCGAGGCCCTGGACGCAGGCTGGAGCGCCGAGAATATCCGCAGCTGGCTGGCCGAGCACTGCGCCAGCGAGGTGCCCGCGATCGCCCTACAGCTCATCAACGACATCGCCCGCACCCACGGCAAGATCCGGGTGGCGGCGGTCAGCTGCGCGATCCAGGTGGACGACGAGGACGTGCTGGTGACAATTCTCAACCACCCGCAAGCTGCCGATTTAGGCCTGGTGAAACTCGGAGCGAACGTGCTGGGCGCCGCCGTTGAACCGGAAGAGGTGGTTGATCTGCTCCGGGAGATCGGGCTGGCTCCGATGCCGACGTCCGCCTCGGGCGTCCACTACAGCCCAGCCCCGCCGCGCGCACCCGCCCCGCTGACCGAGCTGCACCAGCCAGGCCAGAACCGCACCAAGCTGCCCGACCCGAAAGCCCTGGCCAAACGTCTGCTCGACAACGAGCCGACCACCCCGGCTACGCTACGACAGCGGCTTGAGCAGGCCCAGCGCGAGGACGTCTGGGTCGAGCTCGAATATGTCGACACCAACGGGGCGACGATCACGAGCACCGCCCGGGTGCTGATGGTTGCCGGCGAGATGGTTAACGTCGTTGAGAAGGCGGTCGGCCAGAAAATGCTGCAGCTATCCCGGATCAGCTCGGTCAGCGGCCTATAACCTGACGCAAGGTCTCAATTTAATTTCCAAAACCGCGTTTTTATTAACCACGCGATAATTTTCATGTACTTTGAAAAGTTTTGGTTTTAACCCACCCCCTCTTCCATTTGCCCAAGCGATCGGCGAAAATAGAAGCATGTCGACTAACATTCATTCAGCTATCAGCCTTCGACTGGCGATGCTTGGCTTCCAGCTAAACACCCTGGACGCCGACGAGCTCGCCCTGATCGAACCGCTTATTGCCCGTCAGCGAGAGATGGGCCGACGAATGGCAGACCACCTCTCGCCAGTAGATAAACGAATCCAAGATTTCATCGACGACTATCTCTCCGATGTAGACGTACACCCGAAGCTGCCGCGCGGCACCCTCGTGCTAGACCAGCCCGGCCTGGCGCGCGAGCTCAGCCTGCCCAGCAACGACGACGAGTTCCACTCCGAACAGGTCGAGAGCTACCGCCTGCGCAACGGCGTGCTGCACAACCCGAAGAACGACCGCCGCACCACCGCGGGCGTCTTCCACATCGCCGAGGGCGGCGCACCGATTCCCGCCGACAAGATCGTCGTTCAGAAGCACGTCTTCGCGAAGCTCCTTGAGCTGGCCGTCCAGCCGCCCAAGGAAGACATGCTGCTTCCGTACAGCGCGAACGAACCCGAGCCAGTCGGCTGCTTCGTCTCGCTCTACATGCGTCCGCTCGTCGTCCCGGCGGTTCCGGGCACCCATGAGAAGACCATGGAGACCAGGTTCTTCGCGCCCGGCGGCATGTGCTGCAACCTCGACTTCGTCGAGAGCATCTTCGGCAACGCCGGCGACCCGGATCTGCCCGAAAATGATGCCGCTCTCGACCCGCAGTACTGGTCGGGTCACACCGGCTGCGTCATTCTCGCGCCGCACCTGACCAAGGTCACCAAGAAGAGCCTCGGCATGCCGCACATCGACGACGCCACCGAGCGTCAGCGCCGCGACGGCCAGTGCTGGGAGAGCGCGGACGAGCTCTACAACGGCGGCAAGGCGTTCAAGGTCTGCATCCGCGACGAGCGTGGTGTTTTCGTCACTATCCTCGCCGACAACTACTTCGGCTACTGCAAGAAGGAAGTCAAGACCCAGCTGTCTTACGCCGCTAATCTGCTCGGCTGCGCCGAAGAGGAGCACTCGGGCGGAGCCAGCGTCTACCCGGCATACAATCTGGGCCACGAGCACCAGGACACCTTCACTCCCGAGGACTACACCCTCGAGGACGTCGTCAAGCGCGACCCCAGGCGCTTCGAAATGCAGCAGGGCGGCTGGGCGCGCTACCGCGATAATCACGACTTCGTGCTGGTTCCTGGCGGCGCGAACTTCTCGATGCGCGATCAGCTCATCACCTGGAAGGACGTCAATGGCGCCAGCCGGGAGCTGAAGCTGCTGGCAGGCAAGACCTACTTCCTGCCCAACGGCTACCGCGTTTACATGAAGGCCCGCGACTCGGATTCGCGCCAGTGGCAGCTGTTCGGCATCTCTCAGCTATCCACCGAGTGCCACAAGCCGGCGACAGTTTCCGGTGGCGGCAAGTCCGAGATCAGCAAGTCGCTGCTCGACGCGTTCGTCTCGGGCACCGCCTACATCAACGACCCCGAGAAGGACATGGACACCGTTGAGGAGCTGCTGAACCGCGACTACTCCAACCGCTTCGCGGACCCCGAGCGCAACGGCGAAGACCACCGCGCGATCCTCTCCGAGGAGCGTTCGCTCGGCTCGGTCATCAAGCTGCTGACCCCGTCCAGCCTGTTCAACGATGAGTACAACAGCTTCCTCAACTCGATCCCGAGCCACGTGAAGGAGCTTGTCTTCACGGTCAAGCGCCACCACGAGCCAGAATGGGGCAGCGACTGGCGCAAGCACTTCGGTTCCGTGGTCATCAACGGCCGCGAGGGCAACGCGCTGCGCCTGGAGGGCGAGAGAATACTGGTCAACATGCTGCGCGTCGGCTTCGACGAGGACGGCTCTTGGAGGCTGTTCAGCCTGCGCCCGGACTTCTCGCCGGCGGTCAAGGTGCAGACCGAGGACGACATCACGGCGTCCACGGTTGCCCCGTCGTACCGTCCGTCCCTGCCCGGTTTCGATAACCAGCAGAATTTGCCGCGCAAGTACGTCAAGAACTGTGAGCACCTGCTGTTCCAGCGTCCCGACGACGCGGTGGTTCGCGGCTACGACAAGCAGGCCGAGTACGACCTGTCGCAGCCGGACACGTTCATTTCGAACTTCCAGGGGCTGAATTACGACGACGCCCTCGAGATCTTCGAGAACCCGCAGCACTTCAGCGAATACACCAGGCCAATGCAGGATCTGATCCGCAGCGTGGTCGAAGCCGGCCCGGAAGCCCGCCCGAAGTTCTGGACCTGCAGCGACATGTCGCGCGTCCTGCCCGACGGCAGCCGCTCGAAAAACCCGCGTTACCTGCAGGAACGCCCGGACGTGGCGAACCCCGAGGCAACCGAGGCCGCGCACATCGCTAGCGCCCTGGCGCGCAAGGTCAGCGTGGACGAGTTCGCCCCGCTGCCGGTAGACGTGGTGGCCGCTGGCCGCCGCAACAACCCGGCCGAGCCGGGCATCCCGCCGCTGTGCGTCTACAACCCGCTGCACTACATGGAGCTGCCCGAGCTGTTCATGGAGTACATCTCGTCGATGACCGGCAAGTCGCCGTCGACGACGGGCGCCGGCTCCGAGGGCGCACTCACCAAGGGCCCGTTCAACGCGTTGCTGCCAATCATCGACCTCAACAACGCGCTGCTCAGCTACGCGCTGCCTGAGTACGACGGCTGGCTGAGCTCCGCGGGCACGATCGGCCCGAAGGTGCAGGTGGCCCACGACATCTCGATGCTGGTGCCCGAGCTCTTCAGCCGCATGCGTCCCGAAGAGCGCAAGGCATCCAACCTGATCGAGGGCGGCTATCTCGAGAAGCTGGAAGACTTCGACTACAACGGCGAGCGCGTGCTTGCCAGCAGGCTGGGCTACCGCATGAACATGCGGTTCTCGACCACCTACTTCGGCCGTATCTTCCTGCACCCGAACGTCGTCTTCACCGAAGAGATGCTCAAGCCCGAGCTGCAGGACATGGACACCTTCGTCGAGTCGATGCGGGTCATTGTTTCAACGCACAAGCGGGTTGCCGAGTCGTACTTTGCCGACGGAGGTATTGAGCTCGCTTGCCCGCCGTTGAAGGGCCTGCTCGAGATCATGGCCTACGGCAAGACCGAGGAGGGTTGGACGCTGTCCAGCCCGCAGTTCCGCGACCTGTTCAAGCGCGAGACCATCCTAGCCAGCGACTGGTATCGCGAGCGTCTCGAAGCCAAGCAGGAGCAGGAGGTCAAGCACATCGGCGAGAGTCTGAAGCACCTACACGAGTTCGTCGAGAACCCGCACAACGAGCACGCTGCTGAGCGGCTCCACCTGGGCGAGCGCATCACGGAACTCGAGGCCGAGTTGGAGCGCAAGAAGAGCCCCAAGCACATCGAGGAGCTCGTCGGAACCATCGGCAGACAGGTTCGATTCCGCTAGGAGCTTGCGACTAGACTGTTAGACATGCCGGACGCCACCAATCCAGACCCGCGAGGTCAGGTGGCGTCCGGCATTAACTATGTTCCGGGCGGAGCGCCGCCAAACCAGCCCCCACCCGTGCGTCCGTCGCTCCGAGGCCCGGCCGGCCCGCCACATTTCCAGGCTCAATACCTTGTTCCCCCTAATCAGGGCCAGATATATGTTCCGTCGAGGAGGCCCTCGCGGGCGAGTACCTTCTTTCGAACTATCGCGATCATCGGCCTAGCGGTACTTTTGTCCTCGGTTGCGACGCTCTGGTTATTCGGGCCTCGCCCGACGACGATTCGCGTCGGCGCCGCTCCAACCCAGGTGCTGCCCGCCGAGATCCCGACGGATCCGTCCATCAGGAACCCGCACTCGCTGGAAGTGACGCCCGCGATGGCCGCCGGCGTGGTCTTTGTGAACGGCGATCTGGGCGACAAGATTTCGACCGGCACCGGGCTGGTCTTGCAGGCGGACGGCGTCGTCGCCACCAACTATCACGTGGTTCGCCAGACCACCAGCATCCGGGTGCGCGCCGCGGATACCGGGGCGACCTATAGCGCCGAGGTGCTCGGCTACAACCGCCAGGAGGACGTGGCGATTTTGAAGCTGCGCGACGCCAGCGACATGCCCACGATCGTCACCGGGAACGAGCCGTACGTCGGCGACCAGGTGGCCAGCGTCGGAAACGCTCGGGGTGGTGGCGTCCTGCACGCCACGGGCGGGGTGCTGATGGACAAGAACTCCGCGGTGAACATCGAATCGAGCTTCGGCAAATTCGGCACCGACCAGCTGCAGGGCCTCTACGGCCTGTCGACTGCGGCCGTACCCGGCTACTCGGGTGGGCCGACGTTCAACGCGAACACGCAGGTGATTGGCATGACCACCGCCGGCACCGAAGATAACCAGGACGCTGCCGACCGCCGCAGCTTCGCCGTCCCGATCGAACGAGTACAGCAGATCGCGGCCGAGGTCTTAGCGGGCAACGAAACCGATAAGCTGCGCGTCGGCAAGCCGGCCTATCTGGGCATCACGCTCAGCCCTGAGAATCAGCCAGTTGTCGCGCAGGTCATTCCGGGTACCCCGGCGGCCGACGCGGGGCTGCAGATCGGCGACAAGATCGTCGAGATGAACGGCGAATCCGCAGCTAGCGCCAAGGACCTGCTGATGATCATGAACAAAGCGAACCCAGGCGACCAGGCCAACCTGACGATCGAGCGGGCGGACAAGAAGTTCGAGATCAGCGCGCGGCTGGCTGAAAGCCCCACTAATTAGTCATCGACGCCGCGAGCGATCAGCGCGTCACCCATGTCACCGGCCGAGCGGATCGCGCTGATCAGCAGCGGGGTCGCGAACGCGCGGATGCTTTTCAGATTGCCGCGGGCGATCTGCGCCTCTCGCACCTGAACCGCAAGCCCGGCCACCAGCGGCACGCAGCGAATACCAAGCGCCATCGCCAGGCCCACGCGCTCGGGGTCGACGAAACGCCCCAACAGCGGAACCCGCTTGAGAGGACGGCAGATCTTAACCACCGTCTCAACCAGGTCGAAGGTCCTGGTGGTCAGCGTCACCAAAGCAGCAGCAGAAACCAGCGAACAGACCGTGGCCACGACGCCGATCGACCAGAGCAGATCGCGGGCTATCCAGTTTGCGACAAGCATGAACAGCAGAATCCAGATCATCGGACGAAGCTGGCGAATGGCCGCACCGAGGCCCAAGCCACAGCACACGTAGAGGGCGAAAATGACCGCCAGAACCACCAAAGGCACCCACCAGACCTTGCCAAGAAAGTAGACAGAGACGGCCAAGACGAAGAGCGCTGCCAGCTTGAGGCCTGCGGGCATTCTGTGCAGGACGCTATCTCCGGGACGGTAGAGGCCGAGTTCACCCATCAGGCATCGCTTCGCTCGCCCGAAACACCGCTTCGCTCGCCCGAGAGCTCTTCTTTCTCGTCTGCCGCCAGCTGCGCCTCCATCAGCTCGCGGTATCGCTCGAGGGCCACCTCTGGGACGCCGTCGGCGACCAACCTGCCACCGTCGAAAACCAGCACCCGGTCGAAGTTCTCCAGCTGATCGAGGTGATGGGTGACCAAGACGACGCGCTGCGGCAGCTTCGCGATGACGCGCTTGATCATCGCTGCGTTACGAATGTCGAGGAGCGTGGTGGGCTCGTCCATCACGATGAGCTGCGGCTGAGTGACCAACACAGCGGCCAGCGCGAGCAGCTGCTTCTGACCGCCGGAAAGCAGGTGTGCGGGGTGATCGGCGTGCTGATCCAGGCCGAACTTGGTCAGAATCTCAGCTACGCGCAGGGCTCTCTCCTTCTTTGAGAGCTTCGATCTGCGCAGACTGAACGCGACGTCCTCGGCCACCGTCGGCATGATTATCTGAGCGTCGGGCGACGTGAACAAGAAGCCGACTTTTTTGCGCACTTCACTGGCCTGCTTCACGGTGTCGAAGGCGTCGACCCTAACCGTGCCCTGACTAGGCACAATCAACCCGTTCAGCAATCTCGCGAAGGTCGACTTGCCAGAGCCATTATGGCCGACCACACCGATCCGCTGCTCGGTCAGCCTGACATTCACGTCGTCAAGGACGAGCCGCTCGGAGGACGGATATCGATGGCTGACGCCGCTAATTTCTATCAATCTTTGCGCCAATCAGGTCGGGAACGGCCTTGTGTACGCCCGCCGCGATCAGCGCGCCGAGCACCGCCTTGATGGCGTCGCCGGGCAGGAACGGCAGATTCGCCACGACCGCCGCCGACAGCGTCATCTTGGTGATGGCCATCATGCCTGCGATGCCGAAGACATAAAGCAGGAGGCTGCAGGCGATGTTTATCACGATGCCAATCCAGACCCGGTAGGGGCGGCCGACGCGATAGGTCAGAAAGCCGATCAGTCCGGCCAGAACTATCCAGCCGATGAAGAAACCGACGCTCGGACCCAGCAGGACGCCGATGCCGCCACGGCCACCCGCCAGGAGCGGCAGGCCGACGCCCACCAGCAACATGAAGAGCGCCATCGAAAGCCCGCCGCGCTTGGGCCCCAACATAGCACCGCAGAGCACCATACCCATCGACTGAGCCGTGATCGGCACCGGGCCGACAGGAACAGGTGGAATCAGGCCGAGGGCGGCGGTGACTCCGACGAAGACGGCGATCAGCGCGAGATCGCGGGCGCTGACCAGGGGTGCGGCTTTAGCTTCAGGCATGGGCTTCCTTTCAGATTTCTGCAACAGCCTAACACCGTTAGGGAAGGGTAGGGCAAGCCTGGAACCAATAAATAACGCTCTTAGCTAAAGATCTCGGACAGAGCGCCTGCAGGCAACACCGAAACGCCGGTTGCCAGCGTAGAGGGTACAACCGTCGACGTACTTTTGGAGATTTTAGGTCTTAGTTATACCCCTCTGAAACCTAAAAATCTTCCTGGAGTATCATGCAAAGCTGGCACGAGCTACGCCTTTGGGTGTACTCTGTTCGGCATGGACGCACAAGTCATTGCCCGGTGGCAGTTCGGAATCACGACTGTCTACCACTTCTTCTTTGTGCCAGTAACCATTGGCATGACATGGCTCATTGCCGTGCTCGAAACCATGTGGGTACGCACAAAAAACGAGGAGTGGCTGAGGCTCACGAAATTTTTCAGCAAGTTATTCTTGATCAACTTCGCGGCAGGCGTTGTGACAGGAATCGTGCAGGAGTTCCAGTTCGGCATGAACTGGTCTGAATACTCCCGCTTCGTCGGCGACATCTTCGGCGCACCGCTCGCGCTTGAGGCCCTAATCGCCTTCTTCCTCGAATCAACGATGATCGGCGTTTGGATCTTCGGCTGGGACAAGCTCTCGCCGAAGGTACACAACTTCGTCATGTACCTGGTCGCCGCTGCATCGAGCATCTCCGCGATCTGGATTCTGGCCGCGAACTCCTGGATGCAGAACCCGGTGGGCGCCACCTACAACAACGGTCGCGCTGAACTAACCGACTTCACCGCGTTGCTCACCAACCCCTTCTTCTTGGGCACGTTCCCGCACGTCCTCGGCGCATCCTTCATGATCGCCGGCGGCATCCTGCTGGGCATCTCCGGCTGGAAGATGTACAAGCTGGCCAAGGCTCACAAGGACGGCGCTGAGCTGCCCGCAGAGAACGGCACCTGGCGCAAGACCGCAAAGATCGGCGCTTGGGTTCTGCTGTTCGCCTCGGTGCTCACGGTTCTGTCGGGCCACGTACAGGCTCAGGTTGAGGCCAAGTACCAGCCGATGAAGCTCGCCGCATCCGAGGGTCTGGTCGAAACCAAGACCAACGCGCCGTTCAGCATCATCGGCATCTACACGCAAGACCGCGTGGACGGCACCACCAAGGTGAAGGAAGTCTTCAGCCTCGACGTGCCGTACGTGCTGAGCTTCCTGGCCACCAACGACCCGACCGCTGAGGTCAAGGGCATCACCGACCTGACCGCTCAGTTCAAGG
This sequence comes from uncultured Propionimicrobium sp., assembly GCA_963511305.1. Lineage (GTDB taxonomy): Bacteria > Actinomycetota > Actinomycetes > Propionibacteriales > Propionibacteriaceae > Propionimicrobium. Next base: position 12,436 of record CAUPIJ010000031.1, read on the forward strand.
AGTCCGGCTACTACGCGGCTGACAACACCCGCAACCAGCTGCAGGAAGAGTACGCTGACGCACTCGACACCACCGCTATCGATCCGGTGCCAAACGTCATGGTCAACTACTACAGCTTCCGTTTGATGATGCTCGGCCTAGTCGGCTCGCTAATCGCGATCTGGGCGCTCGTCGCACTGCGAAAGAACCGCCCGGCCCCAACAAACAAGCTGTGGGCCATTGCGATGCCGCTGACGCCGTTCATCCCGCTGATCGCCAGCTCGTTCGGTTGGATCCTGATGGAGATGGGACGTCAGCCGTGGATCGTCAACGGCGTACTACCCACCTACACAGCGGTCTCGCCTAACGTGAGCGCGGCAGCAGTGCTATTCAGCACCATCCTCTACACACTGATCTACGGCGTTGTCGCGGTGGTCGTGCTGAAACTATTCTTCAGGTTCATCGGAAAGGGCCTGCCAGAGGTTAAGTCCATGGCGGCCCGCGACGATGACGAAACCGTCTACTTCGCGTACTGATCGGAGATAAGCAATGAGTGATCCAACATTTCTGATGATTCTTTGGTTCATCCTGATCGCCGTACTTTGGGTCGGTTTCTTCTTCTTCGAAGGCTTCGACTTCGGCGTCGCGATGCTCTACCCGGTGATCGGTAAGAACCCCACCGAACGACGGGTAATGATTAACTCGATCGGCCCCACCTGGGACGGCAACGAGGTTTGGCTACTGACCGCAGGCGGCGCGACATTCGCGGCGTTCCCAGGCTGGTATGCCTCGCTATTCAGCGGTCTATACCTTCCGCTCTTCCTGGTGCTGGTTGGCCTGATCATCCGCGGCATCTCGTTTGAATACCGCGCGATGTACCCGGACGATCGCTGGCGCGACACCTTCGACTGGTGTGGCACCATTGGCTCGTTCCTGGTCACCCTGGTCTTCGGCGTCGGCTTCGCCAACTTCTTCATCGGCATGCCGGTGGCTGGCGATCCGCCGCACATGACCCAGAGCTTCCTGAGCCTGTTCTCGCCGTTCGCCCTGCTGGGTGGCGTCATGCTCGTGGTGCTGTTCACGGTTCACGGCGCAGTCTTCCTGAGCCTGAAGACCAAGGGCAGCGTCTACGACAAGGCAAAGGGTTACGCCTCGAAGATGGGCTGGGTCGCAGTAGTTCTGCTGGCACTGTTCGTCGTCTGCGGCAACATCTTCTACCCCGCCTCGGACAACCCGTGGATTGAGGGCTGGGGCACCGTCGCATGCTGGGCTGTCGGCCTGGTCTCGGTGGTTGCTCTGGTGGTCGCAGTTCTGGCGCACAAGGCAGGCCGCGACGCCCTGTCCTTCGTGTTCACCGGCCTGACCATCGCCACACTGTTCGGCATGTTATTCGTCAAGATGTACGGCACTCTCGGCTTCATTTCCGGCGCCAAGGGCACCCTTGACCTGACGGTCGCAGCCAGCTCTCCCAAGACGCTGCTGCTGATGAGCATCTTCGCGGGGATCATGGTTCCGGTTGTTCTGTGCTACATCATTTGGTCGTACTACGTATTCCGCAAGAGGCTGAGTGTTGAGCAGATGCCGCCGGAGCCCAGCGAGGCTCACCATCCGGCACGAGCTATGTAGCTATTTGAAAAAATCCAAAAAGGGATAAACTAACGGCATAATGCCTGCGCCACTAGACAGTCGACTGGTGCAACGCGCTACGGCGACCAGGAATTTCCTGGTCGCCGTTGTGCTAACCGGGGTCGGCACATCGATGTTAGTAATCGCCCAAGCCTGGCTAATCGCCAAGGCCGTCGGTGGGTCGTTCGACCGATCCCAGGCTGGCCTCGAGGGAATGCTGCCCGGCATCGCCAAATATGCCGGCCTACTGCTGATCGTTTTCGTAGTGCGTGGCGTGCTCAGCTGGCTCGAGTCCTGGCTCGGTCACCGGGCAAGCGCACAAGTTAAATCGCAGCTTCGTCGCGACATCATGGCCGCCCGACTGCGTCGTCCGGCGGACGCGTCCACCCCATCCGGCACGCTAATCACGCTGCTAACCAAAGAGATCGACGCCCTGGACGGCTACTTCGCCAAGTACCTCCCCCAACTCGCCAAGGCAGTGATCATTCCCCTGATCGTGGTCACGACGATCATGTTCGCCGACTGGCAGTCCGCGATCATCTGCGTGTTGACGGTGCCGCTGATTCCGCTGCTGATGGCCCTGATTGGCTGGAAGACCCAGGATCAGGTGAACCGCCGCTTCAAGGTGCAGGCGCGGCTGGCCAACCACTTTGCCGACCTGGTTTCCGGCCTGCAGACACTGCAGGTTTTCGGGCGCGCGAAATCCCAGGCCAAGGGCCTGAAAGTCTCTGAGGACGCCAACCGCAAGGAGACGATGAGGACCCTTCGGGTCGCGTTCCTATCATCTGGCGTGCTGGAGCTGCTGGCGACGCTGTCGGTCGCGCTGGTTGCGGTCACCATCGGCTTCCGGGTGGTCTACGGCCACGTAGACCTGACCACATCGCTGTTCGTGCTGGTGCTGGCCCCGGAAGTTTTCTTGCCGGTGCGCATGGTCGGCCAGCTCTTCCACGATTCAGCGAACGGCACCGCTGCCGCAACCGCCGCGCTCAACTTCATTGAGGCTAGCGAGAAGGACATGGACTTCGGCAGCAAGACGCCCGCAGACCTGTCACGCGCCGAGATCGTCTTCGACGACGTCACCATGAAATATCCCGCGGCCGACCAGCCCTCGCTGCACTCGTTCAGCGCGACACTCCGGCCCGGCGAGGTTACCGCGCTGGTCGGGCATTCAGGCGGCGGCAAGACCACAATCCTCGCGCTGCTGCTCGGCTTCGAGCAGCCCACCTCCGGCACGATCACCGTCGACGGTGCCCCACTGAGCGAGCTCAGCATCGACGCCTGGCGCGAGCAAATCGCGTACGTTGCTCAGGAGCCGGGCATGATCAACGGCACGATCGCCCAGAACATCGCCATGGGCTACCCCGAAGCCACCACCGAGCAGCTGCGAGACGCGCTCGACCGCTCCGGCGGCCAGCTGCTCGACCTGGAGCGCCACATCGGCGACGACGCCGAGGGCCTGTCCGCAGGAGAGCTTCGCCGCGTCGCGCTGGCCCGCGCCCTGGTTCGTATTGACCTGGGCGGGTCAAGGCTGCTGGTGCTTGACGAGCCGACAGCCGGATTGGATCAGCAAACCGAGGCGGGCGTCGTCGAGACGCTGCGCTCCAGCGGTGTCGGGGCGCTGATCGTCACCCACCGCGACGCCATCTTGACCATCGCCGACCAGGTCATCGAGGTCGGTGTGAGGGAGGCCAAATGACCACCGCGACGTCTGCAGGCGAGAACGTCTTTCGCTTTGTAACCAAGCTGCTGCGCAAGATCCCGAAGGGTCGCTCGCGCTTCTTGCTGGCGCTGATTCTGGCAGCGTGCGCAACGGCCTCTTCCATTGCCTTGATGGCGGTATCGGCCTGGCTGCTCAGCCGCGCGGCCGAACACCCGCCAGTTTTGTATCTGCTGGCCGCCGCAGTTGGCGTGCGGTTCTTCGGCATTGCTCGCGGCGTGCTTCGCTACATCGAACGACTGGTCAGCCACGATCTTGCGCTGCGCATGCAAGGCAGCCTTCGCCAAATCGTCTATTCCAAACTGGCCAGAACCACGACTCTCGGCGGCCGCCACGGTGACCTGCTGGTGCGCGTCACCGCGGACGTCGAGGCCATCATGGATTTGATCGTGCGTGTCGCGCTGCCGTTCTGCTCGGCGAGCTTCGTGCTGCTGGGCACCAGCGTCGCGCTGGGCATCTTCAACCCGCTGTTCGGTGTCGTTCTGCTGGCCTGCTCAATCTTTTCAGGCATCGTGGTGCCCTGGCTGGCGCAGCGCTGGACGCTGAAGGCCGATATGGCCGCCGTCCCGGCACGCGGCGAGATGGGCAACCAGGTTCGCGAGATCGCGCACTGCGCCGCAGACCTCGCCGCCTACGGACGAGGCGACGACGCGCTAGCCAAGCTAGAGCGCTCCGACGCGCAGCTGACCGATACCGAGGGCAAGGCTGCCTGGACACAGGGCGTCGCCGGCGGCTTTCAGCTCGTGGCTACGGGAATCGCGGTCGCGGCTGCGCTGCTGATCGGCGGCCAGGCCGTCGCCGACGGCACCCTGCTGGCCAGGGATCTGGCCGTCCTCACCCTAACTCCGCTGGCTCTGCACGAGGCTTTCGCCGATCTGGCTAAGGCAGGCCAGACTCTCACCCGCGCCAAGAACTCGCTGCAGCGCGTACTTGACGTGCTGGCCGCCGAAAACATCGGCATCGGCGACCGTAGCCTGACCGACGGCGAGGGCGTCACCGCGCTCGAACTGACCAATCTGGCGGTTGGCTGGCCGGACGCGGCAACGCTGCTCAGCGGCATCGACCTCAAGATCGAGCCGGGCGAAAAGATCGCGATCACCGGCCCCTCCGGCCTCGGCAAGACCACGCTGGCGGCCACCATCATGGGGCTAATCCCGCCGCACGAGGGCGAAGTCACTGCACCGCAACACATCTCGTACCTGGCGCAGGACTCCCACATCTTCGCCACCACTCTTTCCGAGAACGTCAAGATCGGCAATCGCGACGCCACCGACGAGCAGGTCAAAGCAGCGCTCGAGAGCGCTGGGCTGCGGCTAAACCCCAAGCGCATCGTCGGCGAGGAGGGCGCGACGCTCTCCGGCGGCGAGGCGCAGCGCGTCGCCCTGGCACGAATCTTGGTCGCGGAGCAAAAGGCATCCCTGGTAATCCTCGACGAGCCCACCGAACACCTCGACCACGAGACCGCAGGCCACCTGCTAGCCGACCTGTTCAGGGAGCTGGCAGATTCGACGCTGCTGGTGATCACGCACGATGAGGACATGATCGCCCGGTGCGATAGGGAGGTATCGCTGTTGACGTGGGCCGGCAACGCGCTTCGCCGATAGGCTCGCGCTGACCTTCGCCGATAGGCTCGCGCTGACCTTCGCCGATAGGCTCGCGCTGACCTTCGCC
>CAUPIJ010000032.1:0-16988 GCA_963511305.1 uncultured Propionimicrobium sp.
GCCAAACTGGGTGCCCCAGGAGCCGCCGCGCGCCCCCAGGGGGGGGGGCGCCCGCGCGGGGGGGGGAAACCCCCCGCCCCACACGCGCCCCGGATAGAAGAGGGGGCGCCGCGAAACCCCCGCCCCCCAACGCTTAGAGAGAGATGCAGAAACGAATCGCTAACCTACAGCTGCTGTTTCCTGCGGTGCAGCATGAACAAGCCCGCAGCTGCAAGGCCGACGCCAGCGAACAGTGCCGGCGCAACTGCCAGATAGGGATTGTTGCCGCCCGTGCGAGGCGCCTTGGAGGCCCGCTTCTTCTGAACGGTTGAAGAGGGCTTATCCGCCTTGTTGTCTACGGGCGCCTCTTTCCACTGGGCGTACAGCGTTGTGTCGGCATCAAAGATTACTTCTTGACCTTCGGTGTAAGACGTGCCGTTTCCGTCGGCCTGCGTGTTCCAGCCGGTAAACTCTGCCTTGCCCTTTTTGAGGTCACCTTGGTTCGCAAGAGTGACCGAAGCGCCCTTCATGAACGATGCTTCGTCAGGGATAGTGCCCTCCCCGCCGTTGGCATTATAGGAAAGCTTGTAGGGCACCTTTGCCGTAAGCGAGGCAGTACCTAAGACCATGCGGTTGCCTTCTGCAGGCCACTCTGGATATCCAGGGAACTCATCAGCGCTATGTCGCGAGAGGTATGGCCTAATGGGATCAGCGCTCGAGCTGGGAAGCTCAAAGCCTATCTCGTAGGTGACTGTGTAGGTTCCAGGCTTTGCGGTGATTTGGCTCAGGTCGACCGGAGATCCGTTCTCATCTACAGCAGTAATCACGGTTCCGTGGTTGACAAAGGGTGCTGATAGCTCGCCATAAGCCTCCGCGTTGTTCTTCCACCATTCGATCGGCATTACATCGAATCCGGGCGCCTTCTTTTTCCATAGGTTTGTGCCGCGTCCCAACAGGTACGTATCCCAGTCAACTAGCTGGTTGCGCTTGAGTTCGAGCACCTTAGGCTCAGCCAGTTTTCCCTGAATATTGCCCACCTCGTCATAATTGGCCTCAGTAGTAAGGATTGGGCGAACGACCAGCTGACGCTCGATGTATGTGGCACTTGTAGTATCTTTAGCACTGCCATAAAACTCTTTGACTCCCCCATACTCAATCATTGTGTCAAACTCCACGCTCTGACTTGGAGAGGCCTCCACGGTGAACTGGTAGATGCCTTTCTCATCGGTGGTTGTTTGAGCGAGGGGGGCGGCATCGCCAGACTCTCTATCCGCTTTTGACGTTGGATGGGAGTACAGACTAACCGTAGCCCCAGACAAGTCGGTATAGCTGCCATCAGGCCAAGTTGCACTCACCGAACCGAGAATCACTGCCTTGCCATTCGCCCCCGGCAGGAACCCTCCGGGAGTATATGCGTGGATGCGCGTTGGAACGCGATCCGCTTGAGTCGGCTCAGCCGCAGCCGTGCCTGTGCCCCCCCACCAAGAGGCACAGTGCGGTCACAAGCACCAAAAGAGAGTGCCAAGCAACAGAGCGTTTAATTTTTTCCATCAAACTGCCTTCTTTCACGATTCCCAAAACAGCTACTGAGTAAAATTAGCGTACATGAGCACCACTACTTATTGAATGTGAGCCTGATAAAGCACAAATAATGTTCACAGAACTGGTACGGCTGATTTAAATCGGGTTAATGCCAAGATTCTGGGGTTGTGATGAGCCGGCCTGTAAGCCGGGTTCTGTAATCGGTGATCATCCATCTGCGACTGCCGTTACCGACAGCCTTCCCCGGCGGCTTGCGCCGCCGGCGTGCGACCTACCCGACGGCTAAGCGGGCAGCATCCGCCGTCGCAGGCGCTAGGCGCCTTTCTTGGTCTTGCTCCAGGTGGGGCTTGCCATGCCGACGCCGTCGCCGACGTCGCGGTGGTCTCTTACACCACCCTTTCACCCTTACCCACTAGTGGGCGGTTTACTTTCTGTTGCGCTATCCCGCGGGTCACCCCGGGTGGGTGTTACCCACCACCTTGCCCTGTGGAGCCCGGACTTTCCTCAGCTTTCGCCGCGATCACCCGGCCGACTCATCGTTGATGATTATAGCCAGTTCAGCGAACTAGGATTCGACCACACTCTTCGCAGCGCAGAACAGTCTGCGGGCTGGCCTCTTGGGCGCGCTTCTTGTCGGTCTCGTCGAGCGCCAGGCCGCAGCCGCCGCACTTGCCGTTCTTGTATGCTGCCGCGCCATAGATATTGCGCTCGGCAATCTTGTTGTAGAGCTTCAACAGCGGTTCCGCAACGAGCTTTGCCGTCTGGGCGCGCTCCTCGCGATTAGCCTTGTAGTCATCGTCGATCTGCTTGCCCTGTTCGTCGCGCTCGACGATCAGAGCCTTCATTTCGGTCTCGATTTCGACGCGCCTAGCGCGGACCTCCTCGGCCTTCTTGCTGGCCTCTTCGGCTTCCAACTCGGCAGCCAGGTGCTGTTCTTCTAATTCGGCGATGCGTCCCTTCAGGTGCTCGCTCTCGGAAATGATCGCCTGCAGCTGTTTGTGCGGGAGATTAGTCTCGACTAGCTCATCATTCCTAGCCAGCCGGGCTCTCGCCGGTTCCAGGTCCTCGTTGACCCGATCCAACATCAGCTTCTTGTCGCTGGCCCTGGTGTCCGTGGCCACGACTTCTTCGAGCAAAACCTTGCGCTGTTTAGCCAGCTCTTGCAGCTGTTTCAAGACCGGCAGAGTGCGCTTGCGATGCTGCAGTTGGGCCGCGGCGGTATCGAGCGTTGCTAGGTCGAGTAAGACGCTTTGCTGGCTAGGTTCTGCTTGCATAAGCCCATACTATGCCAGCGTTTGCTAGTAGCGGCCAAAGATCACGCGTTCCTAGCGACTCCCCCGGGCAAATTAAGCAACTCCACCCCGGATTCCTTCGCGAGTGCGGAGAAGTGATTTACTACCCTCTTGCTTCGTCCGCCGGCCGCGCAGTAGACAACCACCTTGTCTTTGCCGCCCAGGCTGCCGAGAAACTTCTTGAAGCTGGCCTCTGTCATCTGTGAGAGCGGCAGGTGATGTGAGCGCGTTGGCAGGTCGAGATCCCGCTGCTTTCTTTCGCTGAGCTCCCGAACATCTAGCGCCGCGGCCTGACCGGAGCGAACCATCTCAAGGAGCTTTTCGCTTTCGTTGTTTTTCTTGAAGAACATCTGGTCAGCCTAACTTGTCCGCGGCTTGCCGGGCGTTGCTTGCAGTTATCTGTGCGCGTCTCAGGCTGGCGCTGAGTGCGTCGTAGCTGAGCAGCAGGCCCGGTTTGGAGTCGCCGATGCCGACAAGGAATTTGATTACTTCGGTGGCCATCAGGTTTCCGAGCACTGCCGTGGTTGCCCCGAGCACCCCAACACTCGCGTTGTCCGGAATGAATTCGGCCGGAGGCAGCTTCGGGTAGAGATCCCTGAAGCCCACGCCCTCGCTCACCCCGGCACCGCTCCGACAGAGCCCGACTTGTCCCTCGAAGCGAAGTACAGTGCCCCAGACGAGAGGCAGGCCGGTGATCTCCGCGACGTCCGCACTGAGGAACTTGGTGGCGAAATTATCGCTGGCGTCCACTAGCATGTCGGCACCGGCGACGATGTTAAGTGCGTTTTCTGGGCAGAATCTGGTTTGCTCGGCTTTGAAGTTCCCCTCCGGATGTAGCCCCGTTAAACGCTGGGCTGCCAGTGAGGCTTTAGGCTGACCAGCGTCGTCGACGCCGAACAGGGTCTGCCGATGAATGTTGGAGACGCTGACCACGTCGTCATCGACGATGGTGATTTCTCCGATTCCTGCGCCCGCCAACGATAGCAGTAGCGGACAGCCCAAGCCACCGGCGCCGATCACCACGACGCTAGCCTGTGCCAGGCGCTGCTGGCCGGCCTCGCCGAATCCTGGCAGCACAAGCTGCCTGGCGACTCGCTTCTTTTCGCTCTGTGAAATCATTTTCCAAACCGCATTCGTTTATCAGCTACCCCGTATGCAGACCGCAGGCATACAATCGATGGTAGCTAGTTGAAAAGGAAAATAATGAACGAGGTTAGCTCAACCGCTGAAGGCGACGAAACTGAACTCACCAACCGGGGTGCCAAGTTCTCCCCCGCCTTCAAGGAGTTTATTTGCCAGGACTGGCAGCCATATGACCCGAACCTGCCGAAGCCGATCGCCGGCGCCGTCAACGCCGAGAGACACCGCAAGCAGCTATCCGAGATGTTCCAGGGTGAGCGCCTGATCGTTCCGGCTGGCCACCTTCAGGTGCGCAACAACGACTGCGACTACCGCTTCCGTCCGCATAGCGCGTTTAGCTGGCTGACTGGCTTGGGCACCGATCGCGAGCCGAATGCCGTGTTGGTGCTCGAGCCCGCACCCGGCGGCCACGAGGCAAACCTTTATTTCCACCCTCGCGTGCCGCGCACCAACGAGGAGTTCTACGCAGACGCCACCTACGGCGAAATGTGGGTTGGGCAGCGGGAGTCCCTCGAGGAGATGAGCGCGCTCGGCCACATCTCGTCCCGCGATATCGCCTGTCTTGAGATGGATCTGCGCGAGGCCGCGTCGACCACCCCGACCAGGATCCTGCGCGAGGCCAGCCCCGAACTTACCGACAAGATAGACCAGTGGCGCGGCAGGGGCGACAAGGCCGACACCGAATTCGAGACCGCGCTCAGCGAGCTTCGCCTGATCAAGGACGACTTCGAGGTGGCTCAGTTGGTGGAGGCCTGCGAGGCCACCGCAGTTGGTTTCGAGGCCGTCGTCAAAGAGCTGCCGAATGCCGTGGCGAATGGCCGCGGCGAGCGCTGGGTGGAGGGCGTCTTCGGCCTGCATGCCCGTCATCGCGGTAACGCCGTTGGCTACGACACAATCGCGGCTTCCGGCGATCACGCGAATACCCTGCATTGGATCGTGAACGACGGTGACCTGAAGGACGGCGATCTGCTGCTGATGGACGCCGGTGTCGAGTTGGATTCTCTTTATACCGCTGACGTCACCCGCACCATGCCGGTCAATGGCAAGTTCACCGACGCCCAGCGCAAGGTCTACGACGCGGTCTACGATGCTCAAAGCGCTGGAATCGCGGCTGCGCGAGCAGGGGCGGGCTTTCTGGATGTCCACGACGCTGCGGTCTCAGTCATCGCCCACAAGCTAGAAGAGTGGGGCATCCTGCCCGTTAGCGCCGAGGAGGCGCTGTCACCCGAGGGCGGCCAGTGGCAGCGCTGGATGGTGCATGGCACTAGCCACCACCTAGGCCTGGACGTTCACGACTGCGCGGCTGCCCGCCGCGAGGTCTACCGCCACGGCGAGTTGAGGCCGGGCATGGTGATCACGGTCGAGCCGGGCATTTATTTCAAATCGACCGATCTGCTGGTTCCCGAGGAGCTTCGCGGCATCGGCGTCAGGATCGAGGACGACATCCTGATCACCGATAGCGAGCCACGGATCCTCTCCGACCAGCTCCCCCGCACCAGCCAGGACGTGGAGTCCTGGATGGCGAAACTTCTGGGCTAGACAAACAAAAACTGTGGGCCGGGTGACTGACCAACAGTTTTTGTTCAGCTAGCTTTTGGCTAGTTGGCTTCTCTGGGCGGTTCGAAAGAATCTACCGTCTGCTCTGGTGCTTGCTGAGCGGGATTCGGCTGCTCGTTACCTGGTTGCCCCTGGAAATGCGGCGCGCTTGTGGTGGGCTGGCCATCGAAGCTAGGCGGCGCCCACTGCGACATCTCCTGCTGCGTTGGCGGGTTGGGCGTTGTCGGGGCCTGATTCAAATCTCCAGCCACCTGATTTGGAGTGCCTGTGTAGACCGGGCCGGCCAGAATCGAACGCGCCTGTGCGGCGTGCTGGCGGTCCACCAGGATTTCGTAGTGCGTTGCCACGATGGCGGTGGTGGAGGTGAAGTCGCGGTTACCGCCGGAGACCTGGTAGGAAATCGCGGTCGTTATCAGGTTGATAAGCACGAAGATGGCGACCGCCATGATCAGCGTCGCGAAGCCAGCACCAGGCCAAAACAGCATCATCAAGAGGCCCAGGCCGATGCCCCAGACCACGCCCTGCAGAGCGCCAGCGCCCATCACCTTGCCCCAGGTCAGCCGTCCGGTGACCTTCTCGACCGTGCGCAGATCGGTGCCCACGATCGTGCAATACTGCACCGGGAACTCGCGATCCGACAGATAGTCGACGGCGCGCTGGGCATCGGAGTACTCGTCGTAGATGGCGATCGACGTAGCATGCTTTATTCGCGCTGCTGAATCCATATTTAAGCGGTTTACCATTTTGCCTCCGTTCATTACTGGTTACTGTATTCTGCGATCCTGTGAGAATGCTTTGTGCAGGCTATGAGCCGTCTTGCTTTCCCGCCCATCGGAAAAAAGGCTGACCCGCCTCATCGGGTTAGACTTGCAGACGTGAGTGTGTCTTCAGCTGTTTTCATCAGTAAGCTGCGCGGCATTCCGATGCTGGATGCCCGCGGCGAACAGGTAGGCAAGGTTCGCGATGTCGTCGTCCAGGCGCGCATCGCCAAGAATCCGCGAGTCCGCGGGCTCGTTGTAGAGCTGTTCGCCCGAAGACAAATTTTCGTGCCCATGATCAGGGTGCGCTCCATAGACGTCACTCAAATCGTCATCGGCGGCCAGGTGGACACCCGTCGCTTCGAGCGGCGATCCAGCGAGGTGCTGGTGATGGACGATCTGTTCGACCGCTTCATCGAGCGGAAAACCCCCGATGGCAAGCTCGAACGCGCCCTAGTTCACGACATCGCGATGGCTGCCGTGCGCAACAAGGACTGGGCTCTGACCGAGGTCGCGCTGCGCGAGGTGAAGTCGCGCCGATTCGGCATCCCCCAGTACGGCCAGATCATCACGCGAGAGTGGATCGACGTCGCAAAATACGTTTGGACCGATCAGCAGTACACGCATTCCAAGATTGCCGAGTTTTCCGAGATGCACCCCGCTGACGTGGCCCGCGAGCTGCACGACATGGATCCCGATCGCCGCTCCGAGATCGCGCTCGCCCTCGACGATGAGCTGCTAGCGGACGCCTTCCAGGAGCTGCCCAACGACGAGCAGGTCGAGCTGTTGGAGAGCCTTGAAGCCGAGCGCGCCGCGGACGTCCTGGAAGAGATGGATCCCGACGACGCCGCCGACCTGATCAACGACCTGCCAGATGAGATGGCAGAAGATCTGCTGGCCAGGATGCAGCCGGAAGATGCACAAGACGTCCGAAACCTGTTGCAGTACGAGGAGCTCACCGCGGGCGGCATGATGACTCCCGAGCCTGTGATCGTCAGCGCGGATTCGACCATCGCGACCTGCCTGGCGAAGGTTCGCAACGCCGATCTCACCCCGGCGCTCGCCTCCATGGTCTTCATCACCCGTCCCCCGCAGGATCCGCCGACGGGAAAGTACATCGGCGCGGTGCACATCCAGCGGCTGCTGCGCGAACCGCCTAGCCTGATGGCTGGTCGAATGGTCGACGACGAAATCAACCCGGTTTCTCCGGATCTGAACCTCTACGATTTGAGCCGCTACTTCGCCACCTACAACCTGGTCATCGCCCCGGTCGTCGACGAGAACCAACAGCTGGTTGGCGCGGTCACCGTTGATGACTTGCTCGACCATATGCTGCCGCTCGACTGGCGCGGCATTCAGATGGACGGCGAGGACGTAGACGAACAGGAAGAGGTGACCAATGAGTGAGGAAGCCCGCCTAGACACCCCCGGTCGCACCAGGGGCTGGAAGCCAAGGCTGAACATCAACTCAGAGTCGTTCGGCCAGTTCGCCGAGTGGATCGCCCGCTACATGGGCAGCCCCTCGTTTTTAATCTGGATGTCGGTCTTTATCGTCGCCTGGATTCTGTGGAACACGATGTCGTCGTGGCAGTTCGACGAGGCACCCTCGTTCATCATGCTCACCCTGATGCTGTCGATCGAGGCCGCCTACTCGGCACCGCTGATTCTGCTTGCCCAGAACAGGCAGGAAGATCGCGACCGCAGGAGCGCCCAGGAGGATCGCCGGGTGGCCGCCCAGAGTCGCGCCGACATGGACTTCCTAGCCCGAGAGATCGCGTCGCTGCGCAACAACGTCGGCGAACTCGCCACCCGCGACTTCGTCCGCAACGAGATCAGGGATCAGCTACGCGAGTTACTCGAAGAACTGGACAAGCAAGGGGCCGAGGAAGACGCCCCGCAAGAGAATAAAGGCTAAGTTAACCTGGCTAACCCTGGGTTATTAAAACAAAGTCAGGTAGAAAGTTAAACGTGTCAGATCTAAACAAAAGCGTGTGGGAAGCCCTAACCACAGTCATAGACCCCGAAATTAACCGTCCGATCACCGAACTGAACATGATCGACAACCTCACGGTTACCGACGATGGCGCCGTTGACGTGACCATCCTGCTGACGATCGCCGGTTGTCCGCTCGCCAACACCATCGAATCCGATGCTCGCGAAGCCATCGAGAATGTGCCCGGCGTCAAGTCGGTGCAGGTGCACATGGGCGCGATGACCGAGCAGCAGCGCAAGGAGCTGACCGCGAAACTGCGCGGTGACAAGCCAGAAAACGAGATCATCTTCAACAAACCCGGCAACCTGACCCGCGTGATCGTCGTCGCCTCCGGCAAGGGTGGCGTCGGAAAGAGCTCGGTCACCGTCAATCTAGCGCTCGCGCTGTCCCGGCTGGGACGCAAGGTCGGTCTGCTGGACGCCGACATCTACGGCCACTCGGTGCCCGATCTGATGGGCATTTCAGACGCCCGCCCAACAGTCATGGACAACATGATCATGCCGGTTCCGGTGCGTATGGAGGCCGTCGACGGCGTCGAGGCCCAGGTTCAGGTGATCAGCATGGGAATGCTCAAGGAGCGCCGCGATCAGGTCATCGCCTGGCGTGGCCCGATCCTGGATCGCGCGATCACCCAGCTGCTCACCGACGTCTTCTGGGGTGACCTCGACTACTTCCTGATCGACCTGCCCCCTGGCACCGGCGACGTGGCAATGACCATCGGCCAGAAGCTGCCGGGCAGCGAGATGGTGGTGGTCACTACCCCGCAGTCCTCGGTAGCGGAGGTCTCCGAACGAGCGGGCACCATGGGCTCAATGATGAACCAGGACGTGCTGGGCGTCATCGAAAACATGAGCTGGCTAGAGACCACCTGCCCGCACTGCGACGAGACCCACCGCATTGAGCTCTACGGCTCCGGCGGCGGCGCTCAGGTCGCGGACGCGCTGGCAGATAAGTTCTCCAAGCCGGTGCCGCTGCTAGCCCAGATCCCAATGGATCAGCTGGTCGCACTGGGCGGCGAGAAGGGCACGCCGATCGTCATGAGCGCCCCGGAGCGCCCCGCGGGTGCAGCGTTCCTCGACCTGGCGGAGCGGATTTCCAAGACCAAGAAGTCAATCGTTGGTAAACCGCTGAACCTTGGAGTTCAGAACTAGCAAAACTGGCCGGTGCAGAAGCACCCGCCAGTTCCATTAGTTTTGCTATAGCTCCGTAGAATCCAGCAGCCTGCCGAATTCTTCGGCCAGTTCCGTCGGCGCATCCACCAGCGGGCCGCGCAGACCGCCGACCGGGAAGCCCTGGTGAGCCAGGCCGGCCTTGACCATCATGACGCCCTGAGTAGCGAAAACGCCCGTGTAAACCGGCAGCAGATCTTGGTAGATCTGCAGAGCCTTGGCGAAGTCCTTCGCGTCCCAGGCCTCCAGCAGCTGCTTAGTGCGTCGGCCGGTGAAGTGGGTGGAGGTGCCAACCAGACCCTGGCCTCCGATGGACAGCTCCGGCAGGATCATCGCGTCGTCGCCGGCGTAGTAGACCAGATCGGTCTGATCGATGACGTGGGCCGAACAGGCGATGTCCTTCTTGGCGTCCTTCACGCCATAGATTCGGGGGTTTTCAGCCAGCTTCAGCAGCGAATCCTGGCTGATTTCGCGGCCGGCGCGATGCGGAATGTCGTAAAGAATGACGGGCAGATCGGTGGCGTCAGCGATCTGGTTGAAGTGGGCCACGATCGCGTCCTGCGGCGGTAGCGAATAGTACGGCGTTACGGCCAACAATCCATCGACGCCGAGCTTCGCGGTCTGCCTAGCCAGGTCCACGCTCTTTCGAGTGTCGTTGCTGCCGATGCCAGCGACGATCTTGGCCCGGTCGCCTACCTCGTCCTTGACGGCCTTAGCAAGCTTCAACTTCTCTTCATCGTTCGTCGTCGGGGACTCTCCCGTGGTGCCGCTGACCAAGATCGCGTCGTTGGCCTGCTCGTCTACTAGGCGGGCGGCGAGTTCACGGGCTCGAGCAATGTCAACGTCTCCATTGTCATCAAACGGCGTCACCATCGCGGTGATCAACCGTCCTAATGTTGCTTCAGCCATCATGCTCCTCATTGTTAGCAGGAATTATCATTATATAATCACAAATTCCCGCTAAGCTGTCGGTGTGACTGTTTCGAACACTGCTGAACCATTAACCGCTCGCTCGCTCGCCTTTGCCGAGAATTATGTTCCGCTTAGCGAACAAGTTTCTGCTGCCCTCGAAAATGCGGCGGCTGCGAACGCACCCACGCCCAGCAAGGGCACCCTGGCTTTTCTGACGTTCCTAGCGAAGACGATAAAGGCCGAGAACGTCGTCGAGATCGGCACTGGCACTGGAGTTTCCAGTCTGGCACTACTCGAAGGCATGACTGGCGACGTCGTGCTGACTAGCATCGACAGCCAGACCGAGTGGCAGCAGCAAGCGCGTAAGACGCTCCTCGACGCTGGTTACCCCTCGCCCCAGTTCAGGCTGATCGCCGGTATCGCCCTGGAGGTGCTCGACAATCTTCGCGATGGTGCATACGACATCGTCTTCATCAATGGTGACGAGGTCGAGTACGTCGAATACGTCGCTCAGGCCCAGCGCCTGCTTCGCCCTGGCGGCTTACTAATTCTTCACGACGCCCTGTGGAACGACCTGGTTGCAGACCCGAGGGACGAATCCGACGAGTCGCTCATCGTCCGAGAGGCTCTCCAGGCGATCCTAGACGAAGAGACGCTGACTCCGGCGATGCTTCCGCTGGGCAACGGCCTGGTGGTGGCTTACAAGAATTAGTTGAAACATAAAAATTCTCCCGCGATTTGAATCGCGGGAGAATTTTTATTTAGGTGTCTTAGCTGGGCTTTATCACGGTGCTCTTCGGAACGACGGTTACGCCGCCATCCGAAACGGTGAAGCCACGAGCCTCGTCGGCTTCCCTATCAACGCCGATGCTTACGCCATCGGGAACGACGACGTTCTTGTCGAGGATGACGTTGCGCAGCGTGCAGTCCTTACCGATCTGAGCGCGATCCATCACGACGCAGCGGTCGAGGGTGGCGCCGGACTCAACACGCACGCCCGGGCTCAGCACCGAGTGATCGACGTCGCCACCGG
The DNA here is from genome assembly GCA_963511305.1 of uncultured Propionimicrobium sp. Taxonomy (GTDB): domain Bacteria; phylum Actinomycetota; class Actinomycetes; order Propionibacteriales; family Propionibacteriaceae; genus Propionimicrobium. Next base: position 11,376 of record CAUPIJ010000032.1, read on the forward strand.
AAATAACGCAGCCGTTGGTGACGATCGAGCTTTCGGCGGTGCCGTGCAGCGTGAACTTGGCGCCTGGGCTCTGCACCTGGTGGGTCCAGATCGGCCATTCCTCGTTGTAGAGGTTGAACTCAGGATCAACGGAGATCAGATCCATGTGCGCGTCGAAGAATGCGTCGATGGTGCCTACGTCGCGCCAGTAGTTGCGGTCCTTCTCAGTCGAGCCGGGCACATCGTTCAGCGTGAAGTCGTAAACGCCGCAGGAGCCCGCGTCCACGAAGGTCGGGATGATGTCGCCGCCCATGTCGTGGTTCGAGCCTTCCTTCTTGCTGTCGTTTTCAAGCACCTCGACGAAGGCATCGCGGCTGAAGATGTAGTTACCCATCGAAGCGAAGCTCTCATCCGGGCTGTCGGCTAGACCAGGCGGGTCGGCTGGCTTCTCGAGGAACTCGCGGATCTTAGCATCCGGGCCGGCGTCGATGATGCCGAAAGCGGAGGCTTCCTTGCGCGGCACGCGGATGGCAGCAACGGTGGCGTCGAGGCCCGAATCGATGTGGGCTTCGAGCATCTGACCGACATCCATGCGGTAGATGTTGTCCGCGCCAAAGACGACGACGTAGTCGGGATCTTCGTCATTGATGAGGTTCATCGACTGGTAGATCGCGTCAGCGCTACCCTCGAACCAGTGCTTTCCGCGGCGCTGCTGAGCAGGCACTGGCGTGACGTAGCTGCCGAGCAGCGTCGACATCCGCCAGGTTACGGAAATGTGCTTGTCGAGCGAGTGCGACTTGTACTGGGTCAGAACCGCAACCTTGGTGAGGTTGGAGTTGACCATGTTGGACAGAACGAAATCGATCAGGCGGTAGGTGCCTCCGAACGGAACGGCGGGCTTCGCGCGCTCACCCGTGAGCGGCATCAGCCTTTTACCTTCGCCACCTGCGAGAATTAGTGACAATACTTTTGGTGTGGCCATGACTCGAACTTACCTGCAAGTCGTGAGGATTTTGGCGAATATGCCATAAGTTTTATTGGAGTTGCCCAAGATGTTCTTGTCGGAAATGCAAAAACCGGCATTTTTGGTTGATCCAAGCCCAAAGCCAACAGAATGTGCGACGATCTGGTTATGCGCGTTTCAATTCTTACCCGTGAATATCCGCCCTATATCTACGGCGGTGCTGGCGTACACGTAGGCCAGCTAGTCCCTAAGTTAAATCAGCTCATCGATGTTGATGTGCAGTGCATGGGCGAAGATCGCCCCGGCGCTACCGCCCACAAGGAAGATTTCCCGCCAGGCGCGAACTCCTCTCTGCGCGTCTTCGGCGCGGATCTGTCCATGGTCGCCGCTCTGCCAGACATCGACCTGGTTCACTCGCACACCTGGTATGCGAACCTAGCCGGCCACCTAGGCGGCCTCTACAAGTCGGTGCCCCACGTGGTCACCGCTCACTCCCTCGAGCCGCTCCGACCGTGGAAGCGCGATCAACTCGCCGGCGGCTACGAACTGTCCAGCTGGGCTGAGCGAATCTCATACGAGGGTGCGTCAGCCGTGATCGGCGTCTCAAAGGCGATGCGCCAGGACATCCTCGACAGCTACCCGCAGCTAGACCCCGAGAAGGTCCACGTGGTGCTCAACGGCATCGACACCGAGGAGTTCTACCCCGAGACCGCTCACGATTACTGCGACCAGATCGGCATGGACATCGACCGCCCGTCGGTTGCTTTCGTGGGTCGCATCACCAAGCAGAAGGGCCTGGTACACCTGGTTCGCGCCGCTCGCCAGATTGCCGATGGCACCCAGATCGTACTGCTGGCCAGCTCCCCCGACACTCCGGAGATCGCCCAGGAGTTCTCCGACAGCCTCGATGAGCTGCGCAAGGTCAAGGGCGACGACGTCATCTGGGTCAAGGACATGGCTCCCCGCGAGGGCGTTCGCCAGGTCATCAGCCACGCTACCGTCTTCGGTTGTCCGTCCATTTACGAGCCGCTCGGCATCGTCAACCTCGAGGCGATGGCTGCAGAAACCGCGGTCGTTGCGTCCGCCGTTGGCGGCATTCCCGAGGTCGTCGTTGACGGCGAGACCGGCCTGCTGGTTCCGTATGATCCGAAGCAGGCAGACGACCCGGCATACGTCGAGAACTTCGAAAGCGACTTTGCTCAGAAGGTGAACCAGCTGGTCACTGACGAGGCCACCGCCACCAAGTTCGGCAAGGCTGGCCGCCAGCGCTGCATCGACGAATTCAGCTGGATGAAGATCGCAGAGCAGACCGTCGAGGTCTACAAGAAGGCGATCGAACGCTACGAATCCAACTAACTAAAAGACAAAAGTAGAGGCCCCTAAAAATGGGGCCTCTACTTTTTTGATTTATCAGTTATTTAACGATTTCGTCCAGGCATTTTTTCAGCTCGGCCGCTTCTTCCTCGTTGATCTCTACGACCAAGCGTCCGCCACCATCTACGGGAAGACGCATTACCAGACCCTTCCCCTCTTTGACGACTTCCATAGGTCCGTCGCCAGTACGCGGTTTCATTGCTGCCATAGCTTCCTCACAATTCTCTACGTCGTATTCCTGCCGCCTCGAGAAAACTCTCTGGGCAACGGAAGTCACACCTCTATTATCCCGGATTCAGGCAAATCTCGCGCAAAAACTGGCGATAATAGCCGGTTATTCGGCGTCCGTGACGATATTTACGGCTTCGTTTTCAAGTTGTTCAGGTTTCGCCGTCTCGAACTCTTTGCTATCTAGTTGGACGGCAAGCCGGTCGAGCAGTTCCTCAACCTGCTTCGGGCTGTAGCCGCGAGTGACCACTTCAAACCGAACCTGTTTGAGATCCTCGCCGTCCAGATCGCGTTCGGGCAGGTCTAACCGAGGAGTCTGATCGACCAATTCTGCCTGCGAGCCGAATTTTCCCTTAGATACTGCCAACGCGGTAGCGACGACTCCCAGCGCAACGGCAGCAAAAAGCCAAGCCATCGTTTCCCTTAATCTTCGATTTCACCGCTAGTAACGTATTCTACCGCCTCATCGATGTCATCGGTCAGCTTGAACAGCCTCATGTCGGGTTCGTTGATGTAACCGCTGTCCAAGATGCTTTCCTCGAGCCATTTGACCAAGCCAGACCAGTAATCGGTGCCGAAAAGCACAATCGGGAAGTGACCGGCCTTGCCGGTCTGAACCAGGGTGAGCGCCTCGAAGAGCTCGTCCATGGTGCCGAAGCCACCCGGCATGACGATGAATCCCTGGGCGTACTTCACGAACATCATCTTGCGCGCGAAGAAGTATCTGAAGTTAATCCCCAGATTCACGTAGTAGTTCATCGAAGCCTCGAAGGGCAGCTCGATGCCAAGGCCGATCGACGCGCCACCTGCCTCGCAGGCTCCCTTGTTCGCTGCCTCCATCACGCCAGGTCCGCCACCGGTGATCACGGCGTAGCCGCGCTCGGCCAGCTTCCTAGAGATTTCTCGGGCTCCCTCATAATGCTCGCTGCCCGGCTTGCTGCGGGCTGAGCCGAAGATGCTGATCGCGTCACCAACGTCCGCCAGCGCACCGAAGCCCTCTACGAATTCCGCCTGGATCCTGAGCACTCGCCAAGGGTCGGAGTGCAGCCAGCTGTGGTCGCCTTGGGTCTGCAGCAGGCGCTGCTCTGTGGTTGTGGCCTGAACTTGCGAGCCGCGCCGAATCACTGGCCCCTGCTGGACGGTGCTGCCGCTGGGAACGGGCGCGTTATCGAAGCTATCGGGCATTATTCCAAAATTCTTGTCTGTCATATTGTGATCCATTCTGCCAAAACCTGCGCTAAGCCAGTTTTAGCGCCCCGTAAAAAATAGGTGAATTTAGTGCTAACTGCTCGGAAGCAGACCGAGGTTGGGGATGGCCCGGTTAGTTCTGGTGTGGGTGCGGTTGGTCCTGCCGAGATTGTTGTCGAGATAGCCAAAGACTTGTTGCATAAAAGCAAAAAGTGATGGCATATTTGTTTTTATGCAAAATTACCTGGAGAGTTTAGTTGATTCCTGCCAGACCAATGCCTCGAACGCAGCAAGGCTGGCTGGGATGCAGCCGAGCACTCTAACAAGGGCAAAAAACCCAACAGTATCGACGCTTTCCAGGTTGGCGTCGGGTCTGCGCATGGAAATGAACCTAAGCTTCACCCCGATTCAGGACCCCAACGCGATAGTCGATTTTGAATCCATATACACCAACGAGCCACCAGCGGGAGACTGGCTGGACTATGGTGCCAAAGTTCTCTCCAAGGCAACCACCGCACAGCTAGCTTTGTTGGTTTCAAGACACTCAAAACTATCCGATAGAGAAGGAGCGGTTTTAGTAGATTCGCCAAGCCAGTGGTTTGAAGTGGCTGACTTAACAGATGCCGCAACAAACAATCTGCATTGGTGGATGTCCGGCCCGGTGGCCTGTTGGGCGGCAGGTCTGGAAGGTGCAGATGGACCATCCGAGTTCGTTGTTTATTCAGACCGCCCGGAATACGTTGCTCAGGCTCTACAAAGTTCTGCTGGCAGCGGGAAAGCCTGGGTGTTGCCTTCAAGTCCGCAAATAAATACCACCGGACAAGCCTTGGCTCCAGGCCAGCGGTGGACGAACATTGGTCGAGCTACCATCGACACCATTTGCACAGCTTGGGGCAACGAGAATTTAGAACAAATATCGCAATGGGTGGGAGCGTAATGAAAGAAAGCATTTTCAAAAAAGGCTCAAACCAGTACAAAAAGGTTCTCAAAGACCCACGCTCGATGCCTGCCCCCGAAGTTGATATAGAACAAAACTTCGATATTGCTAGGCCTCAAGGAGTCGAACGTGCGCTCTACCGATTCCGCGCATCCTGGGATGCCCACGTCTGGACTGCCGCCGCCAGAGAGGGCAATACCTACACTTTGCCCGAAGTTAGGACTCTTATCAGTGGCGTTTCGGTTGGCGGCAAAACCACCGCTGAAACTCAACAGATTGAAAGCCTGATTGAGTCCAACAAAATGCTTTTCGACCTTGTTACTGCTGGACAGTTTCGAGTCGATAAAAGTACTTTTTGTCGGTTGCATTCGGTGATTGCAAAACATGAGGCTTTGGGTGCAGGCTTCTTTCGTGGCGAGCAACCAGGCCCGGTGATGAGCGGCGGAACAGTGCAATTGGCCAACGGCGGTACCTATCAGGCCCCGCAGGACGGTATCACCACCAAGTTCACCAAGATTGTTGCCGATTCCCAAAAACTCGAATCCGAAATAGACCGAGCCTGCTTTTTGTTTTGCCACCTGGCCCGGCTCCAACCGTTTTTCGACGGCAACAAGCGAACTAGCCTGGCCTTGGCGAACGGCTTATTAATGTCGAGCGGCCTCGACGCGATCTTAATTCCGGCCAAAGACCGTGCGCTGTATAACAACCTGTTGGATAGATTGTTTGCCGAAGGCGATGCCGATTCGATGAGCCGGTATTTTCGTTCGATACTTGCCGATCCGCACACTTAAAGTTTGTGACTAGATTTATTGTTCCCGATGGTTTAACCGGGGTGGCTGCCGCCGCCAGTTTGACTCAAGCGACACTAAAACATCTCAATGTTGCCAGTGAATGTACTGAACCCTGAAAGTTGGACGTTTATTTGTTCAGTTTTTAGGGTTAG
>CAUPIJ010000033.1:0-16603 GCA_963511305.1 uncultured Propionimicrobium sp.
CTCGCTTCATCAACATCTGCAACGCGTTCAACATCCCGATCGTCAACCTGGTCGACGTTCCCGGCTTCCTGCCCGGCGTCGCTCAGGAGCACGGCGGCATTATTCGCCACGGCGCGAAGATGCTGTACGCGTACTCGGAGGCCACGGTTCCGAAGATCACAGTAGTGCTGCGTAAGGCCTACGGTGGTTCTTACCTGGCGATGTGCTCGAAGGAGCTGGGTGCCGACCGCGTGTTCGCGTGGCCTAGCGCTGAGATCGCAGTTATGGGTGCCGACGGCGCTGCCGCTGTTGTTTTCCGCAAGGATATCGCAGACGCAGACGATCCCGAGGCCAAGCGCGCCGAGGTTGTGCAGGCATACCGCGACCAGTTCGCGACTCCGTTTGCCTCCGCTGCCCACGGCTACGTTGACGACATCATCGACCCGGCTGACACCCGTCGTGAAATTCTGGTTTCGCTGGAGCTTCTCGCTAAGAAGAAGATCCAGCGGCCAGAAAAGAAGCACGGCATCATGCCGGTATAGGAGTGCTGATGAGCAACAAAGATGAGCTAACAAAGCTCGTAGAGCAAATGCAAGAAAAGATCGCCTCGCTTGAGACTGAGCTCGCCGCCACCAAGGCCGCTCAGCCGATCCCGGAAGAAGACCTCGCGGTCATCGCAGCCAGCGCTGCGGCTTTCATGGGCCTAAAGGGCAAGGTGAAGGCCATTCAGTTTGCTGGCCGTTCCGGCACGACTTCGCTGGCGTCGGCATAGATTTGAAAGAGGAAAAATATGCGTCTCAAGATGACCGTTAACGGAAACGAATACGTCGTAGACGTTGAGGTAGAACCAGAAGTGCGCCCGGTACCGGGCCCGATCGTGATCGGTGGCGGAGCTGCTCCGGCAGCAGCTGCCCCCGCAGCCGCTGCTGCCAGCGGTGCTGGCCCGAACGACGTCACCGCTCCGCTCGCCGGTTCGGTGGCTCGCTTCGAGGTCGCCGAAGGCGACAAGGTCGAGGCCGGCCAGGTAGTGGTGGTCCTCGAGGCTATGAAGATGGAGACGGAGATCGCCGCGCCGAAGGCCGGCACCGTCACCAAGATCATTGCCGAGGTTCGCCAGGCCGTCCAGGGCGGCCAGCCGCTGCTGACCATCGAGTAATCTCGAGCAAGAAGATAGGGCACCGAGGGGCTTAGCTGAGTCTCGGTGCCCTATTTCTATGCCCGCGCACCCCCGTTGCGTTGGGCAGATTATTGGTGGGTCGGTAGAGTCGCTTTCGTGAGCGAAGAAAAGCCGAAACGCGCGGCCGACGAGATCGACTCTGCAGAAACACTCGATCTCGGAGCGTCTGGTGTTCCAGAATCGTTTGGTGGGCACGAGGAAGCTCCCGAACCGAATGCTGATCACGAGTTTGCTCCAGAACCGGCTAGCGGGCAGAAGGACGACGCCGAACCTGAGCGGGAGTGGTGGGACGACCCGTCGCTGCCTTGGCGCCATAAGCCCACCAGGAAAGACTGGGCGTGTATGGGCTGGATCGCGTTCCTGGGTATTTTCTCGCTCTGTATGTTGCCGTTGCGGGCGTGGCTTCTAGGTTCGCCTGATCGGCTGCCGTGGCTGGTCGCGCTGATGGGTAGCCGCTCGGGAACTGCGGCCTTGGGGTCTGTGGTCAGCACGGGTGGTAGCCAGCCGTGGGTTTGGCCGATTTTGCTCGGCACGTTGATGTCTATCAAGCTCGACTGGGTTTACTGGTGGGCCGGCAAGCTGTGGGGACACGGCATGATCGAGGTTTGGGCCGGCCAGTCCGAGCGCTCCAGGAAGAATTATGAGAGAGCCGAGCGCTGGGCTCAGAAGCTGGGTTGGCTCGGCATGTTCGTCGCTTACGTGCCGATTCCGCTGCCGATCATGGCGGTGGTATTCGTGCTCGCAGGAGCCAGCGGCATGAGCTGGAAGAAATTCGTTGTTCTCGACTTCATCTCGGCTTTACTTTGGCTGCTGCTTTACTTCGGTTTCGGCCTGGTGGTCGGCGAGCCCGCGGTCGCCGTCCTGGAGTGGTACGCGAAGGTTGCGAACTACGTAGCCATCGGGCTGATCGTCGTGATTATTGTGCTGGCTGTCGTGCGCAGCTCGAAGAAGGCAAAAGAAACCGCCTAGGCGGATAGCCCAGGCGGTTCCAAGAGGCGCTTTTGCCTAGTGGTCGATGTGGAACCTCTCGTGGATCTTGCGCAGCGGCTTGGGCGCCCACCAGTTCCATTTGCCAATGATGGTCATGGTTGCTGGCACCAGCAGCAGACGAACCAGGGTGGCATCGGCGATAACCGTGATGGCCAGCGCGACGCCGATCTGCTTGATGGCCAACATGTCGCCGGCGACGAAGCCCAGAAAGACCGCCACGATGATCGCTGCTGCGGAGGTGATGATTCGTCCGGAGCGCTGCAGGCCGCGTTCCACAGCGGTGTCGTTGTCTAGCCCGGCGTCCCAGTATTCCTTGATTCGGGCAATCAGGAAGACCTCGTAGTCCATCGCCAGGCCGAAGCCGAATGCGATCATCACCGCCACGATATACGTCTCTAAGCCATTGACTTGTGGCATTCCGAAGTGCCCGCCGTGGAAGATCCATACGGTTGCGCCAAGCGACGCGACGAGCGAGAACGAGTTAACGATCAGAGCCTTGAGCGGCACGATCACGGAGCCCGTCATCAGGAACAGGAGGATCATTACGGCAGCGACGACGATCAGGCCAGCCCACAGCGCTCGATCGCCCAGGGAGTCGACGAAGTCCGTCTGCATCGCTGCTCCACCGCCGATTAACACGGGATCCTCGAAGTCGGTGTTCCTCATGTCCTTGACGATGTCAACTACGCGGTCGCCGACGGGGTCGTCGACGTCTAGGTGCACGGCCAGCTTGGTCATGTCGGAGTCGTTGATGGCGGACGGCACGATGTAGCTAACCTCGGGGTAGCGATCGGTGATCTGATCGCTGACCGTCTGAACCGCCGGATCCTCGGGGGCTGCCTCAACTACCACATCGATTTCGGGCGTGGCGAGGGCCGGGTAGTTATCGTTCACGGTTTGGTAGGCAATCCTTGAGGCGGAATCCTCCGGCAGATATTCCATGAACGACGAGCGCATCCGCAGATCGCCGATCGGCGAGGCCATTATGCCCAGGATGGCCACCACGACGAGCAAGATCGGGATTGGCCACCTGTGGACGAACTCCGCTAGCTTGCTGAACGCGCCGTGGTCGCTGCTGCTGTCGCCGAACAGCTTGATCAGCTGCTTGATACCGGGGATCTTGGAGGCCATAGACGGCTTGACCAGGCGGTGGCCGAGCAGCACGATGATTGCCGGAACCATGGTGATGGCCGTGAAGACCGCAAGCAGCGTCACCACAATTCCGCTGATGCCGATGGTGCGCAGAATGTTGGACGAGAAGACCAGCAGGCCGGCGATCGAAAACGCGATAGTTAGAGCCGAGAAGAAGACCGTTCGACCAGCCGTCTTTACCGTAGTGAACGCGGCCTTGTGTACTAGTTCGTTGACTTTCGCGCGATCGGGCAGACTCGTGCCGTCACCAGGGTAGCCGGCCTTGATCAGCTCCTCGGAGATTTCTTCGCGGTATCGGCTAACCACTAGCAGGCCGTAGTCGATGGACAACGCCAGGCCGATCAGCGAGACAACGTTCAGGATGAAGCTGGAGATGTCCATGCTGAACGTCAGCGCCCACACGATGCCCATGCCGATGCCGATGGCTGTGAGCGCACCGACGAGCGGCAGGCCCGCGGCTACCAAGCCACCGAAAATGACGACGAGCAGAATCAGCGCCACAGGCAGGCCGATAGATTCTCCCTTAACCAGATCTGATTGAACCTGTCCCATGATCGTGGACTCGATCTCGCTCTGCGCGACTACCTGGACTTTCGCTTCAGGAGCCTTTTCTTGGAGCGCCGACTGCAGGTCGTCGCTGTACGAGATCACTTGCGAATCGGCCTTCTCGGCCACGTCATCGCTGAGGCCTTTCTCAAGTGTGATTGCGACGACGAAACCGTCGCCCTTTTTGCTGAGCAGGGCTTGGTTCTCAGGGGATTGTAGGTCTGGCATGCCGGGTATGACCGTGCCCTCGGGAAGCTGTGACGGATCCAACTGGCTCGGGTCGACGCCGGCTGGCAGCTGAGAGGGGTCGACGCCGGCTGGCAGCTGGGAAGGATCGACGCCGGCTGGCAGCTGGGACGGGTCTAGCTGACTTGGGTCAACACCCGCAGGTAGTTGCGGTGTTTGAGGCTGAGCGGGTTGCTCTGGAACGACTAACGGATCCTTCACCTCGGCCACGCCGTCGATGTCGGCAATCTTTTTGCGTTGGGTAGCCATGACTTCGACGAGACCCGGGAGATCATTTTTGAGGTCTAGCCCACTTATGGCGTAAGTGATTGCCTGTTGGCTGTCTTCGCCCGAAGTTAGGTGATTGACTTTCTCAGACTCGGAGCCCGGAGTCAGCACCTGGGTGGTTGCCATGCGGTCAAATAGGCCGCCTTGCCCGAAGCCCCAAAAGGTGCCGAGCAGACCCACCGTCATCAAAATCAGCCAGGTTACGATGATCGTAATCGGCCTGCGTGTCACGCAGCGCCCTAGCCAATTGAACATATCAAACCCCAATCAGTGCCAAAATCTTCTATTTAGTAAATGCTACTCGCCGTCACCGACAATTTCTGATGCTGCGAGCTTGACGAGCTGCCCGATTCGTCGATATCGACGCTGACGCAAGGGAGTTTTGCCCTGAAGATGTTTTTGAGCCAGAATAAAAGCTCAAGACCCGCCACCTTAGCTCAGTTGGTAGAGCACCCGCCTTGTAAGCGGACGGTCATCAGTTCGAGTCTGATAGGTGGCTCCACTAGGACGTCGAAAATGATAAACATCCTCTTGCGTTAGCGAGTGCCGCGCAAGGGGGTGTAAATTTTTGCCACCGTTAGCGGGTACAAGTTTTGCGTTAGCACGTAGGGTGTTTTGCCGGGGCGAAGTTTAACTGAGTGAAGTAATTTCTGACTGCAGTGATTCATCTGAATCATGATTTCCCCGTCCTGGGTTTGGTCGGAGCCGAACTCGTACCACATTTACTCGTACCAAAGTCTTATTTGCGATGTACTTTGGGGCGGCAGTTCGGCTCGTTGTGACGATGTATAGCGGGAAGTCGCGAACTTAGAGTGCTTAACAGGTCGCTATTTGTAGGCGACTAGTGGATTCTCTAGGAGCGCTTGGGATGCAGCATCGAAGAAAACGCAGACGCCTTGGCTGTCTAGTTTTGACAGTCGCCATCGTTGCGATGATCACCGTTTCGTCGGTGGTCAAGGACGGGTTACAGCATTTCGCATCGCCCTATAACTCCGAGAGCGTTTTCGTTTATAACTTGTCAGATCAGGTTGAAGTGATCAACATCCAGGGCGATAAGAAGAGGGCTCCGGCGTCTTTGGTGAAGATTGCGACCGTTTATGCCTCATTGCAGCACTTGGAAGATTTGTCAGCATCTGCGCCAGTAGATCATGCATCGTACGAGTTGGCTGTAAGGAATGACCTTGCCATGGCTGGTTTTGTTCCCGGGGAACGGACGACATATCGGGATCTGCTGTATGGGATGATTTTGGCTTCTGGTGGGGAAGCAGCTAATGCGTTAGCCACGAATGTGGCTGGTAGCTCTGAACTGCTGGTTCCTGACATGAATCGACTTGCTAAAGAACTCGGGTTACGTAACACCCGGTTCACCAACGTGGAAGGTCGAGACGAGTTCGGTCAATGGATGTCGGCCAGAGATATTGCCTATTTGACTGAAGCTGCGCTACAGAACGGGCATTTTCGTGTGCTTTTCACCACATCGACGTTCACAACAAGCAACACGTCCGTGCATCCGAGTGGAATCCGACTTGAACATTCGGTGTTGTCCAAAGTCAATCTCGCACCGGGAAGTGACTTTCGCATTCTCGGCGGAAAATCTGGAACGACAAAGAAAGCCGGATTGTGTTGGGTCGTGCTCGCTGAAAAAGCAGGAAAGCAGTACGTCATCGTCACGATGGGTTGTCCTTACGACGCCATCAACAACCCGGGTGATGGGCATATCCAAGACACTCTACGTATCTTGCGAGATCTATGACTCGATTAGGAGCTACCAGGAAAACGGGCATATCTGGCTGTCACACCGGAGAATGCCCACTACGAGAAAGAGAAATGCTAATGGCGCTATCACTACATAACCTCACGAAACGATATGGGAAGACTGCTGCTGTCAAAAATGTGAGCCTGACTTTGACAACGGGCGTGTATGGCCTTCTTGGCGTCAATGGGGCCGGGAAAACGACGTTGATGCGGATGGTCTGTACCTTGACCCGGCCTACGAGTGGATGTATCACCTTTGACGGCCAAGATATTTTCACGATGGGTGAGGCGTACCGGCAACAGTTAGGTTATCTTCCGCAAGATTTTGGTTTCTATCCTGATCTCAATGTCGTGGACTACTTGATGTACATCGCAAGCCTCAAAGGGTTACGAGCCGATTTTGCGAAACGAAGAACATTCGACCTCCTGGAACAGGTCGGCTTGAAAGACTCTGCGAAGACGAGAATGCGTAATCTTTCCGGCGGCATGGTCAGACGTGTCGGAATTGCTCAAGCCATGCTGAATGACCCGAGAATATTGATTTTGGATGAGCCTACAGCAGGGCTCGACCCCAGTGAAAGAATCCGTTTTCGCAACCTCATTAGTGAACTCTCCGGCAACAGACTGGTATTGCTGTCCACTCACATTGTTTCTGACGTCGAATTCATCGCAAACACCATCATCCTTATGAACCAGGGGCAATTTATCTTTACGGGAACATCTGAAGAAATCGTCGCCTCCCTCGAAAAGAGAGCGTGGGTTTTCACGGTACCCCAAAGCCAAGTGGGTCACTATCTTGAGCAGTTCTTAGTAGCGAACGTCAAAACAGCTCCCCACGGTGCCACCGAGCTACGCGTGCTCTCTGGCTATCCGCCAACACCGCAAGCTCAAGAAATAGGTGTGACCTTAGAGGACGCATTTTTGATCTATTTCGGCACGAAAGCAAAGGAAATCCAATCATGCTGATGTACGAGTTGAAGAAAATCGTGAACAGCCGAGTCAACCGCGCATTGTTTGCTGCTGTTGTTGTGCTCGCAGTAGTCTTCAGCGGTTTTGCGATCAGTAGTTTCCAGTTTGTAGATTCCAGTGGTGAAACCCATACCGGTATCTCTGCTGCCCGCTCCCTCGTTGCTGATAAGAACCGGTGGCAAGGCGAACTCACCCCAGAGACGATCAGCACGATTGCGACCAAAGAAAGTAGTACTGATTGGCAGTCCCGCTCTGACATTATCTACTTGACGAGCGAGATGCTCGTCGGTGAATTCAGCGAATTTGATGACTACAAAGCCGTACTATCTGCTGAGCCTTCACAAATAGCATCGATTTATGACATCTACCAGGAAAACCTTCGGGTGATGAGCCACGAGTATGGTGACACCCCAGCGAAGGCACAATACCTGCAGAAGCAATACGACGCTATTGAGACTCCCTTCTATTATGAAGCGTACGATTCCTGGGACACCATGCTTTTATATGGCACAACGTTCAGCCTGATCCTCATCATCGTCATAAGTTTCATTACCTCCGGTATCTTTGCCGACGAGTTCCGCAACCATGCGGACGCCGTCTTCTTCTCCACCACATACGGACGAAGTAAAGCCATTCGAACAAAGATCTTTGCAGGGTTGATCATCACAACAGGGGTTTATTGGGCTGGTATTGCTTTGCTGTCCGCCATATCGTTTGCGGTCATGGGAGTCAGCGGCGCAGATACCGCTTATCAGTTCTCGCAACCTTACGCTGTGTATTCGGTGACGTTTAGCCAAATGTACGGCCTGGTTCTTGTCGGTGGGTTTGTCGCCAGTCTTCTTTCGGCTTCCATCTGCATGTTGGTCGCGTCCCGAACACGAAAAATGAGTTTGGCTGTTGCTGTTCCTTTTGTGCTGTTCTTTGTCTCTCCGTTTGTCGGACGAGCCCTGCCTTTCCTGACATTTTTCACTCTGACGCCTGATCAACTGACCAACATCATGAACTGCGCTCGTATCCCCTACATTTACGAAATAGGGGGCGCAGTTTTTCGGCAGATCCCTTTCATCCTCGTGTTGTACACCGTTGTTGCTGTCGTCCTTCTGCCACTTGTTCATCGAAGCTACAGCAGGACAATGGCACAATAAAGATTGGCTCGAAGATTCTAGGTGAGGTGCGAGATGGCTTCTGACAAGCAAGAAGCACCCACTCTCATTCTCGACGAAAAAGATGTGGGATCTGCTGTGGGTAGCGACCGGGCTGTGGTCAAAGGACGTGGGCTGATTCCACGAATGGTTGCGAGCGGATTGCTACTTCTGCTGGGGCTCGTCGCATCTATCGGGCAAGATCCAGGCCCCTATCACGATCTGACCTTGGTATTCATCATCATGCTCGATGCGTTGAGCGTACTCGTTGTTCGTTACGTTCCGTTGCTTGGGTACGCATTGAACTGGCTAGCCTTGATCATCCAAGTGATGTTTGAGACAGATTTCACCCTGGCGCAAGCAGGCGTGGTCTACACCATGTGGGTGGTCTCCTGTTACGGTTCACGATTGGTCGTAATAGTAACCGGAGTGACTGCGCCTATCGGGCTCGTTGTGGGTGCCTTGGTCGTATCAAGCAGGGCCGGGGGTGATTCACTGACTTCGTCGTCGTCTTTGTCTGGTCCGCTGTGGAGGTTAGTGAGTGAGATTAGGCCTGGTACGACGCCACGCGCGGTATATATCGTCGCCGCTGTTTGCCTAGTCATTTTGCCGTGGCTCTTGGGACTGATTAGGCGCAGCCAAATCCGTGCTCTGCGCGCAGAGGAGCAACAGCGACAAGAACACGAGGAACGTTTAGCTGCTGAAGAACGTGCCAGACTCTCCGATGAACTTGCTGAAACCCAAAAGGCTAAAGCACAGCTTGCTAGAGATGTTCACGACGTGGTGGGACACTCCTTGGCTGTAATAGCCGCCCAAGCACAAGCAGCATCGTGCGTTGACGATGTCGAACAAATCCAACAGATTCTGTCCACCATTTCGACAACCGCCAAAACGTCACTCCAAGAAGTTCGAGCAGTCGTGCACGACACTGCTCACACAAACACCAACCCGTTCGCCCCGATCATCCAATCAATTCAAAGCACTGGTATCGACGTGCGAACTACAATTGACGGAACACCACGTCCGCTGGCACCAGAGATCAACCAGGTCGCCACCTTGGTGCTCAAGGAGATACTGACCAACGCCCTCAAGCATGGCGACAATTCCGCCGTCATTGATATCGCACTCAGCTGGCACAACGGCCTAACGATGTCTGTCACAAACGCCGCTAACCCACAGAATGGTGAACCAAAACTAGTCTTCGGTTTCGGGCTGGCCGGAATGCGCGACAGGCTTTCCTCAGTGGGCGGAACCTTGAACATCACCCCACAGCAAACACCGTCCGGCTGGAGCGTGACAACATCAGCCTGGCTACCATTCCAAGGCGTACAAACCCCGACCCAACCCCCAGCACAGACGTCGTCCGCCCACTCGCAAGGACAAACCGCATGAGCCAAACAGCAACCAACCAAATCAGCGTTTTACTCGTTGATGACCAAGAGCTATTCCGGCACGCAATCGAGATCATGGTCAACTCTCAACCCGACATGCAAGTTGTAGGGCACGCAACCAACGGCCTCGAAGCCATCAAAGAAACCACCAGACTGCAACCAGACATCGTGCTGATGGACATCCGAATGCCCGACATGGACGGAGTCGAAGCGACCAGACGAATTTTGCGCGGTGAACGAGTCGAATCACCCGGAGCAGGACCGCGAATCATCATCTTGACCACATTCGACTTTGACTCGCTCACAGCACAAGCAATTCGCCACGGGGCAAGCGGTTTCCTCCTCAAAGACGTATCCCCGCACATGCTCCAAGAAGCAATCAGAACCGTTCACGCCGGTAATTCCGTCCTGTCACCAGAAAACCTCGACAAACTGCTCACCGGCGACATTCGCATGACACCCGCGCTACCAGAGGAATACGATTCACTCACCGAGCGAGAACGCGAAGTCCTGCTTCTCGTTGGCCAAGGCCTATCAAACAAAGAAATCGGCCAAACCCTGTACGCATCAGAATCCACAGTGAAAACACACGTAGGCCAAATCCTTCGCAAGCTAAACCTTCGCAACCGCACCCAAATCGTCGTCTTCTGCTTCGAACACGGGCTGCGCTCAATTAATTAGCATCCGGTGAACTTGGGACTGTTAGAGCGAACGGTTTTAGCAAGCACGTAAGACTTATCTCTTAGGATGTCGTATCGTTCCTGATCTTGATTTCGATTCTGCCTGGAGCCCTAACGCGAATCGCCGAGAGAAATCTTCGATGACGAGGCACGATCCCTGTTTGAATCCGCTCTAGAATCAACAAAACCCTGCTCAGCAGGGTCGTTACCAAATCCGACGTCTTAATATCCACTTAGACGCTAATTTTGATGCAAAGTGGGGGTTACCGGATAAATTTTGTGTCTATTCAACACGTTAGTAGTGGTACAAGCAATTAAGACCACCTACCCACCACACCAAACAAAAACACAATCTATAGACACATAATGACCAGTAACCCGAATTTTTGCATCAGAAGATTTAGTTGTGGGAATATAGAATTTGTTATACCTTATAGCAGGACTGTTTTGAATTTCTATAAATGAGGCTCCCATGACTCCACGCTTGCCGCGAAAGAGTGCATCTCTTTCACGTTTTTCTGTCTTTTTATTAGCTTCTCTTCTTATAGTGGGACTAAGTGGAGTTAATGCTGTGCCAGCATCTGCAGCCCCCACAAATGTGCCGATTACTGTAAGTAGTGATGCTTATGCAGTAGATAATGCGGGGCAAATCACCAGCGAAAACGAGTTTCTCTACGATTCTTCGAAGGGGAATACCGCCACTGATGCCTATCAGATTGCCTATCGAGGCATTCTCGATATGAAAGGTGTTTGGAATAGCTACAGTATCTTTAAGTTTGGGTGGATGCTTAGGAACGGCTTCGATAAAGAACGCTACGCGAAAAAAAACTTTCACTGGTGAGTGGGATATTTCTTTCACTGTTGACCCAACGGTCGTATCTGCAAACCCCGGTTTCGTCAGCTGTGCAACCGTGCAGGCTGAAATGGAGAAGCAGAATGCTCCCTCTAAATTCGGCGATATTATGCGATGCGAGACTGCCGCATACGATGCAAGCACCGGGAAGTTTACTGCGCATTTTAAATTGCAACACGCAGATGGCTCGAAGGTGACGGGAGGGGATCTTGAGAAGAGCGAGTATCAGCCTGCCAAACTCGTCCTCACTACTCCCAAGAATGCTCTTTACGTTCCGCAATCTAAATTTGTGGCTGGTAAAACCTTCAAGATGGTGGATCCTACGGTAAGTGGCACGATGGCAATGGATTATTTCTACGT
The DNA here is from genome assembly GCA_963511305.1 of uncultured Propionimicrobium sp. Taxonomy (GTDB): domain Bacteria; phylum Actinomycetota; class Actinomycetes; order Propionibacteriales; family Propionibacteriaceae; genus Propionimicrobium. The sequence goes on from CAUPIJ010000033.1 coordinate 11,508, forward strand.
TGGTATGCCATTGCAATTTAAGGACACCGCTGATCCGGTCACATTGACTATGGTTGCTACCAATGACGCCAAGTTTACTTTCGCCAGCCGTGATTCCAATCGCCAGTTACCGGAGGATATTCTTAAACTTACGCCAGCAACCGTTACGATGCTGCGCCCTGGCGATAAGGTTTCGGCTCCCGAGCTAGCGCAAACCAGTGTTAAGGACGGCCAAGGTACCTGGAATTTTGAAGGTTGGACTCCCGCGGAGGCCACCGTCGATGGACAGGATCTAAACTTTATTGGGTACTGGAACTACACTGCGAATCCCGCCCCATCCCAGCCTGCGAATACGGTGCGAAAGTTGCCGAATACGGGTAGTTATACTTCTTCACTCATGTTAGTAGCAGGGGTGCTTGCCCTCTTCGGAGTTGGCGGGGTCTGGCGGCGTCGTCACTCGAACTAAACGTAGGCAAACTTATTGCACGCATTTATAGCTGCGGCTGATAGATCAACGTAGTAGATGCAATTGTAAAGTCAGGAATTACATTTTGAGTAGGAAAATTGTCGCGGTTATTGTCGCCGCCCTTATTAGTTTTTCTTTCGGAGCTATCACCGCTCCAGCTTATGCGGCGGCAGCGGTAGGAACAGAAGTTGCTTTGCGTGCAGCTATTAATGCTGGTCAGAGCGTGAATCTTAGTGCTGATATCACTCTTTCTGCAGAGATTGAGATTCCAGGTACCGCAGATGTGACGATTGATGGGCAGGGACATACAATCACAGCCGGTCAACCAGTTGCTTTACCGGGCGGAGACGATCATTACAATATATTTCGTACTCACGGTGGGCAGGTGAAACTTGCCAATATAACTCTCGATGCTGCCGAAAAACGGCGGGGGCTGTGGCTGGATTCAGGCTCCGTCGCCACTCTTGACAACGTAACAATTAAGAACGGTACTACGGCTGGCGCCCGTAACTTTGAAGGTGGCGCCATTTATGTGCTCGACTCGACTCTCAATGTGACCAATAATTCGGTGATTGAAAATAATTCGAGTATCTGGAGTCAGGCTACCTACGATATTCGGGTTGCAGAAGAAACAAAGAAAAACCCGGCGTTTGGGAATTTACCTAGTGAGACGCAAAGCGAGCAGATTAGCCAGATGCCAAACGGTGGAGCGATCTATGCTACCGGCGCTCAATCCAAGATCACCATAAATGATTCTGTACTGCGAAATAATCAGGCGAAAGATTGCTCGACGGTTGCGAATGGGCGTGGCAACGGCGGTAACGGTGGAGCGATTTATATGGATGGTTCCGCAACCCTCGCTGTGCGGGGAGCATCTTTTGTGGATAATCATGTTGCCCGAGTTGCCACTGGAAGCTATCAAGGTGGCGCAATCTATGCTGGTTATGGCACGACCGCGACTATTGCCGACACTAAAGTAAATGTCGGGCAGCCGTTCAATACCGGCGGGTTTCTCCGCGCCTATGACGCGACCGTGCATGTCGATAATAGTGATTTTGCTTTTGAGGGGCGTAAAGATTCATACGGCATCTCCGGTGGGGCTTTTGCCAGTGAGAATTCGATTTTGAAAATCAACAATTCACGTTTCGTATCTAGTGCTCAATCCAAGGTAACTTTTGCGGGTGGTTTTATCGATATCATCGGCAGTGGGAGTTTCGAACTGACCAATTCGCAGTTGACCGGGCGTGGTAGCGATAATGGAAAAGGCCTGGCCACTTATGGCGGCGCGATTGCTTTCGAGACCGGTTCGAGCGTCACGGCGCTGATTCAAGGCTCAACTATTAAGAACGTTCATGCCGATAGCAATGGCGGAGCAATTTCTCTTTCGACCCGGATTGATGAAACTTCCGCGGTGAATCTGCGCATCGTTGATTCCACAATTTCTAACGCCGGCACCTTGACTTGGGGGCCAACGACTCAAGTAGGTGGTGCGCTCTTTGTGGGGCCGGGAAATGCAGCATCACTTGAGGGAACGACGATTGAGTCTGGGCGTTCTGGGCGTGGTGGTCTTATCTACAATCAAGGATCAACCACGATTACCGGCGGCACTGCTCCGTCGAAGCTTTCGGGTGGTTTCGTGTATTCGGCGGTAGGCGCCGGCATTTTCAATGATGGATATTTAAAACTGGACGATATGAGCTTGGGCGGAAACGCTAAGGGCGATTGGTCTATTCATAAGGATCATCCTTCGAGTATCGAAGTTGACGGTAATCGGATTGGCGAATATCCAGGATTGAATGTTTATGCCAATAAGGATGTGATTGTGACACCGAAGGCGAAACTTGATTCTGGCGACGTGCGTGTAATTGATGAGCAATCGGCGGTACTTTTGACGGGTAAGCTTAACAATCAGCTCAATATTTCCATTAGTGAGAATCTTAAAAAAGCTAGTGATACTCCATATGCCGGGCAAAATGAGTCTGCTGCTAGATATATTGGTTATACCGTGGCTAAAGGAGTCGATGGTTATAGCCCCGATGCAGATGATGCGAACACTATTCATTATGTGACGCGCGATAACCGGCAGGCAGCTGCAGACTATGGCGATCATGCGGGAATAGGAAAATGGGATTATGTGCTCTCTGATGAGAACACTGTGGTACTCGGCCAACGTGCGAAAATGTGGTACCACCCCAATGAGGGGCACTTTGATGCTCTTTCGGCAAATGTGGAAAAAGAGCAGCCTTATACTATCTATTCCTCGATAAAGCTACTTCAAGATCATCCCGCAGCGCGCCCTGCGCAAATGACTCCTTATACGGGAACAGATCCAATTCACGATGGTGATCGCACGATTACCGATACTCTGGGGCGCAGCGCCAATCTAAAGAAATATACATTTGTGGGTTGGTATTGCAAGGCGTTCACGCCTACCGAGATTATGAGCGGGCGAGCCAATGATAAGGGTTTCGATTTAAATCAGGCTTTCACCGATGGGGTAGCGGCTAATTCAGAAGTCGATTCCAAGGGGCATCAGAACCCGTGTGGAGCTGCTAGTAAAACATTTGCAAATAATATGATGCTAGCTTCGCGCGCTGCTGCACCGGCCAGTAATCGTATTACGGAGATTATTAAGCCGAATGAATTAACAGCTTATGCGGGTTACGTTGCTGGCTATGGCGTTACTTCCAAGTTCGTCAGTGGTACGGCCGGTAAGAATCTTCCCGGTGATGTTACGAATCAGACTCCCATTATCGATACGAATCGTGGCGCGGGCTATGTAGATGGCGATACGGTGAAACCGGCAGCTGCGCAAAGTTTCACAGCGGTGCCCGATGGTAATGGTCAGTGGGTATTCCAAGCTTGGGATGAGAGCAACAAAAAGATTGCTGGAGCTGATCAAGAATTCGTTGGCACATGGGTGTGGAAGCAAAAATTCTTTAAGGTAACTCATGAATTTAAGGTTGCTGATGGAGTTACTGAGACCCTGCCATCAGCTCTGGTTGAGCGTACTCCGGCCGATAATCTCGGAGAAGAGGGTGCCGGGTTTGTAGACGGAACTTCCGTTGAACCTACCGATACTTTTGATAAAGAGAATTATTCGGATACTCCTGGAAAAGTTTGGTCTTTCCTAAAGTGGGATCGTGCAAGCGATACCATCAACAATGCGGACGTTCATTTCGTAGGCTACTGGAGTTTAAAAATTACGCCACAGCCAACGAAAGATCCGAGCTTCAGTAGTTGGCAAGATGGGCAGATTACCTGTGAGAAAAATACAGTGACGCAGACTCGTACGAAGATAACGTATACATACGCTTGGAACGCTAACACTCTCACTTGGGATGAAAGTGCTGATACTGAGACAGAAACTCAGGAACGTGCGAAAACTGCTGAGGAAGTAAAGGCCTGTGCCGTAGTACCAGATCCGCAACCGGGGCCTGGTGACCAGCCGAATCCAGGCGACCAGCCGACCCCACAGCCTAATCCGGGTAGTCAAGGTCCGCAGCCTAGTCCAAAGCCAGGTACGGTTTCACCTGCAAAGTCGCTGCCGAAAACTGGAGCTATGGGTATAACTACTTTAGGTTTCGGGGCGGGTATGTTGTTCCTGGTGGGTTGTTCGCTACGCCAACGCCGCCGTAACAATTAAGTAGTTAGATATAACTGAATAAAATCGCTTTGCGGGTCTTTCTCTGTCGGGGGAGGCCCGCAAATTGCTGACAGTGGAAACACGGGTAAACAGGTGGAAGGCGCATGCTTCGTTTTTAGCATGTAGCGGATACTAGAGAGTATGAAGATACTGCAAGTACGCAAATAACGATCTTAATAAGCTCGTTTGCCATATCTGCTCAGGCAGACACCCAAAAATGCTGAGCCTTCATTGTTTCAGCAATTTACAGCCTTAATATGTGCTTGAGTCGTCCATATCCACCCGCAGCGTGGTGGCCAAGTGGTGTTGGATATCGCGCAGTTTCATCCCGCCGGCCTGCAACAAGCCCTTGATCAAATCGCTGGCATCGCTAGTAGAGGCGGACAACTCACCATGAAGCTTGGCGATATCAGGGTTATCCATCAGCTTTGCGCTGATCTCGTTGACCTTTTCCGGGTCACAGTTTTTCTTCGATGACGCCTTAGTCATTATCAGTGAAACTCCTTCACAATAAGAGCCTCACACACAAACTTCCTGACACTCTCCGCCAGCCACATGTAACCCGACAGCGCAACCAGTTACTGAACATGAGCTACGTGTTGACATCTTCAAACGATTTCAGCACCACATTGAAGCAAATTGACGAGTACTACCTCAACCCAGCGCTGCTTAAAAACCAGAACAGAAATGTGCGTAGGGAAGCAAACGAGATCCGATTTAACGTACCTGAGGTATTCTCCCTACCCGTCAACCGATTCTGCCCCTGCTGAACCAGCTAACGCAAGGAACGATCCGCACCCCCTGAGCGCTAGAGGGCGTTAGGGATACGGCGAGAAGACAACCGTGCGATGACGAGCCACGATCCCTGTTTGAACCCGCTCTAGAATCAACAAAACCCTGCTCAGCAGGGGGGGCACCAAATCCTGCTCAGCAGGGGGGGGCACCAAATCCGGGTTATAGGTCAAAATGTGGTGCTCTGATTCGGTGTTTTGCCTAGTCAGCGCG
>CAUPIJ010000034.1:0-16402 GCA_963511305.1 uncultured Propionimicrobium sp.
AACTATGTGAGGCACCAAAAAACTTTCGCGCTCAAATTGACATGAGGCACCACGTGAGGCACCACGGCCCGTATGCAACCAAAAGCCACAGCAGGCTGAACGATTGGTATCAGCCTACGACAAGCATTCTGTGGCGCCTAGCCGCTGAAACAACTATCCCTTTGGACTCCCACGAAGTAAACAGATTTAACATTTTTGGGATTGTCGGCAATCAAACAGGAACCCTAAGCAGGCCTATCACCATCCCTCTTAACAGGGGTTAACTTCTTGCGGGTTTCAGGCCTTATTCTGAGAGCTTCTCGCATCAACCGATGCACTTAATTGTCTACTTGTCTCTCAGAACAGAACCCTCACTGTGGGCAACCAGATTCAAATATTCACCAGCCAGCACCATCCGCTCAATCTTGTCCAACGAGAAATACAAACCCGGCTACCACTGCACAGCCCCGCCGTCCCCGAGCAACAGATCAAAGAATCTTTCGTCCAAGCCCTCACCGAACGAGTCAACGATAATGCCGTGCTCGATGATGCGATGCAGCTACTCGACGACACGGTCTATAACGCGACAGAACTAGACGCCCGGCAAACTGAGATCACGGCACGGATGGAAAAAACCGTGGCGCTGATGAACCAGCTCATCACCGAAAACGCCAGCGCTGCGCGCGACCCGGACGAATACGATGAACGTTGGCACCAACTTGAACAGCGCTATCAGCAGCAAGAACAGGAACACCAGAAACTGTGCGATCAAATCGCTGACCCACCACCCGCCGCGCACACGCCATAGCTATTCACGACTATCTAGCCACCCAGCCACAACTCGAATTCAGTGACGAAGCGTGGAACGTCCTTGCGAGCCGTGCCATCGTGAACAACGTTCGTACTATTGTTGATTCATTTCAATAGCACAGAAGCAAGGTACTTTGGTTGCCGGGTGCAGGCCATTGAGTGAAAATTAAGAGTAGTAAGACGTGGATCGACTAGTAGCTGAGGAACGATGGACGTTGTAGGAAAGCTCCTTGACAAGGTAATAAGCCCCCTTCGAGTGTGGAGTATCTTTCAGGTGTTCGCCTCTTTGGTAGCGGTGCTTGCTCTCGCGGTGCATTGTGACCAGGGTGTAGTTTTTCCTTCAGATACGATCTCAACGGAGGCTTTTCTAGCACTTCAAGGAACCCCACTTGCTGCTTTATACAGGTTCCTAGACTTTTTCTCTATCCCAACAGGGTGGATAGAGGCTGTAGCGGCGTACATAGCTGCTAGTACTCAACGGGCTCAGGCGATTGGAGTTTTCGCAGCGCTTTTTGGGGTGGCTGTGAGTTTCATTTTGGTGCCGGATGCAAATCGCAATCCACTTCCTGTGCCATCTGTTCAAGCGTCTACTTGGTGGGTTGCATACGCGATCACAATGCAGACGGAGATCAACGAGGGGTTTTCTACTAACAACTCTCACTTTATGGTGGTATTTCTCGTTCTGCTATGGGGTTTCCGTGAAGTTCGTAGCCGGGTTTTCAATAAAGATATGAACTTGAGGTTCGCACTCGACCTTGTGCAACTAATCGTTGCTGTTGTGTATTTCATTGCGATGTTTTTTCCAATAATTTTTTCGGGTCACCCTAATTATCGGCGTGATTGTAAAGCCTAGATTCACCTTCGATTCGATGCTGTGGTCTTGACGCTACGTGCGCACGGAGTTCATGTGGGCATGCTCCACTAAGCCAGATTATGCACCTAAGATTCATGGCTTGCACCCAAAACTGTACCTATGCACCCAAAAACCTACTTGTATCAAAATGTTTAACGTATCCGGCGCGTGCGATGGGTGTTCAGCTGCGCAGGCACAGGCAGAAAAGCAATTAATGCTTTTGTATGTACAAAGTATTGCTTACTGCGCGTTTCGAGGTGATTTAGATGGCTAATGTTTCTTTCCGGACAGATGATGAGACGAAAGCTCAGGCCGCGGAGTTGTTCCGTGATCTCGGGTTAGATATGAGCACTGCGATCAATATGTTTTTGAGGCAGTCGATTGTCAGCAACGGTATCCCGTTCACGCCACATCGGGAGAGTTCAACTAGCGCCTTGGCGAGAGCCGAAGTTGAGTCTCGCTCTGGCGCTTCGTTTCGAAATGTCGCTGAGCTGATGGCAGATCTTAATGAAGCTGACTAGTGTCTTCCGCACAAATCAGTTCAAGCGTGACGCCAAGGCTCTTTTCAAAAAACATTACGCCGCCGCGAAGCTGGCGGATGTTATCGAAGCTCTTATGCGGCAAAACCGTGACGAGCTGCGCACCCGCTATCGCGACCATGCATTACAGGGAAACTGGAAAGAATACCGAGAAATTCACCTTGAAGGTGACTGGCTGCTGATCTACCGTGTGGAACATAGCGAGTTGCTTCTTGTGCTCACTCGAACCGGCTCTCACGATGACCTGTTCTAGGCGTTCCGGCAAGCACAGATCGATTAACGAGAGAATCTTTCTGTCAAGAAACAATATTCACTGCATCTCTTGCTATGGGTGCAGTTTCTGGCGTGCACAATGAACCTTATCCTGAGGTCAAAATGAGTGCGAACACAAGCATTCCTGACATGCATATTCACGTTTTTCTGTCTATGACGTAACGTCAATCTCAGCGCTAATTCCAGATCGACGCCGCGGGATCTATGTTCTTGAATTTTCTAACGGCGAGTTTTACGTCGGGAAGGCGCAAAACGTGGTGAGGCGATTTACGCAACACAGGCATGGTCACACTAACCACGATGAAGCCTGGAAAGATATTGAGAAATTATGGTTTGTGACTGTGCCCAAGAGCAAGGATTTGACTCAGATCGAACGTGATGAGATCTGTAGATTTCGGACATCTGGCAAACGTTTAAGAAATCGCGCTCTGAATTTTGGTCACAATCAACCGTCTAGTATCGACGCAGTAATACCAGTTGAAGATCAGCAGTCGTGGGTGCTTGGGAATGGGCCATACAAAAGGATCAAGCCTAATCCGCAAAACACACCTGTAGCTTGCACCCAAGCCACCCGCTTTGCACCCAAAACGAACCTGCTGCACACGAAATCCGTCTTGTATCAAAATGAGCGTCTAAGCATCCACTTAGACGCTCATTTTGGGTAGCTACCCTGTTTTGGCGCCAACTACCGCTGTTGCCTCGGCTCTGGAAGTGCAAGCGGAAGGCGTGTAGCTGCGAGGCTTTTTGGGTATTGGAATCATAGTCCTAGGTAGTCTTTGGTTCTCCTAACAGTCGATGCTTTTCAAGTGCCGTTTGACTTCGGTCGTTGAGATTTGGTTACAACAATTGGCACTTAGGTACTAAATCGTTGTTTCGTGGGTATCCTTAGCAAAATTAGAGACTGGCGTTAGGTGACTCACAAAAGTTTCTACCTGTAGTTATTCGTTAAGGAGCTTGCATGAAGAAATCGTTACGACTTCTTACTGCGCTGATCGCTTCGGTTACGTTGATGCTCACCGGCTGCGGTGCCGGTTTCGGCGGAATCAACCTCGATCGCGTCGGTGAAGAAGGCACTGTGACGTACTTAAAGATCGCCTTGAACCAAACTGAATCTCACCCGTCCTACAAGGCGTTAGTGAAATTTGGGGAGGATATCGAGCAGGCGACTGATGGTCGTTACCGTGTCGAAGTGTTCCCCAATGAGCAGCTTGGCTCTCAGCAAGAGGTGTTACAGCTGGTCAAATCAGGTGCCATCGAAATGGCGATTGTTTCCGGCACTCAGCTGGAGAACGTCAACAAGGATTTTCAGGTATTGAATATGCCGACGACGTTCTCTTCCGTTGATCACCAAATGGCAGTTTTGAAAGATGAGGCTATCGTCGGTGACATCTTCCATTCGCTGGAAAAGAGCAATAACATCACGGTGCTCGGCGGTTACACCCAAGGTAGCCGAAGCATTTATACGACCTTCGGGCCAGTTAAGACGCCAGCAGATTTGAGGGGTAAGAAAATCCGCGTCCAAGAATCGGATATGCATATTCGCATGATTCAGTTGATGGGCGGGTCTGCGACCCCATTGTCCTACGGCGAGGTCTATTCCGCGTTGCAGGCGGGCGTCCTTGATGGTGCTGAAAACAATGAAGTTTCTTACAACACTGCCCGTCACATGGAAGTTGCGCCGTATTTCTCCAATACCCAACATCTCGTTGGCTTGGACTACATGATTATGCGTGCTGACTTGCTAAATGCCATGCCTGAAGCGGATCGTAAGATCTTCTACGATGCCTGGTATAAGTCGATGGATTACCACACGCAGTTGTGGAAGGAATATACCCAGGAGTCCATTGAAATTGCTAAGAAAAATGGTGCCCAGTTCTCTGATGTGGACGAAGCAGCTTTCGCTGAGGCATTGGCTCCGATAAAAGACGAATTCCTTAAGAGCGACTATCAGCGTGATCTTTACGAAAAGATTCGCGCTAAGGAAGCAGAGGTGGAGCAGCGATGAAAATCCTTCATAAGGGGCTAACCAGACTAACTAGCTGGTTGTGCATCATTTTGTTTGCGTTACTGGTAGTGACGACGGTCTGGCAAGTGTTCTCGCGGCTCGTTCTGCATTCTCCGGTGACCTGGTCTGAGGAGCTAGCCAAAATATTGTTCGTTTGGTTGAGTTTCTTAGGCGCTTCGCTGGTTTATGGTGAGCGCGGTCACATGGCTGTTGAAATCCTGGCGCGTCGCTTTTCTGAAAAAACAGAACGCGGCCTAGCGATTTTTACTCATGTTATCGGCTTAGTATTCGCGTTGCTCGTTTTGACCTGGGGTGGCTGGAATGCCGCCATGAATGCTTGGACGCAGAATCTGACCGCGTTGCCAGTCAATATCGGCTCGGTGTACCTGGTCATGCCGCTGGCCGGCATCATTATGGCCGTCTACGCCATCGATCACATCATCGAGATTGGACGCGGGGATAGGAGCCCATATCCGACTCCGGAGGCAGAGCTGGCGGTAGCCGAAGGCGAAAAGGTGGCCGCTGAAGCGGGTCTCGAAGAAGAAAATATGAATGGAGTTGAAAAATGACCCCAACTGCTGTTGCCGGTTTGATTCTGTTAATCGGCATTATCCTATTTATTGCCTCTTCGACGCCCATCGCTGTTGGGATTGGCTTTACGGTTGTTATCGCCGCGATGGCGATCATGTCCCCCGATGTGGCAGCCATGTCTATCTCGCAGCGAATGTTTACTGGCGTTAACTCGTTTACGCTGCTAGCGATTCCATTCTTCATTTTGGCTGGCGTGTTGATGAATTACGGCGGCATCGCTGCCCGTTTGATTGATGCTGCCAAGGTGTTGGTCGGTAAAATGCCGTCGTCAATGGCGCAAACGAATATCATCGCCAACTCGCTGTTCGGTGCAGTGTCTGGTGCAGCGGTTGCTGCCGCTTCCGCTATCGGCACGATTATGAACCCGCGTATGGTTAAGGACGGTTACTCGCGTCCGTATACTGCAGCGGTAAACGTCGCGTCTGCACCCTCGGGCATGTTGATTCCACCATCGAACACGTTCATTGTGTACTCGCTGGTCTCGTCAACATCTATTGCAGCATTGTTCATGGCTGGTCTCGGGCCGGGTCTTTTGTGGGTGCTCGCCTGCTGTGTAATCGCCTACATTTTGTATCGCCGTTATGAGAAAGACAATGTTCATATTCCCGAAGAGCGGCCTTCGCTGTCGGTGGTGTTGGTGACGCTGTGGCGCGCGATTCCGTCCTTGCTGATGATTATCATCGTCATCGGCGGTATCATCGGTGGTTTCTTTACTGCTACTGAATCCTCAGCCATCGCGGTCGTCTATTGCCTGATTCTTGGTTTCGTTTACCGCAACATTAAGGTGCGCGATTTGCCGGAGATTCTGCTGGGCGCTACTCATACCACAGCCGTCGTCATGCTTCTTGTGGCGGTCTCGTCCGGCCTTAGCTGGGTGATGGCTTTTGCCAGGATTCCGTCGATGATCACGAATGCTCTGTTGAGCGTCACCGATTCCAAGGTTGGCATTTTGATTATCATCATGCTGGTTTTGTTGGTTGTTGGTACTTTCATGGATCCGACCCCGGCTATCTTGATTTTCGTACCAATCTTCCTGCCGGTCGTGACTGAGCTTGGCGTCGACCCAGTACATTTTGGTGCAATGGTCGTCATGAACCTGTCGGTTGGTGTGATTACCCCGCCGGTCGGTAACGTCCTGTTCGTCGGCGCTAGGGTAGCGGGGCTAAGAATCGAGCCTGTCATTGCGAAGCTGTGGCCATTCCTGGTAGGCATCATTGCGATGCTCTTCGTTGTGGTCTTTGTGCCGGAAGTTTCGCTTTGGCTACCTACCGTTTCGGGGTTGATAAAGCCGGCATAGCTTAATTAAATACAGACGAAATCGGGTGGCCGCTTGGTCACCCGATTTCATTTCTGCCGTCAGTAGACAAGTACGCCAATGGTATCGCAGGAAGTGCTAAGGCGTAATTTACATTTGTAAGTTATAAATTTAAGGTTTCGTGGCCACAGACCCGCTGAATTGCCAATCGTCGGGGAAAGTTTGAATCCGGGCGTATTCGCGCACTGTGAACGGTCGCGTCTGGCTGGGGTGGCAGCAAAAATTCTTTAAGGTAACTCACGAATTTAAGGTTGCCGATGGAATTACTGAGACCCTGCCATCCGCTCTGGTACAGCGTACTACGGCCGATAATCTCGGAGAAGACGGTGCCGGGTTTGTAAATGAAACTTCCGTTGAACTTACCGATGCTTTTGATAAAGAGAATTATTCAGATACTCCTGGAAAAGTTTGGTCTTTCCTATTTATCTCTCTTTTCATCGACCTTTTCAATTACTTCAGGCCGTAGGTAGCTTTGCTGTAAGCGAAACTGTCCAGAAGTAATTTTTTGGTAAAGCCGGGGTTAATTCTTCGAAATAAGGTTTCTTGCGACTAGGCAAAAAGCAGTCTCGGGTTTCCAATTTTTTTAAGCGCGATGCTGGTCGCAGCATTTTTGTTAGTCTCAAATCATCAAGTCTTGACCGTGAGAAGACAGCCATGGCAAATGTTATTGAAGTCGAAGGTTTAACCAAGAGTTACAAGAATTTACGTGCCCTCAACGCGTTGAGTCTGCAGGTTCGCGAGGGTGAGATCCTGGGGCTGCTGGGGCCAAACGGCAGCGGAAAATCAACCGCAATAAACTGCATCCTTTCGCTTCTGCGTTTCGACAGCGGAACCGTAAAAATCTTCGGAAAAGAAATGCGCCCGGACGCCTACGACGTCAAACGTCGTCTCGGCGTCGTGTTTCAGGACGTCGCCGTATTCAACGAGCTAACTGTCGCGCAGAATCTCGAGTATTTCTGCGGCTTATACGTCTCGGACAAGGCCTCAAGGAAGAAGATGATCGACGCGGCCGTCCAGTTGGTCGGGCTGCAGGACTACATGAAGTTTCGTCCAAAGCAGCTGTCTGGCGGCCTGCTTCGACGCCTCAATCTTGCCTGCGGAATCGCGCACGAACCAGACCTGATTTTCCTGGACGAACCAACAGTCGCCGTCGATCCGCAAAGCCGCAACAACATCCTGGACGGCATCGTTGAGCTGCGTGACCGTGGCGCCAGCGTGGTCTACACCACGCACTACATGGAGGAAGCCGAGCAGATCTGCGATCGCATCATCATCCTCGACAAGGGTGAGATCATCGCCCAAGGCACCGTCGACGAGCTAAAGCAGCTATCGGACATCGAAGAGAAGGTCACGCTGCAAGGCGCCGAGATGCCGGCGCCGCTGCTCGAGAGCCTGCAAGCTGATCCGAAGATCCAGTCCGTCACGAGCCGCAACGGCAGCGTCCAAGTGGTCTACCGGCACGGCCAAAACAACGTCGCAACGCTTATCCGACAGCTGAGCGAAACGGGCGTGGCATACGAGTCGATTTACTCCGAACGTCCGACGCTGAATGACGTCTTCCTTCAGCTCACAGGCAAGGAACTTCGGGATTAGCCATGACGCATCTGATCTCCTGCAACATCAAGGTTCTGGTCAGCAACAAAGCCCTTGTGTTCTGGACGCTCGCGTTCCCGATTCTGCTGGGCATCCTATTCAAAATGGCCTTTGGCGACATCATCAACCAGGAATCCTTCGACACGATCCCAGTGGCGGTCGTCAACTCACAGACCTATCAAGACAGCCCGTTCAAGGCGGCCTTCGAGGAGTTGTCCGCTCCTGGCAGCTCGGGCGTCACGGGCGCGAAAAAGCCGGTGCTCAAAGTGCAGAACGTGGGCACACTGGAAGAAGGCAAGCAACTGCTGTCAGACGAAAAGGTCTCGGGCGTGGTCGAGGTGACGGGGGTGCCCGTCCCTGGCACTGAGGAAAAATTCGATGCGAAGCTCACGATCTCCGCGAACGGGATGGATCAAAGCATTCTGAAAATAGTGCTCGACGAGATAATTCAGCGCGGCGACATGTTCGCAAAACTCGCCGGCGCTGAGGTTGGCGCTCAAATCAGCTCCGGAACTCCGCCAGAGAGTATCGACGTGGGGCAAATCACCCAAGAGGTGCAGCGCAATCTCGAGGCCAGCGGGTTCGTGCTGAACGACCGCAGCCCGAAGTCCCTGGATCTGATCATGGCCGAGTTCTTTTCCCTAGTGGCTATGGCGGCGCTCTACGGTGGAATGTTCTCGATGACCGTGATGAACAATGCCCAGCCGCCGCTAGGGGTGATCGGTCGACGCGTCGCCGTTGCGCCAACTCGCAAGGCGAAGCTGATCGGTTCGGGAATCATCTCTAGCTACCTCGTGCAGCTCGTAGGGCTAATCCTGCTGTTGGCCGTGTGCCACTTCATCTTCGGCATCGACTTCGGGCAGAACTGGGCCCTAACATTCCTGCTCACTACGGTCGGTGCGCTCGTCGGGCTCTCCTTCGGGACGGCCATCTCGACGCTTGTGCCAGGCGGCGAAAACATGAAGATCGGGGTGCTGATCGGCCTGACGATGATGGGTTCCGTCATGGCGGGAATGATGGGTGGCGGAGCGCGCTACATGATCGATCAAAGCGTGCCACTGATGAACAAAGTAAACCCGGTTGCGCTCATCACCGATGGCTTCTACAACCTCTTCTACCACCCAGGTTTCGAGGGGTTCTGGCTCGACGTCTTGCTGCTGCTCGGCATCTCCGTGTTGCTGCTTGGCGCGTCGCTTTTAGTTCTGCGGAGGCAACGCTATGACAGTCTTTAAAGGCTTCCTGCATGTGCTTGCCCGCAACCTGGGCTTCGTCATTTTGTATACGGCGATCATGGCCGCGATGGGGTTGACGGTGTTCAAAGCCTCACCGATCAGCTCGGGCGCCTTCGCGGCCTGGAAGCCCGCTGTCGTGGTCATAAACGAGGGCTCGGAGACGCCGATTACGAATGCGTTTAGAGCCTATCTTGAAGAACACACGACCACGCCAGAGGTCGGCACGAGCGAGCGGGAAATAGACGATGCCCTCTATTACGAGGCGCTGGCGTATGCCGTTTATCTGCCTGACGACTTCAGCGAAAAAATACTGACGGGGCAGAAACCCGAGATTGGTGTTAAGTCGCGGGGTAGTGCCGATAGCGCCTAAGCGGAGGTGCTTGTTACCCGCTTCCTGCGCTTGGCAAGTGGCTACGGGCAGACGATCAAAGACGAGGGCGAGCTAATAAAAGCCATCGAATCCAGCGTCGAACTGGAAAGCGACGTCGCGCTCACCAGCCAACTTGACCAGAAGACGCTCTACCACGTCAGTTCCCTTTATAACTTCGGCAGCTACACGCTCATGGCCGGAGCCATCTACGTCTTATCTATGGTGCTCGCCGCGTTTTCGCAGGTGAATGTTCGCAAGCGCACGGAGGTATCGCCGGCAAGCCCGCTTCGGGTGGACGCAAGCCTGATCGCCGGGTGCGCGATTGTCGCGGCTTTGTTGGTTGCGTTGAACATCGCTCTCGTCTCTGTGCTGGTGCCTGCCGCCGCAGATACCGGAAGAGCGGGGCTGTTTGCGCTCAACACCTGTGCTTTCGGGCTGCCGGTGCTGGCGCTGTCCTTCCTGATTGCGAAGATCACAAATAACAAGGAAGCTCTTAGCGCGATCGTGAATGTAATCGCGCTGGCCAGCGCGTTCCTGTGTGGGGCGTTTATCCCGCAGCGGATGATGCCGGATTCCGTCGCCATGTTCGGGCGTGCGCTGCCATCGTTTTATTACGTCGAAAATAACAACGCTTTGGCCGAGACGACCAGCTTCGACGGTTCTGCGGCGACACACTTTTGGGTCAACATCGGGGTGCTCGTCGGGTTCGCGGTAGCGCTATGGCTGATTTCGTTAGCTGTCGGGCGTATTCGACGTCAGGCATAGGCGCTTAGGGTTTTCTGGGGGAATCAGGCCGACTGGCTTTCTGAGCTGCCCAAAGGGGCATGATCGTCCTAGTGTCTGACTAGTCGATCTTGGGGCTAAAATCGAAGACGAAGCTTTATCGAGGCAGTTTTTAGGAGCAAAATGTCTACACCACCAGTTGCATATGTAATAGCAGGTTCCGAGGCTACCGGCGGCGCCGGTTTCCAGGTCGATCTGAAGACCTATCAGCAGCTGGGTGTTTACGGCGTGGGCACGCTGTCCTGCATCGTCGCCTTCGACCCCAAGAACAATTGGGGCCACCGCTTCCACCCGGTGCCGAGGCAAATAATCGAAGAGCAGATCGAGGTTGCGCTGGCTTGCTTCGACGCCGACGTCATGAACACCGCCAAGGTCGGCATGCTCGGCACACCCGAGACCATCGACGCGGTTGCTCAGGGCCTGGCCCAGCGCGAGTGGAAGAATCTCGTGGTCGATCCCGTGCTTATCTGCAAGGGGCAGGAACCGGGCGCAGCCCTCGACACCGATAACGCGCTGCGCGATAAGGTGCTGCCGCTGGCCAGCGTCGTCACGCCGAACGTCTTCGAGTCGAAGGCGCTGTCCGGTATGGCCGAGATCAACACTGTTGAGGATCTTGAAGAGGCCGCGAAGCGAATCGGCGAGAGCGTACCTTACGTCGTCGCAAAGGGCGGAGTGGAGCTGCCGGGCGACGAAGCCATCGATGTGCTTTGGGACGGCAAGGAAATCACCCGTTTCAGCGCGCCCAAGGTTGGCAATCAGCGTGTTTCTGGCGCTGGCTGCACTATTGCGGCGGCCATTACCGCGGAGCTGGCGAAGGGTGCGGACATCAAGACCGCCGTCGGTAACGCGAAGAAGTTCGTCACCCGCGGAATAAACGCCAGGGTCAGCGCCAACACGCCTTTCGACACCGTATGGCAGGGCGCTAACTAGCTGATCAGCCGATCGAATATAGAGCAGGAAGATATCGCAGCGAAAGATCGAGCACCCGAACTGCTCGCGTGGCTCGTCGCCTTGTGGGAGAAGTCCGTCCGCGCGACGCACCTCTTCCTATCCGACGGCCATCGGCGGCACCCTGACCATTCACGTGCTTGAGGCGTTCGAGGCCACGATCGCCCAGATGGTAGTGCTGTCGGTCTTCGTGCCGTTGCTGATCGGCACGGGTGGCAACACGGGCAACCAGGCCGCAACTACCGTCACTAGGGCAATCGTGCTTGGTGATGTCTGGAAGGTGATCACCAGGGTGAAGCCGCTTGGCGACAGGAAAGACTGCACCAGCACGTAGCACAGCGGCAGGATCAGGAAGAATACGAAAATTACGACGAGCAGCGCGTAGATAAGGGTGATTTCCTTGAAACGCCGCTGTCGTTTTAGGCCGCTGGCTAGGCTTGGGAGGAAACTCCTTTGCTAAGAAAAACCGGTGCAACAAGCAGGGAGAAAGCATGGCCGCCGAATCGCTGGAAAATCTGCAGCGTAGCGAAAAGGCGCGTATGTCTTAGCGCAATCCCGGGGCGGGATTAGACTTGCTTTCGTGAAGGAAATCGATCTTGTTCCAGAACTTATTTCTCCTGCCGAGGCGGCGCGTTTACTAAAGATGACACCGCAGCGTGTCCGCCAGTTAATTTCTGATGGGAAAATGTCTGCTACGAAGGTTGGTAGGAGCTGGGTCATACCGAAATCTGAGGTCAGCCGTGCTAGTGGAGAGACCACAACGTCGGCTATCGCGCCCTCTGAGAGGCGTAAGAACAAGGGTGAACTTAAATCATTAAGTTTTTTCTCTGGGGCTATGGGTCTTGATCTCGGTCTGGAGCGAGCAGGCATCGACACAATTATGGCCTGCGAATCCGATAAGTGGGCTCGTCAGACGATTGCGACCAATCGTCCTGACTTGCCGGTTCTCGGCGATATCTGGCGTTACAGCGCTAATGAGATTCGCGAACTTTCGGGGCTCGGTGAAAAAGAGGAAATAGATGTCGTTGCTGGAGGGCCTCCGTGCCAGGCGTTCTCCACTGCTGGCGCGCGAAGAGGCTTCGACGATGTTCGCGGAAACGTTTTTCTGCACTACATAGATTTGATCAAAGAGCTTAATCCGAGATATGCAATTATTGAGAATGTTCGCGGTCTCTTATCTATGCCGGTCTCTCAGGCTCAGGCAAGCATTCTTTACCGACAAACTGGCATTGATTTTTCGCAAAAACACGGAGCCATTAAATTGGTGACACATTTGTTGCGAGACGTTGGATACTCGGTAAGTTTCAATTTGTACAATGCCGCTAATTACGGTACTCCACAAATTCGTGAGCGTGTCGTGTTTATTGCCGCGAGAGAAGGTGGGCCAGTTCCATATCTCGTGCCTACTCATTCAGAGGACTCGCGATGGGGATTAAAGCCCTGGGAGACGGTTAAGAGCACCTTTTCGAAAATTCCTGACGGAGAGCGAAACTACCTTCCATTCCCCGAAAAGAGGTTGAAGTACTACCGGATGTTAGGGCCCGGTCAATATTGGAAGGATCTACCGAAAGAGATCCAGCCTGAGGCAATGGGTAAATCATTTTATTTGGGTGGAGGGAAAACAGGGTTTTACCGCCGCATAGCGTGGGATCGTCCTTCGCCTACGTTAGTGACTCACCCAACCATGCCTGCAACTGACTTGGGACATCCTGTAGAGGACAGGCCTCTCTCTGTGGAGGAGTATAAAGCCATTCAGCAGTTTCCTGAGAGCTGGATAATTCAAGGGAATCTACAACAGCAGTACAAACAAATTGGCAACGCGGTGCCGCTTGGGCTTGGAGAAGCCATTGGTAGAGCAGTTTTGAATCACTACCACCAGGTCGAGGCGAATCCCCCGGAAGGATTTAAATTCTCGCGATATTCAAATACGAGTGATAGAGAACTAATACCAGATGTTTCTATCATTCCCGAAGGTGCGCTCTTTTAGTCTGTTGGCTAGATCAGGCGTGCTGATGTTGGTTAGTAAAAGAAGTTTTTTGCAGCGCGCCACGTAATGTTAAGCTGTGCCATTTTTTATAGACTGAAAATCAACTAGTTGGACGTTCCTGGTGCTGATCGCAGGTAGCTTGGAGAGTTGAATAACGCTAATCAGCTATGTGGTGCTATGGCGGCGCTGATAGAACTCTATTAGTTAAGAAATCCGCGTCACGTGATGGCAAGAGCGAGATTCTCTTCGTGCGAAAGGAGATGTACTTCGATGGATCAATTTGAGTCACTCGCGCGCGAAGCAATGGGCGAGATAGCCCCATCCCTGAGCGATAATTTCGTCAAAATAGTACTTTTCGCACACGATAATCCTGCTTTGAGAGTCCTTCAACGCAAGTCAGCGAGAGTGCCGAACCCTGAATTTGGCACCAAAGAGCATCTGAGGTTTTTGGCCAATAAATATGCAAAAGGCAGAGAGCCTAAGCCCTTGCCGATGCCAAAGACCGTTCCAGATCCGGCTTTGACCACCGTAATGCTCGTTGGCTACGGCATGGCGGAGAACGATCTGAAAACGTTAATCGAAGGACATCGAATAGCGATGGTGGCCGAGAACGTCGTTGGCGAATTACTTGAGCGTTACATAGACAGTAAGCTCAGCGATGACGATTGGATTTGGTGTGCCGGCGAAGTGGTTAAATCTGTTGATTTCATTCGACCTAGTAAGAAAGCTGGAGTTCACTGGGAATCGCTGCAAATTAAAAATCGAGACAATTCTGAAAACTCTTCGAGTGCTGCTGTGCGACATGGCACGGATATCAAGAAGTGGCATAGGACTGTTTCTAGAACGGGTCAGACTCGGTGGGAGTCCTTCCCTATCGGAAGGGATAGCGAGAAGCTCGACGAAAAAGACTTCAGAAATTTTGTCAAAGAGTACATAGAAAAATTTGGAAATAATTCATAGTTCTTATAGTGCTAGGTACTTTTGGTGACTACTGAAATGGTTGTTGCGCCGAAGGGCCTTTTGTTTAGAAAAACTAATTTATCAGTCGTTTTCCGCTTGTTTTTGCCAGTTTTCTCTGGATCTTTTGCGACTAGCGACTCTCTTGCTCCTCTCATGGTGTTTGATCTTTATTAGTACACTGCCTGATAGCTCACGGCATTAGTCGTGTCGGGTTGGAGGAAAAGTGTCGGAGTCACTGGAGAATCTGCAGGAACGCATCGAGCGGGCCCTTCGGGCCGAGGATCTCGTCTCTGTTAATAAGCTGTCGAAATCGGCGACACCCGCCGAGCTGACCGTGGTCATGGAGCGATCCAACTTTTACGATCGCGCCCTGCTCTATCGGACGCTGTCGAAGGACGTCGCGGTTACCGTCTTCGAGCTGCTCGACCCGGCCCTGCAGGCCGACCTGGTGCACGCGCTACGCGACGAGGAAGTGCAGTCGGTCGTCGAGTCGATGGATCCGCATGACCGCGCCGAACTGCTTGACGAGTTGCCAGCGAAGGTGGCCACCCGACTGCTCGAGGGGCTCTCGCCGCAAGAGCGCGCGTTGACCGGAATCGTGCTCGGCTATCCGGAGGAGTCCGTCGGACGTCGCATGAGCCCGGAGATCGTCTCGTTCCGGCGCGAGCAGACCGCTGCCGAGGCGCTGGAAAAGATCCAGCAAGTGCTAGACGACGTCGAAACCGTCTATACGATCCCGGTAGTCGGGGCGCATCGCGAGCTGCTGGGCGTATTCAGCCTGCGCGACCTGATGCGCGCCCAGCCCGATGCGCTGGTGGGCGACCTGATGAAGCCCGCCGACAAGGGCTTGGCTACCGAGGACGCCGAGACCGTCGCCCGCAGGTGTGCCGACCGCAACCGAATCGCGCTGCCGATCGTCGACCACGAGGAGCGCCTGGTTGGCGTGCTGTCAATCGAGGATGCGCTAGATATTCTCGAGGAAGAGACCAGCGAGGACCAGGCCCGTATCTCCGGCTCCGAGCCGCTCAGCCGCCCGTACCTGGCGACGCCCGTCCGCGAGCTGGTTAAGGCCCGCGTGGTCTGGCTGCTAGTGTTAGCCATCGGCGGCACCCTGACCATTCACGTGCTTGAGGCGTTCGAGGCCACGATCGCCCAGATGGTAGTGCTATCGGTCTTCGTGCCGCTACTGATCGGCACGGGTGGCAACACGGGCAACCAGGCCGCAACCACCGTCACCAGGGCAATCGCGCTTGGTGATGTGCGGAAGGGGGACGTCTGGAAGGTGATTACCAGGGAGATTCGCGTCGGTGCGTTCCTGGGGCTTCTGCTCGGCCTACTCGGCTTCGTCGTCACGTCGATTTTCTACGACCTGCAGATCGGCGCGGTGATCGGGTTGACCCTGCTGTCTATCTGCACGTTGGCCGCCACGGTCGGCGGCTCGATGCCACTGGTGGCCAGGAAGCTGGGCATCGACCCCGCGGTATTCGCCAACCCGTTCATCTCGACGCTGGTAGACGCCTCCGGCCTGATCATCTACTTCATGATCGCGAGGGCTGTCATCGGAATCTAGCGATCCAAATCGGGCTCGCCTCTGACTGGTGTCGATCTTTCTGACCTCTTAATACTGGGCACATAAGAATAACCAGAGCGAGGTGAAAAAGTGGGGGCTCTGACGGCAAAGGCAAATTGCATTCGCGTGTCCACCAAGCTAGGATGGGCAATCGCGTCCCCGTCGTCTAGGGGCCTAGGACACCGCCCTTTCAAGGCGGCAACGGCGGTTCGAATCCGCTCGGGGATACGACGCAAATCCCGTTTGACTACGGGGTTTGTTAAGAGCGGGAAGTGTTGCAGAGCGCATTCTCCGGCCTCGTGCCACAACGTGCCACAAGGATTAGGATGGTCAGCAAGGCTAGGTGACGCTTTTCGTAGCTGCGCGGGCTGATTTTGCCGCCTGGTGAAAACCTGCTAGGTTGAAATCCGCTTGTTTAAGCGCCTCAAAACTCAATAGGCCGAAAGGCTGGTCGGTTTCGCTAGCGGCAAAACGCGATTAGCTTTTTCTCTCGAGATCGGCTAAGTTCATCTAGTCTTGTTTGAACAGTTCATCTCAAGAACATGGCCCCGTAGCGCAGTTGGTTAGCGCGCCGCCCTGTCACGGCGGAGGTCG
>CAUPIJ010000035.1:0-16239 GCA_963511305.1 uncultured Propionimicrobium sp.
AATCGCTGTGTCACGGGTTCGAGTCCCGTTCCCGCTACGAACGATTGAGCCGAGCGAAATGCTCAAGCTTGCTTGAGCATTTCCGAGGCGATTGAGTTCGTTTGAGTCGATTCGGGATGAGACACGAAC
This sequence comes from uncultured Propionimicrobium sp., assembly GCA_963511305.1. GTDB lineage: Bacteria > Actinomycetota > Actinomycetes > Propionibacteriales > Propionibacteriaceae > Propionimicrobium. The sequence continues at coordinate 130 of CAUPIJ010000035.1, forward strand.
GATTGAGCCGAGCGAAATGCTCAAGCTTGCTTGAGCATTTCCGAGGCGATTGAGTTCGTTTGAGTCGATTCGGGATGAGACACGAACGATTGAGTTCGTTTGAGTCGCGAAGCGACGAGATACGAACAACAAATGGCCAGATGCCTCACAGCGTTTGGCTACGTGACTCAAGGCGTTTAACCGGGCGCTTTGAGGCATTTAGATAAACTGCGCAGACTATAAAGAAGGTAACGATGGCTAAGAAGGCTGGGGACGTTCGTCCTAAGATCACGCTCGCTTGCACGGAGTGCAAGGATCGCAACTACATCACCAAGAAGAACCGTCGCAATACTCCCGACCGCCTCGAGGTGAAGAAGTTCTGCCCGCGTGACAACAAGCACACGCTGCACCGCGAGACCCGCTAAGGGCTCATAGCTAAGCAATACGCGCCAACTAATTTTTGAAGTGGGCCACCCATTGGGGTGGCTCACTTTATTTTTTGCGTGCGGGCGCGCGCGTTCGGGTCGGGCATTAACCAGGACTTAGCGCATATGCTGGGTGCGTGGCTATTTCTCCTGAACACGTTGGGCGCTCGTACCCGTCGACCGGGGTCTACGACGTGACGCGCCAGAAGATCGCGGAATTCGCCCGTGCCCTGGGCGATGAAAATCCCGCTTACTTCGGCGATGCCCCGATCGCTCCGCCAACCTTTCCGGCCGTGATCGCGTCCGTTGCCTGGCAGCCTTTCTTCGACGATCCCGAGCTAGGTCTCGCGCTTCATCGAACTATCCACGCCGATCAGCGCTTCGATTACGCCCGCCCGCTGCGCGCTGGCGATCGCGTGACGGCCGAGTTGACCATCGCTAAGGTACGCAACCGAGGGCCGGTGGCCATGGTGACCATCGACGTCGAGGTGAGCGACGAGCAGGGTGAGCGCGTGGTGACGGCAACCAGCCAGCTGATCCACACCGCAGAGGAGGCCGAGTGATGATCGACGTTCAGGTAGGCCAGGAGCTACCCAGCCTGGAGATCACGGCGACCCGCACGACCGCGGTCAGGTACGCGGGCGCGTCTGGAGATTTCAACCCGATTCACCACTCGGATCGGGCTGCTCAGGCGGTCGGGATGCCGCAGGTGATCATCCACGGCATGTGGACGATGGGCGCGGCTCTACGGGTAGTTACCGACTGGATCGGTGACCCGTCCAGAGTGGTCAACTACTTCACCAGGTTCACCAAGCCGCTGTCGCTTCCCGACGACGGGGTGGGCGCCACGATGACCGTCACCGCCAAGGTGACCGCCGTCGAGGACGCGCTGGCCACCATCGCTATCGAGGCCCGTTGCGGTGACGAGAAGCTGCTCGGTGCAGCGAAAGCGCAGGTGCGTCTTGACGATTAACTTGAACTTCGACCCCTCCGACTCCAGCGCGTGCCAGGTTGAGCGCGGCCAGGTCGAGAACCTGAGTCGCTGGCAGCCCACGAATACCCCGAATCTCGCAGAACGCACCACAACCCGCGTCGGCGGCGATGCAAAGCGCCTGGTGGTAGCCAAGACCGACGATGAGATCGTCGACGCCGTGCGCGCCGCAGACGAGGCCGGCGAGCCGCTGCTAGTGCTTTCGGGTGGCTCCAACATGCTGGTTGGCGACGACGGCTTCGACGGGGTGATGGTGCAGATCGCCACCCGCGGCGTCACCTTCGACCAGTCCGACTGCGGCGGCGCGATGGTTCGTGTGGCAGCTGGCGAGGTCTGGGATAATTTTGTGGAGTTCACCATCACCCAGGGTTGGGTGGGTCTGGAGGCGCTCTCGGGCATTCCGGGCCTGGTTGGCGCGACGCCAATCCAGAACGTCGGCGCCTACGGTCAGGAGGTCTCCTCGACCATCGCGCGCGTGCGCACCTGGGATCGTAAGGACGGCGAATTCCGCACCTTCACCTTCGATCAATGTGGCTTTGGCTACCGCGATTCCATGTTCAAGCGCTCGCTTGCCGAGATGGGTGAGGGGGCCGTGACCGGCCGATACGTTGTGCTCGAGGTCTGGTTCCAGTTCGAGCTGGGGTCGATGTCCGCCCCGGTAGGCTACCAGCAGCTCGCCGATGCTCTCGGCGTCCATGTCGGTCAGCGAGCGGACGCCAAGAAGGTTCGCGAGGCCGTCCTGAAACTGCGCGCAAGTAAGGGCATGGTGCTCGACCCGGACGACCACGACACCTGGTCGACCGGCAGTTTCTTCACCAACCCGATCGTCGACGAGGCAGCCGCAGGCAAGCTACCAGAGGGCGCTCCCCGCTTTCCGCAACCGGACGGTAGGGTCAAGACGTCCGCCGCCTGGCTGATCGATCATGCGGGCTTCGGCAAGGGCTATCCCGGCGAGGGGCAGGCCAGGCTGTCGTCCAAGCACGTGCTTGCGCTCACCAACCGCGGAGGCGCGAGCGCCAAGCAGTTGGCCGAGCTGGCCGGAGAGGTGCGGGCTGGCGTCAAGGCTGCCTACGGTGTCGAGCTGGTGCCAGAGCCCGTGTTGGTGGCTTTGCAGATACCTTAATGTCACGCTGATTGCAGCGGGCATGCAAGGTTCATTTTTCTGTTCGCGGTTTTGACGCTAGACTACAGATCTTGGTGGCTCAGCCACGGCTGCAGCGCGCGGTCAGGCTGGTGAAACCATAGGGCAATAGCTCAATTGGCAGAGCAGCGGTCTCCAAAACCGCAGGTTGGGGGTTCGAGTCCCTCTTGCCCTGCAACGCGGGGCGTACACGGCTCGCTGGCGGGTTTCAGATTGGAACCCGCTTTTTAAGATCGAATAGCTTTCGTATCGGCTCGATGCGAGACGCGGCATAAGTTAGGAAAACGGTGGCAGATAGCAAGAAGCGTCCAGACGACTCGGCTGACGAGTCGTCCAACACGACGTCCCCTTCCGCCGAAGCCAAAGAGGCCAAGTCCGCTGAGCTTGCTGCTGCGAAGCCGGTCAAGCGCAAGCACTCGCAGGCTCCTGTCAAGAAGGCTAAACCAACCAAGAAGCAGGGCGAGGTTGCCGAGCGTGAGGGCACCGGCCCGGTTAAATTCGCGAAACAGTCTGTCGGTGAGTTGAAGAAGGTTGTCTGGCCAACCGGCGATCAGACCCGTCAGTACTTCGTCGTGGTGCTGGTCTTCGTTCTGTTCATCATGACGTTTGTCGCTGGGCTCGATGCGCTGTTTGGCTGGGGCCTGCTGCAGGTTCTCGGCCGCTGACTAGGAGATTTTCATGACGCAAAACGATGATCAGACTTTCTTTGAGGACGGTCAGCTAGCCGGCGAGGTAGATGAACAGACCGGCGAGGTGGACATCGACCTTTCCGCGCTCGGTCTTGACGAGGACGACGCTGAGCAGCCCCAAAAGACTGAGATTAACCTTGACTTTGACGGCTCCGCGGGCGAAGAGCCTGAGGCTGCGGCCGAGCCCGAGATCAATCTCGATGCGCTCACCGATGATGAACAAGAAGAGGCCGCCGAGCAGGATGCTGCCGAGGACGCCGCCGAGCAGGCCTTAGAGCGCGAGATGGCCGCGCTCGAAGAGGAGCTGCGCACGAAGCCCGGCGACTGGTACGTGGTGCACACCTACTCCGGTATGGAAAACCGTGTTAAGCAGAACATCGAGGCCAGGATCGTCAACTTCAACCTCGAGGACGACGTCTACGAGGTTATCGTTCCGACCGAAGAGGCCGTCGAGGTTCGCAACGGTCAGCGCAAGAACGTCACCCGCACCTTCATGCCTGGCTACGTTCTGGTGCGCATGTTCATGTCCGACGAGGCCTGGCAGGTTGTTCGCCACACTCCGTCGGTCACCGGCATCGTGGGCTACGAGAACCAGCCGGTTCCGCTGTCCATCGACGAAGTGATGAACATGTTGAAGCCGCTCGTCGTCTCGAAGGTTGCCGCCGAGACCAACGCTCGCGCCAAGAAGGTCGAGAACATCGTTGTCGCAGACTACAAGGCTGGCGATTCGGTGATGGTTACTGAGGGCCCGTTCGCTGGCGTACACGCCACGATCATCGAGATCAACGCGCACAACCAGCGGGTTCGCGCCAACGTCGAGATCCTTGGCCGCGAGACTCCAGTCGACCTGACCTTCCAGCAGATCCAGAAAGTCATCTAGGTCTTTCGCCGGAGAACGCTGGCAATAGTCGACTGACCCATTTCGCCATCGGCACCTTGAGTGCTTAAACTTTCGTGTGCGAATAATTGAATAAAAAGAAGTAACTACTAGCAAGGACCCAAAACATGGCCTCCAAGAACAAGAAGGTTGCGCAGGTCGTAAAGATCGCAATCCAGGCTGGTGCGGCTACTCCGGCTCCGCCAGTCGGTACCGCGCTCGGCCCGACCGGCGTCAACATCATGGAATTCGTCAAGGCGTATAACGCCGCGACCGAAGGCATGCGCGGCTCGATCGTGCCTGCCGAGATCACGATTTACGAAGACCGTTCCTTCGACTTCATCACCAAGACCCCTCCGGCTTCTGACCTCCTGAAGAAGGCGGCTGGCCTGCAGAAGGGCTCTGGTGTTCCGAACAAGGAGAAGGTCGGCACCGTGACCAAGGATCAGGTTCGCGAGATCGCTGAAACCAAGATGAAAGACCTGTCGGCTAACGACGTCGAGGCAGCGATGAAGATCATCGCCGGCTCCGCTCGTTCGATGGGCATCACCGTAAAAGACTAATTTTCAACTCTGGCAGGGCAGCGCGCCCGCACCAGAACTGGTGGAACAGCCTGCGAGGCTGTCGAGAAAGGAACCAGCATGAAGCGCAGCAAGCGTTACAACGAGTCGGCCAAACTGGTCGACAGCAATCAGCTGTACACGGCAGAAGAAGCCGTGGCGATCATCAAGCAGTTCGGCACTGGCAAGTCCGACGAGTCCGTTGAGGTATCCATGCGCCTGGGTGTTGACCCGCGCAAGGCAGACCAGATGGTTCGCGGCACTGTCAACCTGCCTCACGGCACCGGCAAGACGGCAAGGGTCCTCGTCTTCGCCCAGGGCGCCAAGGCAACTGAGGCTGCTGAGGCAGGTGCCGATGAGGTCGGCGCCGACGATCTCGTAGAGAAGATCTCCGGTGGCTATCTCGAGTTCGATGCCGTCGTCGCCACCCCGGACATGATGGGCAAGGTCGGCCGTCTGGGCCGCGTCCTCGGCCCGCGTGGCCTGATGCCGAACCCCAAGACTGGCACCGTCACCATGGATGTGGCCAAGGCCGTCTCCGACATTAAGGGCGGCAAGATTGAGTTCCGCGTTGACCGCCACTCGAACCTGCAGTTCATCATCGGCAAACAGTCGTTCGACAAGGAAGCGCTGGTTGAGAACTACCGTGCAGCGGCGAGCGAGGTCATGCGCCTGAAGCCGACCAGCTCCAAGGGTCGCTACGTGCGCAAGATCGTGATGAGCACCACCTTCGGCCCCGGCGTAGCAATCCAGCCGGCGTCAAAGGAAGACGCTTAACCAAAACACGCGAAAAGGGCGGGTCACCAGATGGTGGCCCGCCCTTTTTGGGTTCACCTGCGGGTGGGCCCATTTTTGTCTGTGCGGGCGGGTCATCGTGGCCCGCCTTTTGGGTGTGCGCCAGGGAAGGGCGTGACAAATTCAACATTTCGAAATCGGAAAATCGGGCGTGAAATGCGTTTGCCCTAGTCAGCAAGCTTTCATTTGTTGCCGGGTGTGAAAAGTTCGGTTGAAATGTTGAATTTGTCATGGCTATTCCGGATAAGGTCGCGCAGCCAGCTGAACATTCCTGCATGCGACGGCAATAGTGATTAGGTGAAAAACGATTTTGTTTACGCTCTGCCGGGAGTGATCCAGAGCAAGGACAATAGAGGCTCAAGAAATAGGCTGGCCAAGGCGCTTCGAGAAAACGAACTCGTCAAGGTTTTGCCGGGCATCTATGCGTTAGCGCACTTGGCGAACGACGTGCGAGCTTTGGCAGCTGCTGCGACACTCTACGAGCCAAACTGCATTCTCACCGGACGGATTGCGGCGAAATTGCAGTTCATGGCTGATCTCAAAGTGGATGTGGTTACCGCATCAGTGGACTCTGCACAGTTCAAGATTCCGAAATACGCCAAGTTTCAGTTCAAGAGAAGAAAGCTGCCAGCGGAGCTGAAGAGGCCGTGGTGTAAAGGGTTTGTAGTTCTGCCGGAAGTCGCGGTCTTTCAGATGGCCGCTGATAACGATTTTTCCGGTCTATGCGATGGATTGCGAAAGTCTGCCGTCAGCATTGAATCGCTGAAGAAAGCTGAGCAGAAACTGAAAACCTGCTCTCGCTTGAGAACCTCGCTCTGCCTTGAAAAAGCTGAAGGAAATCCGTGGTCGGTTGCAGAAGTCGAAATGCAGGATGTGTTGAGGGGCGAGGGCATCAATGGGTGGGTCGGCAACCGCATGATTCGCGTTGCTGACAGAAATGTGGCTCCCGATATTGCCTTTCACGAACGAAAGGTGGCGCTAGAGATCGACAGCGAAGAGTTTCACCACAATCTCGATTCTTTTCACGAGGACAGGGCCCGCCACAATTTGCTCGTCGCTGAGGGTTGGATCGTGCTGCACGCTACTCCCAGGATGGTCAGGGAGCGTCCGGAGGAAATTGTCGAGCAGTTGAAGGCTGCGTTATGGCAGAGGGTAGGCGTGACAAATTCAACATTTCAAAATCGGAAAAGCGGGCGTAAAATGCGTTTGCCCTAGTCAACGAGCTTTCATTAGTTGCCGGGCGCGAAAAGCTCAGTTGAAATGTTGAATTTGTCACGGCAACAACAAGTGGGGTTGCCGATTTTGCCACAGGCACGGGATCTTCTATAGTTGTTCGGAGCCGTAGACCGCTGGTGGAGACTTAAAGCGAAAGCGCCCGCGCAGGTGACCGATTCTCGTGACATTCTGTCACGTACGCCCGGGCATCTGTGCGCCGGGTTTTTCTTTTTCCACCAACGCAATGCGGCGCTAATGAAGTGGAAGGAGAACCAATGGCGAGGCCAGATAAGGCAGCTGCCGTTGCGGAGCTAAAGGAAAAATTTAGCACTTGCAACGCTGCTGTACTGACTGAATACCGTGGTCTGACCGTTGCTGAGCTGAAAGATCTTCGCCAGCAGCTGGGTGCGGACACGAGCTACGCCGTTGCGAAGAACACGCTTACCGCTATCGCTGCTAAGGAAGCCGGCATCGAAGGTCTCGACGACCAGCTGACCGGCCCAACCGCTATCGCCTTTATCAACGGCGATATCGCAGTGGCTAGCAAGACCATGCGTGACTTCGCAAAGGAACAGCCGCTTCTGATTGTTAAGGGTGCTGTGCTCGAGGGCAAGGTTATGGACGCCGAAACGGCGAAGAAGCTTGCCGATCTCGAGTCTCGCGAGGTGCTGCTGTCCAAGATGGCTGGCGCTATGAAGGCCAGCATGAGCAAGGCTGCTGCCACCTTCGTCGCCCCGCTGACCAAGGCTGCTCGCCTGGTCGGTGCCCTAGAGACCAAGGCCAAGGAAGATCCGTCGGTTATCGGCGGTGCAGGCCAGGCTGATCAGAAGCCAGAGGCTGCAGAAGCAAAAGAAGAATCTACCGATGTGGCGGCCGATTCCGCCGCGAGCGAATAATAACTAAGAAAGGACGCCACCATAATGGCTAAATTGAGCACTGAAGAACTGCTCGCGCAGTTCAAGGAAATGACCCTGATTGAGCTTTCCGAATTCGTTAAGGCTTTCGAGGAAGAGTTCGACGTTGAGGCTGCCGCCCCGGTTGCTGCTGTTGCCGCTGCCGCTCCGGCCGCTGCCGGCGGCGAGGCCGCTGCCGCTGCCGACGACGCTGACGCCGAGGTTGACGTTATCCTCGAGTCCTTCGGCTCCAACAAGATCGCCGTCATCAAGGAGGTTCGTGGCCTGACCGGTCTCGGCCTGAAGGATGCCAAGGATCTGGTTGAGGGCGCTCCGAAGCCGGTTCTCGAGAAGGCTAAGAAGGAAGACGCCGACAAGGCTAAGGCTGCTCTGGAAGAAGCAGGCGCAACCGTCTCCTTCAAGTAGTTTCTACTTAGATAATCGCCCGATACTGAACTGCTCCCCATTAGCCGGACTGAAAAAATCAGGTTCTGACTAGCGGGGAAGCAGGTCAGGGGAGGGCGATTATTTTTTTATTCAACTTTGCTAACTATCCTTCTTGTAACCGCTGGATAACTGCGTCCAACGGGAGCCCGAATCGAATAATTCCTAATGGCGCCGAGAGTGATGTGAAATGAACTTTTCAGGACTGACCGTTTTGGTCACCGGCGCGGGCGGTTCGATTGGTTCCGAGGTTGCTCTGCTGCTGCATCAGAGCGGTGCGAGGGTGGTGCTGTTAGATCGCGACGAGTCGCTCCTGCACGCCACCCAGCTGAAAATGGCCGGCCGCGCTGATCTTGGTGACGGTGACGTCGTGCTCGCCGACATTCGCGATGAGGCCGCCATCTGTCGGGCTTTTAAGCAGATTCGGCCTGATGCGGTCATCCATTCGGCTGCTCTGAAGCACGTTTCTGCTCTGGAAAAATTCCCCTTCGAGGGTTGGCAGACGAACGTGGTCGGCACGCTTAACGTGCTCAAATCGTGCCTCGAAAGTGGCGTCGAGCGCGTGGTGAACGTCTCGACTGACAAGGCCGCAGACCCAGAATCCGTTCTAGGCAAGACGAAGATGATCGCCGAGCAACTCACCGCCTGGGCGGCCGACCAGGCCCCAGGGAAACACCTTGTCAGCGTCAGGTTCGGCAACGTCATCGGCTCTCGCGGCTCGGTCTTCGAGACCTGGCGCGCCCAGATCTCCCGCGGCGGGCCACTGACGCTCAGCGACGAGAACGCGATGCGGTATTTCATCTCCGTCAGGCAGGCGGCAGAGGCGTTGCTGTCATCAACGACTCGCGGAAAGTCGGGTCAGGTGTTGGTCATGAGAATGGCAGATCCGATCCGCGTCGGTGACGTGGCCAGGCAGCAAATCGCCAGCTCCGGCAAGAATGTTGAGATCATCGAGACGGGTCTGCAGCAAGGGGAGAAGCTGTCCGAAATTCTCGTCGGGCGGCAGGAGGAGGTCGTGGCTCAGGACGAGCTGTTCAGCTATCTGAATACTGCGATCCTGCGTCCCGACGAGTTGGAGTTTGATCGGCTCGGCGAATAGCCAACCGCTCATCTTCTTAATCCTGCCTGCTAGTTGCGTATACGAGTATTGAACCCGGCACAGATTAAGATTTCGGGAGAGCAAAATTAGAGTTCTCTAATCCGATCGGCTGACTATTTTTCGTTAAATTCAGCCCCTAGTCCTTGGAATTGCGCGCGTTAGTGACTACAGTCATGTTTTGTTCAGTGCAGAGCAGTTCGTCAAAGGCCTTCAGGCTGCGGCGAGCGCCAACCGACAGTGGAAACATTGCCGGCGGTTTTGCTATCCAGATTTGCAGATAGCAGCGATTTTGGTTAGAGTCAATCCTTGCCCTAACGCTTTTACCTGCCCGATTTGACTCGGGTTGTTCAGCGTGCACTGAACCTTCTTGGAAGGATTGCATCTTGGCCGCCTTGCGCAATGCCTCGAAGAATAGAAATGTTATCTCGCCTAGCGGGCGTATCTCCTTTGCGAAGATCGCCGAGCCGCTAGAGGTACCGAATCTGCTAGATCTGCAGATCAAGTCTTTCAACTGGTTGGTCGGTAATGCCGACTGGCAGGCTGAAGTGGACGAAGCCCTCGCAGAGGGTCGGACCGACGTCAATACTGTTTCAGGCCTCGAAGAAGTCTTCAAAGAGATTTCGCCTATCGAGGATTTTGCTCAGACCATGTCTCTGAGCTTCCGCGATTACCGCTTTGAAAACCCGAAGTACTCGGTAGAGGAATGTAAAGACCGCGACGCCACCTACGCATCGCCACTGTTCGTCACTGCGGAGTTCATGAATAACGAATCTGGCGAGATCAAGAGCCAGACCGTTTTCATTGGTGACTTCCCGCTGATGACGGATAAGGGAACTTTCATCATCACCGGCACCGAGCGAGTGGTTGTTAGCCAGCTGGTTCGCTCGCCGGGTGTTTACTACGAGATCCTGCCTGACAAGACCTCCGACAAGGACATCTACTCTTGTAAGGTGATCCCGTCGCGTGGCGCTTGGCTGGAGTTCGAGATCGACAAGCGCGACACCGTCGGCGTGCGTCTTGACCGCAAGCGTAAGCAGAATGTCACGGTGCTGCTGAAGGCTCTGGGCTGGACCGAGGATCGCATCCTAGAGGAGTTCGGTCAGTACGAGTCCATGCGCATGACGCTGGAGAAGGACACCGTCACTACCACCGACGAAGCCCTGCTCGACATCTACAAGCGCCTACGTCCGGGCGAGCCCCCGGCGCGCGAGGCTGCGCAGACGCTGCTCAATAACTACTACTTCAACGACAAGCGCTACGACCTGGCCAAGGTTGGTCGCTACAAGATCAACCAGAAGCTCGGCCTGAACCTGCCGTTCGACCAGCGCGTGTTGACCATGGACGACATCGTCGCCGCGATTCACTACATCTGTGCGCTGCACGAGGGCGTTGACGAGATCACCAACTCTGACGGAGTCGAGATCCTCGTCGAGGCCGACGACATCGACCACTTCGGCAACCGCCGCCTGCGCACCGTCGGCGAGCTGGTGCAAAACCAGCTTCACACCGGCATGGGTCGCATGGAGCGCGTGGTTCGTGACCGCATGTCCACGCAGGACGTTGACTCGATCACTCCGCAGTCGCTGATCAACATTCGTCCAGTGACGGCCGCGCTGAAGGAGTTCTTCGGCACCTCGCAGCTGAGCCAGTTCATGGATCAGAACAACCCGCTGGCTGAGATGACGCACAAGCGTCGTCTGTCCGCGCTGGGGCCCGGCGGCCTGAGCCGCGACCGCGCCGGCATGGAGGTCCGTGACGTTCACCCGTCGCACTACGGCCGCATGTGCCCGATTGAGACCCCGGAAGGCCCGAACATTGGCCTGATCGGTTCGCTGGCTACCTTCGCCCGCGTCAACGCGTTCGGCTTCATCGAGACCCCGTACCGCAAGGTTGTGGACGGCAAGGTGACCGATCAGATCGACTACCTGACGGCTTCCGAGGAAGACCGCTACAACATCGCTCAGGCCAACTCCGATCTGAACCCCGATGGCTCGTTCGTTAACGATCGCGTCACCGTCCGCGTTCGCTTCGGTGACGTCGACGAGGTTCCTCCGAGCGATGTCGGCTACATGGACGTTTCGCCGCGCCAGATGGTATCGGTGGCCACCGCCCTGATTCCGTTCCTTGAGCACGACGACGCGTCGCGAGCCCTGATGGGCGCCAACATGCAGCGCCAGGCTGTTCCGTTGATCAAGACCGAGGCCCCGTACGTGGGCACCGGTATGGAATACCGCACTGCCACGGACGTCGGCGACGTCATCATGGCCAACAAGACCGGAACCGTAACCGACGTTTCGGCCGACATGATCGAGATCGCCAACGACGACGGCACTTACCAGATCTTCCGTCTGGACAAGTTCCACCGCTCGAACGCGGGCACTTGCGTTAACCAGCGCCCGATCGTCCACGTCGGTCAGCACATCGAGCCGGGCACCCCGCTCGCCGATGGCCCGTCCACCGACAACGGCGAGCTCGCGCTCGGCCGCAACCTGCTGTGCGCGTTCATGCCTTGGGAAGGCCTCAACTATGAGGACGCCATCATCATCAGCCAGCGCGTGGTTAGCGAAGACCTGCTCACCTCGATCCACATCGAGGAGCACGAGGTCGATGCCCGCGACACCAAGCTGGGTCCCGAGGAGATTACCCGCGACATCCCGAACGTTTCCGATGACATGCTCGCCAATCTCGACGAGCGCGGCATCGTCCGCATCGGCGCCGAGGTGACCACCGGCGATATCCTGGTCGGCAAGGTCACCCCGAAGGGCGAGACCGAGCTGACCCCGGAGGAGCGTCTGCTGCGTGCGATCTTCGGCGAGAAGGCTCGCGAGGTTCGCGACACCTCGATGAAGGTTCCGCACGGCGAAACCGGCATCGTGATCGGCGTCCGTGTCTTCGACCGCGATGAGTCCGACGACGAAATGCCGCCAGGCGTAAACCAGATGGTTCGCGTTTACGTTGCCCAGAAGCGCAAGGTTCAGGAGGGCGATAAGCTCGCTGGCCGCCACGGTAACAAGGGCGTCATTTCGAAGGTGCTGCCGGTCGAGGACATGCCGTTCCTCGAGGACGGCACCCCGGTTGACATCATCCTCAACCCGCTCGGCGTGCCTAGCCGAATGAACCTCGGCCAGGTGCTCGAGTTGCACCTCGGCTGGATCGCACATTCCGGTTGGGATCTTGAAGGCGTCGAGGGAGAGTGGGCTGACCGCCTGCGCGAGGTCGGTCTCGGCCACGTCGAGCCGGGTGCTCGCATCGCTACTCCGGTCTTCGATGGTGCCAACGAGGAGGAGATCACCGGTCTGCTGGCCAACGGCCTGCCCACCGAGGACGGCCTCAAGCTGGTCGGCCCCAACGGGCGCGCCACCGTCTACGACGGTCGCACCGGCCGCAAATTCCCGGATCCGGTTGGCGTCGGCTACATGTACATGCTGAAGCTGCACCACCTGGTTGACGACAAGATCCACGCTCGTTCCACGGGCCCGTACTCGATGATTACGCAGCAGCCGCTGGGCGGTAAGGCTCAGTTCGGTGGCCAGCGTTTCGGCGAGATGGAGGTTTGGGCGCTCGAAGCCTACGGTGCCGCTTGGGCGCTGCAGGAGATGCTCACCATCAAGTCCGACGACGTTGCAGGCCGCGTGAAGGTCTACGAGGCGATCGTCAAGGGCGAGAACATCCCCGAACCGGGCATTCCGGAGTCGTTCAAGGTGCTCGTCGAAGAGATGAAATCTTTGTGCCTGAATGTCGAGGTGCTCGGCAAGGACGGCAGCATCGTCGATCTGCGCGAAAGCGAGGACGGCTACCGCGCCAGCGAAGACCTGGGTATCGACTTGTCGAGGCGTCCGGGTGCAGACTCGTACGCTGTCGTTGAAGAAATCTGAGCCTCCAGCTCAGACCCTCAAACAACCTTTCGTCTTAAGTAGGAAAAAGAGATAACTGTGCTGGATACCACTAATTACGATCAGATCCGAATTCGGTTGGCCACCGCCACCCAGATTCGGGATTGGTCCTTCGGCGAGGTGAAGAAGCCGGAGACCATCAACTACCGCACCCTGAAGCCGGAGCGCGACGGACTCTTCTGCGAGAAGATCTTCGGCCCGACTCGCGACTGGGAGTGCGCCTGCGGCAAGTACAAGCGCGTGCGTTTCAAGGGCATCGTCTGTGAGCGCTGCGGCGTCGAGGTGACCCGCAGCAACGTCCGTCGCGAGCGCATGGGCCACATCGAACTGGCCGCTCCCGTGACGCACATCTGGTACTTCAAGGGCGTGCCGAGCCGTCTTGGCTACCTGCTCGACGTCGCCCCGAAGGACCTCGAGAAGGTCATTTACTTCGCGGCCTACATGATCACCATGGTCGACACCGAGGCTCGCGACCGCGATCTGCCCAGCCTCGAGGCCAAGGTTAAGACCGAGCGCGACCTCATCGAACAGCGCATGAACGTTGCCATCGAGGAGCGCGCGAAGAAGACCGAGGAAGACCTCGAGCGTCTCGAAGAAGAGGGCGCCAAGAGTGACGTCAAGAAGAAGATCAAGGACGCCGGCGAGAAGGAAATGCGAGCCATTCGCAGGAACGCCGAGCGCGAACAGGATCGTCTGGACGCCGTCTGGAGCAAATTCAAGACCCTGAAGGTTCAGGATCTCGAGGGCGATGAGATCCTCTACCGTGAGATGAAGAAGCGCTTCGGTAAGTACTTCGAGGGCTGCATGGGCGCCGAGGCTATTCAGCGTCGCCTGGCAGACTTCGATCTGGACGCCGAGTGCGAGAGCCTGCTCGAGATTATCAAGACTGGCAAGGGCCAGCGCAAGACCCGCGCGCTGAAGCGCCTCAAGGTCGTGCGTGCTTTCCAGGGCAATCTCGATTCCATGCAGGGCATGGTGCTTGACTGCGTTCCGGTCATTCCGCCGGATCTTCGTCCGATGGTTCAGCTCGACGGTGGCCGCTTCGCCACCAGCGACCTGAACGATCTTTACCGTCGCGTCATCAACCGCAACAACCGCCTGAAGCGCCTGCTCGATCTAGGTGCGCCTGAGATCATCGTGAACAACGAGAAGCGCATGCTGCAGGAGTCGGTTGACTCACTGTTCGACAACGGCCGTCGCGGCCGTCCGGTCACTGGGCCGGGCAACCGTCCGCTCAAGTCGCTGTCCGACATGCTGAAGGGCAAGCAGGGACGTTTCCGTCAGAACCTGCTCGGTAAGCGCGTCGACTACTCCGGCCGTTCGGTTATCGTGGTTGGCCCCCAGCTCAAGCTGCACCAGTGCGGCCTGCCCACCCAGATGGCTCTGGAGCTGTTCAAGCCGTTCGTGATGAAGCGCCTTGTCGAGCAGAATTACGCTCAGAACATCAAGAGCGCCAAGCGCATGGTTGAGCGCCAGCGCGCCCATGTTTGGGACGTCTTGGAAGAGGTCATTAAGGAGCACCCGGTTCTGCTGAACCGCGCGCCAACGCTGCACCGCCTGGGCATTCAGGCTTTCGAGCCGCTGCTGATTGAGGGCAAGGCTATTCAGCTGCACCCGCTGGTTTGTGCTGCGTTTAACGCCGACTTCGATGGCGACCAGATGGCTGTTCACCTGCCGCTGAGCTCCGAGGCGCAGGCCGAGTCGCGTATCCTGATGCTGTCCGCGAACAACATCCTGAAGCCTGCGGACGGTCGTCCTGTCGCGCTGCCTAGCCACGAGATGATCATCGGCATGTACTACCTGACTATGGATCTCGACGGGCTGCCCGGCGAGGGTCGCTGCTTCAGCTCGCCAGAAGAGGTCACCATGGCCTACGATCACGGCGAGATCGACATCCGCTCGAAGATCAAGGTGAAAGTTCGCGACATGGTGCTGCCGGAGGCGCAGGCCGACCGCAAGCGCGCCGATGGCTCCGCCGTCATCGACACCACCATGGGCCAGCTGGTCTTCAACAGGGTGTTGCCCGAGAGCTTCCCGTTCATCGACTATCTGTGCAGCAAGAAGCAGATCTCCGCGATCATCAACAAGCTGAGCGAGGAGTACCCGCGCACTGTCGTCATTGAGACGCTGGACGCGCTGAAGGATCTCGGCTTCCGTTGGGGCACCCGTTCCGGCGTAACCATCTCCATCGGTGACGTCGAGACCCCGCCCAACAAGGCCGAGATGATGGCTGCCTACGACGCCAAGGCCGCGAAGATCGATAAGCTCTACGAGCGCGGTGCGGTTACTGACGACGAGCGTCGTCAGGAGCTGATCCATATTTGGACCGACGCCACCACCGAGCTGACCAACGCCATGGAGCAGAACTTCTCCAAGACGAATCCGATCTTCATGATGGTTAACTCGGGTGCGCGAGGCAATATGACGCAGATGCGTCAGATCGCCGCTATGCGTGGCCTGGTTGCCAACCCGAAGGGCGAGATTATCGCGCGTCCGATCAAGTCGAACTTCCGCGAGGGCCTGACGGTTCTGGAGTACTTCATTTCGACGCACGGCGGCCGTAAAGGCCAGGCCGACACGGCTCTGCGTACTGCGGACTCCGGTTACCTGACTCGTCGTCTGGTCGACGTCTCGCAGGACGTCATCGTTCGCGAGGAGGACTGTGGCACCGAGCGCGGCCTGTTCAAGCAGGTCGGCTACCGCAACGAAGAGGGCAAGCTGATCGCGGCCGGCAACTCCGAGACCTCGCTTGAGGCTCGCAACCTGGCCGTGGATGCTGTCGACGCCGAGGGCAACGTAATCGTGCCCGCCGGCACCGATCTGACCTCCATCGAGGTCGCCAAGCTGCTCGCCGCGGGCATCGAGCGCGTCAAGGTTCGCTCTGTTCTCACTTGTGAGTCGCAGGTGGGCATCTGCGCGATGTGCTACGGCCGCGGTCTTGCCGATGGCAAGCTCGTCGATACCGGCGAGGCTGTGGGTATTCAGGCCGCGCAGTCGATTGGCGAGCCCGGCACCCAGCTCACGATGCGTACGTTCCACACCGGTGGCGTCGCGGGTGACGACATCACGCAGGGTCTGCCTCGTGTTGTCGAGCTCTTCGAGGCCCGCG
>CAUPIJ010000036.1:0-14752 GCA_963511305.1 uncultured Propionimicrobium sp.
ACCCCTAACCCTAAAAACTGAACAAATAAACGTCCAACTTTCAGGGTTCAGTACACTTCTGCTGAGGTTTTTTCTCGCCGCCTCCACCATAGTGCTGACTGCAGACGCGTAGCGTCCCCGGCCTGGCGGGTCAGTGCCTACGCACCTCGCTCCGTCAGGCCGGGGACGTCTCAGCCCTTAGTTCTTCCTATTTCGGTTGCGCGCCGTCACGCCGATGACCGCTGCACCTAGCAGAGCCAGGCCAGCTATGCCGGCTACCCCGATTTCGCCACCAGTCCTGGGCAGACGGTGCTTCTTGCCCTTAGACTTGCTCGGATCGTTAGGGTCGTCAGACCCCGGCGGAACCGGATCTTCCGGATCAACCGGATCGTTGGCAACGTGAACGACCTCGCCATCGAAGAACTCGTTGTTCTCCGTCACCATCTGCTTAATGGTGAACCTGATCGGCTCGGTCAGCGGCTTGTAGCCAGCCGGAGCCTTGGTCTCGCGCAGCTCGTACTCGTAGGTATCGGTGCTATCGCTGAGATACAGAACCCAGCCAAGCTTGCCCTCGTTACCCTGGATCTTCACGCGTCCGTGTTCATCGGTGGTAAAGACCAGCGGGCCAGGTTCGGCCTGGTCCTCGGCCAGCTTGCCGATCATCGGCTCGGCCACATCGTTCTTGATGCGGTAGAGCTGGAACTCGGCGCCTGCTAGCTCGCTGCTCAGGCTGCGGGAATCGTGCTTTTGCAGCGTAATGCCAGGGTTGAAAGCCTGGCCGCCAGTTTTGAGGCGCACCGCGACGCTTCCGGAGGCGAAGGACTCGTTTCCGGCCAGCGAAACCTTGTTGGAGTAGTTAACCACGTTCTCGCCGAGCACCCTGGCCTGATACGTGATAACGACCTTCTGCTCGTTAGGCACTGTCATGGTGAGCACGCCGTCCTTGAGCATCGGCTGGTAATCGTATTTGGCGGGCGACATCTTCAGCGTCTCCGGCAACAGCCTTAGGTTGGTCATGTCGTCGGTCAGCTGGATCGTATCGCCAGCATTAGGCAACCGCACGCCCGACGGATTAACCGTGACCTCGAACGTGGCCTTATAGCCGTTAGACAGTGTCGGAGCTTCGGTCACGTTCTTGGTCAGCGGGTCGTAGTTGTATTCGGTCTCGACCGGCTTCGTGACGACAGGGCCCCACTCCGCCTTATTCGTGAGCTTCAAACCGTTCGGATCGAGGTTGATCTTGTCCAGCTCTGCCTTGCTGGTCGGAATCAGCGAGTATTCCAGGTAGTAGGACGAATAGAACTCACCGGAGGGCGACTTAGGCAGTTTTTCTTTCTTCATTTTGAAGGTGATCTTGCCGGATTCTTCCTTAACTTCCGATATATCAGCACCAGAAATGTTGGGTTTAGGATCATCAGCCAGCTTGAGATTACTGGAGCCGAATTCGTCGGTGACGATAATGGTGTCTTCTTCGATCTTATTGATACCCTCTAGCGAAATACGGAAGTTGAAGACCGGCCAATCGACGCCGTCAATCTCCTTGACGCTCTTCCCGATGAAGCGCTTGTTCAGGCCCTCCTTGTCCGGGGTCGCGAAGACCCTGGCGTCGCGCACGACGTCGTTGGCCGTGGCCTTAACGTTATTGACGTGGCGATAGAGGCTGTAGTCGCCGGCGCGGTAACCCGTCACCCATTCCTGGTCGTTGGTGGTGGTGAAGGTGATCTTGACCTGACGGCCTAGCTTCTTGCCCTTGCCGTCGACTTTCGGGTTACCGTTGGCATCCAAGTTGGCTTTAAGGCCTTCCTTTCTCGTCGCAGCGTCCTGGTAGAAGGTGAGCTTGAAGCTCTTGTTCTGATCCTTCTCTAGGGTGTAATCCTCACCGGGGAATAGACCTTCCACCTTGATTTCAGGGTCGTCTTTCAGCTTGTCCTGGAAGGTTTTAGCTGCGGGCAGCGTGTCTTCAACCACCAGCGTCTGGTAGCCCTGCGGCACCACGTCAACCACGATCTGCCAGGTCACTTCGTCAACAGATTCAGAGTCAACGTTCTTTTGAACCTTGAACATGTGTTCGGGCTCCATGGTGCCGCTGCCCGCCGTAACGCTGTCTTCGGGAGTAGCCGGGTCACCATCATCGGCAGTGACGGTGTTGCTCACCGAGGACGGCACGATCTTGGAGTTGACGTCCACTCGGGTGGTGTATGTGATCTCGTAGCTGGACTTCTCGGGGTCGGTGTCCGGCAGCGTGTATTCCCACTTCGTCGCCGCATCTAGATCAGTAATTCCCAGATCATTTGCCCAATTAAGATCTAGGGTCTTCTCCATCGAAGTACCTGTGTCATCGACGCGTCCTTTATTGACCACGATCTTGATGCCCTCGCCGGAGTACTTCATGTACTCTTTATGGGCTTCCGGGATCTCGTCGCCGATTTTAAAGCCAGCAACGTCTAGCTTGTTGTACTGGTTGACGTTGATCGTCCACGGCTGCTCGTAAACGCCGGGCTCACCCTCCACCTGCTTGGCGCTGCCCGCTTTCTTGGTCAGGGTGCCGATCTTCAGCTTGCCTTCCATGTCGTTCTTGGCCTCTTTGGGCTTAAGAATCTGATCGGAGTTCACCTTGACGGTGTTGGAGGTTTGCTCGATGGCGCCACCCTTTGTCGGGTCAATCTTCGAGTAGTCCACGGACGCCGAATAGGTGACCTCGATGCGCTCCCCATGAGTCATCTGCGGAATCGTCAGGGTGAAGCCGTTACCCTGTTCGTCAATTACTAGCTTTCCGTCCTTGGCTAGGTCTTCAGCCTTGTACTTAGGGGCGTCCTTCTTGCTCGACTTCACATTGAAAGTCTTGGGGTCGGTGTCCAGCTTAAGCACGCTATCGGGGCCATCGATCGTGTCGGTCACCACAACGTTCTTGTTGGTGTTGATCGAGTTAACAGTGACGGTGTAGCGCACCTTGCCCGCGCCGAAGTCGTGAACGGCGCTCTTGCTGATCGCCAGCTCCGGGTCGTGCGAGACGGTGACCTTCAAAACCACCCCACCGGCAAACGCAACCTCTCCGGAAACCCCTGGGTCAAATTCAACGTTAATCGTGACGAAAAACTGCGCCTGCCCAGAATCCGTGAGCCTCGAATCATTAGAAAGCATCAGGTATAGGACGTTGTCCCTGATCTCCCAAGTGCTGTCGCTAACTATGCCGCTAGTTGTCTCGATGTCTAACTTGCCCTTCTGATTCGGGTAGGCCTGGATGCCCTCAGGCAGCTTGAACATCAGCTCTTTGCCGCTAGGGATCTGTCCGTCTTCCTCGTCCGGCTTTTCCTTGAACAGCAGGTCGATCTGGTAGGGGGTGTCCGGGTGGACGGTTACCTTGCCGTCAGCATCAGGGGTAACTTCTTGCCCCGCGTACTTCAGCGTTAGCGGTCCAACCAAGAACCTCGAAAGATCGAAGGCACCAGCCGTGTTTGTCTGGCTCGACTCGTTAGTAGCGCTGCCCGTCACGGTTGACTGAGCAGTGCCAGACTCGGTTGTGGTAGGCGTACCCGAATCGGTGGCGGTTGAAGTCTGCTGCTCCGAACCGGTGGCCGTTGAAGTCTGCTGCTCCGAGCCGGTGGCCGTTGAAGACTGCTGCTCCGAACCGCTCGAGCTACCGCCAGATGGCGTTTGTGCCCCAGACGAAGCCGGCGTTCCAGCCTCCGTGGCGGTCGGGCTCGATTGAGAGCCTTCTTCTTGGGCGTAGCTGGAGCCACCTTGCATCGTGACACCAAGGAGGAGTAATACCCCCATCAACGCCGCAAACATCTTAAAAAGGTTCTTCACCGGCCTAGGCCTCGCAGAACCATTAGAAAATTTGCGCATTATTTTCCTCCAGCGCGTAAAACAGCAATTTGTTACAACCATATAGTTTTTGCCCCAAGAAAGTAAAAGGTTGCAGGTAATGACCCGCTAATACTGCGCTTTATACCGCCCCCGCGTAAGAAGAATTATTAATGCGCAGAAAACTCAATCCCAAAAATGGAATCCTTAAGGATCTTTTGAAAATCCCTTGCCAGATAGGCTTCGACTGATCAGGCAGTCGCGTTTCCTGTCCAGAGTGAGAACGGCACTCGAAGCTTAACGAAACTGGCTAAGGTGAACACAGCGCTGAGGCTGCCCTGGCACCTTTGATCAGGCCTTTTTAGCGCTTCGCGAGCGAGCCTTTCTAGCAACCTGAAACGAAGCGAGTTTTACAAGTACTTTCGAGTGTTCGGATAGCTGAGGTTCAAAGAAATGACAGCAACATCGCTTAACTTCGAGATTGGTACCGCCTCCGCCGCTCTGCAAATCGAAGGAGACATGCCCCCGAACAACTGATCTCAGTGGGCAGAAACCGGCCACGTCAATGACGGCATCAGCACCGATGTCACCACCGGCCACCGGACGAGGTGGCGCGAAGACAACGAGCTGATGGAGAAGCTGGGTCTGGGCAGCGCGCTTCGTAGTGCACATCGGAAACTACGTGGCGCTGTTCTACCTGCTCTACTATCTGCGCGACCACATCGGAATGGCCGACCCTGACACCGGCGTCCTGCTGCTGACGGTGATCTACGCGGGCTGTACGGTTCTGATATTGTGGGCGGGCTTTTTTCTGACCGGCTGGGTAAGCGCAAGGTTTTCGTGGTGACAGCCGCGATCGGCACGGGCGCTTCGGCGCTGATCCTGAGCCTAACCGACCAACTCTGGGTGGTTATCCTGGGTGCCGTTCTGCTCGGGCTATCGTGGGGCGTATTCACCTCCGTCGACCAGCCCCTCATCAACGAGGCGCTGCGTGTCTTCGGCAGCTACGAGGGGCTTTATCTGATGTGCGGCGTGATCTGCATGCTGGGTGCCCTGCTGGTGCTGCCGGTGCGCGGCTCCAAATAATATGCGTTTCGCCCGAAATCGCTATCGCGTCGAAGCAATTTCGTGGAACCAGGCATTATTTTCTGGTAATCCTTGCGCTGTTTTTGAGTTATTAAGTATTTTATTGCCGTAATTAACAACGCTGTTTACAACAATTAGTGGGCGAAATGACTAATAACCCAGGTTTTAACGGAAATCAAGGCTACCAGCCCGGTTATGGGCCTAGTGGATACAACCAGCCATACCGACCTCAAACGCAAAACACGCCGGCCTTCAAGAAAGGACCGAACAAGCTTGTTATTGTGGCTTGCATTCTGGCGGCTCTGTGTCTGCTGCTTTCTGCTGGTCTGGTCTACATGTTCGTTAACCAAGACAAATCCGACATCACCAAAGGTATCGTTCCTGCCGGTGAACTACTCGAGCTCGAGATCCCAGAGTTGGACGCTGATGCTTTCTCCCCATACACCCTCTTCCTGCCCGAAGAAGACGCCGCCGTGATTATCATGCAAACCGCCAACGGCGCGAAAATGCAGAAATTCATCACCGCCACCACAAAGAAAACAGCAGAAAAAGTCGGAGACCTCATCGATCTGCCAGCCTGCCCCACCAACTCAACCCGGCCCTACGTGGTTAAAGGCAGCGACGTAGTCTGCAGCGAAAAACCCGTAATCGTTAAGAATGAAAACAAAAACTACGAATTCAACGAAACCGTCTACACAAGCGAAACCATCATTATCGGGGCAAGCCCAAGCGCGGCCGAAGCAACCCAAATCGTCGCCTACCAACCCGGCAAAGAAGAACCACTATGGGTCGAAAACCTAAACACCCCAGCCAGCGTCAGCACCAACGGCGAAACCATCTACACCGCGACTACGAATGAAGACGGCAAGATCGACATCCAAGGCTATGTAGGAGCAGAAAACCAAACCGAAGAACAAACAGCCAAACCATCCAAAAAAGTACTCGCCCCAGACTTCATGAAAAACTACGACTTCGCCAACACGTATCTGCCGAATTATTTCGACTTGATTCAGAATAAAGATACAAATTTCTGCGGAGAACTGCGCTTGCCCGATAGCTACTACAAGGCACCCGGATCGGATAGCAATGGATCTTTCCCGTTTGTTCTATCGCCCAACGAAGAAACAAACTGCTGGGCTAAATTAGAGAATGGCACATTCAAAAAAACTTTTGACAATAATGGCCATACGCAGGTAGGGAGAATTACTTATTGGAGCAATTTAACAGATCCTCAGTATAAGATATTAGAGAATTATTCTGGTGAAAATGGTTCGTCAGCGGCTTTCATTGACATAAATAATGATGGCTATTTGGACGCGCTTGCCGGTTTCGGCTTTGGCACAGAAGACATTAATGGCGTCGGAATGGGCGGTTCTGAAGATTATTTCATCTTTTTAGCAAATCCTGAAGACCCTGAGCGTCCTTATGTAGGAATCTATGGCCCGCTAATGCCCGGAAGATTTGTCTACGAAAAGGAAGGAACCATCACCGTTCGTTTTCCACAAAATAATAGCATTTCAGCTAGCGCCAGAATTAGTGATCGAGAAATCACCATTAAACAAATAGACGGCAAGCCAGTAGGCAACATAAAAGAAATCTCTTAGCACCAAGAATCAATCTGTTTTAGACGAGCGATTAATTACGCTGCTTAGGACACTGACGGAATATGACTGATAATCCGGGTTTAAACGGTAACCAAGGTTTCCAGCCTAATTTTGGGCATGGCGGAAATAACAACGCCTTTCAACAGCCCGGCCAGGGGTATCGGGCTCAGGGATACCAGCCGCAGGGGCAGGGCTACCAGCAGCCTCAGCAGCCCTTCCAGCCTTACCAACCTCAAGGTCGTGGTAACCAGCAACCCGGTCAGGATCAGGGGCTTCAGCCTCAGCAGCCTGGTCAGAGTTTTGCCACGCAGGCTCCTAAGAAAAGAAATAGTGGCCTAATCGTGCTGGTCTGTATTCTTTCGGCCTTGTGTCTGCTGCTTTCTGCGGGCCTGGTCTATATGTTCGTTAACCAAGACAAGTCAGACATCACCAAGGGCATCGTTCCTGTCGGTGAACTACTCGAACTCGAGATCCCCGAACTCGACGCCAAAGCTTTCTCCCCATACACCCTCTTCCTGCCCGGAGAAGACGCTGCTGTGGTTATCATGCAAACCGCTAACGGCGCGAAAATGCAGAAATTCATCACCGCCACCACAAAGAAAACAGCAGAAAAAGTCGGAGACCTCATCGATCTGCCAGCCTGCCCCACCAACTCAACCCGGCCCTACGTGGTTAAAGGCAGCGACGTAGTCTGCAGCGAAAAACCCGTAATCGTTAAGAATGAAAACAAAAACTACGAATTCAACGAAACCGTCTACACAAGCGAAACCATCATTATCGGGGCAAGCCCAAGCGCGGCCGAAGCAACCCAAATCGTCGCCTACCAACCCGGCAAAGAAGAACCACTATGGGTCGAAAACCTAAACACCCCAGCCAGCGTCAGCACCAACGGCGAAACCATCTACACCGCGACTACGAATGAAGACGGCAAGATCGACATCCAAGGCTATGTAGGAGCAGAAAACCAAACCGAAGAACAAACAGCCAAACCATCCAAAAAAGTACTCGCCCCAGACTTCATGAAGAACTACGACTTCGCCAACACTTTTGTTCCAGAGGACGGCAACCAATCCGAAGACCCGCGTTATGCACGCTGCAGCGGTAAGTTGTATATCCCTGTCAAAGGTGGATTCCCAGATCAAGATTTTCATTTCAACCTCATGCCAGATAATGCGACTGACTGCTGGATCGAACTAGCCAACGGCAGGCCCAAGGCCAATTTAATCCCAGGTCAATCAGCCTGGTGCTCTGAAAGTTCCACTGATTGCAACACAAAGATGATTTTCGGCGAACTATCAAAATATGCCCGTGATAGCGACGAAGTGGAAACGAGTAGTAACGGAATCCAGGTAGCATACACAGATGCCAACGAAGACGGTTATTTAGATGCGGTAATGATCGGTTACCCAGATGATCCCAATGACGACCTTCAGCGGATACGCATTTTAATTTTTCTAGCAAATCCGAATAATCCTGAACATCCGTATGTCGGATTAACAAGTTTTTGGCCGATTGATCATACTGGCCTCCATACTCTCGTCGGCACTTTCACGATTGAAGACAAGCCAGGAACCATCTCGGCAGAAGGATCTCGAATAAAGATTGAAGGAAACGCCGAGCAACAAATCGGATCCTTGGAATTGATAGAGAGGTGACGGTCAGAGCGCGAGAACAGATAGCGCCAACTGATGTAGCCTGTACCCTATGAAGACCATCTTGTGCTTTGGCTATTCGGAGATCTACGACGGGCATGAAATGGTGAACACTCTGCATCTTGTACACTCCCAGCCAGGCGATTTAGCAGTGTGAATAGGTAATAATGTCTATCGCGTTTGCTTTGCTGATCGGGCTGCTGATCGGGCTGATCGTCGGTGCGCTGGGAGCCGGCGGCGGCATTCTTTCCGTTCCCGCCCTGGTTTATTTGCTCAACCAGCCCCCGCATGAGGCAGCCGTCGGGTCGCTGATCATCGTCGGCTCAACTTCTCTCATCTCGCTCATCCCTCGCGCCTTCGAGCACAAGGTGCGCTGGAGGGATGGGCTGATCTTCGGCGTGCTGTCGACCGCGGCCACCTACCTGGGCTCTCGCCTATCGCTACTAGTCGATGAAGAACTGATCATGCTTCTGTTGGGCGTCCTGCTGGCCGTGGTCGGAGTGGTTCTGCTAGCCAATCATCGCAAGAATGAGCGCAAGTCTGAAAGATCCGGCGGGAAGGTGAATATCCCGGTTCTGATCGCCTGCGCAAGCTTCACCGGCTTACTGACCGGCTTCTTTGGCGTCGGCGGGGGCTTCGTGGTCGTCCCGATGCTGATGCTGGCCATGAAATTCGACGTCCGTTACGCCTCCGGCACTTCCCTACTGGTGATGGCGATATCGTCGGCCACGGGCTTGATTTCCAGAATCGGCGCAGACCTGAGCATTGATTGGCCGGTCATCATCGGCTTCGCGGTTGCTTCAATGATCGGCGGACTGATTGGCGCACCGGCGTCCAGAAGGTTCAGCGAAAAGGCGCTGACTACGGCGTTCGCTGTGCTGCTACTGGCGGTGTCTGCGGCAACGCTGATCCAGGTGGCGACGTAAAAGTCGGATAACCAACCGGGGCTAGGCGACGGTTATCTTTCGGATCGAGTTCTTTCTGACCGCCCAGACCAGCTCAATCAATGCAGCACCGCATGTCCCAACCGCGGCACCGAGCAGGATCATCTGGGGATTCGAGACGTCCAACTTAAAGAACGGGTGCAACGGCTTCAACGTGAAAATGAGGGCGTATGCGCTAAAGGCTGCGACCACCAAGCAGATCTTCCACCAGGTATATGGCCTAGCCACTATCGCAAGCACCCAAGTGGCCGCAACGATCAGGCAGGCCAACGTTCCGGAGGAAGTGGTCAGGGAGTCCGCCTGCTGCGGAAAAAAGTTCCTGCCCATCAGATAGGTCGCGAAAGTAGAGACGCCGACGATTACCCCAGCGGGCAGGCCGAAGTTCATCACCCGCTTCACGAAGCCGTCTCGCGCTCGTTCGTTGTTCGGAGCGAGCGAAAGCAAGAACGCGGGAATGCCGATCGTGAACCAGCCTGTGATGGTGATGTGGATGGGCTGGAACGGGAATGGGAGGGCCCAGATAACGACAAGCAGGGCCAGCAGTGCCGAATAGACAGTCTTGGTGAGAAAAAGCTTGGCCACCCGCTCGATGTTGCCTAGCACCCGGCGCCCCTCGCCCACCACGTGCGGCAGCGTCGAAAACTTGTCATCTAGCAGCACCACTTTCGCGGCCGAGCGCGTGGCCGCGGCGCCCGACCCCATGGCGATACCGAGATCGGAATCCTTCAGGGCCAGGACGTCGTTGACTCCGTCGCCGGTCATCGCAACTGTCTTACCGCCAGCCTGCAACGCCTTGACTATCTTTCGCTTCTGCTCGGGCTTTACCCTGCCGAAGACAGAATGATTGACGACGACGTCCACAAGCTCTTCGTCGTTTACCTCTCGCATGTCAACGGGATCGTCCTCGACAACGCCAAGTTCCCTCGTCACCGCGGCGACGGACTTTGCATTGTCGCCGGAGATGATTTTCACGTCAACATTCTGTGAGGAGAAATATTCGAGGGTCTCTCGCGCATCACTGCGGATGGTCTGCTTGAGCACGATGAGCGCGACCGGCTCGAAGGCTTCAGCTGCTCCCCTGCCCATGGCAAGCACGCGCAAGCCCTTGGAGCCGATCTGTTCTGCACGTTCGGCGACCTGACCCGAAGTTAGGACGTCAGGCGCGCCCAGCACCCAGCGCTGGCCGTTTTCGAACTCGACGGCGGAGAACTTGTCCGCGGAATTGAAAGGCTTTCGAGCAAGCACCGGCCACAATTCACTAGGCCGCACGAGGTAGTTCTGAATAGCCTGCATCGAGGGGTTGGGGTGATCGTCGGCGTAAGCCAGCTGCGCGAGGGCTTCTAGGGTCTCGGGCTCGTTGGAATCTCCGAGAATCTCTAGGTCAGAGACGTGCATCTTGGCGTCGGTGAGCGTGCCTGTCTTGTCGACGCAAACCACGTTTACCCTAGCCAGCCCCTCGATGGCGGGCAGTTCCTGAACCAGGCAGTTTCGTTTTCCGAGGCGGATGACGCCCAGAGCGAATGCAGTTGCGGTGATCAACACCAGCCCCTCGGGAACCATCGGGACGATCGCCCCAGCCATGCGCAGCACCGCCGCCCGCCAGCCCTGCGAGGTCTGGGAAAGCTGGACAATGATCGTGGCGATGCCGACAGGAATCAGTAACCAGGTGATCACTCTTAGGATCTTGTTGATGCCAGCCTGCAGCTCGGAGTGCGCCAGCGAAAACTTTGAGGCTTGCGAGGTGATCTGAGAGGCATAGGATTGATCGCCGATCTTGGTGGCTCGATATACCCCGGAACCGGCGACCACATAGCTGCCGGAGAGCACCTCGTCGCCGACGGTTTTGGCTTCGGGATCGGATTCGCCTGTAAGCAGGGACTCGTCGACCTCTAAGCTGCTCGCCTCGACAACATCGCCGTCCACCACTATCTGGTCGCCTGGCCCAACCTCGATGATGTCGTCCAGCACCACCTCGGAGCGATGGTAGTAGGCGCTGCCCTCGGCCCTGCGGATCTTAGGTTTTGCCTCCCCGACGACGGCCAATTTATCCAGGGTACGTTTCGCCCTGAGCTCCTGAATAATTCCGATCACCGAATTGGCGATAATCAGCAGGCCGAAAGCGCAGTTGACCCACGATCCGGTGGTGAGCACGATGATCAGCAAGACTCCGAGAATCGCGTTAATCCGGGTGAAAATGTTCGTTCGCAGGATATCTGCGACGGTTTTATCGCTATTTCGGGGCAGTTCATTCGTCTGGCCGTTTTTTACGCGCTCAGCGACCTGCGCTTCGCTCAGACCAGCGATAGTTTCAGCCACGACTGCCCCTTTCAACACTTTTTCTCGATACCAGGTAAGTTTAAGCCATGCATTTGGGTATTGATCTAGGCACAACTCGCACCGTAGTGGCATATGCCGACCGGGGTAATTATCCTGTTGTCACGTTTACTGATTCAAATGGGGACATTCAGGAGTATTTCCCCTCGGTGATCGCCCTGGATGGCGAGAAGCTTGTTGCAGGATTTGAGGCCCAAGCGCTAGCAGAAAAGGGCGCGCCCGCGCTGAAGTCTTTGAAGAGGCAATTCGCTCGCGAAGACCTGAGTGTCGACGACCAGGTATCGCTGGGCGGAAATTCCTACAGCTTGCTGGGCCTGTTCAGTGAATATTTAAAATACTTGCTGACTACGCTAAAGACCAATTCTTCCATCTCCTCCCAGCTTCGGGACGATCAGATCGAGACCGTCGTCGCGGCGGTGCCCGCCCACGCTGGCAGCACGCAAAGGTTTATGACGCTTGAGGCGTTTCGCTCTGCTGGGCTGCCCGTAACTGCACTGTTGAATGAGCCCTCCGCCGCGGGCTTCGAATACACCCACCGCAAGCCCAAGACGATCACCTCCAAGCGAACCCGAGTTGTTGTTTATGACCTGGGCGGCGGAACTTTCGATGCCTCTCGAATCGACGTCGAAGATCTTAACCACACCGTCATGCAGACCGCAGGCATCAACAGCATCGGCGGCGATGACTTCGACGAGGTGCTTGCCTCTCTAGCCCTGAAAGCCGCCGGGAACCCTGAGCTGAACGATCTGCAGCACCGTGAGCTAATCACCGAGGCGCAAATCGCCAAAGAGGGTTTGGCTCCGCAGTCGCGTCGCATCGCAATCGAAGTTGCCGGCAGCGACGTCGTGATTTCAGCGCAGGATTTCTACGCTGCCGTAGAGCCACTGGTCGCCAAGACCCTGGATGCGATGAGCCCGCTACTGGAAAATCTGGACGACGTGGCAGGCATCTACCTGGTTGGTGGCGCTAGCTCACTGCCGATCGTGCCCAGGCTGCTGCGCGAAAAGTTCGGCAGACGAGTGCAGCGCTCCCCGTACCCGAGCGCTTCAACCGCTATTGGTTTGGCCATCGCGGCCGAGCCGCAGAGCGGATTCGCCCTACACGACAGAGTGTCTAGGGGGTTCGGCGTCTTCCGAGAAGGCAACGACGGCTCAGAGGTGACCTTCGACCCCATCTTCAGGCGCGACGAGATCCTGGAATCCGGCGGCCTCGAAAAAAGGCGCACCTACCGTCCGGTACACAACATCGGAAAATTCCGTTTTGTTGAATACAACCGGCTCGAAAACTGGCAGCCGGTCGGCGATATCCGGCCCTTCGCGAACGTAGCCTTCCCATTCATCCCCGGCCTGCAGGATGGCAGGGTACTGACAGATGACGTTTGCAGGGTCGGCGAACAAGACACCATCGAGGAGCTCTACAGGATCGACTCGAACGGCATCGTTTCGCTGCAGATCACCGATTTAAGCACAGGATACTCACAGCAGTATCGCCTCTAGGGGCCACTCGCGCGCAGTTAGGATTGAATACGTGAGTAACGACCAGAACGATTCGTGGCCAGATTTTCTGCCGCCACCCTCTAACGAGGACGCCGGGGGGTCTTACAACCCACACTACGAAGAGCAGAATAGGCAGGCGGCCGCAGCTTCTTATCACCAGAGCTTCGGAGATAGATTCTGGCATGCGCCTCGCTATCCCGACGCCCAGCAGCGTCCTGCTGTGACAACCGCGTTGATAGCCGTCTGTTTCGCGGTTTGGGTTGTTCAGGTCATCGTGCCCACCTTCACGGGGCTTGTCGCACTGAATAGGCCGCTGACGAGCGCCGAGCCCTGGCGGATTTTTACGTCCGCTTTCGCGCACGGCGGCCTGACCCATATTGCCTGCAACATGCTGACGCTATGGATCATGGGCAAAAACCTCGAGCCTATTCTGGGCAAAGCCAAGTTCTTGGCGCTTTACCTGGTTTCCGCTCTCGGCGGATCCGCCTGTTTCCTCATTTTGGCAGACCCGCTGAGCTCGGCGGTCGGCGCGTCCGGTGCGATCTTCGGCCTGTTCGGCACCTACGCCGTTATCTATCGAGCCATGAGAATGCCGATGGCAAGCATTTGGACGCTGTTAGGCGTTAACCTGGTTATTACCTTAATTTCGCCGGGAATTGCCTGGCAGGCGCACCTTGGTGGCCTGATCGCTGGCGCGGGTGCGTCGGCGGCAATTTTCTACGAGATGAAGACTGGCAAAAAGGTGGCCTGGCTAGGCATAGGTGTGATCGCTGTTGCGCTGGCCGCATTGTCGTACGTAGCTCTCAGAATAGGGATTTAACATGCGCATTATTAAAACCGGTATCGCTTTCGCCGCAGCCTGCGCGGTTTCACTGACGCTAGCTGGCTGTTCGAGCGCGCCGAAAGCTCCCTCGTCGGATGTCTATTCCGCTGAAACCGCCCGTTTCCTAGCTGAGAACATTTCCTCGCAGCTAGGCGAGGACGCAAAATTGTGGCAGGTTCAGCTGGGCGGACAGTCGATGACCGCGAGCTATTCGAACCCCGACAAGAAGTATGTCGCAACAGTCGACGAGAAACAGCGCGTGGAACTCAGCGATGAAGACGCTAACGCCGACAAGTCAGTCAAACTGAATAAATCGTTGCCAGACTACGCAGGCGAGCTGGCGACATTTGCGACCGGAGCAAAGAAGCATTGCGATCAGCCAGACCTCAGGGTCTTCTCGTATGCCGCGTTCAACCAAGAGGTCTACCTGGGCACCTGCGGGCTTAGTGATGATCTATTGAAGATCGGCGAACTGGAGTTGTCGAAGGAAACCGACTTCAACGATCCTGATCAGTTCGCGACAATCATTTCTCAGTTCGCGGGCTTAACCGAAAAGCCGCTTAGCGGCGTCAGGATCGGCACCCTGGAAGAAGGCAAACAGGGAGTTCAGGTTGAATTCGCCAATGAGTTCTCTGTTTCCTACTCCACTGGCGAGGCCAGCGCGTTCACTCTAAAGAATGTGGACTCCGAGAAAAAGCGCCCGGAGTTTGCCGCTTCAGACATTAACGCTGAAGGGCTGGCGAAGGTCTACCGCGAAGAGGCCGAGGCGGCTGGCGCTCCCGTCCAGTTGCTAATTTACAAAGACGCCGGCCAGGACAAGGTGCTGATCACCTCGAAGCGCCCAGACGGCACCACTAGGGTCTTTGATGCCGCTGGCGAGCATCTGGTAGACGCCTAAAACTACCTTTAACGTGGACGTCTCAACCTTAGGGTTTGACCGGCCCAACCTTGGACGCCCTTTTTTTGGTTTTGCGCGTGGGGGGGGATTAGGTGCAAAAAAAAGCGCGGCAGCGGGGGGGGGTTTGGG
>CAUPIJ010000037.1:0-14517 GCA_963511305.1 uncultured Propionimicrobium sp.
ATCACGACGCCGAGGACATCATCTTCCACGACGGGAACCCCACCGACGATTAAATATCGGTCATTTTGATTTATTGGGTGCATGAACCTGGCGTCTGCTCGGTTCTATGCACCCGATATATTTATCCTCTGGAAATCTGGCAGATGGTAGGACAAGAACTTGGCAAACAGTATGATAGATGCCCGCAAAGAGCACGACTTACGCCTACCGCGAGGTGCTTACAAAAATCTGGATTTTAAACCCGATCCCGGCTTGGACTACCTCTCAGGCTTCACTTTGGAGATTGACTTCTCAAGTTAAACATCACCTCATGGACCCTGCCATTGCGGCAACGATGTTGACCGTTTCTGAAAGTGCACTTCTTTCTGCCCAGCCTGGAACAGGGGAATTGTTCGGCCAGCTTTTTGAGTCTCTTGCGTCCCTGACCGTTCGCTCTGCGGGCCAATCGTCTGAAGCTAGGACGTACCATCTTCGTACGCGTGGCGGGGATCATGAGGTTGATCTTTTACTCGAACGCTACGACGGAAAAATCATCGCTTTCGAAGTGAAAATGGCTTCAGCAATAGATGATCGAGATGTCCGGCATCTTCTCTGGCTGAAAGAACAAATCGGCGATCGGTTGGTTGGGTCTGTTGTGATCAATACCGGATCTTATGCGTACAGACGCAAAGACGGCGTAGCAGTAGTGCCGCTGGCTCTGTTGGGTTGAGTGCGCATACGTGTTTTTAGTTTTTCACTAAGACCTCTCGTTAAAGCTGGGCTGCTTTAACTATCGGGTGCATCGAACCGGTCAGATACCAGGTTCACGAACCCGATAATTTCGGTATTTGACGCTTGTATAGAGTTGTCTGCGAGTTCGTTGTTGGGGACCGTTGAGCAGGATTTTAGGTAGCCGAAAAGCGAAGAACTGCGAAAAATTGAAACCAAATTTTGTGCTGCGGTCTTATTTGTGAGCTGGTAAATTTGGTCTCGTTAACACAAAGGAGTGGAAAATGAGAAATGTTGTTACAATTATTGCTTCTATGTTGCTGATTGTTTTAGGGCTGACTCCACAATCTTCGGCTTCACCTATAAATGATCCAAGTAATTCAGCCTATTCGGCGCCACAGGTTTTAGCCACAGTTACTGATTTAAGCACAGGGGAAGTTGTTGAATTGGAAACTAGGCAAGAAGTTGTTTTGAATGAGGACGGTAGTTTTGTGTTATCTGCTGTTACGGAGAATACAGAGCAGCCGGAAAATGGGTTAAGGAGCGTGGCTTCGGCCACGAGAGGTACTGATGTCCATGCGTACCTCAGTATCGACTATGACATGAGGGGCAAAAATAACTCTGAAATTAGACTCAATCGAGTCTGGGGTAAGTGGGTGTCCCAAGTTGGAAACGTCGCAATATGGGGTAGGGAAGTGCATTACTCTGATGACGGTACGCAATGGGGAGGGAATAAAGGCAATAAGTACCCCAAGGGAAATTCTTTTAACTATGTTACAGGTTGGGGCTGGATGACTAGGTATTTGTATACCCAATATTCTGGGGCGAGAGCTTTTTCGTCAGCTACGTATCAAAAATCTGGTATGGGAGGTCCATTCAAAGTCGAAGTTACGGTTCTGGCATGAAAATTTTTAAAATAATAGAAGCTGCTCTTTCGGGTCTATTGCTTGCGGCGATTGTGCCAGCGTATTTCATGTATTTTGAATTTTCAGCCTCTAAATTTTTAGCTGAAAGCGATAAAGCAATTTGGCTTTATTGTGTTGGCATAATTCTCTCGATGCTTTTAGGGCTGTTATTCAACGTAGAAATGAAGAAAACTTCGCTTATTTTAGCTACCTGTGTATTTGTGGTTTCTTTGGTTTCGATAAACATTGCGAGTCCAGTAATTAAATTTCTTCCAAGCAGCCTCGTCTGTTGGGGAATCGGAATTGGCTTTTACGTTAGAACTTTCATAAGGCTCAAAAATTCTTAAAACATAAGAATTGCAGAAACAACCAGTTTTTCGTTTGGCATAGGCTAAAGCCATGGTTTCCCCGTTTAGGCGCGTGCTGCCCGGCTCAGTCAGCCTGCCGACGCTCGGTGGCATAGCCGGATATGCGGCTAGCTTCACCGCGAGCCTGCTGCCGAGGCCGTGGTATTTTCAGGGGCTGGTCTCGGGCATTGGCGCGCTCGGTGGTTTTCAGATGGGTAAGTGGGCGAGCTTCATTCTGAATTCCCTAGCCAAAAGGGCGGGAATCGGCACTCGAGTCAGCCCGAAGGTGAAGATGGTGGCGGGTGTCGCCGGGGGAGTGACGGCCGCCGTCGGACTGATCGGGGTGCCGGTATTGAGCATTCGCTGGCAACGGAAGGCCGCGAAGAAGGCCAAGGTTTCCGGGCCGGGCTTGAGCTGGGCGTTCGGCTCGGCGGGGGCCGCAGCTGCCGCGTTCGGTATCCTATATGTGCAGTGGCGCGCGACAATGGCCGCAATCGAATTCATCTCTAAATATCTGCCCCAGAGGCACGCGTGGAGGATGCTGTCCAGGCTTATCGCCACCGCGGTGACGCTAGCGACGATCATGGTGATCATGGAGAGCGTCATCATGCGCGCGGTGCTCAGCGTCGCAAAGACCGCGTCCGCGGCTGTCGACCTGTGCACCCCTGAGGCGCTAATTCAACCCCAAACTCCGCTGCGCTCGGGCAGCCCGTACTCGCTGGAGCCGTGGGACGAGCTTGGCCTGCAGGGAAAGCGGTTCGTTTGCGCTTCCACGACGGCCGAGAAAATCGAGGCCGCGATGGGTGGGCCCGCGAAGGAACCGATCCGCGCCTACGCATCGCTCAATGGCAGGACGCTGGAGCAGGCTGTCGACGCGGTGCTAGCCGAGGTAGACAGGATGAACGGCTGGAGCCGCTCGAACCTGCTGCTGATCACCACAACAGGGCGCGGAAACGTCAACGAGTGGGCGGCCTCGGCCTTCGAATACTTGACTAGCGGCGATTGCACGCTGATCGCGATGCAGTATTCAGGCCTGCCCTCGGCGGTTACGACGTTGACGTCTAAGTCCTCCCCGGTGGAGGCGTCGAAGCTGCTCTTCGAGGCGGTCAAGCAGCGCGTCGCGAATCTCGAGCATGCGCCGAAGATCTACCTGAGCGGGGAGTCGCTGGGCGCGTTCGGATCGTGTGGCATCTTCGAGGACTACGAAGACTTGCTGGCCAGGGCGGACGGCGGCCTCTGGCTCGGCTGCCCGGATTTCACCCCGCTGGCAAAAAGCTTCATCGAGAGCCGGGATTCGGGCTCAGATGTTATCGTTCCCGTCTACGACGGTGGCAAGCATGTGAGGTTCGCGGCCAATTCGAGTGATCTAGAAATGGCGCAAGAATGGCTTGAGCCGAGGTTCTGCTTCCTGCAAAACGACACCGACCCGGTGGTCTACTGCAGCCCCGATCTGCTGTGGAAAAAACCATCCTGGCTAGCCAACCCGCGCCCGGGCAGCGCAATGGCCGACATGACCTGGATACCGTTCGTCACGTTCTGGCAGGTAGCCGCGGACATGACGTCGTGCCGTAGTGTCGGGCCCGGCTTTGGACACAAATATTACGCCCATCAGGTGGTGCCGGCATGGGTGAGCATCCTCGGGCTAGACCGGCAGGCGGACTACACCGAGCTATACAAGGTGCTCAACCAGGACGTGCCGATCGTCAGCGGCGACTCGAGGTTTGCGTCCCCGATAGATCTCTAGCCCGATAGATCACTAGGAGCTGGGTTATCCCCAGACCGCCCACCAACCACCCAGGATGCTTAACGTGGAAGTTTTGGCTCGTAGTCGAACCATATTTGACTCGTTAGCGTTTCTTGGGGCCAGATAATGGCTAAAGACTCCTGACAGTCAGCCGCCGATCGGCAGCCAGACCGCCCACCATCCACTTGTCGGCGTATTCGGGCTTGGTCTCAAACGACGATGAAATACATAAATTAATTCTGGCCGTCGGGAATAACTCTGCGTGGGTCGGAGTTGAGTCTAGTGAACTCAAGTTGTAAGTTGAGTCTTGAAGGCTCAGCTTGTTAAATTAGACATTGACTTTTGACTTATACAGGAGGAAAACATGGCACGTGCAGTAGGTATTGACCTTGGCACTACAAACTCGGTGGTAGCTGTCCTCGAGGGCGGCGAGCCCACCGTAATCCCGAACGCCGAGGGTGCGCGCACCACCCCGTCGGTCGTGGCTTTCACCAAGACTGGCGACGAGGTTCTGGTCGGCGAGGTCGCGAAGCGTCAGGCCGTGACCAACCCGGATCGCACGATTCGCTCGGTTAAGCGCCACATGGGAACCGATTGGACGGTACAGATTGACGACAAAGAGTACCGTCCGCAGCAGATCAGCGCATACGTGCTGCAGAAGCTGAAGAGGGACGCGGAGGCTTACCTGGGCGAGCCGGTTACCAACGCGGTGATTACCGTTCCGGCTTATTTCGGCGACGCCGAGCGTCAGGCCACCAAGGAGGCCGGTGAGGTTGCGGGTCTGGTTGTAGACCGTATTATTAACGAGCCCACGGCTGCTGCTCTTGCATACGGCCTGGATAAGGGCGATAAGGAGCACACGGTTCTGGTATTCGACCTCGGCGGTGGCACCTTCGACGTCTCGCTGCTGGACATTTCCGACGGCGTCTTCGAGGTTCGCGCAACCAAGGGCGACCCGAAGCTCGGTGGCGACGACTGGGACGCTCGAATCGTTGATTTCCTGGTCAAGCAGTTCCAGACCAAGCACGGCATCGACCTGTCCAAGGACAAGATGGCCCGTCAGCGTCTGCAGGACGCGGCCGAGCGCGCAAAGATCGAGCTCAGCCAGCTGCAGGAAACCGAAATTAACCTGCCTTACATCACCGCTGGTGCCGAGGGTCCGCTGCACCTGGAAGAGAAGCTGACTCGTACCGAGTTCCAGCGCCTCACCAGCGACCTGCTCGAGCGCACCCGTGCTCCGTTCCAGTCGGTTCTTTCTGACGCGGGTATCTCGGTTTCCGACATCGACGAGGTCATCCTGGTTGGTGGCTCCACCCGTATGCCGGCCGTCGCGGATCTAGTTAAGGAGCTCTCGGGCGGCAAGGAACCGCACAAGGGCGTCAACCCGGACGAGGTTGTTGCCATGGGCGCTTCACTGCAGGCAGGTGTTCTGAAGGGTGAGCTGAAGGACGTGCTGCTGCTTGACGTCACCCCGCTGAGTCTTGGTATCGAGACCAAGGGCGGCCTGATGACGAAGATCATCGAGCGCAACACCACCATCCCGACCAAGCGTTCCGAGCGCTTCACCACGGCAGAGGACAACCAGCCGTCCGTGATGATCCAGGTCTACCAGGGCGAGCGCGAGTTTGCTCGCGACAATAAGTCGCTGGGTAACTTCGAGCTGACTGGCATCATGCCCGCCCCGCGCGGTATTCCGCAGATCGAGGTCACCTTCGACATCGACGCCAACGGCATCGTGCACGTTTACGCCAAGGACACCGGCACCGGCAAGGAGCAGTCCATGACCGTAACCGGCGGCACCGCGCTAGGCAAGGACGAGATCGACCGCATGGTCAAGGAAGCTCAGGCCAACGAGGAGAGTGACCGCAAGCGTCGCGAGTCCGTCGAGATGCGCAACCAGGCAGACGCCGTCGCGCTGCGCACCGAGAAGCTGCTGGCAGACGCCGGCGACAAGCTGACCGACGAGCAGAAGGCTCCCGTCACCGAAGCCCTGACCAAGTTGCAGGAGGCCCTGAAGGGCACCGACAATGACGAAGAGGTCAAGGCCGCCATGGAGGAGCTCGACCAGAAGGCCGCCGCAATGGGCCAGGCTTTCTACGAGGCCGCACAGCAGGCCGAGGCGCAGAATGCCGCGACCGGTGAGGCTCCTGCTGATGAGGCCCCGTCCGATGACGACGTGGTTGACGCGGAAGTTGTCGACGACGAGAACAACGAGAACAAGT
Organism: uncultured Propionimicrobium sp.; assembly: GCA_963511305.1. Taxonomy (GTDB): domain Bacteria; phylum Actinomycetota; class Actinomycetes; order Propionibacteriales; family Propionibacteriaceae; genus Propionimicrobium. The sequence continues at coordinate 5,927 of CAUPIJ010000037.1, forward strand.
AGTCTCGAACTGGTCGGGGCGCGTGCAGCGCATCTGCCGGGTCGCTTAAGTAGCGACCCGGCGGAGATGCGCAAGGATCGCGCCCCCGCCTGTTATCGGCACCGAAAAGGTGCGAAGTGAGGATTTAGATATGAATGAGCTAGACGACGAGAAGCTGGCCCAGCAGACCGCCCAGGAGCAGGCTCCGGAGGCCGCAGAAAATCCGGCTGTCGAGGAAAAGGCACCAGAGGCGCAGTCCGAGCCGGCTGCCGAAGCGCCCGTCGACGAGGTCGCCGAGCTTAAGGCTGCGCTTGAGAAGTGCGAAGCCGCGCTTATTGAGCGCGAAACCGCGCTGATTGAGCGCACCGAGGATCTGCAGCGTTTGCAGGCCGAGTACGTCAACTACAAGAAGCGCGTCGACCGCGACCGCCCGCTGGCTAGGCAGTCTGGCGTTGAGGCGGTTCTTCGCGACATGATGCCGGCCTTCGACTCGATCGTGGCCGCCGAAAACATGGGTGAGCTGAGCGAAGGCTTCAAGCTGACCGCCGACGAATTCATCAAGGTTGCCCGTCAGTACGGCATGGTCAAGGTCGGTGAGGTGGGCGAGGAATTCGACCCGCTGATCCACGAGGCGCTCATGCAGCAGCCGGTTGCTGGCAGCGGCGAGCCGACCATCAACGAGGTAATGCAGGTGGGATACCAGATCAACGGCCAGACTGTTCGCCCGGCTCGTGTGGTCGTGGCGATGCCCACCGGCGAAGAGGAAAAGACTGAAGAGAGCAAAGACTCTGAATAATCTTCGGGCCATTCCCGAAACCGAGCGCTTAGTTAGGAGGGCACGATGAGCGCAGAAAAAGACTATTACAAGGTGCTTGGCGTGCCTAAGAACGCCAAGCCCGAGCAGATTAAGAAGGCGTTTCGCAAGATCGCCCGCGACAATCACCCCGACCAGCACCCCGGCGACACGGCCGCGGAGCAGCGGTTCAAGGAGGCCTCGGAGGCGCACGACGTCCTCAGCGACCCTAAAAAGCGCAAGAAGTACGACGCCGAGCGCGCGATGGGCGCGGGCGGCTTTCACTTCCCCGGCGGCGGTGGCACGCGAACCACGACGTTCACCGGAAATATCGACGACGTCTTGAAGGGCTTCCAGGGCGACGGCCTCGGCGACATTTTCGGCGGGCTGTTCAACACGAGCACCCGCAGGTCGAACATGCCGCAGCGAGGCGCGGACGTCGAGGGCGCTGTGACCATCGACTTCGTGGACGCCGTCAAGGGCAAGACTGTGACCGTGCAGGTCTCGGGTCAGCACGCCTGCAATACCTGTCGCGGCACGGGCGCTAAGGCGGGCAGCCAGCCGAAGGTATGCCCGAGCTGCCAGGGCGGTGGCATGAAGACCGAGGGCGCCATGCGCATGACCTGCCCGGAGTGCGGCGGCCGCGGCCTGGTTGTCGACCAACCGTGCCCCGAATGCAACGGCACCGGCCACTCGAATTCGCGTCGCAACGTAAATGTCCGACTGCCGGAGGGTGTCTCCGACGGCCAGCGCGTGCGCATTCGCGAGCGCGGTGGTGCCGGTTCGAACGGCGGCAAGAACGGCGATCTCTACGTGAAGGTTAACGTTCGCGCACACGCAATTTTCGGTCGGGACGGCAACGATCTGACGGTGACCGTCCCCGTGACGTTCGCCGAGGCTGCGCTGGGCGCCGAGATAGAGGTGCCGACGCTGGAGGGCGGAACGGTTAAGCTGCGGCTGGCCGCCGGCACGCCGAATGGGCGCGTCCTGCGAGTCCGTGGCCGCGGCATTAAGCCTGCCAAGGGTGAGGCCGGTGATCTGCTGGCCAAGGTCGAGGTGCAGGTGCCGAGCTACCTCACCGATAACGCCAAGGAGAAGCTGCGAGAGTACGACTCGGTCGCAAACCAGCTGAATCCGCGCACGAAGCTGCTGGGTGGTATCTAATGGTTGTTTTACCTGATCGCTTAGATCCGGACGCCCCGATCTTCTCGGTGTCAGTGGCCGCTGAGCTTGCTGGGATGCACGCCCAGACGTTGCGTCAGTACGATCGCATCGGGCTGGTGGTGCCGAGTCGCACGAAGAGCGGTCGGCGTCGCTATAGCCCGAGCGACGTCAACAAGCTGCGCCTGATTCAGCACCTGAGCCAGAACGAGGGCGTCAATCTGAACGGTATCCGCCGGATCATCGAGCTCAGCAACAACATCGAGAAGCTGAAGAAGCGCAACGAAGAGCTCTCCGAACTGCTGGAACAGGTGCTGTCTAGGGGCGACGAGCATCGCGTCTTCACGGCGACCACTGGTGGAAACATCTACCGTGGCAGAATCCGCAGGGATCTGTTGGCCATCGGCCGATAGGGCGCCAAAGCGGCGCCTAAAGCGCCAAAACGGCGCCTAAAGCGCCAAAAACCTCTGCAAGCACCAGGCGATTTTAGCCATGCAGTTCTCGTCGGCTATGCCCGCGAGCGAGGTGATTCTGCGTCGGGAGATCGTCCTAGGTTGCTCGGTCATAGCCCAACTTTGCTCGGGCAGATTGGTCTGGCCGGTGACTTTGATGTGGTTCGGCCAGCCCCTGTTTATCGTAGTCAGGGGCAAGACCATAGCTAGTTCTGTGACCGTCTTGAGGTAGCCCTCCGAGGCGATTGCTATCGCAGGACGGTGTCCGGCCTGTTCACGCCCGGTGACGGGGTCGAAGTTCACCCAGACTATTTGGCCGGGGCGAAGGTCTTCTTTCTGAGGTGTGTCGAACTCGGGTTTTTCGTTACTCCGAGACATGCTCTTGGGCTTCCCACTCGGAGGTTTCCTCGCGCCAGCTTGCCAGCTCTTTTTCTGGCGTGCTGGAAATGGCTTCGTTGAGCCTCTCGAACCAATCCTTTTCTTCCTGCTCCTGCACCAGTTCGGCTAGGTAGTCGGTGGCCGTCATGCCCCTGCGCTTGGATTGCTCACGCAGCAGGTCTCGGACCTCCTTCGAGGCCTTAATGGTAGTCATCGCGGTCATACTGAAAAGTATACTAGATGCGGATGATCGCCACAGATTTATCCTGCAGCGTCAGCTTTCCGTCCGACAGGTCTGCCTGGCCCCAGGACTCTACGATCTCGCCGTCTGACTCGATCTGTACTGGCTTATCTCCGCTGTTGATCGCCACTGCTAATCCCTCGCAGCGCATCCTGAACCAGCCCTCGCCCCAGTCGCATTTGGTGGTCTTCGGCTGAAACTCCTGACGAAGCTTGATCAGGCGGCGATACCAGTCGAACATCTTCGCGTGCTTGCCCTGCTCGATCTCGGCCCAGTCGAGTTTGCTGGTCTCGAACGTCTCGGTGCTCTGCGGGTCGGGCACCCACGGGTTCTCGCCGTAGATCTCCTCCCAGCCGTGCGCGCCGAACTCCTCCATACGGCCCTCGCTGACCGCCTTGCCCAGCTCGGCGTCGTGGTCGGTGAAGAACTGGTAGCGGCCCTTCGTCGCCCATTCCTGGCCCTGGAAAATCATCGGGGTGTACGGGCTGAGCAGCAGGATCGCGGCGCTCGCGGCCTGCACACCCTCGGGCAGGCGTTCGTCGGGGCGGTCACCCTGTCCACGGTTGCCCACCTGGTCGTGGTTCTGCGTGGAGATCACGAACTTGTCGCGGGCAAGCCCCTCGGGCACCTTCGCGCCCCAGTCGGTCTCGCGGAACGTCGAGTAGCAGCCGTCATGGACGAAGACCTGCTCCAGCGCCTTCGCCAGGGTCTCGGGCGCCCCAAAGTCGACGTAATAACCGAACGTCTCGCCGGTCAGGTACGAGTGCAGCGCGTGGTGGACGTCGTCGTCCCACTGGCCATCGATGCCCAGGCCGCCCTCGCCGCGTGGGAGAACCATGCTCGGCTGGTTCATGTCCGACTCCGCGATCAGGGTCTTACGCACGCCCAGCTGCTGCTCGAGTTCATCGACGGCCTCGGAGAGCTCGGCCAGAATGTGGGTCGGCGAGTCGTCAATCAACGCGTGGACGGCGTCGAGGCGCAGAGCGTCGATGCGGAAATCGTGTAGCCAGCGCAGCGCGGCATCGATCACGAACGCCCGAACGCCCTCGCGCCCCTCGTCGTCGAAGTTGATGGCGTCGCCCCACGGAGTGGTGTGCTTGTCGGTGAAATAGGGCGCGAAAGTTGGGGCGTAATTCCCCGCTGGTCCGAAGTGGTTGTAGACCACGTCGAGGCAGACGGCCAGGCCATGTGAGTGAGCGGCATCGACGAACCTCTGCAGCGCCGCCGGGCCGCCGTACGACTCCTGCACGCCATACCAGTAGACGCCGTCGTAGCCCCAGCCGCGTTCGCCGGGGAAGGGCGCCACCGGCATCAACTCGACGGTTTTCACCCCCAACTCCTTGAGGTAGCCGAGCCGCTCGATCGCGGAATCCAACGTGCCGCCGGGCGTGAAAGTGCCGATGTGCAACTCGTAAATCACATCGCCGAGCACGTCGTGACTAGCCTGTTCGCTCTGCCAGGAGTAGGCGCTAGTGTCGAATACCTGGGACGGCCCGTGTACGCCCCACGGCTGTGCCGCCGAGCGTGGATCAGGGCGTGGCGTCTGGCCGTCGATGGAGAGCAGATAGTTGGTGCCGGCAGGCAAGTCTACGCGGAAGTTCTCCCCGTCGCGGGTCATGTCGACGCGCTCGAAATCGGCGAGAGCGTCGTCGTCTAGTGGGCCTTCCAAGCGCCGGGAAAGGGCCTGCGGTAGCGGATCGATGATGACCGCCTGGGCGCTTTTCGCTTGAGGGGCCCAAAGCGTGATTTCAACCATTGTTAACTCCAAAGAAGAGGGGGCTTTGCGCGATGCAAAGCCCCCGAATTGTCAGTCGTTGCTCTTGCTGAACCTTCTGGTCAGCCAGTTCAAGACGTCCGGTTTCTCAGCTGTATTCTTCGCAGGCTCCGGAATAGCCGCGATCGTCTCGGTGCCCGGATTGTCGTCCAGGTTCTCCAGCACCGCGCACGGGAATGTCTCGAGCAGCTCGCTGACCTTCGCCTCGCCGCCCGGAAACTCCCTGCGGCTGAGCGTGTCGATCCAGTGGCCAGACGGCAGAACCACTGTGTGCTCGGTTGTGCTCTCCGAGGTCTGAATGCCGGGGAGCAGCCTGGCCGCGACGGTAACAACCTGCGGCTCGGTGCCACGGGCGAACGCCACGACGTGCCCGGTCGAGCAGGCCAGCGGGCGATAGCTCGCGTTGGGGCCGACGAATGCATCGGGCCTGCGCCGACGCAGCCGCAGCAGGCGCGCGGTGAGGAACATCTTTTCCTCGGCTAGCCCCTGGGGCCCCTGCTCATTGACCTTGTCGAGAAGCTGCGAGAGCTCGTCGAAGTTGGCCGGCCTGCGGTTGTCTGGGTCAACCAGGTAGTTCTGTGTGGTCTCGCAGGTGTTGAAAGTGTCAGCGACGCCGGGGCAGGTCAGCTGCAGGGCCTTGCGCGACAGGATCGCGACGCGGGCCGCCGGGCTTGTCAGCTTGAACCAGTCGGCGAGCGTAGCCATGACGTCCTCGTTGGCGTAGATTTCGTCGATGACGTCCAGCAGCTTCTGTTCGTCCTCAGTATCCTGCTCGGTCCAAGTGGTCCACAGCTTCTGCTCCCGGGACGCCTTGAGCATGTAGTCCTTCAGGCGGTCGATCTCGATCGGGCCGTCTTCGGTCCAGGTGCCGACGAGCGTCTGCCAGAGGAAGTTCTCGGTCTCGGGATAGACGCCCTCAGCGAACGGATGCAGCTGCGCGATCATGCCGCGCCACTGCGGGGCGAACTGGCTGAGGACGCCGATGCGCTCGCGCACGTCCTCGGAGCGCTTGTTGTCGTGGGTCGAGCCCGCTGACATCGCCACCGGCCAGTGTTTGGCGTTGCTGGACGCCCAGGAATGGAAGTCGTCAGGTGCCAGGCTCCAGGTGGCTGGAGCCCCACCGACCTCGTTCAGCGCGATCAGGGTTGAGTCACGGTAGTAGGCCGTGTCCTCGACACCCTTGGCGGTGGTCGCGCCGCAGGTCTGCTGGAAGCGGACCACCAGCTCGTCTCGAATGTTCTGCTGCGCGTGCGACGCTGAACCGACACTACGTCCCAGCACAAGATTGACGACAACGTCGAGGGTGTCGAGCAGCTGCGGATCTAGCCTGTTTGCGGCCAGCTTCGCTGCCTCTTCGATCAGCTTGATGGCCTCGTCGGTGGCGGGTTCGCCCGGCACGATGTAGGCGCGGTAGCGGCTGAATGCGATGACCAGTTCAGTGATGCATTGCTGGATCCAGGAATGCGTGTGGTCACGCAGCATGATGTCGTCGTGGCAGATCTGGTAGGCCAGATCCGCAATTCGATAGACCTCTGCGTGCAGCGAGCCGGTCGCGATCGCGCGCTTAGCTTTCTCGATGGTTACACTCAGCGGCTGAGGGTTCGCGCCTATATCGGTGAGGACGGCGGTCATGTCGTTGTGGCCCGCCGGGTCGATCTGCAGCTGTGAGATGCGCCAGGACGCGTCGTAGCCGGTGGTGCCAGCCGTCGGCCAATCGCTGGGCAGTTCTTCGTCCGGCTCCAGGATTTTTTCAACCGCAACCCACGCGCCGCCCGTAGCCAGCGATAGGTTGCGCAGGTAGCCGCGCGGATCGGCGAGGCCGTCGATGTGGTCGATTCGGAAGCCGTCGATCTTGCCGTCCTCAAACAGCTCGAAGAGTACTGCGTGCGTGGCCTGAAAGACCTCCGGGTCCTCGACGCGGACGGCCAGCAGGGTGTCGACGTCGAAGAAGCGTCGGAAATTCAGCTCCTCGTTGGCGACCTTCCAGTAGGCGAGGCGGTAGAACTGCTTTGCGACACACATCGGCAGCGGCAGCGCTTCTGTGCCGCCGCGCACCGGGAAGATGTGGTTGAAGTACTTGAGTACCGGCTGGGGGCCCTCGTCCTCGAATCCCGGCACGACCGTCTCCTCGCGGGTGATCTTGCCCTCGGTTAGTGCGGTTCCGATGCGCTCGCCGAGGAAGGGCATCAGGATTCCGTCGGAGTCCTCGGTGCCGTCGAACCAGTCGGCAAATTCGGAATGCGGGCCGTCACGCAGCACCGACCAAAGCGCCTTGTTGTGGTAGATCGGGGTCGGCACACCCATGTGGTTGGGCACCAGGTCGACGATCACGCCCATGTTGCGCTTATGGGCCTCGTCTGCGAGACGCTCGAATGCCTCGCGGCCGCCAAGGTCTGCGCTGATACTCGTCGGATCTACGACGTCGTAGCCGTGGGTCGAGCCGGGCGCGGCCTGCAGGATCGGGCTCAGGTAAATGTCCGTGACTCCGAGGCGTTCCAGGTAGTCAAGCGATTGCCTGGCGTCGTCGAAGCTCATTTCGGGCCCTAGCTGAATTCTGTAAGTTGAGACCGGCGTGCGGTTACCGCTTGAGGGCAGGTGGCTAACCGTGATCGGTTGGCCCGAAGCTACCTGCTCGAGGCGGTCGTTCTTTTCGCTATCCATAACACATCCAGACTACCCAAAAGCCGCTCGCAGCAGACCTCCCGATGGAAAATGCATTGCTTTTCAACGGGCGTGACAAATCCGACCCGTCTCTTTCTTGTTTAGCTGGTTTGCCGGGGCGTTCCCACCGGGGAGTCGCCCGAAACCCGGTTTTTGCCGATGAGATGGGTCGGATTTGTCACGCTTTCGCCGGCACCCCGTGACAAATTCAACATTTCAAAGTGCGCCTGCCCCGGTTTTTGGCAACCGCCCCGCGTAAAACCGCGATTTCGTTGGCAACAGGCCTCGCGAAATGTCGGATTTGTCACGGCCTTTACGAATGCCTTCACGAAACGTCGCGCGCCCTGGAATAAACCAGCCACAAAGCAAGTTGAGTTAAGTAGACTCAACTTTATAAAAGGTTGGGGTAATACCTAGCAAAAGAGGATGACATGGATACCGAAAAGTTAACTTCATTAGCAACTGACGGTGTCTCGACTGCGGTTCGGCTAGCGCTGACTGCTGGCAACCCGCAGGCCGAGCCCGTTCACCTGCTGCGTGCTTTGCTGCTCACGCCAAATAGCAGCTGCGAAAAACTGCTCAATTCTGCTGGCGTGGACGCCCAGAAGATCAGCCAGGAGGCCGAGTCTGCCATCAAGCAGCTGCCGAGCACGTCTGGCTCGTCTGTCACGCAGCCACAGCTTTCTGGATCGTTCGCCCGAGTGCTTGCCGACGCCGAAACGCGCGCCCAGGCTCTTGGCGACCAGTACGTGGCTACTGAGCATCTGCTCATCTCGTTGGCCGAGGTGGATTCTGCGGCCAAGACGATCCTGAGCCGAAACGGCCTTAGCGCTAGTCAGCTTGAGAAGGTCTTTAATGACGAGCGCGGCGACAAGCGTGTCACTAATCCCGAGGCCGAGGGCGGCGAGTCCGCGCTCGACAAGTACTCGATAGATCTGACGATGCAGGCCCGCGAGGGTCATCTCGACCCGGTCATCGGCCGCGACTCGGAGATCCGTCGCGTCGCGCAGGTGCTGAGCCGCCGCACCAAGAACAACCCTGTTCTGATCGGAGAGCCAGGCGTCGGCAAGACGGCCGTCGTCGAGGGGCTAGCCCAACGCGTTGTCGCCGGGGACGTGCCCGATTCGCTGAAGGGCAGGCGAGTGGTCTCGC
>CAUPIJ010000038.1:0-13991 GCA_963511305.1 uncultured Propionimicrobium sp.
AACCAGGCCTGCTGCTCGAGCTGAGCGGTCAGGTCCTCGATGATGCCTACGGAAACCGGGTCCTCTTCGTCAACGGTGTCGTGAACGCGACGCATGGTGGCGACGGTTGCGTAGATGGCTTCGACGGTCAGCTTCGCGGCTTCCTCAACGGAGATCTCGCCCTGCGGGAACTCCTTGATGGTGGTCTCGGCAGCTACGACGGAAGGACGACCATCCGGGGTTGCCCAAACTGCACGCATACGCTCGGCGATCTCGTCGGAGCCGTCACGGGCAATGTTGATGATGTCGTCGAGGCCCTCGTGCAGGGTCTTGAAGCCCGGGCCAACCAGGTTCCAGTGGGCCTGCTTGCCAACAAGGCTCAACACGATCAGGTCAACGTTAACGGCCTGAAGAGCGGCTGCGAGCTCAGCGGAAGCCTGGAAGCCGTTCTGGGCTACCTGCGGCTTGGTTAGGGTCTCGCCAGCGGGCTGCGGGATGTTAAGAACTGCGGTCATTTCTATCTCCTATGTGTAGGTTTTCATCCTGTTACTTGGTGTAACGCTCTGTATTTTTAATTATTCCAAAGAATCTGGATTTTTTTAATTTTTCCCTTTCTTAAAGTTAGGCAGTCAAAAGTTACCTCAGGGTCAAGATGCGTTAACTAGCCGATCAGAACATGTCGTTACGTTCGAATTCGTGTAGCCGACTCCGTGGCCAACTTGAGAAGAATTAGAAAGGCATGATGAAGAAGATTCGCTGGTTAGCTTATTCGCTGACTGTTGTGGCGGCATTCGCCATGGCCGCACCCGCTTTCGCAAACCCGAGCCAGTGACCATATTTTGGGTATTAACCCTATTTTGTCACGCACTTGAAAGTAGCCAGGACATAAAAAATCTCGCGAACGATTTCGCTCGCGAGATTAACTGGCGGTGACGGAGGGATTTGAACCCTCGGAGGCTTGCACCTCACTCGCTTTCGAGGCGAGCTCTTTCGGCCGCTCAGACACGTCACCGTCAGCCAGTTTACGAAAAGTTTAAGATCCGGCCAAATCGAGGACGCTTTTCAGCGCAGGCAGTCGAAAAAATCCTGCAGCACCTTGGCACACTCATCAGCCATGATTCCCGAAACAACCTGCGGGTTGTGATTCAGCCGAGGGTCTCGCACGACGTCCCACAGAGACGTCACCGCGCCAGCCTTGTCATCGAAGGCGCCAAAAACCAACCGATCCACTCGGGCCTGCACCAGCGCGCCAGCGCACATCGCACACGGCTCCAGAGTAACCACCAGCGTGCAGCCCTCCAACCGCCACTCACCGCGGGACTCAGCGGCCTGTCTCAGCGCCAAAATCTCGGCGTGGCCGGTGATATCGCAATCCACCTCGCGACGATTATGGGCGCGCGAGATGACCACGCCATTTTCATCAAGAATCACCGCGCCAACCGGCACATCGCCGTGTGCGACTGCGGCGTTGGCCTCAGAAAGCGCCAACGCCATTGCGTCGTCCCAGCGGGTCAGTTCACAACCTTGTCGAATTGGGCGCCGAAGTGCATCTCGTCCACGATCTGCAGCACTAGCTGATCGGAATCCTCGTCGGCGTCGCCGGCGATCTGTTCGAGCTCGAACTCGCCTACGCCCTGATCCTCCAGCATCGCGAAGTCGCCGATCACCTCGTCATCGTCGTCCTCGGACGGCACCTCGATGCCTAGGTAGTCCATCACATCGCGGGCGATAGGCCAGTCGCAGGACGCCAGCGAATCGTTCAGCACAACCTGGATGTTGCTGCCCCGTACCCGGCAGAGCACGAAGAATTCGCCGGCGATCGAGACGACGCCTAGCGCGCCGCCGTCACCGGGCAGCCTGCTCAGCTGAGCGATCATCTCGTCCAGATCGTTCGCGGCAGCCAGCGGCAACTCGACGACCATCGGCTCGCCGTCCTCGCGGTAAAGCGCGACCACGAAATCCACGTCCTCAGCGGTCGCGTCGTCGTAGTCGTCAAAATCATCGAAATCGTCGAAGTCATCATCGCCATCGTCGAAGTCGTCATAGTCGTCATGAATGACACCGCCGTCAAGGTCCTCGTCGTCGTCCAGGCTGTCCTCTTCGGACAGCACCAGATCGTCGGAATCGGTCCCCGCAGACACGCCAAGCTCCTCTGCCATTTTGTCCTCGTCGGAAACGTCAGCCATCATGACTCCTTATCGCGCTAGGTATCTATAATCTCAAATTCTCATCTCTTTTGCCATCCGTTTAATTAAGTGATCTCGGTGGCCGAATCAGTCCAAACGAGCCCCGTTTGTGCAAGAGTTAGACACGTGGAACTAAAAGTGCTTGACCATCCGTTGGTCTCTCATAAAATGACCGTACTGCGCAACAAGGATACGAACAGCATCGTTTTCCGCCAGCTCGTCGATGAGCTGGTGACGCTGCTCGCCTACGAGGCGACTCGCGATGTGCGCATTGAGCCGACCGAGGTGGAAACCCCAGTCACTACGACGCAGGGGGTGAAGCTCTCTAACCCCAAGCCTATGGTGGTGCCGATTCTGCGCGCGGGTCTGGGCATGCTCGGCGGCATGACCCGCCTGGTGCCGTCTGCAGAGGTTGGTTTCGTCGGCATGATTCGCGACGAGGAAACCCTGGAGCCCACCACCTACGCGGAACGCCTGCCGCACGACCTGGGCGGGCGCCAATGCTTCGTGCTCGACCCGATGCTCGCCACCGGCGGCTCGCTGGGCGGCTGCGTGCAGTTCCTCGCCGAGCGCAACGCCAACGACGTCACCTGCATCTGCCTTCTTGCCGCCCCGCAGGGCATCGAGAAGTTCTCGCAACTCGTCGAGCATCTCAAAATCAAGACCACCCTGGTGGTTGCCGCTGTCGACGAGGGCCTGAACGAGCACGGCTTCATCGTGCCGGGCCTGGGCGACGCAGGCGACAGGCTGTACGGTTCGGTCGACTAGCCCCGACCAGTTGCGGCTTGAGGAGTAAAAGTTGGCGGGCTGGTGGCGAATAGAGCTGCCAGCCCGCGCTTTCGACCTTTGACGCGACCCCGCCTAGCAACTAATCAGTAGTAATACGGAAACGAGCTCCAGTCGGGGCTGCGCTTTTGCAGGAACGAATCGCGACCCTCGACGGCTTCGTCGGTGCCGTACGCCAGGCGGGTTGCCTCACCCGCGAACAGCTGCTGTCCGACCAGGCCGTCGTCGAGCAGATTGAAACCGTATTTGAGCATCCGAATAGCTGTTGGCGACTTGCTGCTGATCTTCTCGGCCCACTCCAGCGCGACCTCTTCGAGCTCGGCGTGCGGCACCACCTTGTTGACCATGCCCATGCGGCAGGCGTCCTCTGCGGTGTAGGTGTCGCCAAGGAAGAAGATCTCGCGGGCGAACTTCTGCCCCACCTGGCGTGCCAGGTATGCGCTGCCGAAGCCGCCGTCGAAGCTGGCGACGTCCGCGTCGGTCTGTTTGAACAGGCCGTGTTCCCTGCTTGCCAGGGTCATGTCCGCAACCACGTGCAGCGAGTGGCCACCACCGGCGGCCCAGCCGTTGACTAGGGCAATCACCACCTTTGGCATGAACCTGATGATGCGCTGCGCATCCAGAATGTGCAGCCTGCCGGCTTTCGCACGCTCGCCTGCGCTGAGTTGCTCGTTCTCGCCGTACTGATAGCCAGATTTGCCGCGCACGCGCTGGTCGCCGCCAGAGCAGAACGCCCAGCCGCCGTCCTTGGGGCTGGGCCCGTTGCCGGTCAGCAGCACGGTGCCGATGTCTGCCGAGCAGCGGGCGTGTTCGAGCGCGGTGATCAGCTCGTCGACGGTGTGCGGTCGGAACGCGTTGCGCACCTCGGGACGGTCGAACGCGATGCGCACCGCGGGCACGTCGACGGCGCGGTGATACGTAATATCGGTGAAGTCGAATCCCTCGATCTTCTCCCAACGCTCGGGGCGAAACGGGTTTTCAACATTTTGGACGCTATTGTGCTGGCTCATGTAGGTAACGCTAGCGTGCAACTATGACAAATTTCGCCTCGGTGCCTGCAGATGCCACGATTCCGAAGAACCGCTGCGCGGTGATCGGGCACCCGATCGCGCACTCGCTGTCGCCGCTGTTGCATCGTCGTGCCTACGAGCTCCTCGGGCTGGCCGACTTTCAATATGACGCCTTCGACGTTGACGAGAACCAGCTCGACGACTTCATTGAGCACCTGGAGGACGAGAACGCGCGCGGGGCTCGCTGGGTCGGGCTTAGCGTGACCGCGCCGAACAAGCAGCGTCTGCTCACCCACGGCGAACCGAATCACCTAGCCAAACAGCTCTCGGCGGGTAATACCCTGATCTTCGGCAGCCCGAACCGCGTCTACAACACCGACGTCACGGGAATGATTGCGGCGCTGGGCGTGCGAAGCATCAAACGCGCGCAGACCGCGCAGTTGATGGGCAATGGAGCTACCGCTCGCAGCACGCTCGCAGCGCTGAACGAGCTCGGGGTTGAGCAAGTCCAGGTGAACGCTAGGAGTCGCGAGCGGGCGGAATCCAGCTTGGCCGAGCTAGCCGAGGGCTACGGCATCGAGCTCAGCTACGCGGATTTCGATGCCCCGGCGGCTTTCGACGTCGACCTGCTGGTCAACTCGGTTCCGGTGAATCTTGAGGTTTCAGACTGCGAGCGCCTGCTAGCCCCTGCTGCCGCGGTCTTCGAGCTGACCTACAACCACTACCCGTCCAACCTCGAAAACTGCGGGCGCGAAGCCGACAAAAAGACCTTGTCAGGAATGGATCTGCTGGTCTACCAGGCTCTAGACCAGATCGAGCTGATGACGGGCCGCCGCCCCGACGCCGAACCGCTGCTGGAGGCAGGCTACGCCGCCCTAAAAAACTGACCGGTCCGTTGAAGCCTGCTCCCCGCGCGAACGGGAACCAAAATTTTTTCCTATTGGTTATTAGACTATTCAAAAATTCAGGCAAATAAACTAGCTCACCTGTTTAAATTATCAACCGAACGAGCTAGAGACCTACCGAGGGAGGTAGAGTACTTTTTCACATTTCATTTCAAACTTCGAAATAGTTTGTTTTCATAGCACCAGCAATTAACCCTTGATTAAATCATTAACCGGGAAATCAGATTTTTAAATAAAAGCCATTATTCTCAATTGCTATCTTCAGACGCTAGGTGCTCAGCCTGCTCAATAATTAGCTTGATGGCGTCCTCTTGCTTATCCGGCGGATACTTGTACTTCGCCAGAAGACGTCGAATCTTTGAGCGCATGTTCGCCCTGACTGATTCTTTTACCGTCCAGTCAATCGTTGCCGATTTATTTATTGTTACTACTAGTTCGCGAGCAATCTGTTTTAGCGTTTCGTCGCCCATTTCCATGATGGCTGAGTCGTTCTGAATAACAGCGTCATACAAGGCGACTTCCGCCTCGGAGAGGCCCAGTCCTTCAGCTCTTTCTTTATTTGCCCGCATCTCCTTAGCAAGCTCAACCAGCTCAGAGATGATCTCAGCCGTAGTCAGAGACCTATTCGTGTAACGTTTTATCGCATCGTTTAGCATCTGCGAAAACTTACGGGACTGGATTTTGTTAGTCCGGTCGATCGTTTTGATCTGATCGTTCAACAGTCTTCGCAGCAGCCCAAGCTGCAAATTGGGCTTGCCACTTTTACCAATTGAATCTAGGAACTCGTCAGAGAGCAGAGAGAGCTCGGGCCTTTCCATTCCCGCTAATTGGTAAACATCGACAACCTGATCTGCTGTGACAGATTCATTAACTAGCTGCGACAAGACTGAATCGATATCCCCTTTTGCTCGGCTTGAGGTCCCAGAGTCAGGATGGAGTATCTTCAGGGCAGCCGTTCGTACATCCGTGAACAAGCGGACATCGTTCTGGATAGCTTCAGCCTCGGGGCGAGATGCAACCAGCGCATAGGCCTTATTTAGGGCTAACACCTGATCGTTAAATCGCTTTACGAGTTTCTCATCAGAAAGCAAATAATCAAGAACTATTGAATATTGAGTCATTCGCTGGGCAGCTGGAAGATCTGGCGAAGAATCATACTTAACGCCGTGCAACATGCCCGTGATGATGTCGTATTTTTCCTGCATGACGTTGATGAGCTCTTCGATCGGCACACCGGTCTGTTCGCGGTCAGAAGGCGAGTAAATGCTCATAGCTTCTTGCAGTGAAGTGAAAAGCCCTATGTAATCGACAATCAAACCGCCTGGTTTGTCTCGGAATCTACGGTTCACCCTCGCAATAGCTTGCATCAAACCTGCGCCTTGCATTGGCTTGTCTACATACATGGTGTGAAGCGAGGGCGCGTCGAATCCAGTCAGCCACATATCGCGAACAATCACGATCTCGAGCTCGTCGTCAGGGTTTTTAGCGCGAAGTTTCAGATCACGACGCTCGTCCTTGGTATGAATGTGTGGCTGAAAACTTGCCGGGTCTGCCGCAGAGCCAGTCATGACAACCTTGATCTTCCCCTTGTCAAGGTCATCCGAATGCCATTCGGGGCGTAAAGCTACGATCTTGTTGTACAGTTCGACAGCGATTCTTCGGCTCATCGTCACGATCATGGCCTTGCCGAACATAGCGCTCCTGCGCTTCTCCCAGTGCTGAACTATATCTGCGGCGACAGCATCGAGACGGGCATCTGCGCCCACGAGAGCTTCCAAGCGAGACCACTTTGTCTTGGCTTTTTCGGAAGATTCCTGCTGGACCTCCTCGCCAACTTCTTCAATCTTCGTGTCCATGTTTTCTAGCGACTCGTCATCGACCTTGATCTTCGCCAGCCTGGACTCATAAAAGATTTTTACAGTTGCGCCATCTTCGACCGCCTGAGTCAGGTCATAGACATCTACGTAATCACCAAAGACAGCCCTAGTCGAGCGGTCCCCCGTCTCGATAGGGGTTCCTGTGAAACCTAGGAAAGTCGCATTGGGTAAAGCATCACGCATGTGCTTAGCAAGGCCAGATTTAATGCGTCCGGAGGAGTCAAGCTTCGAGCTGAAACCATACTGCGAGCGGTGAGCCTCATCGGCAACGACAACCACGTTTCGCCTATGAGTTAAAACCGGGTTGCTGTCTTTGCCTTCTTCAGGGGCAAATTTATGCAGTGTGGTGAAAATTATTCCACCCGAATTCCTAGATAAAAGCGTTCTCAGGTTTTCTATATCTTCTGCCTGGACTGGTGTTTCCGGCAGGATATGAGCAGGCGCGAACACCTCACCAAATAGCTGATCGTCCAAGTCATTACGGTCGGTGATAAAAACCAGGGTCGGGTTACCCATGCGTGGGTCTCTCATGAGCTTTGCCGCATAGAAAACCATTTCGAAGCTCTTGCCCGAGCCCTGGGTATGCCAGACGACACCGCCGCGACGGTCACCCCTAGGCGAAGCCGCACGAATAGTCGATTCGACTGCCGCGTTCACTGCCCAATACTGGTGGTATTTAGCAACCCGTTTTATTAATGCACGAGTACGTTGCCCTGTTTCTGGGCTGGTTACCGCTTCGTCAGAAAAGACGACGAAATTGCGCATGATGTCCGGGAAACGGTGAGGAGCAAATACACCCTTGATGAGCACTTCTAGCGCAGGAAGATTCTTTACTATCTTTTTGCCATCTACGGTTTTCCAGGGCGCAAAGTGCTCAAAACCACCCGTGAAAGAGCTCATGGCTGCAGAGGTACCATCAGAAATTACTGTGACAACATTTGGCAGAAATATCGAGGGTATTTGGGCCCGGTACGTCTGGATCTGGTTCCAAGCATTGCGCATTGTGGCGTGCTCATCGGCGGGATTCTTTAGCTCCAAAAGGCCTACTGGGATGCCATTGCAAAAGACCACTACGTCTGGCCTGCGGTTATGGCCATCTTCTGAAACCGTGAATTGATTTAACGCCAGCCAGTCGTTGTTGTAGGGCTGTTCAAAATCGATGAGTTTAAATAACTTCGTAGTTGGTGTGCCGTCCTCGGCTTTTAGCTCAACCGGAACGCCTTGAACCATGAAGTTGTGCAGGCGTTGGTTTTCGTAAACCGCGTCCTGCGATTCTGCGTGTTTAATTCGGTTTAGAACAGTTTCGACTATTTTTGCATCAGCCTGCGGGTTGAGTTCGCTAATCGCGGCTTTAAGGCGATCTAGCAAGAAAATCTCTGAATAAGACGATCGCGCATCGCCAACAGCAGCGATTTCTGGAGCGAAGCCAGTTTTATAGTCGATTTGGTTGAACCACTCCAGCGCCGCTTCTTCGACAACGCTCTCGTTAAATCTGCCCATGCCCCTCACTCACCTGCTCTGCTTTAAGCACGAATTTATCGAAGTCGGAGTGGTAATTCTGGTCTTGGATAATCCTAAACTTCGCAAATTCTTCTTTAGCGTGCGCTTCGGCTAATTGTTTGGAAATTTTTCCAGCGTTTTCCAGCAGTTCCCTGCTGTCTAGGGTTAAAACCTGGTTAAGGATCTCCGCCCACTTTTCCATAGTTGTTAGCATGTGGCGTTTCGCCCGCGATTCAGCGAAATTCAAATAAGTTTCTACGAGACGACCTAAGTCTTCTAGCTCGCCTTTGGTCAGGTAGTTTTTGCCGACAGTGACGTCTGCCGACAGCACTTTCCCGTCTGGGGAGTTTTTCCAAGAATGCAGACCCATCTGAGGTTTCTTCGCGTCGGCGCGTTCATAGATAAGCTCTGCCGCTGTGTGCCCGTGGACTGCGTAGTGCAACTTGTTCTGGATGGTTGCGAACACTTTCTTGGTTATTGGCGAGTTCGGATCGTAGTCGACCGAGGTAGCAAAGATATCTGTAATCTTTTGATAGAAGCGACGCTCGGAAAGCCGAATCTCTCGGATCTCTTGGAGCAACTGCTCAAAGTAATCCTCACCGAATATCTCCCCGGCCTCCATGCGCTGCCGATCAACGACATAGCCACGCAGGGTGAAGTCTCGCAGGACGCCCGTGGCCCACTGCCTGAACTGGGTTGCCCGAATGGAGTTGACGCGATAGCCAACCGAGATGATTGCGTCCAGGTTGTAGTGGTTTATCGAGCGGGTCACCTGGCGGGAGCCTTCCTGGCGAACTATCCGGAAATTCCGGATAGTTGCCTCCGCAGACAGTTCACCAGCCTCGTATATGTTGGACAAGTGCTCGTTGACGGTTCGCACATCAACATCAAAAAGTTCAGCCATTAGCGCCTGTGAGAGCCAGATCGTGCCGCCCTCATAGCGCACCTCGACACTATTGCCCTCGTCCGCAGTGAAGATCAGAAACTGCCCGGACGAGTGCTTGACCAATTTCTTAGACATCCCCGACCTCCGGAAACTCGGTGTCGGTGGCAGCCTGGACAGTGTCACGAGCCTCGGCGACGCGGATACGACCGGACATCAGCTCGGGAAGGAGAGTGTCGCGGAGAGAGGCAAGAATTCTATTCTCTCTCCTTAACGATTTACTTCTCGCTAAAGCTGGAATCGCATTCTCTAAAAATTTTGCCTGAGCAGATTCACCCATCCAAACAATTTCTTTCTCTTTAAGCTCCATCCAGTGACGGCGATATTCCTGCATTTTCTGCTTGCCCTGAAGAGCGAAATAAAGCCATATTGTAGATACACCATTAAATCCAGTCGAAACTACTGGAATAACATTCGGCCCGACATCAGCAGGTTCATCTAACAAGCGCCAAGTACAAGTATGGTCTCCGAACAATGCTATGGGCATATTCGTTGTTGGCACGAATTCTGGCTCAGAGTCTATGAACCCTAAAATTCCGCCAGCGCTTTGGTCATAAACTGGAAATTTTCCAGATTCCAAAACTGTTTTCCCAGAGTGCTTATGCTCAACAGGCAGTCTCTTTACGCAGTTATCGAAGCTTAAATAAGATCTCGAATCAGTACTCGAAAATTTTTTGAATATCCCAGTTAGGCAGCTGGACAGAATATTTTTTTGACGACGATTCGACTCGATTTTGTCGTCTAGCGCGCCTAGCGTGGCGGCGATGGCTTGCTGTTCTGAGTAAGACGGCAACAAGAGTGGTAACTCTGCTAGCCGGAACCTAGAAAGTTCGGTCTGCCCAGTACTACCTTCGCCCAGAAATTCAATTTCTGGTTCAAGGTTCTTTAGCCCATATGAGAGCCACCTAGGGTGAATATTTGCACGCGGGCGGACAATAGTCACATGGCTATCAACCGTGTAAGGGGCTTCTTTTTTCCCAAAATAAGCGGTTCTCCCTAGCGTGCCTACTCCTGTGGAATTAACCAAAGAATCACCCGTTTTCAAAATTTTTTCATGACCAACTTTTCTTACCGTTAGATCATGTTCTCTAACTAAAGAAAAATTCACCTTCCCGTCTCTAATGCATCTTTGATTTATCACAGAAATGGTTTCGCCCGACTTGTCTTTGGCATACTTTGGAGTTATCCCGCGAGAGATGAAGCAGGATAACTCAGAGATATAACTTCTTTGAAAATCTCTCACACCAGCTCACCGAGCCTTTGCTTAATCTGATCTTCCAGCTCTCGTCCCCGCTCGAACTCGGCGAACAGCTCCTTCTTCAACCGCGCAATCTTCTCGTCGATGGGTTCGTCGTCTTTTTCTGCTTCGCCAATTCCGACATATCGCCCGGGAGTTAGTACGTAGTCGTTGTCGGCAATTTCTTGTATTCTCGCCACCTTGCAGAAGCCGGGCTCGTCGGCGTATTTCTCGTAATCGGTGTTGGACCGCCAGGCGTTGTAGGTGCCAGCAATTTTGTCGATGTCGTCGGAGGTGAGCTCGCGCCGGGCACGAGTGACCATTTCGCCTAAGCCTCGAGCATCAATGAACAGCACCTCGCCTTTGCGCTCGCGGTGGCCGTTACCGTGGCGGTCTTTGGAGAGGAACCACAAGCTGGCAGGAATACCGGTGTTTAAGAACAGTTTGTCGGGCAGCGCGACGATACAGTCCACGAGATCGGCTTCAACTAGTTTCTTTCGAATGTCTGGGTCGGTTCCGTCTGACGACGACATAGCGCCGTTAGCCATGACGAAACCTGCGGTTCCCGTCGGCGCCAAGTGGTATAGGAAGTGCTGGATCCAAGCGTAGTTTGCATTGCCCTCGCGTGGAGTTCCGTAAACCCAGCGAGGGTCATCAGCCAGCGACTCGTTCCAATAGTCAGAGATGTTGAACGGAGGGTTCGCGATGATGAAATCTGCTCGAAGGTCTGGGTGCAGATCCTCGGTAAATGAATCCGCAGACCTTGGCCCCAGATCGGCGTCAATGCCACGCAACGCCAAGTTCATCTTCGCAAGCTTCCAAGTGGTATTGGTGAACTCCTGACCATAGATAGAGAGCTGATCGCGGTTGCCACCGTGGGCCTCTACAAACTTTGCGGACTGAACAAACATGCCACCGCTACCGCAGCAAGGATCAAAAACACGACCTTCGAATGGCTGCAGCATCTCGATTAACGTTTGGACAACGCTCCGGGGGGTATAGAAGGCCCCGCCTTCTTTACCTGTTTCTTTACCAGCGAACTGACCCAAGAAGTACTCATAGACCGAACCGAGTACATCGTCTGAACCGTGATCGTTTTCACTGCCGAAACCAATGGTTCCAATCAGATCCACCAACTCACCAAGACGCTTCTTATCGAGGCCCTCACGCCCATAGTTTCTCGGTAGGACGCCACGCAGACTCGGGTTTTCCTTTTCGATCAAGAGCATCGCTTGATCGATTAACTGACCAATCTCATTCAGCTTCGCCTTGGATTGCAGCTCTTCCCAGCGGGCTCCCTCGGGGACCCAGAACACGTTGTGCCCGGCATATTCATCACGGTCTTCCAGAAATACCGCAAACTGCGATTCATCGATACCGTCCTCGGCAAGCTCTACCTTGATGGCAGCGCGACGCTCCTCGAAACGATCGGAAACGTACTTCAGGAAAACTAGGCCAAGAACGACGTGCTTATATTCGGAGGGCTCCTGATTGCCCCGCAATTTATCGGCTGCCTCCCAAAGCGTCTGCTCGAGAGTTTTGCCCTTCTCCGATTTAGCAGCCATCAGGCCTTCCTCCAGTCAATAACTCACCCGCATTAAAGGGATACTTGTCAGAATACAGAGCCCCACTGACAAAAATGCATACACAACGGTGGCTTTAGACTCTAAACCCCGTACGAAGCCGCAACCAGCTCCCGCTTCGACTCCGGCCCCAACAGCCGCCTGAGCCGCAAGAAGCGCGTCATCGGCTGGCTAACGGACTTCTTCGACCGTTTCCACGTCCTCGGATAACAAACGGACGTAGGCTATCGGCTAGCAAAAACTGGAGATGGCGATGGCGACCCTTACTAAGGAAACAATTGAATCAGTCCTGCTGGGAGCAGCCGATGTAGCAGACAGATTCGCCGAAGCCATTTCTTAACCCCCCAAACCCCTGCACTTAATTAAGACATAAAAAGTTCTTTTAATTCGGACTTTCATGCAGTCCAAACATCTTCCCGCACACAGTTTTTAACTTACAAAGTTAGATCTATTAGCTGCCCACGCTTATCTCTGAACAGTTTTCGGATAGTCCGCTAGAAACTTTTCAGCAGCTAAAACAGTGAACTTTTCTGCCCTATACGACTCCGAACCCTGGTAAATCACCGCACGATTTTCCGGTGGTATTCCCAAGATTTCACCGACCGAGAGAAGATGACGACCAAATTTATCGTGCATCGTCATTGACGATTTGATCTCAAACATGCGTCGATCCCCACGCTGAGTTAAATCAAGTAGATCAATTTCGCGCTTTGAATCATCTCGGAAAAAGTAAAGCTCCGGCTCGACTCCCTTGTGCAGATATTGTTTACGAATCTCGGCGACGACAAAATTCTCGAAAACAGCTCCTCGTTTCGGGTGTGTCAATAACTCTGCAACACTATGGATTCCCAGAAGGTGGCACAGCAGACCAGTATCATAAAAGAACAATTTGGGAGTCTTCACAACCCGTTTCGCTCCACTAGCGAAATAAGGACGCAGCAGAAAAGTGATGTATGACGATTGCAATATTGACGTCCACTCCTTCACTGTGCGGTAGTTAACGCTAATGTCTCGAGCAAATCCGGCATAGTTGACGAGGTTCCCACTTGCTTCAGCGCACAACTGCAAAAAGACACGGAATTCATCAATATTACGTACGCTGAGGTACCCCGCGACATCGCGCTCTACGTAGGTACGTACATAGTTGGGCATGAAAACAGGAGCGGGGATGCCTGCATCATAGATTCTCGGATACCCGCCAACTACTTGCGCTTCGCTCAGGGTTGGTGGCGGCTCGATTGCCCTACTCTCTTGCCAGGTTATGGGCAAAAGTTGGAGCATCCCGACCCTGCCCGCCAACGATTGACCAACGCTTTTGAGCAACAAGAAATTCTGCGACCCAGTGAGAACGTACTGACCGGTCACGCCAATTTCGTCGGATCGCACTTGAATTGCTGAGAAAAGATCGGGCGCATGTTGCACCTCATCAATAATCAACGGCGCGGGATGCGCAGCAAGAAAACCGATCGGGTCTTCCATTGCCGCCAGTCTAAGGTTGCTGTCTTCTAAGTTCACATACTCATACTCTGGAAACGTCGCTCTAACCAGAGTCGATTTTCCGCTCTGTCGCGGCCCGGTAACAGAAACTACAGGAAACCATTGGCCCAACCGTGCGAGGTATTCACTAGCGATCCGAGGAATCACAACCACACCTTCTTACCGAATCATTGCAGCAATTTATACCAAATCTTTGCAGTAGATTTTACCAAATCATTGCAGTAGAACTAACCAAATAATTGCAGTACCATCAATTCGCAGAAAACCTCACGGCCAATGCGCATGGGAGAATTACTGCGTTCCTCTTCTAGGATCGGCGCAGATTACGCCTCAAGGCTGTTGGAGACTCGCAGGACATTTTGGCCGCTTACCCAAAACTGCTGAGTACAACACCGATGATTCCCGTTTCGTTAAGAGTTTTTGGGCAAAATAAAGGGTTATAGGTCAAAATGTGGTGCTCTGATTCGGTGTTTTGCCTAGTCAGCGCG
>CAUPIJ010000039.1:0-13585 GCA_963511305.1 uncultured Propionimicrobium sp.
ACGCTCGGCGACCTCGCCGATGAGGCGAAACGCTCGGCGACCTCGCCGATGAGGCAAGCCACTAAGCACCACGCCGCTAGCGCTTCTTCGCACCCCTGCGCTTGGCCTCCAGCCCCTCCTCGGCAACGTGCTGCTGGACGGCCTCGTAGGCTGGCTGGCGCAACGCGTCGAAATTGATGCGCTCGGCCCTCGCCCTGGTCGGGGCGAGCAGGCGATAGATCACCCACATCGCGATGATCCAGACCGGGGCGGCGGCGATCGCCAGGCGCGACTGGGCGTCCAGGGCCAGGCAGATCAGCACCACCACGAAGAAACCGATGGTGGCAATGGCCATCACGCGCCCCAGCGGCATCTTGAACGTCGATTCCTCGTGGCGCTCGGGGAACTTGCGCAGGTAACGCAGGTAGCAGACCATGATCAGGCCCCAGACCGACAGGTAAAGAATCGAGGAGACCGCGGCCACCAAGTTGAAGGCGTCCATCACCGAGTCCGAGAGCATCACGATGACGATCGCCGGCGAGATGCACAGCGCGGTAATCAGCAGCGAGTTGCGCGGGATGTGGCGTCCGTTCAGCTTGGCCAGGTAGCCCGGCGCGTTGCTCTCGCGAGCCAGGCCGTACATGATTCGCGAGGTCGAGAAGACGCCCGAGTTGGCCGAGCTGGCGGCCGACGTCAGCACCACGAAATTGACCACGTGGAATGCGATGCCGATGCCGATGAAGCCGAACATCTCGACGAACGGGCTCTTGTCCGGGTCGATCAGATCCCAGGGCTGCACCGACATGATCGCGGTCAGCGCCAGCACGTAGAAGATCAGGATTTGCATCGGGATCGAGTTAATCGCGCGCGGCAGATTGTGCTCCGGGTCGGCGGTCTCGGCCGCGGCTGTGCCCGCCATCTCGATGCCCTGGAACGAGAAAATCGCGATCTGGAAGCCGCCCACGAAGCCGAGCAGGCCGTTCGGGAAGAAGCCTCCCCTATCCCACATGTGAGTCAGAGAGGCGGGCGGTGCGCCTGCGGTATCCGGCTGGAAGTGGATCAAGACCAGGAAGCCGCCGACCAAGATCAGTGCGACGATCGTCGCGATCTTGATCATCGCGAACCAGAACTCCAGCTCGCCGAAAACCTTGACGGCAACCATGTTTAGGCTTGTCAGGAGCACAACCACGCATAGCGCGGGGATCCATTTGGGCACGTCCGGGAACCAGACCTCGAGGTAGCCGCAGATCGCGCAGGTATCTGCGATCGCGATGACCACCCAGCACATCCAGTACGTCCAGCCCATGTAAAAACCGGCGCCCGGCCCCACCAGGTCGGTGGCGAAGTCAGCGAAAGATTTGTAGGCCAGGTTAGACAGCAACAGCTCACCCATCGCGCGCATCACGAAGAACAGGAAGAACCCGATGATGCAGTAGACCAGCACGATCGATGGCCCCGAGACGCTGATCGTGCGCCCCGAGCCCAGGAACAGGCCGGTGCCGATTGCCCCACCGATCGCGATCAGCTGCAGGTGGCGGTTCTTGAGCCCGCGCTGCAGGTTCGGCTGCGCGGTTTGGTTGTCTGCCGTCATAAAACTCCTAAGAAACTAGAGCGAGCTTAGGGCAAGACGGGCTTATGTGCAGGAAACGGGCGCGAGGTTTCGCGAATTTTCGCACCTCGCGCCCGTATCGTTAGCGGCTTGTTATTAACCAGTTACTTGGTGGCCAAGAAATCTGCAAACTTCTGCAAGCGCTCCAGCGAGGCCTGCCTGCCAAGGATCTCCAGCGACTCGAACAACGGCGGAGAAACCTGCTGGCCGCTGATGCCCAAGCGAACCGGGTTGAACGCGAAGCGCGGCTTGATGCCCATCTTGTCGACCAGACCGTCGCGCAGGGCGGCCTCAATGTTCTCGCAGGTCCAGTCCTCGATCTCGCCGAGGACGGTGAGTGCAGCAGCCACCACCTGACCCGCGTCGTCCTTCAGCTTCGAGACGGCGGTCTCGTCGAAGGTCAACTCGTCGGTGCCGATGAACAGGAAGCGGATCTTGTCGAGGGCCTCGTCCAGGGTGACCAGGCGCTCCTTGATGATAGGGGTGGCTGCGCGCACGATGTCCTCGTGGCCCTCGTGGATCGGCAGCCATTTGCCGTTGTCCTTGGCGTGGGCAATGACACGTTCGGCCAGATCGTCGTCGGAAAGACCGCGAGTGTAGACGCCGTTCAGCCAGTCCAGCTTCTTGATGTCAAAGACCGGGCCCACCGTGTTGACCTTCGTCCAATCGAAGTTTTCGACGAACGACTCGAAGCTTTCCACCTCGTTGTCGTCGGTTGGCGGGTAGGCCAGCAGCTGCAGGAAGTTGCGCAGCGCCTCGGGCAGATAGCCCTGCTCCTTGAACCAGGTCAGGCGGGCGGCCGGATTCTTGCGCTTGGAGATCTTGGAGTGGTCGGTGTTACGCAGCAGCGGCATGTGCGCGAACTCCGGCACGTCCCAGCCCAGCCACTTGTAGAGCAGGATGTGCTTGGGCGTCGAACTGATCCACTCCTCGCCGCGCACCACGGTGGTGATGTTCATCAGGTGATCGTCGACGACGACGGCCATGTGGTAGGTCGGGAAGCCGTCGGCCTTCAAAATCACCTGGTCGTCGGGGAACGGCGCCTTGACTCGGCCACGAATCAGGTCGTCGAACATGGTCGGGGCGTCGTCGGGAACCAGCATTCGCACGACGGGCGTCTCGGAAAAGCCCGGCAGCTTGGCGCGCTCCTCGCGGGTCATGCCGAGGCACATGCGGTCGTAGCCGGTGTTTTCCTGCTTGCTTTCGGCCTGCTTGGCGCGCATATCAGCCAGGCGCTCAGCGGAGCACCAGCAGTAGTAGGCGTGGCCGTCGGCAATCAGCTGCTCAACGTAAGGACGGTAGGTCTCGAGGCGCTCGGACTGCTTGTAGGGCTCATACGGGCCGCCCAGCAGCGGCGATTCGTCGGGCGAAAGGCCTAGCCAGTCAAGCATTTCGTAGACCTGCTGTTCGGATCCTTCGACCAGTCGGTTCTGGTCGGTGTCCTCGATGCGCAGGACGAACTTGCCGCCAGTCTTAACCGCCCACGCCTTGTCGAACAAGGCCATGTACGCGGTTCCAACGTGCGGATCACCAGTAGGGCTTGGGGCAACACGGGTACGAGCTTCAGTCACGGCAAACATGCTACCCCACAAACCTGCTAGACGAAGTTTCGCACCTTCTCGAAGATTTCCGGGTAGCGGCTTTCCACCCGCTTGATGGACGCGCGCAGCAACAGCAGATAGGCCAGAGCAGGAACCGCGATGGCGACAACCCCGCCCACAGCTTTCAGAGTGGCGTTGTCTTTGAAGAAGCCGATCAGAAAGACGACCGCGCCCGGCAGCACCGGCACCAGCGAGCCGAACATGGCGGCCATCGAGGTGATGAAGGCGCTGCCGGAGAAGCCGCTCTTGTCGCGCCACGGGTTAGTGCCGGGGAAGGCCATCGGGTACGGATTAAACGCGCTCAGCAAGATGGCAACTCCGGACGAGCCGATGGCGACGCCGAGCACTAAACCCAAGAACTGCGTGAGCGTCTGGCGGTCTTCCATGAAGGCCAGGCACAGGCTGATGCAGACCGTCGAGACGATCAGCGCCGGGGCTATCGAGGCCAGGTGCCGGAAAACTACCAGCTTCTTGATTGAGACCGGGCCGGAGAAGTGTAGCCAGTTGGAGGGGCCGTCGTAGCCGTAGTCGTTGCTGCCCAGCAGCGCGGGCGTGACGGCAAAGAGCAGCAGGAAGAAGACCTCGGCGCCGTTCGAGGGCATGACAATCAGGTAGGCGGCGAGCAGCGGGAAGACGATCAGGCTCATCTGCAGCCTGGAGTCGCGCACGAAATAGCGGAAGGCGCGCGAGAAAATCATGGCACCCGCGCCCCATTTCAGGCCAGGCAGCAGCACGGGCGTCTTGCCGATGTTGCGCTTGTGTGTTTTCTGTTCGCCGCCGACAGAGCGCATCGGCTCGGTGAGGCTTCGGCCAAGCAGCCGGTTCCAGTAGTAAACGGTGAGGGCCAAGATCGCGACGCCGACCAGCAGCTGACAGGCACCGGCGATCGGCATCGCCTGGGACAGGTTGACGACTCCGGAAACCAGCGCGCCGAGGCTCCAACTGCCGACGGCGATCGCGATGTTTAGGATGCGCAGCAGCCCGCTCATGTCGCCACCGGACTCGTCGATGCGCTGACCGATGAACGAAAACGAGCCAAAGCCGAGCATGACCACCATGAAGATGAGAACCGACATCACGCCCTTGCGTTCCTTGCTGCTACGGGTGGCGAACGTCGTCGAGAACAACGCGAAGACCTCGCCCAGCAGCATAGTGCACAGCAGGGTGACGGCCATGGCTAGGGCAAACGGCAATATCCAGGCAGCCTTACCGGTGCGAACCAGCCCGACGACACCACCGATGGTGGTTGATAGCGTCACCATGAGGGCGATCAGCGCCCGTACCTGGAAGAACGAAGAAACGAGGGCCGGAACCCTGATGTCTTTTACCGATAGCGGCAGGAAGCAGTACTGCTCGGGTAGCATCCGGCCCTCTGCGGACGCCATGATCAGCCCGATGAACAGGTACGCGAGCGTGCCGAGTGCGCAGAGCGCGCCGACGGCTTGGGGCTGGTCGGTGTTGGAGACGATTTCCAGCGCGCCGAAGAGGCTGGCGATCATGATCCCAGCGCCGTAGAGCAGGAACAGGGAATCCATCACCATGCTGGCTGCGTTCGACGACAGCGAGCGCCACCACAGCTTGGCCTGCAGCCCGAGCAGGGCCTTCGTGCGCCGACTCTTGAGCTGCCTTGGGCTCAGGTCGGCCTTCTTGACCTCGGTTTGCAGCATCATCGCCCGGCTCCCAGCCAGCCCAGCGAGCCCTCCCCCAGCTGACCGCCGCCGGCCAGCGAGATGAAGACGTCGGTGAGCGAGTGGTTCTGGCGAACCCGCTCGGTGGGGCCACAGGTCTGCACCTGGCCGCGAGCGATGATAGCCACGTGATCGCACAGCCCCTCGACGATCTCCATTACGTGCGAGCTCATAATCACCGTGCCGCCGGCAGCAGCGTAGTTGCGCAAGATCTGCTGAATCACTCGTCCGGACGCCGGGTCGACGGCCTCGAGCGGCTCGTCGAGGATCAGCAGCGCCGGGTTGTGCAGCAGCGCGGCGGCGAGCAGGATCTTCTTTGTCATGCCCGCCGAGTAGTCGACGATGCGCTTGTCGGCGGCCTCGGCCAGACCGAGAGTGTCCAGCAGCTCTCCGGAGCGCCTATCGACAGTGGCCTCGTCGAGGCCGCGAATCGCGCCCAGATAGTAGAGCAGCTCCTTGCCGCTCAACCGCTCGAAGACCGGCAGGCCGTCGACGAGCAGACCCAGCGAGGCCTTCGCGGCAAGCGAGTCCTGCCAGACATCGTGCCCATTTACCCAGACCTGGCCAGCATCCGGCCTAGCCAGACCAGACCACATGGTGATCGCGGTGGTCTTGCCAGCGCCGTTCGGCCCGACCAGGCCGTATATAGAGCCCTTCGGGACATCTATCGAGAGGCGGTCGACGGCCACCAGATTCCCGAATACCTTGGTCAGGCCGCGCGCCGACAGGGCGGTGGTTGTTGGGTCGTCGCTTAGCGGTTCGAAATAGGGCTGCCAGGGCTGGATTGGGATCTGCGTCATTGCAAAAAACTTACACAGCTACTCGGCACCTGCGCAAGTGGCACCTAAGAAAGATATTCTCTGCCCGCCATCAGCAGAGTCCTCGACCTCTTTGGCTCAGCCGATCTTGATATTGAACAGGGCCCAGATCACCGCGATGAAGCCCGCGAGCAATAGCAATATCGTGCCTACGGCGATCACGCTGGCGACGATCAGATAGATCTTGGAGTCCTTGGCGGCCTGGTCGCGATCCTCGATGGCCTTGTTGATTAGCTTTAGGTTCTTGCGGTTCGCCTTGTGCGCGATGTCGGCGACGTCGCCGATCAACGGGATCGCGCCAAGCAGGGCGTCGATGATGATGTTCAGGGCCATGCGGGCGATGACCACGAGCGGCACCCGGTTTCTAATTGCCTCGAAGAACAGCGAGCCCGAGGTGACGGTGGTAGCCGCGTCGCCGACGCATGGGATCAGGCCGAGCAGGCCGTCCAGGCCGATGCCGAGGTTCGTGCCCGGAACCTTGATCAGATCATCCATTAAGTGGGTGACGAACTTCGACCAGTCAGAAAGCCCGCCGCCTATAACCTCGCCCTCGTAGACGCTGTCGTCGCGCATGTTGCGGGCAGAGGGGTTCTGCCATTGGAAGTCGTCATCGCTCATACGTCAATCCTAAGTGCAAGCACCAAAGCCCTGCACAGAACGGGAACCTTGCCCGGCAAGGCGGAACAGCGCCGAGTCCAAACAGAACAAGGCCCACGAAAAACTTTGCCCCCGCGCACTAGCCCTAATGGGGCTCGCCCAAAATGGTCAAGCCCAAACGTAGGGGGGCTGATAAAAAACTTTGCCCCGCATGGTTTTCCATACGGGGCAAAGTTGCTTAAGTAATCGTTTACTTAACGATCTTGGTTACGCGGCCTGCGCCAACGGTGTGGCCACCCTCGCGAATAGCGAACTTGAGGCCCTCTTCCATAGCGATCGGCTTCTGCAGAACAACGTCCATCTCGGTGTTGTCGCCAGGCATAACCATCTCGGTGCCCGAAGGCAGGTTGATGGTGCCGGTGACGTCCGTGGTGCGGAAGTAGAACTGCGGGCTGTAGTTGGAGAAGAACGGCTTGTGACGGCCACCCTCTTCCTTCTTCAGAACGTAGACGCTACCGGTGAACTCGGTGTGCGGCTCGGTCGAACCAGGCTTGGTAACAACCATGCCGCGCTCAACGTCTTCCTTCTTGGTGCCGCGGAGCAGCAGACCGACGTTGTCGCCAGCCTCGCCCTCGTCGAGGATCTTGCGGAACATCTCAACACCGGTGATGGTGGTGGTCTGAGTCGGGGCCAGGCCGACGAGCTCAATGGTGTCACCAGTGTGAACAACACCGCGCTCGATACGACCGGTAACGACGGTGCCACGACCGGTAATGGTGAAGACGTCCTCAACCGGCATCAGGAACGGCTTGTCGAGGTCGCGCTCCGGCTGCGGAACGTACTCGTCGATGGCGTTCATGAGCTCCATGATGGAATCTGCCCACTTCTCGTCGCCTTCCAACGCCTTCAGGGCGGAAACGCGAACGACCGGGCAGTTGTCGCCGTCGAAGTCCTGCGAGCTGAGCAGCTCACGGATCTCCATCTCGACGAGCTCGATGAGCTCCTCATCGTCAACCATGTCACACTTGTTCAGCGCAACGACGATGGCCGGAACGCCAACCTGGCGAGCCAGCAGGATGTGCTCGTGGGTCTGAGCCATCGGGCCGTCGGTGGCGGCCACAACGAGGATGGCGCCGTCCATCTGAGCAGCACCGGTGATCATGTTCTTTACGTAGTCGGCGTGACCCGGGCAGTCGACGTGCGCGTAGTGACGCTTCTCGGTCTGGTACTCAACGTGAGAAATCGAGATGGTAATACCACGCTGACGCTCTTCCGGCGCCTTGTCGATGTTCTCGAAGGCGGATGCCTCGTTGAGTTCCGGGTACTTGTCGTGCAGCACCTTGGTGATCGCCGCGGTCAAGGTGGTCTTACCGTGGTCGACGTGGCCGATGGTGCCGATATTGCAGTGCGGCTTGGTCCGCTCGAACTTGGCCTTTGCCACTTGGGCTCCTTTACGGATTATCGCCTCGCTGGTTGCGAGGCTCATCTGGACTTCGTCGGGGACTAAAGACCCTCGACCTATCTTTTTCAACTGTCAGTGAGAAACCACGATCGTTCGTCGTCCCCCAAGACAGTTTGTCTGTGGTTGTGAGTTTTGCCGGCCCAAGCTCAGGGACTTACGGAGCCCGGTTTGGCTTCGTCGTCTGGCTAAAGGCACGGGGCATTACCCACGAACTCTATCCATTTTTGCTTTGCTGGCGCCGATAGTCAAACTGGCAGCACAAATGCCGCCTGCTATGTTGCCTACGCAGTCATGGATATTAAACCAACTCCACAATAGTAGCCCACCATTTCAAGGCCCAAATCAGGCAATACGTCTGGTTATAAAAAGAAATCGGCCACCACGGACTATCCCATGGTGGCCGATCGCTAAATCAGCTTTTTTAGCTCATCATGTCAAACACGAACCAAAGCTCGAAGGCAACAGTCAGCGCAACGAAGATCATCCACAGACCCGTGAAGAGGGCGTGCGGGATGATCGGGGACTTATCGAAGTTGCCCTTCTGACTCATTGTAGAGAAGATCAGCAGCTCTGCTACAAACATCGTGAATGGCATCGCTAGCGCGAAGAAAATAAGGCCAAGCGCGAAGGTAGCGCCATTCGGAATCAACCAAAGAATTCCAGTAATGGCAAGAACAGCACCCGACAGCAGGTAGGAAACCGAAGACAAAGAAAGAATCGAACGGAAATCTGCACTGCGCTGACGAAGGCCGAACACCCACTTGACGGTCAAAGGACGAAGCATCGCGATGATGAAGAAGCAGATAGCTGCCGTGATCAAGGTGACCAGCCAGGTGCCGAAGTTGAAGCTGAAGTAAGTGTAGCCACCAAATACTTCACTCAAGGCGCTATCAGCCGCGTCCGACGCGCGCCAACGCTGGTTCGCGAAAGCGAAACCGAATAGTACGCTCATCACGCCCGCTGCGATCAAACCGAAGTTTTTTGAAGATTCTGCGATCTTTACCGCCTTCTCTGGCGCACCACTTAGTACATGCTGGAAGGCCTTCCAAGCCTTACCGAAGAAAGACTGAGCGGAAGCAGAGACGTTGCCGATGTGCTGAGCTATCTGCTGGGCCTGCTGGTTTACGGCAGGATCAAAGCCCTGCTGGAACTGCTGCCCGTTACCGTAGTAGCCCTGCTGCGGCTGGTTATCGTAGTAACCCTGCTGCGGCTGCCCCTGCTGGTAATAACCCTGCTGGGCATACTGGGCATTTTCCGGATAGTAGCCCTGGTAGCCCTGCGACTGCTGCGCATACGGATCGCCGTACTGGCCGATTGCTACTGTTGGCTCATTGTTCGACGGAGGGTACTGATAATTACCCGGCTCTCCGTACCCCTGCTGAGGCTGTAGCGGATTGCCGTACTGGTCGTAACCGTAGTTGGGCTGCTGACCGTACTGCTGGTTAGCGTAATACTGGCCTGCATCGCCGCCCTGTTGATACCCCTGAGGCTCCTGGGCTGCGCCTTCCTGGAAATTCTCCTGAGGCTCCTGGGCTGCGCCATCCTGGAAATTTTCCTGCGAGAAATTTTCCTGGTTTACGTCTGATCCGGGTTTCTGTTCCTCCGGAGAAAAGTCTTGCGACATACGCCCCTTCTTCCAAGACATGCGAATAAGTAATTAGCGAGGCACGGCCACGCGAAAGACAACGCTAGCACACAGCAAATCTACAGATGCCGAACATCCGTGCTTGTTTACCGAATAATTAAGTCACCACTCGATATCGGCCGCGGATAGGGCGAATACGAATTCGACAGGGAAGCTCAGCTCTCACTCAAAAAAAATTGCCGGCCAGGATTTCCTGACCGGCAATTTTTAAGTAGCTATTTACTCGCCACCGTTAGCTTTTGCGATGACCTCATCGGCGATAGCCTTCGGAACCTCACCGTAGGAGTCGAACTCCATGGTGTAGGTGGCCTGACCGGAAGTCTTCGAACGTAGGTCACCAACGTAGCCAAACATCTCGGACAACGGAACCAGAGCGCGGACGACACGGGAGCCGTGCTCTTCATCCATCGACTGAACCTGGCCACGACGGGAGTTTAGGTCGCCGATAACGGTGCCTAGGAAGTCCTCTGGAGTGGTAACCTCAACGGCCATCAACGGCTCGAGAAGAGCAGGGTTGGCCTTGCGGGCTGCTTCCTTGAACACCATCGAACCGGCGATCTTGAACGCAAGCTCGCTGGAGTCGACGTCGTGGTAAGCACCATCGGTAAGGGTGACCTTGATGTCGTCAACCGGGTAACCGGCGAGCACACCAAACTGCATAGCTTCCTGGATACCAGCGTCAACCGACGGGATGTACTCGCGAGGAATGCGGCCACCGGTAACTGCGTTGACGAACTCGTACCCAGCGCCCGGCTCCTGCGGCTCGAGGTCGATGATGACCTTACCGTACTGACCGGAACCACCGGACTGCTTCTTGTGAGTGTACTCAACGCCCTTGACAGCCTTGCGGAGAGTCTCGCGGTATGCAACCTGCGGCTTGCCAATGTTGGCCTCAACGTGGAACTCGCGCTTCATGCGGTCGATCAGAACGTCGAGGTGGAGCTCGCCCATACCAGCGATGATGGTCTGGCCGGTCTCTTCGTCGGTGTGAACGCGGAAGGTCGGGTCCTCTTCAGCCAGACGCTGAATAGCGACAGACAGCTTCTCCTGGTCGGCCTTCGACTTCGGCTCAATAGCCTGTTCGATAACCGGATCCGGGAAGTCCATGGACTCGAGCTGAACCGGCTGATCGGCGTCACATAGGGTGTCACCGGTGCTGGTTGCCTTCAGGCCCATCACAGCGCAGATGTTGCCGGCAGGCAGCTCCTCAATCTCGTTACGCTTGTTGGCGTGCATCTGGTAAATCTTGCCGATGCGCTCCTTCTTGCCCGAAACCGAGTTCAGCACCTGGGTGCCGGCCTTCAGCACGCCCGAGTAAACGCGAACGTAGGTCAGGCGGCCGAGGTGCGGGTCAGCGGCGATCTTGAACGCCAGGGCGGAAAGCGGCTCTTCCTTGCTCGGCGCGCGGTCGATCTCGACCGACTCGTCGCCGGGCTTGAAGCCGACGATAGCCGGGACGTCCAGCGGGCTGGGCAGGTAGTCAACCACCGCGTCGAGCAGCGGCTGAACGCCCTTGTTCTTGAAGGACGAGCCACACAGAACGACGGTGTAAGCGTTGCTCAGAACGCCGCGACGGATCGCAGCCTTGAGGTCGGCGACGGTGAAGTCCTCGCCACCGAGGTACATCTCCATGAACTCTTCATCGTTCTCGGCGACGGCCTCGAGCATCTCGATGCGGGCAGCCTCGGCCTCTTCCTTCATGTCGGCCGGGATCTCTTCGATCTCGTAGTGCTCACCCAGGTCGGTCTCGCCGCGGTAGGTCTTGGCGTGCATCTCGACCAGGTCGACCATGCCCATCAGCTTGTCCTCGGAGCCAATCGGCAGCTGGAGGCAAACCGGCAGCACGTGCAGACGCTCGCGAATGGTATTCACGGCGTGCTTGAAGGACGCGCCTGTGCGGTCAAGCTTGTTGATATAGCAGATACGCGGGACGTTGTAGCGGCTGGCCTGACGCCAAACAGTCATGGACTGCGGCTCAACGCCTGCTACACCGTCGAATACTGCAACGGCACCGTCGAGGACACGAAGCGAACGCTCCACCTCAACGGTGAAGTCGACGTGACCTGGGGTGTCGATGATGTTGATCTGGTAGTTGTTCCAGAAACAGGTGGTAGCAGCGGAGGTAATGGTGATGCCACGCTCCTGCTCCTGCTCCATCCAGTCCATGGTTGCGGCGCCATCGTGCGTCTCACCGATCTTGTGGTTGATGCCGGTGTAGAACAGGATGCGCTCTGTAGTGGTGGTCTTACCGGCATCGATGTGCGCCATAATGCCGATATTGCGCACCTTTTTAAGGTCGGTCTGCAAATCGAGGGCCACGTGTTCCCCTAAGTTCTAGTTCGAATAAGTTTATTTTTGCCCTGCAGGGTCTCATTCTGTTGCACACGATCGCATCGCGACATTCAGAACGTCCAAGCCAGGCCGGGCGGGCCCGTGGCCAAGATTTAATTTGTTAGTAACCCTGCGTAAAAATTCAAGGTTTGCGAAGGTCGCCCACCGGTTGATGGGCGACCCAAAAAACTACCAGCGGTAGTGCGCGAACGCGCGGTTCGCCTCGGCCATCTTGTGAGTATCCTCACGACGCTTAACAGAAGCGCCAAGGCCGTTGCTGGCGTCAAGAATCTCGTTCATAAGACGCTCGGCCATCGACTTCTCGCGACGATCGCGAGAAAAGCTGACTAGCCAACGCATTGCAAGCGTGTTAGCGCGAGCCGGCTTAACCTCGACGGGCACCTGGTAGGTAGCGCCACCGACGCGGCGAGAGCGAACCTCGACGCTGGGGCGAATGTTCTCTAGGGCTTTCTTCAGGGTCTGCATCGGGTCGACGCCCGTCTTCTCCCTGGTGCCCTCAAGGGCTGTGTAAACGATCTTCTGAGCTAGGGACTTCTTGCCGTCGCGCAGGATCTTGGCTACTAGCTGCGAAACCAGCGGAGATCCGTAAACCGGATCGGCTACCACCGGCCGCTTCTGGGCTGGGCCTTTACGTGGCATTACTTCTCCTTCTTAGCGCCGTAGTGGCTGCGGGCCTGCTTACGGTTCTTGACGGCCTGGGTGTCGAGCGCACCGCGAACGATCTTGTAACGAACGCCGGGCAGGTCTTTTACACGACCGCCGCGCACGAGCACCATCGAGTGCTCCTGCAGGTTGTGGCCTTCGCCAGGAATGTAAGCGGTGACCTCGATACCGGAGGACAGACGAACACGTGCGACCTTGCGCAGGGCCGAGTTCGGCTTCTTCGGAGTAGTGGTATAAACGCGCGTGCAAACGCCACGGCGCTGCGGAGACCCCTTCAGCGCGGGGGTCGCGCTCGCCTTCGACTTGTCGGTGCGGCCTTTGCGCACCAGCTGTTGGATTGTAGGCACCTTTTTCGGTTCTCTTTCGTTGTCTTGGGTTTCCCTAAGCATTAACAATTTTCGTCAAGCCGGCCTGAACCACCGTTCATCCAGGAAGATCACGGCCTGAAATCACATGGAGCCTGCCTTGGTCGGCGTTAAAAACGTAGCCATCAAGCATCTCACACGGACGTCAAAAATCGTTGTGCGGCCTTTCACACTCGCGGGCTCCTCGCAACGTTTAGGTGTCCCGCGCCATGCCAGGGCGCTTGTATTCGGGTAGCAACACACCGAACACAATTGAACAGGATACCCCTCAGCACAAAGCGGGTCAAAAGTGGGGCAGAACGGTGCAACAGTCGATTCAACCCTGAGGTCGTCTGACACCTAACATTCAATTTGATTCGGATAGCAACCAGGCGAAGGGTCTCACAAAAGTCACCGTCAACACTTTGGGTAAATTAAAGCAAAAGGGAGGCTAAAAAGCTAGATCTGGATTTTTCGAAAAAATAATAATAAATCTAGCCCGGCACGCCAGTTAAGCTGATTTTATAAATACTTCACAATTAATTAAGATTGTTCGAAAATTTAATTCAGCTAAAAGCTATTCACTAAACGAATATCCTTGTCATAAATTATAGTTATTAGAAATAATATTTTTACTCACCTATGTTTGTGACATGGCATCAGAGTTGATGCGACAGCAACTATTTTGCTGGACAATCTCTTAATGGTGAGAGGATGGTAATGTCCAATTTTTACGACCGCTATGTCAAGGATGCCTGGCGAGAGCCCCACTTTGACATGTACAAGAAATTTTCACTAGCCGGCAAGGTCGGCATGGTGACCGGTGG
>CAUPIJ010000040.1:0-10394 GCA_963511305.1 uncultured Propionimicrobium sp.
AACTATGTGAGGCACCACACCGCCCTCGCGCTCAATATATGTAAGGTACGCCGCTCGGTGGCCTGTTTACCGGCGATGTCTTAAACTGGTCTGCATGTCACGTATTCTCGCTACTGCAGCCTGGCCGTATGCTAACGGCCCCCGTCACATCGGTCACGTATCTGGTTTCGGCGTCCCGTCTGATGTTTTTGCGCGCTTCATGCGAATGCGTGGCGAGGAGGTGCTTTTCGTTTCCGGCTCCGACGAGCACGGCACCGCGATTCAGGTCAAGGCCGACGCTGAGGGCATGACTGCCCAGCAGACCGCCGATAAGTATCATCGTATTCTCGTTGATGACCTGTACTCTCTGGGCCTGTCCTACGACTTCTACACTCGCACCACAACCCAGAACCACACCAGCGTGGTGCAGGAGATGTTCACCGCGCTGTACGAGAATGGGTACATCGTCAAGCAGTCTCAGATGGGCGCGTTCCAGGTTTCCACCGGGCGCACCCTGCCGGATCGTTATGTCGAGGGCACCTGCCCGTACTGCAAGTTTGAATATGCCCGTGGCGATCAGTGCGACAACTGCGGCCGCCAACTGGATCCGATTGAGCTTGTCAACCCGCGTTCCAAGATCGACGGTTCGACGCCGGACTTCCACGAAACCACCCACTTCTTCCTCGATCTGCCGGCGCTGGCCGACGAGCTGATGAAGTGGCTGGATACCAGAACCGACTGGCGTCCTAACGTGCTGAACTTCAGCTATAACTTCGCGCGTGAGATCAAGCCGCGCGCGATCACCCGAGACCTCGACTGGGGCATCAAGATTCCGGTTGAGGGCTGGGAGAACGAGGACATGAAGCGCATCTATGTCTGGTTCGACGCGGTGATCGGTTACCTGTCTGCGGCCATCGAGTGGGCGAACCGCATCGGTGAGCCAGAGCGCTGGCGTGACTGGTGGAACGACCCCGAGACCCAGATATTCATGTTCATGGGCAAGGACAACATCGTCTTCCACTCGGTGATCTTCCCGTCGATGATCCTCGGCGCAAACGGCCAGGGCGCCGACGGTGGCAAGGTCTCCGATAAGCTCGGCAAGCTGAACCTGCCCACCGAGGTGGTCAGCTCGGAGTTCCTGACCATGAAGGGCTCCAAGGTCGACACCTCGCACGGCCACGTCATCTACGTTTCCGACTTCCTGCGCGACTTCGGCCCGGACTCGCTGCGCTACTACATCGCGGTGGCCGGCCCCGAGCAGCGCGACACGGATTTCACCTGGGACGAGTTCGTGCGCCGCAACAACCAGGAGCTGGCCAACGAGTGGGGCAACCTGGTTAACCGCTCGATCTCTATGGCGCACAAGAACAACGGCGGAATTCCCGAGCCTAAGCAGCTCGAACAGATCGACGAGCAACTGCTGGAGACCAGCCTGCGCGGCTTCGACATCGTTGGCGAACTGCTCGCCCAGTGCAAGTTCAAGCAGGCCATCACAGAGGCGATGCGCGTTGTCAGCGCTGCAAACGTCTACCTGTCGACCACCGAACCGTGGAAGCTGAAGGACAACACTGACCGACGCGACACCGTTTTGCACACCGCGCTGCAGGTTGTTTCTGACGCGAACACCATGCTGACGCCATTCCTGCCGCATTCGGCGCAGAAGATTTTCGAGATGCTTGGCGGCGAGGGCCAGTGGTCTTCGATGCCGGAAATCAAGGAGGTCAGCGAGCCGGGAGGCGAGCCGTACCCTGTGCTCACCGGAAACTACGCCGACGACCAGGCGGTCTGGGGTCGCCGAGAGATCAAGGCGGGCACCCCGCTGAGCAAACCGACGCCGCTGTTCGCCAAGCTGGACACCAAACTGGGCGAGACCGGCCCGGAGTGGGCGCCAATCAACTAAAACGATTTGTCGCGCTGGCGAGATTGCCATCTTTCCAGGGAGCTAATCTCGTTTGCTGATCTTCGGATATTAGGTTGGAACCGTGAAGTTTCCGGATTTGCATGTCTTCTTGCGTTATCGGGTGCGCAAAATCTGGCCGGGTATGCCAAGTACCTGGGCTGGGTTGCGCCGCTCGATAGCAGATGCTGCTGTCGACGTCGCCCGCCTGACCACGGGCAGCGTGCTCGCTTACATTTTGACGGTTCGGCTGCTGCCGCCACCGGTCGACCTGACGGGCGCTTTGACCGCCGTGTTGGTGATCCAGGCGAGCCTGCGCGGCACCTTCAAGATGGGTCTGGTTCGGGTAGGTGCGGTGCTGACGGGAATCCTGACCGCGCTTTCCGTGGCCACTTTCGTCGGTCTGCAATGGTGGTCGCTGGCGCTCGTGGTTTTCGTTTCGCTGATGCTGGCTAGAGTCCTGCGGCTGGGCGATCAGTCGCTAGAGACCGCGATCAGCGCGATGCTTATTCTTGGGACGACGGCTGACACCGACGCTACCGCCTATATACGGTTCGCAAATACGCTGATCGGCACGGCGGTCGGTGTTCTGCTGCCGGTAATCTGGCCCCGCCGCGTCCGCATAACGGACTTAACCAACGAGCTGGAGGTGGTTGGCGACCGACTATCGCAGACCATGCGGTCGGCGGCGAGCAGGCTGCGGCTGCATCCGGTGAACCGGACGGCGGCGCAAAACTGGGTGAATGCAGGCCGCCAGATCTCGCCCATCGTGGCCGACGCCCGCACCAGGCTGGACGAGGCCGCGGACGTCACCAGGTTCAACACTCTGCAGGTTTATCAGGCGGACGTGATTCCGCTGTTTCGTTACGGCCTGGATTCTCTAGAGCGGGCGAACATCATCGCCCTGCAGGTCTGGCGCGGTATGGAGGAGAAGGCGCCGAAGAATCCAACGCCCGACGACGGCTACGGCGATGATGTGAGGCAGATCTTTTCGGATGTCCTGGACGCCACCGCCGATGTGGTGGACGACTTCGTTCACTTGATGAAGGCTGGGGCGAGGGGCAAGACCGCGGAGGCCGAGAACAAGCTGCGGTTGTCGCTGGAGCAGGCTCGAGCGACTCACCAGGAGCTGCTCGGCGCGATGATGGTCGATTCGCAACAGACTGCCCTGTGGACCCTGCGCGGTTCCATCCTGGGTAGCATCGAGCGGGTGCTGACCGAGCTTGATCTGGACCGCTTTATCGGTGTTCGCGACCGCTGGCAGGCGTCCCAGCTGGGTCGCGCGCTGCCGGAGGGAAACATTGGCCCTAGGCTGCGTAGCCCACGGGCGGTGCTGGCCCAGCGGAGGCTGAGCAGGAGGTCTGCGAGCGCGAGGATCGAGCATCCCGAGGGCAGCCACGAGGTGAGTCATGACGACACGACCGTTGTGATGAACGTCGAGGATGTGGACGGAGAAGAAGCGGGAAGCTAAACCGTTACTCGTTCGGGTTCGAACCGTCGGTTTGGGTG
This sequence comes from uncultured Propionimicrobium sp., assembly GCA_963511305.1. GTDB lineage: Bacteria > Actinomycetota > Actinomycetes > Propionibacteriales > Propionibacteriaceae > Propionimicrobium. Next base: position 3,386 of record CAUPIJ010000040.1, read on the forward strand.
GCTGCTGACAGTACGTGAGAAACTTTCTTAGCGCGTCACCAGTTAGTTAAACTGTGATGCGTGAAGATTCCTCAGCTTGGTTTTGGTACGTTCAAGATTTCACCCGAAGACGCGTACGATGCAGTTCGTGACGCGCTAGATGTGGGCTATCGCCACATCGACACGGCCCAGATGTATGGCAATGAGGCCGAAGTCGGGCAGGCGATCGCCGACAGCGGCATCGATCGTAGTGAGATTTTCTTGACCACGAAACTCGACAACACCAACCACGAGCCGCAGGCTGCGCGTGATTCTTTCGTCGAAAGCCTCAAGAAGCTGCAGGTAGATTACGTAGACCTGTTCCTGATTCACTGGCCGCTGGCCAAGACCACCGACTACGTGGCGACGTGGCGCACTCTCATCGAATTCCACGATGATTCCCGCGCCAAGCACATTGGCGTCTCTAACTTCCAGCCAGAGCATCTGCAGGCGATTATTAGCCAGACGGGCATGTCGCCTGCCGTCAACCAGATCGAGCTGCACCCATATCTGCAGCAGCGCGACCTGGTTGCTTTCCACGATGAGCACGGCATCGTCACCGAGTCGTGGTCGCCGCTGGCTCGCGGCCAGCTACTAGGCGACCCGGTGCTGGCAGAGGTCGCTGAACAGACCGGCAAGACCAGCGCCCAGGTGGTCGTCCGCTGGCACCTGCAGAAGGGCTACATCGTCTTCCCTAAGACAGTTCATCGTGACCGCATGGTCGAGAACTTCGAGGTAAACGACTTCGAGCTCACCGATGAGCAGATGAATCAGATTGACACGCTGGAACGCAACGGCCGTGTCGGCTCCCACCCGGATGATATGGAACTTAAGTGAAAAATAATCTCGACGCTGCTGCCGTGGACGAGGCCGCAGCCAGGCTTGAAGAAGTCATAAAACACACCCCGCTGGAATACAACGCCAGGCTCAGCGAGATGACCGGGGCGAATGTCTACCTGAAGCGCGAGGATTTGCAGCCTGTGCGCTCCTACAAGCTCCGTGGTGCGTACAACACGATCAGCCAACTAAGCGAAGAGGAGCGCGCCAAGGGCGTGATCTGTGCGTCCGCGGGCAACCACGGTCAGGGCGTGGCGTTCTCTTGCGCGCAACTGGGCGTCAAGGGACGGGTTTTCTGTCCGACGACGACCCCAAGGCAGAAGCGCGACCGCATGAACAAGATCGGTGGCGAATGGATCGAACTGGTCTTTGTTGGCAATTCCTACGACGAGGCTGCAGCGGCGGCCGCTGAGGAGGCCGAACGAACCGGCGCGGTTCAGGTACACGCTTTCGACTCGCCGGCCACCATCGCAGGCCAGGGGACCGTGGCCCGCGAGATCGTCGAGCAGTTCGACGGCAAGGCTCCTGACGTGCTGCTGGTTCCGGTCGGTGGTGGCGGCCTGCTTTCCGGCTGCCTCACCTGGATGCGCACTCGCTTCCCGCAGACCCGCGTCATCGGCGTCGAGCCAAGCGGTGCGGCGAGCATGCAGGCCGCGCTCTGGGCTGGTCATCCCGTCCGGTTGGATTCCATCGACACGTTCGCCGACGGCGTGGCCGTCGCGAAGGCCGGCGTTAACACGCTGAGCATCATCCAGCGCATGGGCTGCGAGTGGGCGACGGTCAAAGAGGGACAGATCTGCTCCGAGATGCTCGAGATGTACCAGGTGGACGGCGTCATCGCGGAGCCGGCAGGCGCTTTGGCCTCCGCCGCGCTGCGCGCCCAGGTCAAGGTTGAGCCCGGTCAGACGGTGGTCGCGGTCGTCTCTGGCGGCAACAACGACGTCTCGCGCTACGCCGAGGTGCTGGAACGCTCGCTGGTCTTTGAGAACCGCAAGCACTACTTCCTGGTTACGTTCCCGCAGGAGCCCGGCGCTCTGCGCAGATTCCTGAAGGACGTGCTCGGCCCCGACGACGACATCACGCTGTTCGAATACACCAAGCGCAATAACCGCGAGACCGGGCCCGCGTTGGTGGGCATCGAGCTCGGCGATCCTGCCACCTGGCCCGATTTGATGGATCGGGTCAGCAAGTCGAGCATTCCCGCCGAACCGCTAGATCCCGAAAGCCCGGCATATCGTTTCCTGATCTAGCTGTTGTTGATTCGCCGCCATTTGACCGATGGTGGTTGTATGGATGTTTAGTGCGCTAAACATGAGAGGTTGACAGAAATGCAGCAGGCTTGCTGGGCGACTATGGATGGAAACGAGGCTGCGGCTCGCGTTGCCCATGCTCTCAGCGAAGTGATCGCGATCTATCCGATCACGCCGAGTTCGGGCATGGCCGAGCTCTCTGATGCCTGGTCGGCGGTAGGCAAGAAGAACATCTGGGGCGACGTGCCTCAGGTTGTCGAGATGCAGTCCGAGGGCGGCGCCGCGGGCGCCCTGCATGGCGCGATAACCAAGGGTGTGCTCGGCACCACCTTCACGGCATCGCAGGGTCTGCTGCTGATGATCCCCAACATGTACAAGATCGCCGGCGAGCTGACCCCGGCGGTGATCCACGTCGCGGCTAGGGCAGTTGCTACCCACGCGTTGAGCATCTTCGGCGACCACTCCGATGTGATGGGCGTGCGCCAGACCGGCTGGGCGATGCTCAATTCCACCAGCGTCCAGGAGGCCCAGGATCTGGCGCTCATCTCGCACGCCGCCACGCTGCGCACCAGGGTGCCGTTCCTGCACTTCTTCGACGGATTCCGCACCAGCCACGAAGAGAACAAGATTCGCCTGCTGGACGAGTCCGATCTTCGCGCCCTGATCAACGACTCCGATGTCGAGGCGCACCGCGGCAGGGGGCTGACCCCGGACGCGCCTAAGATTCGCGGCACCGCGCAGAACCCCGACACCTTCTTCCAGGCCAGGGAGGCCAGCAACAAGTTCTACGACGCCGTTCCGGAGGTTGTCGACGACCTCTTCAACCAGCTCGAGCAGCGCGTCGGACGCAGCTATCGTAGCGTCGAATACTACGGCGACGACGACGCCGAGCGCGTCATTGTCGTGCTGGGTTCGGCCTGGAGCACCATCAAGCAGGCGGTCGACGATCTGCGCGCCCAGGGCCAGAAGGTCGGAGCCCTCCTGCCCAGGCTCTACCGCCCATTCCCGATCGATAGCTTCCTGGAGGCGCTGCCAGCGGCGACCCGCTCGATCGCGGTGCTAGATCGCACCAAGGAGCCCGGCTCCGTGGGTGAGCCGTTGCTGGGCGATGTGATTTCGGCGGTCTACGAGTCGGATAAATTCGAGCAGTCGCCAAAGATCATCGGTGGGCGTTATGGCTTGTCAAGCAAGGAATTCACCCCGGCGATGGCCGTTGCCGTGTTCACTGAGCTCAGCAAGATAAACCCCAAGCGCCGATTCACCGTGGGCATCACCGACGACGTCACCAACCTGTCGCTGCCGGTGAATGCCGAGATTCGCTCCAGCGCGGACGCCGACACGCTGAAGGCCGTCTTCTATGGCCTGGGCGCAGACGGCACGGTTGGCTCGGCCAAAAACAATGTGAAGATCATTGGCTCCGACGAGGGCCGGTACGCGCAGGGCTACTTCGTCTATGACTCGCGCAAGTCTGGCGGCACCACCATCAGCCACCTGCGTTTCGCCGACCACCCGATCGACTCGCCGTACCTGATCGACCGCGCGGATTTCGTGGCCGTTCACCAGTTCGAGCTGTTGAGCAGGATGTCCAACTTCCAGTTGTCCAAGCCGAACGCCACGATTTTGCTGAACAGCCCGTACGGCGAGAATACGTGGCAGCACCTGCCCGCAGAGATGCAGCGCGCGGTGCTCGATCGTGACCTGAAAGTCTGGGTGATCGACGCCACAAAGGTCGCCCGCGATGCGGGGCTGGGGCAGCGCATCAACACGGTGATGCAGCCGTGTTTCTTCTATCTTTCTGGCGTGGTGCCGCGCGAGCAGGCCATCGACCGCATTAAGCGCTCCGTCGAGCAGACCTATGGCAAACGCGGCCGCACGGTCGTGGAGCGAAACTTTGAGGCCATCGACGCGGCGATCCCGGCGCTTCAAGAGCTGGAGATTCCGGACGACGTGAACGGCGTGTCGCGCCATTCTATCGTCCCCGAGACAGCCCCGGACTTCGTGCAGCGGGTCACCGGCGCGATGCTTCGCGACGAGGGCGATCTGCTGCCAGTCAGCGCGCTGCCCCCGGACGGCACCTGGCCGCTGGCCACCACAAAGTACGAGAAGCGCGGTATCGCCTACGAAATCCCGATCTGGGACGAGAGCCTGTGCATCGACTGTGGAAAGTGCGCGATGGCGTGCCCGCACGCGGCAATCAGGGTTAAGGTGGCCCCGAACGAGCTGCTCGACGACGCTCCCGAGGGATTCCGCAACAAGGACTTCCGCGACCGCAAGCTGACGGAACACCAGTACATCGTGCAGGTGGCTCCGGACGACTGCACGGGTTGCGCGATCTGCGTCGACGTCTGCCCGGCTCGCTCCAAGACGGAGGCGAAGCACAAGGCACTGAATATGGCCAATCGTCTCGAGCATCTGGAGGTCGAGCGCGAGAACTACGGCTACTTCCTGGGTCTGCCCGAGGTCGACCGTTCCGCGGTTCGTCACGAGCAGGTGAAGGGCGCGGCGCTGCTGCAGCCGCTGTTCGAGTTCTCCGGTGCCTGTTCCGGCTGCGGCGAGACGCCCTATATCCGTCTGCTGACCCAGCTGTTCGGCGATCGACTGCTGATTGCTAATGCAACCGGCTGCAGTTCGATTTATGGCGGCAACCTGCCGACTACGCCGTACGCTGTTAACGACGCTGGCCGCGGCCCAGCCTGGAGCAACTCGCTGTTCGAGGATAACGCCGAGTTTGGCTACGGTATGAGACTGGCTGCCGATCAGCAGAGCGCCGAGGCCAGGAGGCTGCTCGGCGAGCTGAAGGAAAAACTGCCCGTGTCGCTTGTCGACGAGATCCTCGCTGCGCCGCAGACCAGCGAGGAGGAGATCGTCGCCCAGCGTGAGCGCGTCGCAAAGCTGGAGGGTGCTTTGAAGGCCATCGACGAACCGGCCGCAGCCAGGCTGCTGAACAATACGGGCGCGCTGGTGAAGAAGAGCATCTGGATCGTCGGCGGCGACGGCTGGGCCTACGATATCGGTTTCGGCGGCCTTGATCACGTGCTGGCCAGCGACCGCAACGTCAACATTCTGGTGCTGGACACTGAGGTCTACTCCAACACAGGCGGCCAGTCTTCGAAGTCCACGCCCAGGGGAGCGGTGGCCAAGTTTGCAGCCGCGGGCAAGACCACCGGCAAGAAGGATCTGGGCATGATCGCCCAGCTCTACGGCAATGTCTATGTCGCGCAGATCTCCATGGGCGCCAACCAACAGCAGACCGTCCGCGCCTTCGCGGAGGCCGAGGCCTGGGATGGGCCTAGCCTGATCATCGCTTACAGCACCTGCATTGCGCACGGCATCGACATGGAAACCTCGATGAGCCACCAGGGCGACGCGGTCGCAACTGGTTATTGGCCGCTCTATCGGTTCCGGCCGGACGAGTCCAAGCCGCTGAAGCTCGACTCGAAGGCACCAAACGGTTCCGTGCTCGACTTCATGAGCAAGGAAACCAGGTTCAACATGCTGCGTCGTACCAATCCGAAGGCGGCCGAGGAGCTGGGCAAGCTTGCCCAGGCCGACGCCGACGCGAAGTGGCAGTATTACTCGGCGCTCGCCGGGCTCAACCGCAAGGCCGAGGGCGAGGGCGAAGGAAACCCCGCTCCCAGAAAGCCTGCCGCCGACTCCGCCGAACGCGCGGCACGGGTCAAGGAAATCATGGAGCGCCGCAAGCAGCAGCGCGCAGCCAAACAAGCCGCTTCCGAAGGAGCGGCTAAACAAGCCGATTCCGAAGGAGCGGCTAAAAATGCCGCTTCCGGCACAGCGGCAAAGGAGGCCGAGGCCAAGTGAACGTTGACATCTCGACGAGATATCTAGGCATGGAGCTGTCCAGCCCGGTCGTCGCGTCCTGCAGCCCGCTGACTGACGAGCTTGAGACCTTGGAGAAGCTGGCTGATAGCGGCGCTGGCGCGGTTGTGCTGCCCAGCCTATTCGAGGAGGAGGTCGAGGCCGAGGAATTAGAGGCCATGGACTGGTTGGCGATTGGCGAGGAGCAGGCGGAGTTTTCGCTGCTGGCTCCCGAGATCGATCTGAACATGATCGGCCCTGGCCGTCACGTTCAGCTGGTCAAGGACGCTAAGAACCATCTTGAGATTCCGGTTATCGCCAGCGTCAACGGCTATCGGCCCGGCGGCTGGTCCACCTATGCTGCGCAGCTGGCGGAAGCCGGCGCGGACGCCATCGAACTTAATCTCTACTCAGTCAACACTGACCCCGAAGAGACCGCCGACCAGGTTGAGGCTCGCTATCTGGAGGTCATCGAGACGGTCACCGAGACCGTTTCCGTTCCGGTGACGCTCAAGCTCAGCCAACACTTCACCTCGCTCAGCAATTTCGCCCGCAGGGCGGTCGACGCCGGAGCTTGCGGTCTGGTGCTGTTCAACAGGTTCTACGGCGCAGAGATCGACCTGGAAGACATGTCTATCGTCAGCAAGCGCAGGCTCTCCACCTCCGACGAGCTGCGTTTCCCGCTGCGCTGGATCGGTATTTTGCGTAGTCAGAACCCGGGCGTCTCGCTGGCTGCCACGTCCGGAGTCCACACCCCAGGCGACGTGTTGAAGGCCATCGCTGCCGGCGCGGACGTGGCCTGCACGACCTCGGCGGTGCTGGAGAACGGCCCGGAATACATCAGCGAACTGCTGGATGGCGTGATCAACTGGCTGGTCGAAAACGAATACGATTCGGTGCGCCAGCTCTGTGGCTCGATGAGCGCAGGAAACGCGCCCGACCCCAGCAACTACGAGCGCGCCCACTACATGAGCGTGCTGACCTCTAGGTAATAACGTGCCGCGCCGTTTTGGGGGCGGCCGGTTTTATTTTTGAGGTTTTTTTCGCCGCTTTGGGGGCTTAAGGGGGCCGGAAGCACGCCCGCGCCC
>CAUPIJ010000041.1:0-9821 GCA_963511305.1 uncultured Propionimicrobium sp.
CCGACGGGCTTCGGGGACTCGCCTTATTCGAGCTTCTCGACGCATGCCGGCAACCCCTACTTCATCGATCTGGATCGGCTAGTTTCGGCCGGACTGATCGACCAGAGCGAGCTGGATATCGATTGGGGCAGCGACGACGGGCGCGTCGACTACGGCCTGGTGCACGCCAACAACGGGCTGATTCTGCGCAAGGCGTTCGAGCGGTCGGACGACCTGGCCGACCCGAGCTTCCTGGAGTTCTGCGAGCTCAACCCGTGGCTGGGCGACTACGCCGATTACGTTGTGATTAAGGACGCCCACGGCCAGCAGTCTTGGGATCACTGGCCGCAGCCGCTTCGTCGCAGGGATCCTCGTGCGTTGGCTGAGTTCCGAGCAAAGCATGAGCGCGAGATCGCGTTCGAGAAGTGGGTGCAGTGGGTTTTCTTCACGCAGTGGAACGAACTGCACGACTACGCGAACAGCAGGGGCGTCAAAATTTTCGGTGATCTGCCCATCTATGTGTCCTACGATTCCGCAGACACCTGGGCCAACCCGGAACTGTTCAACCTGGATGACGACCTGTTGCCCATCACGGTGGCCGGCTGCCCGCCCGATAGCTTCTCGGCCACCGGCCAGCTCTGGGGCAACCCGATCTATGATTGGGCCGAACACGAGCGCACAAAGTTCGCCTGGTGGGTGCAGCGGCTCTCGTATCAGATGCGACGCGTCGACATTCTGCGCATCGACCACTTCCGCGGTCTCGAGTCTTACTACGAGGTGCCGGCCGGCGGCGAGGATGCCCGCTTCGGCGAGTGGCGCAAGGGGCCAGGCATGAAGTTTTTCGCAGCGGTGCGCGCCCAGCTGGGTGATCTGCCGTTGGTGTTGGAAGACCTGGGCTACCTGACCGACGAGGTGGAACAGCTGCGCGAGCAGACCGGATATCCGGGCATGAAGCCGCTGCAGTTCGCGTTCGATACCCGCGAGGACGCCGACTATCTGCCACACAGCTTCACCAAGAACTGTGTCTGCTACACCGGCACGCACGATAACGACACTCTCGTCGGTTGGCTGGACGGAATCAGCCCGAAGGATCTCGAGAAGGCCAAGGTGTACGTCAACGAGCTGGGCAGCGACGTCGAACGTTTCTGCTGGTCGCTGATAACCTGTGCAATGACGTCGGTTGCGGACACCACAATCATCCCGGTGGCTGATTATCTGTGTCTAGGTAGCCAAGCACGGATTAACACGCCCGCCAGCTCAGAGAATAATTGGCAGTGGCGGTTGAAGGCTGGCGAGCTCACCGACGAGGTGTTGGCAAGAATAGCTACCCTGGTTGGGGTGGCAGAACGGGGCTGATTTAGGTGGTAGCTAATCGTCCGACCATCAAGGACGTGGCTAAGAAGGCCAGGGTTGGTGTGGTCACTGTTTCGCGCGCCTTGAACGACAAGGAGGGCGTCTCCGACCAGACTCGCGAGCGCATTAAGGCTGTTGCCGATGAGATGGGGTATCGGGCTAACCGGTATGCCAGGTTTTTGAAGCTAGCCAACAATAAGAACATCGCGTTGATGATTAAGGGCATCGATAACCCGTTCTTCCAGAAGATGCTGGACACCATGGAGACAGCAACACGTAGCCGCGATTATTTGTTGTCGATCGTCAAGGTGCCGCACTGGTTCGACGAGATCGAGGAGGCGGCGAAGCTGGTCAACGAGGATGTTGTCAGCGGAATTATTTTCCTCGGTGGTAATTTCACGCACGAGACCAACCTCTTCAAGAAACTCAACGTGCCGTTCGTGCTTTCTACGATGAGCAGGGTGGAGGACGTGCCCGAGGACGTCTATTCTTCCGTGGCGGTTGACGACTTCGCCGAGGCGAAGAAGGCGGTTGGAAGGCTGATCGAGCTTGGGCACCGCAAGATCGCACTTGTGGGTGGCGATTCGCTGGACACCTCCGTGGCGAGGCTACGCACCGAGGGATACAATGCGGCGCTGGCCGAGGCCGGCATCAAGCATGATCCGAAGTTGGTGCCGCATTCGAATATCGGCAGGAAGTCTCCTTATAGCTATCAATATGGTTTTGACGTCACCAACAAACTTTTGGATGAGCAGGGTGACGTCACCGCGATTTTCGCCGTTGCCGACGTCATCGCCATCGGTGCGTTGAAGGCAGCGCAGGGCAGAGGAATGAGCGTGCCCGAGGAGCTTTCGATCGTCGGGTTTGATGGCATTCCGGTCACCGATTTCATTACGCCGTCGCTGAGCACGATCGTTCAGCCTGCTAAGCAGATTGCCCAGCTGAGCTGCGAATTGTTGTTCGACAGCATGGAGGGCAAGCCGACTCGTCACGAGCTGGTGTCGGCGCAGTTCAAGGAGGGCGGCAGCATTGCCCCGCCTAGGGGCCAGCGATGAGTGGTAGTTTCGCGCCGGACACTCCGCTTTATAGCGCGCTGTCGTGGGTTTCATCGCTGGTGGTGGTCAGCTTGTGTTGGGCCCTCACCGGTTCGGTTGTGGTGACCGGCGGCGCGGCCCTGGTCGGAGCGTTCGCCGCGTGCATGAGCCTGATCGGAGGCGGCAGGGTCTTCGGTACTTTTTTCCGCTCGTTCGGTAGGGCTTTTTTGCCAGCCACTCTGGCTTGGCTTTTCAACCTGGTGGTTGGCGGGCTGATTGCTTGGGAGCTGCTTGTCGTGAGCAGGATTTCGGTTGGCGCGCTGCGTTACGCGATTGTTCTGGTGCTGTTTTTGGCTTTGGGTCTGCTGGCGATTGTGAACGTCTGGTTCTGGCCGATTCTGGCACGCAGGGCGCTCGAGGATCGTCCGGCCAGGGTCGGCTATCTGCCCACGCTGGCTAAGGCGTCGCTGTTGGCCGGGTTCCGTTACCTGCCTAAGACGGTGGTTGGCGTGGTGATTTTTGTGGCGCCGGTGTTGCTGGCCCTGCAGTCGCCGAGGCTCGGGGCAACGGTGGCCCTGGTGTTTGCGGTGTTCGGTATGGCGTTCTGCTGCTTCCTGGTGACGCTGCTGTTGAGAAAAGAACTGGACGTCCAGATCGAGGACTGACCAGGCTTCGGGTTCGGGAAGCGAATTAACGGGAACGAAAAGGTTCGAGTACGAGCTTTTTGGTTCTCGTTGTTTGGTTGCGTGACATTTGGTTACGGTTTTGTGCTCTTGTTTATTGGCTGTAGTTGACCTCACAACTCGAAAAGAGCGGGCGCATAGCTTTTCACAGCGCGTCGTCTAAGGCTGTCCTTGCCCGAAGACTGGTAGCTTGACGTTATTGAGCACGTCTAGGAGCCCGCACTAATGACCGAAACCAGCACAGCGTTCAGCAAGACAGACAAAGACGCACGTATGGATATAAATTCTCTCGACGCTCAGCGCGAAGACGCGAAGAGCGCAGGCGCCTTCGATGATTTGCTGGCTGAATTCCGAGACATGGGCGACTCGGAGCGTCTCAAGGGCACTCTGTTCGAGGAGCTGATCCGCTCGTATCTGCTTAACGATTCGCAGATGAGTCGCCAGTTCGCCCGCGTCTATTTGTGGAGTGATTGGCCGGGGAGAGAGGGCAAGCCCGATACCGGCATCGATTTGGTCGCCATCGAGCCGCAGGACATGCCGGCGGACGAGGTCGTCACCGCCCACACCCCGGCGGTCGCTGTTCAGTGCAAGTTTTATGCGCCGGGCACACGCATCAGCAAGGAGCACTTGGATTCGTTCCTTTCCGATTCCGGTAAGGAGCCGTTCAAGCGTCGCATCTACGTCGAAACCACCGGCACTTCTTGGAGCAAGAACGCCGAAGAGGCAATCAACGAGCAGACAAAGCCGGTAACGCGCATTGGGCTGTCAGACCTGCGTAACTCCGACATCGACTGGGCCACCTATTCGCTTGCCAACCCGCAGGACGCACCCGAGTGCAAGCCACGTAAGTCGCTGCGCGATCACCAGGTGCACGCAATAACCGACGTCAAGAAGGGGTTCGAGAGCCACGACCGGGGCATCCTGGTGATGGCTTGTGGCACGGGTAAAACCTTCACTTCGCTGAAGATTGCGGAGGAGACAGTCGACGATTGCGGCGGCAGTGCGCGCATCATGTTCATGGTTCCGTCGCTGGCTTTGATGAGTCAGACTCTGCACGAGTGGAACGCGGAATGTCAGGTTCCGTTCACCGCCTGGAGCGTTTGCTCCGACGTCAAGGTGAACCGCACTAAAGCGAAGAAGTCCGATGCTGCGGATATCACGTCCGTCGATTTGAAGACCCCGCCAACCACCGACCCGGATAAGCTCGCGGAGTCGCTGAATAGGTTCAGCAATGCCGATGGCCTGCAGGTTGTTTTCGCCACCTACCAGTCCATCGACATCGTCCACCAGGCCCAGGAGCTGGCAGGGGACGATTGGCGCGATTTCGATCTGATCATCTGCGATGAGGCGCACCGAACAACGGGTGCCACATTGGCCGGCGAGGACGAGTCGGCTTTCGTGCGCGTCCACGATGGCGAATACATTCGTGCCGACAAGCGCCTCTACATGACGGCAACGCCTAAGATCTTCGACCCGCGAGTCAAGAACGCGGCCAAAGAAAAAGACGCGGTTTTGGCTTCGATGGATGACGAGTCGGTTTACGGTCCGGTCTTCCACAAGTTGTCGTTTGGCGAAGCGGTTAGCCAGGGTCTGTTGACTGACTACAAGGTGGTTGTGTTGGGCATCCCGGAAGATCAGATCACCCCGCTCTACCAGACCCCAGACGAGTTCGGTGAGCTGGCGATCCCCGAGATGGCGAAGCTAGTCGGTTGCTGGAACGCTCTCGCCAAACGCAAGAATGGGCTTTCTGATACCCAGTACGGCACCGACGATAGCAAGATGCGTCGCGCGGTTGCTTTCGCTAAAGACATCAAGACTTCCAAGCAGGTGGCTTCCGAGTTCCCCGATCTGGTTAACGGACTACGAAACCTGGGCAACGATGACCCCTCCGACGACCTCGCCGTTGAGTGCGTCCATGTTGATGGCACGATGAACGCCGTCCAGCGTGGTCAGGCACTTGATTGGTTGAAGGAGGACGTCGTTAACGACTACCCAACTTGCCGAATTCTGACCAATGCCCGCTGCCTGTCTGAGGGCGTGGACGTGCCGACCCTCGATGCGGTGCTATTCCTGAACCCGAGGCGTTCCCAGGTGGACGTCATTCAGGCTGTCGGGCGTGTCATGCGCAAGGCCGAGGGCAAGGAATTTGGCTACATCATTCTTCCGGTGGCGGTGCCGGTTGGTGTCAGCCCGGAGCAGGCGTTGAACGACAACAGCCGCTTCCAGGTTGTTTGGCAGGTTGTTCAGGCTATTCGCGCCCACGATGAGCGGATGGATAACACCATCAACGCGATGGAGTTCAACGTCGCCGACCCGTCCAACATCATCGTCGACATGGTGAACCTGAAGGCCCCGAAGAAGGGTGATCTCTTCGACGGTTCCGCGCCTGGCGATGATTCGACCGATGGCGGCACGCGTTCTGGTGACGAGGAGCCGGTGAAGATGCCGTATCAGCCTGCGTTCAACTTCCCGGTTGAGCAGTGGAAGGACGCGGTTTACTCCAAGATCGTCAAGAAGGTGGGCAACAGGCTCTATTGGGACGACTGGAGCAAGGACATCGGCGATATCGCCGCCCGCTACATCAACCTGATCGAACACTTGCTGGACGACCAGACTAATCAGGACTATTTCGCCACGTTTGTGAAGGCGCTGCAGGATACGCTTAACCCTGCTGTCGATGCCGATCAGGCCGTCGAGATGCTGGCTCAGCACTTGATCACTAAGCCGCTGTTCGACGCCATGTTCCCCGATCAGGAGTTCACGGCAGAGAATCCGGTTAGTCAGGCAATGCAAGGAATCTTGGACAGACTGGCTGCCAACTCCGTGTTCGAGAATGAGCGCGAGCCGCTTGCCAAGTTCTATGAGACGATGACCGAGAAGATCCGGGCCATCGACAACTTGACCGGCAAGCAAGAGATCATGCGCACGCTTTACGACAAGTTCTTCGCTAAGGCCTTCCCGTCGATGCAGGACCGCCTGGGCATCGTGTTTACCCCGGTTCCGGTGGTGGATTACATTCTCAAATCTGCTGACGTTGCGTTACGTCGTCACCTGGGCAAGAGCTTGGGGGAGCCTGGCGTGGCAATTATCGAGCCCTTCCTCGGCACGGGAACCTTCGTGAGCCGTCTGTTGCAGACCGGCCTGATCTCGGCAAGCCAGCTTGAGCACAAGTATCGCCACGAGATTTTTGCCAACGAGATCGTGCTGCTCAGCTACTACATCGCCAGCATCAACATCGAGGAGGTTTACCGTCAGGTTCGCCTGGAGCAGGGCTTCGACGATGGTTACGTCGAGTTCCCCGGCATCTCGCTGACGGACACTTTCCAGCTCGATAAGGCCCAGGACGAGGTAACTGGTCTTGGCGGTTTCGCCGAGAACATGCGACGTATGCAGCGCCAGAAGGACGCGGAGATTCGGGTGGTTGTGATGAACCCGCCGTATTCTGCAGGGCAGGCCAGCGCGAACGACAATAACCAGAACTTGAGTTACCCGATCCTGGATTCGCGAATCAAAGACACGTATGTAGCCCGCTCTAGTGGAACCAACCGCAACAGCCTCTACGACTCTTATTTCCGCGCGCTTCGCTGGGCCACCGACCGCATCGGCGACGAGGGTGTTATCGCGTTCGTCTCGAACTCCAGCTTCATCGACGGCAACACCGCGGACGGAGTGCGCCAGACATGGGCGGATGAGTTCTCGGATATTTACGTCTATAACCTCCGTGGCAATGCCAGGACTCAGGGTGAGCGCAGACGACAAGAGGGTGGAAACGTCTTTGGAGAAGGTACTAGAACCGGTACAGCGATCACCATTCTTGTCAAGGAAAAAGGTTCGATTTTCCGTCCCGCGCGCATCCACTACGCCGAGGTGGACGACTACCTGGCCCGCCAGGAAAAGCTAGACGTGCTGGACAAACAGGGCTCGATCCGCGAAACCGAATTCGAGCAGATCACGCCCAACTCCCACGGCGACTGGGTAAACCAGCGTGACGAAAGGTACCTGGAATACCAGGAGATCGGGGACAAGAAGGCAAAAGGTAAAGCTGATACGTCTGCAGTATTTCAGTCGTTCTCGAACGGTCTGAAAACCAATCGAGACGCTTGGTGCTACAACTTCTCTGAATCAGTTGTTGCCGAGAACATGCGACGGATGATCGACAACTACAACGCTGAAGTGGAAGCAAGGAAAGATAGCTCAAACGCTAATGCGGATACGACAAGAATCTCTTGGAATCGACAGCTCTATAAAGACCTCAAAAACGGCAAGAAGCATCAGTTTTTCGGAAACGCAGTTCGGGCTTCCATCTATCGCCCTTTCTGCAAGCAGGCTGTATATTTCGAGCGTTCGATGAATGACATGGTCTACCAGCTTCCGCAGATTTTCCCTACGCCCGCGCAGCCGAACCTGGCGTTAGGGATTAACGGAAATGGAATGTCGAAAGATTTTGCGGCTTACATGGCGGGAATTATTCCTGATGTTCAGTTGATGCCCAATGGTCAGCAATTCCCCCTCTACACCTGGGAAAAATCCTCCGAGGACGGCTCGCAGGCCTCCTTACTCGATGTCTCCGAGCCTGAATCACAGGGAGAACAATTTTCCATAACATTCGATTTCTCCCGCTCTATCTCCTCGCAGGTGCCCGAGATCGTCGGCGGTTACCGTCGTCGCGACAACATCACCGACGCCACGCTTGCCGCCTACCGCGAGCACTATTCCGACGCGCAGATCCGCAAGGAGGACATCTTCTTCTACGTCTATGCGCTGCTGCACCACAACGAATACCGCGAGCGCTACGAGGCCGACCTGAAGAAGATGCTGCCGCGTATCCCGAAGGTTTCCGACTTCCACGCGTACTCGGCCGTCGGGAGAGAGCTGGCGGATCTGCACGTCAACTACGAGTCGGTGGAACCGTTCCCGGGCGTCCACGCCGATTGGACCATGCTCGCGCCTTCCGACGAGTGGGCCAAGTATCACGTCACTAAGCTGGCGTGGGGCAAGGCCGGAGGCCGCGGCAAGGACATGACCCGCCTGGTCTACAACGAATACCTGACATTTACGGATATCCCGCCCGAAGCCAACGACTACAAGATCGGTGGACGCAGCCCGCTGGAGTGGATGATCGATCGCTACAAGACCGTCACCGACAAGAAGACGGGCATCGTCAACGACCCCAACGACTACTGCCGCGAACTCGGCGACCCGGCCTACATCGCCCGGCTGGTGCCGTCCCTGGTGACGGTGTCCATGCGCACCCAAGAGCTAGTTGCAGGCCTGCCAGACCTGGTGATCGAAGACTGAGCAGCCACATATCTTCAATGCGTCATTTTTGGTCCGTAGTCGAGCCAAAAATGACGCATTGATCAGTTTTTCGCTGCGATCCGCCCCGTTCGAGTGAAAAGATCTTTAGTGATGAGTATCGGAAGCGGATTCGGCGGCCTAAAATCTCCTGGTGGAAAATAGCGTCCGTAGTCAGACAAAAATTACCGCCAGAACTCTTTGGTCTATTTTTCTTGGGCCTACTTAAACAGATCCTAGAAGCTAAACGTGGTCTTCTTGTAGATCGAGTTCTTCACCGAGCGCTTCGGATTCTTGATGAACCCCATGCCCTTGCGCCCGTACCCGGGAATCACCGCGCGCTTTATCGCCCGCTTCGCGCGCCCAGTCGTGCGGGCTTTCAAAGAACGAGTCAAAGAAGGTTTGCGCATCCCGAATTTCATAACCCAGCCTAGAACCTGGTAGAGCTTAGAAACGAAGGTGTCGAATGTTTCTATCATCACCTCGCTAGAGGTGGGCTCTTACTCACCAAGAAGATTATCTTCTAGCGTGCAAACCACCCAGAGCTAAATCTTTTCAACTTTCTAAGATACGGCGCAAGGTATTGGATAAAACAAAGGCTAAAGCGCGTGAAACCATGTATCTGGGATGCCAAGGTTTTTGGGTTCCACAAGTGGGTTGGTCAAGAAATCTTTCTTAACATGCTGCACAACTTTTTCTGGCCAAGAAGTTCCAGGTGAAGTTACACGCAGCAAATGAGCCATCATCGTCAAGACCCCAAACACCTGTTCGCTTTGTCCTTCAGGAAGCAAAAAGAACTCGGGCTGAGTGCGAAGTGCGGACGTGGGAACCGGGACAAACGACTTGTTCCATAACCGTCCGTGATGGGCGCAGATATTACGAACGATAGTTAGTTGCTCCATCCAGCGAACCAAAGGCGGTTGCGTCGTAGCTTTGCGTCGCTGGTTTTTCGATAACAGATCAAGATCGATCTTGATGTTCAAGCTCTCTGAAATTTCAAGTTGGGCATTAGCCACTAAGCCTTCGAAGAGGCGTGATATGTCGGCAAAATCGAGAACTTCTGCTAATACCCAGAACGGATAATTTTCGTCATATTCATCGCGATAATGTTTGATTGCTTCGTTAGATATCCCAACTCTAGAAATTCGTTTGTGGGCTGTGGACATCCATTTTCTGTGGTTAAACGATGGCCTAAAACGGTTGGGGTCGGTGTAGCCTAAAGGGTCTCCTACACATAGGGCTTCCCCTATGCGGGTGCGCATAGTTATCTCGATACGCTCCATCCCATCGTGGACAAGCGTCCTCAATTTTCGATCTGCCTCGTAAAGATCAACCGCAGACTTGAAAGTGGTCCCGAGTACGAAATTATCGCAGCGAAAACCTGCATCTTCTACAGCGCGAGCAGGATACCAATAAGCGGATAACGGGTTATAGGTCAAAATGTGGTGCTCTGATTCGGTGTTTTGCCTAGTCAGCG
>CAUPIJ010000042.1:0-8693 GCA_963511305.1 uncultured Propionimicrobium sp.
TCGTGCTGGGCGCAACCTACGAGTACGTGACGCTGCCCGACGACGTCGCAGCCCGTCTCGAAGGTAAATCTTCGCTTGGGCGTCTCGGTCTGTTGACGCACTCCACCGCGGGCTTCATCGACCCTGGCTTCAACGGACACATCACGCTAGAGCTGTCCAACATGTCGACGCTGCCGCTCAAGCTATACCCCGGCATGAAGATAGGCCAACTCTGCTTCTTCCAGCTCAGCTCGCCGGCTGAGCACCCCTACGGTTCCTCGTCTACCGGCTCCCACTACCAGGGTCAGCGCGGCCCGACGGCCAGCCGCTCGTACCAGAACTTCTACCGCATTGACGTGCCCCTGGCCGAATAGTTTTCGCAGCCACTTGTCTTCAGGATTAGCGGGAACTGAAAGGCTCGACGTCGAACCTTTTGGTTCCCGTTGTTTCTTGTGACGCAGCGGTTGGCCTGGTTGGTTATCGTCGGTTGCTGATCTGGCTTGGTTTGTCGAGCTTTTTCCTCCTCGCTATCCCGCATGGATCCCAACGGGCATCTATTTAGCTGAGGTTTTGGTCTTACTGGGTGAGCAGTTCAAGAACTTGGCCGTCGCCCAGATCGATCCTCGTGCCTTCCTGGACGAAGGTGGCGCTGCCTGGGGTCAGCGAATAGCGGTTGCCGTCGGGCATCGTGATGATCGTGCCGTTGGTGGAATGCTCATCGGTTAGCGAGACCCCGTTTTTGCCAGGGCGTACCGACAGGTGAGTTCGGCTGATGTCCTGGTTGGGGCTCTGCACTCGAATGATCTGCGTCTGCGGGTTATCGCTTTGCGGGGCGCGGCCTATCAGCGTCAAGTGTTCGAGAACGTGGTGGACGCCGTCGGGAGCACGAAGCACGAAAACCTTGGGTTTCGGCTCCGCAGGAGCGGGCATCACGGGTTCTTGGGCGGCCACGGGTGCCTCGTCGTAGAAGATCTCGGCTTCCTTTTCTGGCTCTTCATCGAAGCCAGAGGCGCTTACCGCTGGGATCTCAACCAAGTGGTCCTCGTGCGAGACATCAACCGACTGGATCGGCTCGGCTATCGGGTGATCATCAGCGTTGCTAATGACCGGCTGAATCGGTTCAGGTTTCGGTTCGGTGACTGGCTGTTTCGTTGCGTCGGTATCCCAACCTGCGCCCAGCGACGGGTTCGGCTTCCAAGCAGCCTGGAATAGGTTGTCCACCTCGTTGAATGTGCCCAGCGGTGACTGCTCAACGGTCTCCTGGTCGGGTGCATAGGGCGCAATCAGGTCGAGCACCTCGGTGGCCTCGAACCCGGCAGGGGTGTGCTTTCTGAAGCCGACGCTGAAAGACGAAACGAACGCGGCCCCCGCTGCCAACGGAACCTCAAAGCCCGTCTCGGAACCGAGCTTGAAGGCCAGCAAGGGCTCGTCCAGCGAGGTCTCGAACCACTCGTCTCTGACCCCGGAGGCAACTACCTGGCCGCTTTGGGAATCCACGACGTTGATTTCGCCGCGCAACATGATGTGCACGTGATCGCTGTCCCAGCTCAGCAGCGCCTGATTCGAGTAGCCGTCTGCGCCGAGCCCGGAAAGGGTCTGGCGAAGCTGCGAAAGATTCTGTCGCTGCGCTAGCGCCGACCAAATCGCTTCGGTAACAGCAAAGGTCGCTACCCCTGGCGGCAACAGCGCCGCCGCGCTCGGGCCGCAGATGAGCAGCCAATCGCCACGGGTGTACCTGAGGTTCCTGCGCGTGTTAAGCAAATTCTTCCTTTCGACCCTCTTAGTTTGCCGCAAAAACATGGGGTCGCGCCCCAAGGACGCGACCCCAACGGAATTTACCCTATTTACTTCTTGCTATCCATCGCAGCCTTTGCCGCAGCGAAGCGGGCAATCGGCACGCGGAACGGCGAGCAGCTGACGTAGTTCAGGCCGGCGGTCTGGAAGAACTCGATGGAGTCCGGATCGCCGCCGTGCTCACCACAGACACCGCACTTCAGCTTGTCGTTGGTTGCGCGCCCGTGCGAGACGCCGATGCGAACCAGCTGGCCAACGCCGTCGATGTCGATCGACTCGAACGGGTTGCGCGGCAGCACATGGTCAACGACGTAGTCGCTCAGGAAGCCGTTCTCGGCGTCGTCGCGGCTGATGCCCAGGGTGGTCTGGGTCAGGTCGTTGGTGCCGAAGCTGAAGAAGTCGGCGTGCTCAGCGATGCGGTCGGCCAGCAGGGCTGCGCGCGGTAGCTCGATCATCGTGCCGATCTTGTAATCGAGCTGCTTGCCAGCGGCGGCCAGTTCGTCCTTGGCGGTGGCGTCTACGATCGCGCGCTGACGCTTGATCTCTTCCTCCAGGCCAACCAGCGGAATCATGATCTCAACCTCGACGGTCTCGCCCTCGCGCTCCAGCACGGCCAGAGCAGCGCGGATGATCGCACGGGTCTGCATCTCCGGGATCTCCGGGTAGAGCATCGCCAGGCGGCAGCCACGAGTGCCAAGCATCGGGTTCTGCTCGTGCAGTTTCTTGACCTGCATCAGGGTAGCGCGGGCTTTGTTGAGCGCCTCCTCGTCGGCGCCCTTCAGCTCCAGCTCCTGAACCTTCAGCGACTGATCGGTGTAGTCAGGCAGGAACTCGTGCAGCGGCGGATCGAGCAGGCGGACGGTGACCGGCAGGCCCTTCATGGCGGTGAAGATGCCCTCGAAGTCGGCCTGCTGCATCGGCAGGATCTTCTCGAGTGCAGTGGCGCGCTGCGCGGCGTTCTCCGCCAGGATCATCTCGCGCACTGCAGGCAGGCGGTCGGAGGCCATGAACATGTGCTCGGTGCGGCACAGACCGATGCCCTCGGCACCCAGCTCGCGTGCGCGTGCGGCGTCGCCAGCGTTATCGGCGTTGGCGCGAACGCCCATCGTGCGAACCTCGTCCGCCCACTCGACGACGCGCTCGAAGTCCTCATTGATCTGCGGCGGAATCAGTTTCAGCGCCTCGTCGAAGACCTCGCCGGTCGAGCCGTTCAGGGTGAAGATGTCGCCCTCGTTGTAGACCTTGTCGTCGATGGTCAGGGTCTTAGCTTCGGTGTCGATCTTGATCATCGTCGCGCCCGAAACGCACGGCTTGCCGAAGCCACGCGCGACAACCGCGGCGTGGCTGGTCATGCCGCCATGCGCGGTCAGCACGCCCTGCGCCTCGAGGACGCCATGAATGTCGTCCGGGGTGGTCTCGTAGCGAACCAGGATGACGTCCTCGCCCTTTTCGCCACGCTCTGCAGCGGTGTCGGCGTCGAAGACCAGGCCACCGACGGCAGCGCCCGGCGAAGCGGGCAGGCCCTTGGTGACGGCCTTGGCGGTGTGGTCGGGGTCGATGGCAGGGTGCAGCAGCTGGTTGAGCTGGGCCGGTTCGATGCGGCGAAGGGCCTCATCCTTGTCGATGATGCCCTCTTCAACCAGATCGCCGGCGATCTTCAGCGCGGCGGCCGCGGTGCGCTTGCCGTTGCGGGTCTGCAGCATGTAGAGCTTGCCATTCTCGATGGTGAACTCCATGTCCTGCATGTCCTTGTAGTGCAGCTCCATGTTATTCATGGTTTCCAGCAGCTGCTCGTAGGCCTCCGGCAGCACATCAGCCATCTCATCGAGGTGACGCGGGGTGCGAATGCCGGCAACGACGTCCTCGCCCTGAGCGTTAACCAGGAACTCGCCGTAGATGCCGTTCTCGCCGGTCGATGGGTTGCGGGTGAAGCAGACGCCGGTGGCCGAGGTGTCGCCGCGGTTACCGAAGACCATCTGCATGACGTTGACCGCGGTGCCCAGATCGCGCGAGATGTTGTTCGCCTTGCGGTAGACGTCCGCGCGCGGGTTGCCCCAGGAACGGAAGACCGCGTCGACGGCACGCACCAGCTGCTCGTTGGGGTCGTTGGTCCAGTCGCCGCCCAGGTGCTCGTTGCTGATCTCCTTGAACTCGGCGACCAGTTTCTTGAGATCCTCGGCGTCCAGATCGGTGTCTTCTTCAACGCCACGATCCGACTTCATCGCGCTCAGCGCGTCCTCGTAATAGTGGGCCGGCACGCCCTCGACGACCTCGCCGTACATCTGGATGAAGCGGCGGTAGCAGTCCCAAGCGAAACGCTCGTTGCCGCTCTCTTTAGCGATCGAGGTGACGGTGTCGTCGTTGATGCCAAGGTTGAGGATGGTGTCCATCATGCCCGGCATGGAGACGACCGCGCCGGAACGCACAGACACAAGAAGGGGCTTCTCGGGATCACCTAGCCCGCGGCCGACGCGCTGCTCGAATTCCTTCAGCGCAGTAGCGATTTGCTCGCGGAGGTCGCTTGGCCATTCGCCGTTGTTGTTCATGCTCTCGACGCATGCCTCGGTGGTGACGGTGAAACCGTCCGGGACCGGAACGTCAAGACGCATCATTTCGGCCAGGTTTGCCCCCTTGCCGCCAAGCAGCGAACGCATCGTAGCGTCGCCCTCGGATAGCGCGTAAATGTACTTAGTCACTGTGCATTCTCCTTTGAATCGCCTGCACTAAACGGTGATGGTATTCAGTTAATTGCCGTTTTAACATTACTCAGCTTATTCGATGCGCCATTTCCTGGCCATGAAAACCGCGTTGTTAACCCTTAGTTTTACCGCGCTAGGGCTTGATCTTCAACGTGGTTGTCGGCGGCCTGCGCAGCGCGGCCCCGACCTTGGTGGCGCGGTTGTCGACAATATCGACGATGCGGGCTGCGGCGTCCTCGATAGCTAGCCCCGTGGTGTCAACGATCGGGCAGCCCAGGCTGCGCTGGATTCTGCCGACCTCGTCCAGCTCCTCGTAGATCTTAGCCAGATCGGCGTAGCCGCCGTCCTTGGTGCCGTAGCCGCCTAGACCCTTTACGCGCCGACTACGGATTTCGAGCAGCCGCTCGGCGTCGATGGTCAGCCCCACGATTCGCCAGCGGTCGATCTCGCGCAGCTGCGCCGGCGGCTCGATGCCCGGCACCAGCGGCACGTTGACCGTCTTGTAACCCACATAACCCAGGTAGAGGCTCAGCGGGGTCTTACCCGAGCGCGATGCTCCCACCAGCACGATGTCGGCCTCCGCGATTGCCGAGGGCATCACGCCGTCGTCGTTGCGAACGGCGAACTCCATTGCTGAAATGCGGTCGAAGTAGTCGGCCTCGGCGAGCACCGGGCGCATCGGGACGCCGTCGGCCGTGTAGCCGGTGGCGTTGGCCATGGCGGTGAGTGTGTCGCCGAGCAGGTCGGCGTGCTGCAACTTGTTCTCCTCGCAGAGTTGCTTGACCAGCGCGCGCATATCGTTGCTAGCGAACGTGTAGAGCACCACGATCGGCAGATCGGGGTTTTTCTCGCTGGCCTCGGCGATCTCACGGAAGGCGTTGATCGCCTTCTCAGCGTCCTTGATGCGGGGGTGGTTAATGATCTCGATGGAATGCTTCGGGAACTGCGCCCGCGCGGCGCGGGCGATACGAGCGGCGGACTCGCCAGAGGAGTCGGCGATGACATGAATGCTAAGTCTGTTTTCTGGCATTTACTAAGGCTAACCGCTGACGGCGCCGCGAGTGAGACTTTTAGCCAGGTCTGCGACAATTGGAGGCATGAACCCAGTCGATCGCATCATCGTCAGCAATTCCCCCGAGCGCGCCCAGACAATTTTGGTCTTGGACACCCCCGAGTTGGTGCCCGAAGCCGCAGACCGGGCGGAGCAAGTGGTGGTCTTTTGCGACGACGTCCGAGACACCGCGCGGGCACGTGAGTACGCAACTGAGAACGTGCGGATGGTTAACGAGCTGGGCGAGCTCGACGCAACCCTTTTGGGCGAGGTTGACTTGGCGTGGCTGCGGCTGCCCAAGGCTCTCGGCGCGCTGGATCAATATGCCCAGCTGATCTCGGCGTACGCCAGCCCCGAGGTGCTGCTGCTTGCGGGTGGACGAGATCGTCACATGAACCGTTCGATGAACGAGGTGCTTGCTAATCACTTCGGCTCAGTTAGTGCGACGCTCGGCCAGCAGAAGTCGCGTGCGCTGCGCGCCCAGACGCCCTTCCGCAGCCAGATCGACTGGCCTCGCAACAAGCGGCACGCCGAGGTGAATGTAGCCGGACGCAAGAAGCCAATGACGCTATGGGCCAACGGTGCAACCTTCGCCACAAACAAAATCGACAACGGCACCCGCCTGATGCTCGGGCGTTTCGGCCAGATCGCCGACGCCGACAACTATCTTGACCTTGGCTGCGGCAACGGCATCCTGGCAACCACGCTGGCCAAGGAACACCCGGACTCGCGCGTCTTCGCCATCGACGCCAGCTGGGCCGCCGTCGACGCCACCGAGCGCACTGCGTCCACCGCGAAGGCCCGCGTAGAGGTGTCCTGGGCGGCCGACCTGAGCGGTTTCGAGGACGGCGCTATCGACGTCATCGTGACAAATCCACCATTTCACCGCGGCACCGCCAAGGATTCCGAGCCCACCCTGAGGCTATTCAAACAGGCCGCGAGGGTGCTTGGCGAGGGCGGCGAATTCTGGTGCGTTTTCAACTCTCATTTGCCTTGGAAATCGGCTCTGACTAGGCTTATTGGCCCAACAGTAGTGATGGAACAAAACACCGGATACACCCTGACGAGGTCGGTGAAAACCTCTAATCCTGGCGCAAAATAACTGCCGTTCGCCGCAGAAAAGAGCGTCGCGAAATGCCGGATTTGTCACGGCGTTTGAAATGAATGGAGACAAAGACGTCGGATTTGATAACAAATGCGTGTGCGCAAGCATCTCGAATGTCAACCTCCGAAGTAGCCTCAACCTCGGGAACAGGAACCACCTCTAACGATGACTCCATCGTGCGCAAGAAATCATCAAGTAGGTACATCTTCGCGGGCAGCTTCATCTCGAATACACGGTGTAGCTCTTCAACGTTTTGTTGGCAGATGACCGCCCGGTTTGGCGATGCAACCGCCTTATCGAAAGCTTCACCTGGCGTCCATAGCGGGTTTAGGGCGGCAGATATCAAAATGTTGGTGTCCAAAAAGACGAGCATACCTTGCTACTTGTCTCGAATTTCAGCGATCAGATTGTTGACGGCTTCTTCAGAGTCGAGCCCTAGACGCTCGGCTTCACCGGCTAGACCAGCTTGCAGCACAGACATCGCATATCGGGCAGAGTTGACCACGCGCACCTCGTCACCGTCCACAACGAAAGCAAGGCGATCACCACTAGCGACGCCTAGCCGGTCGCGCACTGACTTCGGGACAGTGACCTGCCCCTTCGCCATCACCTTTGCGGATTCAATAAATGCAGTGCTCACTGCGAACCCCTTTTTTCAACCAGAAAAATACTTAATGTGCTCATTATACGGCGAGTAGGGAAAGTAGGGTATGGCTGTTAGCGACGTAGATCAAAGAGCGCGTGAACTATTACCGGCTATCAGGGTATTGAGCTGCAATCCCCTATGGTCGTATCAGTGCGGATATTCGGTCACCACGCCGACTCTTATCCTTCCTCGCTCGTCATCTAAGGTGAAACCTTTGAGAAGGTACTCTATTAACCTCTCAGTCGCCCAACGTCTAAACTGCGTGGCAGTCTTTGATCTAATCCGGTACCCCAGGGAAATAATCATGTCAAGGTTGTAGTGCGGTAGTACTCTCGCTACCTTGCGGCTACCCTCAAGACGAACCTGTCGGAATTCCCGACAGGTTGCTTCCTCGTCTAATTCTCCCTCGGCATAGATATTGCCGATATGTTCTACAACATTAGACCTTGAACTCTGAAAAAGCTCCGCCATCTGCTGCTGCGTGAGCCACACCGTCTCACCCTCAAGAGCAAGCAACGAGTGTAGACAGGTGAATTTAGGATAGACGCGCCACCACGCATGAGGGCTTCGTTCTCTGCTGGGCGTTTCTTGAAAAGCTCGATAAGGCCCATAAGTGTTCACTCTTTCTATGTGAAAATTGATGCCATGAGGTGGTCGACGAAAACAACATGGATACGCATCACGGCGCTTTTTGCTACCTACCTAGCGCTACCAGCGATAGCTTTAGGTGTAATTCGTAGCTTGCAGGCGCAGGATTCAGGAATGGCGATGTTCATCCTGATGCTATTCGTTGCTCTGTCACTAGCAACCATCGCTATAGCGGTTTGGGATGGGGCGAAAGAAGGATTTAGCCTTCTATGGGTGCTCGCCCCTGTGATTTGCTTTCTGCTGCCCATGTTCGTGTTTTTCAACGACAGCGCTCTCATTTACGGCGCTATCTACAGTGTACTTGGCCTAGTCGCTAATGCCATCGGAGCGCTTTTCCATCCACGCCACACTAAATAAACAACAATCCACGCTCGTCGTAGATCGATTCACCTGTTTCTTCGCTGCCGTTTCTGATTGCCCGATCCAACTCCATGATCGTGACTACCACGTCGTCCATCTTCTCGGCGGATCGGGCTTTGTCGGGTTTGATGTGGCCGGCAGGTTGGGTGTGTAGCTCGTCGAAGGCCGCGCCGGAGATGTTGAACCCGTACTTCGAATACGCATCGGCTGAAAGCACCCGTAGAAAGAGTTGGTGGGCTTGAAGATGCTGCGAATCTGTCGGCGTCAAGGAAATCGTTGATCGTTCAGTGCGCCTCGACCTCTGGTAGTGAGTTGGCTGGAACTACGTTGAGAAGCACTCAACTTCAATGTGCGCCCCGTGGTGCCTCATGTCAATTTGAGCGCGAAAGTTTTTTGGTGCCTCACATAGTT
>CAUPIJ010000043.1:0-8528 GCA_963511305.1 uncultured Propionimicrobium sp.
ATGAAAACAAGGCGCGACACGCCCAAACAGAGCACCACATTTTGGCCGCTTACCCGTAAATGGTGGTTTAGCTGGTTGCTCACGGGCGGTTGGGGTGTGGCCATGGTCGGGCGAGCAAGGTGGCGAGGCTACGCTCACGCTTCGCCTGCCTCAACCGTCGTCAGATCCGGGTACGGCGGGCCACTCGTCCGGTGAGGCGGAATGCCTCGATAAAAAGTTAAAGCCCCGATCAGGGGCTTAACTTTAAGTGGCGGAGGATACGAGATTCGAACTCGTGAGGGCGTGAACCCAACCCGCTTTCCAAGCGAGCGCCATAGGCCTCTAGGCGAATCCTCCGCCGCTTAGCTTAGCTGATGGGTGTGCCACTTAGTCAAATGGTGTGCTAGCCTTGACGAAGGTTCTCCGCGCGGCGGCATCTCGCCTAACTCCCCCAGGGTCGGAAGGCAGCAAGGGTAAGTGAGCTCTACCGGGTGCGCGGGGAGCCCCTTTTTATTTAGGCATGCTCGAAATTGTCGGTGCTGACATCTAGGCTAATTACGTGACTTTGAACGACCCCGATTTTGACTTCGACACGGACGCGGAGACTGAACTGCCCGAGAGTTACTTCGAGCAGGACGGCCCGGGGCTTTTTGACGCTCCGGAGCCGCCGGTGAGCCACGAGCCGCCGGTCGAGGTCGAGCAGCTGAGAGATGAGCAGCCGGTTCCCGTCGACGACGAGGAAGAGCCGGCGCCTCCCGAGCAGGTCACCGAGATGGTCGAGCAGCGGGAAATCGAGGAGCAACTCGAAGAGGTGGCCGAGCATGCCGACGATGCCCCGCTGGCTCTATATCGGCGCTATCGTCCGGACACCTTTGACGAGGTGATCGGCCAAGATCACGTCACCAAACCGTTGATGCGGGCAATCGAAAACAACAAGGTAAACCACGCCTACCTGTTCAGTGGGCCGCGCGGTTGCGGCAAGACCACTTCGGCGCGAATCCTGGCGCGCTGCCTGAACTGCGAGCAGGGCCCGACGGCTCATCCGTGCGGGGTTTGCCAGTCGTGCGTCGAGCTAGCGACGGGCGGCCCAGGTTCGATCGACGTCATCGAGATCGACGCGGCCAGCCACGGTGGCGTCGACGATGCCCGAGAGCTGCGCGAGCGCGCGTTCTTCGCCCCGGTTTCTAGTCGCTATAAGGTCTACATTGTCGACGAGGCCCACATGGTTTCCCCGCAGGGCTTCAACGCGCTGCTGAAGCTGGTTGAGGAGCCGCCGCCGCATGTCAAGTTCATCTTTGCCACCACGGAGCCTGAGAAGGTAATCGGCACGATTCGTTCGCGCACCCACCACTATCCTTTCCGCCTGGTGCCGCCCAGGATTCTGACCGAATACCTCGTGGAAATCTGCGGGCAGGAGGGCGTCAAGATTGAGAAGGGCGTGCTGCCGCTGGTGGTTCGGGCGGGCGCGGGCTCGGTGCGCGATTCGCTTTCGGTGCTCGACCAGCTGCTCGGCGCCGCGAATCAGGGTACGGTCAGCTATCAGCAGGCCTCTGGGCTGCTGGGCTACACGCCCGACTCGCTGCTCGATGAGATCGTCGACGCTTTTGCTGCGGGAGACGGCAAGACGGTTTTCAAGACCATCGACAAGGTGATCGAGGTCGGTCAGGACCCGCGTCGCTTCGCCGAGGATCTGCTGCAGCGCATGCGCGACCTGGTGATCGTCGCGCAGGTGCCCGACGCGTTGAGCTCTGGTTTGATCGAGGTTTCCGACGACCAGGCTCAGCGACTGACCTCCCAGGCCAGTGCGCTCGGCGCGGGCGAGCTGACCAGGGCGGCAGAGGTATTCGCGACCGGCCTTACGCAGATGCGTGGCACCACAGCCCCAAGGCTAAACTTGGAGTTGATCTGCGCCCGCGTGCTGCTGCCGGCCGCAGACAACGACGATTCAGGAATCAACGCTCGGCTCGACCGCATCGAGCGCAGGCTGGACATGCCGCAGATGCCATCGCGCAGCGGAGGCAGGCACTACGAGCCGCAGCATGCACAGCAGGCGCAGCCAGATCAGAGGAAGTCCCCGCAGGGTGCCGCCCAGCCAGTGCAGCAGAGGCCAGCCCAGCAGCGTCCTGCTCAACAGCCCCCGGTTCAGCAAAGGCCCGAGGCCGCCGAAAATTCCCAGCCACTCGCACAGCAAAGACCGGCTCAGCAGCGGCCAGCGCAGCAGCGCCAGGCCCCCGAGCAGGCCGCTCAACAGGGGTCGCCACAGCAACGATCTGCCCCCCAGCAGGCAGCTCAGCAACCAGATTCGGGTTCGGCGCAGCAGGGCAATCAGGGTCAGCCTGCACAGCAGCAGACTCCGCAGCAGCGCTCGGCGCCCCAACTGCGCTCGGCGCCCCAACAGCGCCCGGCAGAGCAGGCCGCTCAGCAACCAGCTGACGCTAGGCCCGACGGGGAGCCGCTGAGCGTGGTGGACGTACGCCGGCTTTGGCCGAACGTCCTCGAAGAGGTGAAGCGCCGCAAGAGGTTCACTCACGCTCTGCTCAGCCAGAACTCCTCGGTGGTCGCGCTGGAGCAGGGCGCCCTGACGCTCGGTTTCAACTCCGCAGGAACGCTCGAGACCTACAAGCGCGGCGAGAGCCAAGAGGTGCTGCAGGAATGCATAAAGTCGGTGATCGGCGCCGATCTGCGCATATCAGCCGTAGTCAACGACGGTTCGCAGCGCCATGCGCAGCCCGAGCAGACAGATACCCCGGCCGAACAAGATACTCCCGAGGAGTCGACCGACGGAGTCTCCCGCGACGACGAGATCATCGACGACCCAACCGTCAGCGTAGATCAACTGATCACCGACAAACTCGGCGGCAGGTTGGTCTACGACGACGCCGAATCTGACGACAGCAACAAGCTAGACTAGCTAGCCGGAACGCTCAATTGATTGGAAAAGGAATGTTTCCTGAAGGCATGGACATGAACGCGCTGCTGCAGCAGGCTCAGCAGATGCAGGCGCAGATCGAGCAGGCACAGACGCAGCTTGCCGAATCGACTTTCACCGGAACCGCCGGGGGAGACCTCATCACCGCAACGGTTAACGGCCAGGGCATGCTCGTCGCCCTCGACATCTCGCCGGATGCCGTCGACGTCGACGATCTCGAATCGCTCAGCGACATGATTATCGCGGCGGTGCGCGACGCGTCCAGTCAAGTGACAGAGCGCGCCCAATCGCTGATGCCGGATCTCGGCGGTATGGGGCTTTAATTGTACGACGGACCAGTTCAAGAGCTAATCGATGAGCTCGGCAGGCTGCCCGGCATCGGCCCCAAGAGCGCCCAGCGAATCGCTTTCTGGCTGCTAGACCAACCGGCCGAAGACGTCGAGGCACTTGTCAACGCGTTGCGGGTAGTCAAGCAGAAAGTTCACTTCTGCGAGGTCTGCTTCAACGTCACAGACCAAGAGGTTTGTCGGATCTGCCGCGACGACCGACGCGATCGCTCCAAGATCTGCGTGGTCGAAGAGAGCAAGGACGTCGTCGCCATCGAGCGCACCCGCGAATTCCGCGGCCTCTACCACGTGCTCGGCGGCTCGATCAGCCCGATCGACGGGCGCGGCCCCGGCGATCTGCGCATCGCGGAACTGCTAAAGCGACTTTCTGATGCGACCGTCACCGAGGTGATCTTGGCCACCAACCCCAACCTCGAGGGCGAAGCCACCGCAACCTTCCTGACCCGCCTGCTGGCCGAAACCCCAGGTATCCAGGTGAGCCGGCTGGCCTCCGGGCTGCCGGTGGGTGGCGACCTTGAATACGCCGATGAGGTGACGCTGGGGAGGGCATTCAGCGGCCGCCGCGCGTCGATTCTCTAGCGATAGAGCGTCGATTCTCTAGCGATAGAGCGTCGATACTCTAGCGACAAAGCGTCGACGAGCTAGCGTCCTTTTCGGATCACTTCCACGCCGGCCATCATCGCCAGCCCTGTTACCTTAACCTTGGGCGTCTGCGGCGAGGGCGGCACGAAGGGCACCGCCATGGAATCCTTCTTCCAGTCGAAGCCGCCCATCACTCCGTAGCCGTCGATCTCGACTGTTATCTCCGGCGGCACGATGATCTCGATGTCGCCCATGATTGCCCAGCAACTGATTTCTATGCGTGTGCTAGTGAACCTCGCGTAGCGCAGATCTATTTTAGAGCCGCCCATGACCGAAATCGAGGTGTGCCTCTGTGGCACAGTCCAGCTTCCTACCCTGTCCTGGCCGCTGAGCACCGCCACGGTTAGGGAAGTTCCCGGCTCGTCGCTGCTGTAGTAAATCGTGGCAGGTTCGTCCGAAACATGTGAGTCCTTGACAAGCGGCCAGTTGAACTCCTCGGTTTCCAATCCCGCTGTCAGCGCCGCCAGCTCGCTAAAATCCGTGGCGTTCCAAACCCGCTCGACGCGGCTGTTGAAGTCGGCCTCGGAGAGCTGATTGTTGGCATAGGCTCTGGATAGTTTCGCTTGGGCGTCGCGCCGAGCGGTCTCGTCGATCTGGCTCATGTAGCCAGAATAACTGCCGCCACTCAGTCCATGTGAATCGTATAATCAGGAGCGCCGGTCTCGTCCTCGGGTCTGCTAATCACCCAGAACTTGGCGTCGAAACCGTACATCGATTCAGCCGGTATCTGGTTAGAAGACTTGGCCACGAAAACCTCGGACACGCTACCGGGCGCAACCACGAGATTACTGGGCGTGGACTGATCGGATGAGCCGCGGTGGCCTCGTTCGCCGACGTCCTTGGTGTAGGACTTCCAGGTGATGGAGCCGTTGAACCCGACGTTGACTACGCAGTCGACCTTCGATTCGTTCAAGAACGTGAGACCCCAAACCACGTAATTTGAGTCAACGTCAACCCTGATGAACGGCTGATAGCTGTGCTCAACCTCAGTGCACGGCTTCGGCTCGCCCGGTTGAACCGACGGGCTCGGAGTGACCTTCGGCCCCACGGTCGGATCGGTGGAAGAACCTGGATTGACCTTCGGTCCCACGGTCGTACCTGCAGTGGGACTCGTGGTCGGCTTCGCAGTAGGGTCTACGGTCGGCGCCGTAATGGTCGGTTCGGCACTCGGGTTTACCTTTGTTGACGAATCAGGCGTCGGTATCGGCTTCTCGCTGGGCTGTTTCGACGGCTCCGCGGTGGGCCTCGACGTCTCCGCGACCACGACAGGCTGATCGTTTGAGCCAATGTCTTGGGTGTAGCGTTGCGCTGCACTGTTGGCGGGACGCTGCGCGGGCGGCAGTACCCTTCCCCTTGGCGCCTGGCTGGGTGGCAGGTCAACAGAGCTCGGATCGTCGCACGGCGAAACTGATGGCTGGGTGCTCGGGCTAGTCGAGGGAGATTTGGGCTTGGTGGTCTGCGAGGACGAAGGCATCGGCGTGATGCCAATCTCGCCATCGGAATCCTGCGGACCGGAAAGCAGGCCGAAAGCCACGGCGGCCACTATGCCAGTACCTGCCACGGCAGCCAACGCCAGCACCACGGCGTGCAGGATCTGCGCCTGCACGGCAGACTTGTACGCCCGGCCGGACAGCTGGCTAGCGAACGCGGTGGGCTCAGCCGGACTGTTCTTGAGCTGTTCGAGCTTCTCAAGCATTTGCCCCACCCACCTTCGCATCTCGTCTGACTGGAGCGGACTCCAGAGTGTCAAGTTTCTTCAGGCTGCGATGCGCAGTAACGCGCACCCACGACTCGCTCTTGCTCAGCAGCGACGCGATTCTGGCGACGGGCAGGTCATCGATATACCTGCCGATAACGACGGCGCGCTCAAGCGGAGCCAGCGAGGCCAGCGCCTTGGCGACGCTCAACTCGGTGTCGATGGTCTCCCATGGGTCGACCTGCTCGGGGACAAATACGTCCACCGGTGTCTCTTGGTAGCCGCGTTTGCGCGACATGGACAAGAAAATATTGGTTAGCATCTGCTGGCAGTACGCGCCCGGATTCTTCGCAGCTGCGACCTTTTTCCACTGCTTCAGCATTTTTTCCGCCGTTTCCTGCACGAGGTCTTCGGCGAGATGCCAGTCGTGGCAAAGCAAGAGGGCGCGTCGAAACAGCGCCGGAGTCTCATGCTCCAGCAGCTGTTGAAAGTCTCCTCTGGCTGCCACCAGTTAGCCCTCCTGGGGAAAACGGGTACAGGAAATGCGCGCACGCTCACTTCGGCGTGAGTGCCACATTTTACCATGGTGCTACCTGTTTTCTTATTTCTGGGGGCTTGCATGCAAATTTGCTTCTGGCCCCGACGTCCCCAACGCCGAGGCCAGAAAATTGAAAACTGGTCGTTGCCGACCTCCGACGAAATTCCCCTTGATCGTCGCTAAGCGTCTCCCAGAATGCCCATCCGGCACGTCGCGGAATGCCTAGTTGAAGACTGTTTTCACCGGCCTTCATAGATAACGACGCGGTGAGGTGGCGGTTTCGTTACAACTTTTCAAAAAACTTTTTGTTTCAGATTGCAGGCCAAATTGGCTTGTTTTTGGACTTAAGACATATTGTGTTTCCTGCAAGGCGAAGATGGGGCAATCACCCCGGAGCCGCTGGAAGAACGGCCAAGCGCTCAGTAGAACCAGCAGCAACCAAATTAAGTGGGCAGTTTTCATTAACCGGCCAAATAGGGTGGTACCGCGGCACATCGTCGTCCCTTTTAACGTGATAATCGCTAGAGAGGGATAAATGAGCGACCAGCCTAAAGCCCGCGCTTACGCCGAGGTTCCGGTGCAGATCGATCTCGCCGAGATGGACCACGAAGTGCTCAACTTCTGGGCTAAAAACGACACCTTCACGCAAAGCTGGCGGGCGACCGCAGACGGCCAACCGTGGACATTCTTTGAGGGCCCGCCCACCGCGAACGGCCACCCCGGCACGCACCACATTGAGGCGCGCGTGTTCAAGGACGTTTTCCCTCGCTTCAAGACCATGCAGGGCTTCCGCGTAGACCGCAAGGCCGGCTGGGACTGCCACGGCCTGCCCGTTGAGCTGGCCGTCGAGAAGGAGCTGGGCTTCGATCATAAGGATCAGATCGAGGAATACGGCATCGAGAAGTTCAACGAGCGTTGCCGCGCCTCGGTGCAGAAGTATGTCGGCGAGTTCAAAGACCTGACCGAACGCATGGGCTACTGGGTCAACCTCGACGAGGCCTACTGGACGATGAATCCAAGCTACGTCGAGAGCGAATGGTGGGCGCTGAAGAAGATTTTCGACGACGGCCGCCTGGTCGAGGACTATCGCGTCACCCCGTACTGCCCGAAGGACCAGACCGCGCTAAGTGACCACGAGGTTTCACAGGGCTATAAGGACGTCACCGAGCCGTCGATTTACGTCCGCATGAAGCTGACCAGCGGACCGTGGGTTGGCGCGGATCTGATCGTCTGGACCACCACGCCCTGGACGCTGGTTTCCAACACCGCGGTCGCCGTCCACCCGGAGGTGACCTACGTCATGGCCACCCGTGGTGACGATCGAGTCGTCGTGGCTGAGCCGCTGGCCGAGCGCATCCTTGCCGTCGGCGAGGACGAGGAGGCCTGGCAGATTGCCGAGAAGATCATCGGCGCCGAGATGGAGCGCTGGGGCTACCAGCGCCCTCTGGAGCTGGTCGACTTTGCCGATTACTCCGACGAGCCGGCCAACTACATCCTGCTCGCCGATTACGTCACCACCGAGGACGGCACCGGCCTGGTCCACCAGGCCCCGGCCTTCGGCGCCGAGGACATGGCCACCTGTCGTGGCTACGGGCTGCCGTTCGTCAACCCGATCGGCCCGGACGGCCACTTCGACGAGTCGCTCGACCTAGTCGGAGGACTGTTCTTCAAGGACGCCGACAAGCCGGTGATCGACGATCTTCTCGACCGTGGCCTGATGTGGAAGATCCAGAACTACACCCACGCCTACCCGCACTGCTGGCGTTGCGACACCCCGCTCATTTACTACGCTCAGCCGAGCTGGTACATTCGCACCACGCACATCAAGGACGCGCTGCTGCGTGAAAACGAGGCCACCAACTGGTTCCCCGAGCACATCAAGCACGGGCGTTTTGGCGACTGGCTGAACAACAACATCGACTGGGCGCTGAGCCGCAATCGTTACTGGGGCACTCCGCTGCCGATCTGGCGCAACGACGAGGACCCCACCAAGCTGATCTGCGTCGGCTCGCGAGCCGAGTTGGGCGAGCTGGCGGGCAAGGATCTGAGCGATCTCGACCCGCACCGCCCGTTTGTCGACGAGATCACCTTCACCGTCGAGGGAACGCCCGGCACCTATCGCAGGGTGCCCGAGGTAATTGACGCCTGGTTCGACTCGGGTTCGATGCCGTTCGCTCAGTGGGGCTACCCGTATGTCGAGGGCTCCAAGGAACTCTTCGACGAGCACTACCCGGCTGACTTCATCTGCGAGGCGATCGACCAGACCCGCGGCTGGTTCTACACGCTGATGGCCGTCGGCACGCTGGTCTTCGACCAGAACTCGTACAAGAACGTGCTTTGCCTCGGCCACATCCTCGCCGAGGACGGCCGCAAGATGAGCAAGCACCTGGGCAACAT
>CAUPIJ010000044.1:0-8362 GCA_963511305.1 uncultured Propionimicrobium sp.
GTTTTTTCTGCCTCCCCCGCAGCACACCGCGGGTTTCGGGTAGCTAGTCTTTTGGGCAGCTCTCGCAGCGGGGGGGCGGCCTTGAATTGGCCGCCAACACTTTTTCTTGCGGGGCATGGTTTGCGGCGTGCTTATCGCCCGCACGTACAGGGCGAACAGAAGGGGCATCAATCTTTAAGCCGGCGCCCCCTTGAGACCGCGCCTCCCCATCGCCATCCTGCCATCGGAGCCAACCGTAGCCCGTCGGCGTCCGCAGTTCCTCGATGGCGGGGAATACGATTAAGACCCTTGCAGGTACGCGCGGGAGACCATTTCCTTCAGCTCGTCGACCGTGTAGGCCGAAAGCCCCACATCCTTGACGAAGCGCGGCGGGAGCTCACCTCGGGTTAATTGCCAAAAAGTGGTGCTCTGATTTGCGTGTCGTGGTGGGTATCGACCTGGTTTTAGTGTCCTGCCCGGCCTTTTCTGATGTGTAGGGATCCGTCTTGGTAGCTAGTCTCGTAGTCGATGGCGGTGTCGTAGCGGGCTGGCCCACCTGGCTTACTTCTGAGGAACCACACTTAGGGCATTTATTCTGGCCACGCGCCATTCCAGAAGTGACGTCTAGGTTTGTGTTGCCCATCTAGCTATCTTCGCTGACTCAGGTGGACGTGTCTTGACTGAAATCATGGAAGAGCGTGGTGAACGGAAGGTGACGGCAAAGTTTGCCGCTAGTTAACAACAGCTAAGTTATATCAGCTCGGCATCGAGCGGCTGGGTGGTCACACCGCTGGTGCCGGGCTGGACGCTATTCATGAAGTGCAGAACCCGGGCGTCCTCGCGCTCGCTGATCACCTTGTGCAGTTTGCCGTCGACCCAGTGGATCGCCGCGCCATCATCAATGGCATAGCCATCGGGCAAAATGCCGCTGGCTATCGCTTCGGTGTAGGCGCCGGCTCTGCCCTCCTCGCCCTGGAAGTGCGGGCAGAAACTGCCCTTAAGCAGGCCGAGCCCGCCTCGCCAGGGCCGCATCGGGCCGAACGAGTCGGTCAGGCAGCCTTCGAACCAGCAGCAAGCGCCAGCGGAGATCCCCGCGAAGATCGTCTCCTTTTTGCTGTTGGCCATCCGCCGCAGCACCTTGTCCACGCCGTGGGCCTGCCACAGCGCCATCATGTTCACGGTAGAGGAACCGCCGCCCACGAAGACGATGTCCGCCTCCGGCAGCCGTTCTACAGATTGGGCCGCTCCGGTCCAGAGCGTCAGCACCATCGTCCGCACACCGAGCGCGCCATAGCTGACCAGGAACTTGTTGATGTAGGTCGGATCGTCCGCGGAGGCAGTCGGGACGAAACATACCAGGGGAGCCTCTACGTTTGATAGGCCAACCAGGTAGCGGTCGAAGGAGGTCGGGGAGCCGGTGGCAGACATAGAGAAGCCGCCGCCTCCGGCGGTGATGATGTGCGTGGTCATGTAATGGATCTTCTCAGCTTTTCGGCGCAGATGAAACTGTTTTAGGCTGATTAGCCCAACATTGCCGATCTTTCTATGCTTGGACTCGTGAACTTTAGTGTAGGAGTCATCGGTGCCGGACAGCTAGCCAGGATGCTCGCGCAACCCGCAATCGGCCTCGGAATCACCATGAAGTTGCTCGCCGAGGGCGAAGGCATGTCCGCCAACCCCGTTTATTCGGACGTGCGGATCGGCGATTACACCGACGAACAGGCTGTGATCGACTTCGCCAAGACCGTCGACGTGCTCACCTTCGACCACGAACATGTGCCTACCTCGTTGCTTCGGCAGCTGCAGGCGATGGGGGACAAGGTCTGCCCTGGCCCGGATGCACTGGTCTATGCGCAAGACAAGCTGGCCATGCGCCAGAGGCTGACCAAGACCCTCGATGCGCCTGCCCCCAGGTGGCGGCACTGCGAGGGCGCCGACGAGCTTCGCCAATTCGGAGACGAGATCGGCTGGCCGATCATCGCGAAGGCGAGCCGTGGCGGCTACGACGGGCACGGCGTCTGGAAGATTTCGGACCCCGGGCATGTGAACGTTCCGTTCGATGAGTCGCTGGATGTTAGCGCCGGCGAGAAGGTCGAGATCATCGGCGAGGAGCTGGTCGACTTTTCCCGCGAGCTATCCGCGATCGTCGCCAGGACACCAAGCGGGCAGACCGTCGCATATCCGATCAGCGAGACAATCCAGAAGAACGGGGTCTGCGCCCAGACGATCACGCCTGCCCCCGGGCTCAGCGCTGAGCAGGCCATCAACATCACCAGGCTGGCGCTGGACATCGCCGACGATCTCGGCGTTGTGGGCCTGCTGGCCGTCGAGCTGATGCAGCGCAAGGACGGCAGCGTGGTGGTCAACGAGCTGGCTATGCGTCCGCACAATACCGGGCACTGGACGATTGACGGGGCGCACACCAGCCAGTTCGAGAACCACCTGCGAGCGATTTGCGATTTGCCGCTCGGCGATCCGTCCGCGAGAGCAAAATGGACGGTGATGACGAACGTGCTGGGCGGGGGAGATCTGACCAGCGGACTGCTGCACTTGTTCTCCAGAGACCCGCAACTTCGTGTTCAGCTGTACGGCAAAGAATCGCGTCCTGGCCGCAAACTCGGCCACGTCACCTGCTATGGAGACGATCTCGAAGACGTGCGAGCGCGAAGCGAGAAAGCGGCAGAATACCTAATGACTAAGACTAACTTGGAGGAATGATGGCGAACAAACCTCGCGTGGGAATCGTGATGGGCTCCGACTCTGATTGGCCGACGATGGCTCCGGCAGCCGAAGCCCTAAAGGAGTTCGGCGTCGAGTACGAGGCTGACGTCGTTTCGGCGCACCGCATGCCGGAGGACATGGTCGACTACGGTCGCCGCGCCCATGAGCGGGGGCTGCAGGCAATCATCGCCGGCGCTGGTGGCGCCGCCCACCTTCCTGGCATGCTCGCTGCGCTCACCCCGCTGCCGGTAATCGGCGTTCCCGTCGCGCTGAAGCACCTCGACGGTATGGACTCGCTGCTGTCCATCGTGCAGATGCCCACCGGCGTCCCGGTCGCGACCGTCGCCATCGGTAACGCCCGCAATGCGGGTCTATTGGCCGTTCGGATTCTGGCGGCGTCCGACGAGGAGCTGCTAAACAAGATGCTCGATTTCCAGAAGGGGCTGCGTGAGCTTGCCTTGGAGAAGGGCGAGAGGGTTCGCTCCGCTCATAAGTGACGAACGAGATGCTACAGCCCAGGCAGAAACATAATCACTTTGTCGACCTATGTCGGCTACGTAACGAACCTCTTTTTGCTTCTAGTTAGTCAGCGGGACGGTAACCGTGTACTGGGTAGCGTCGTAGCAGTGGTGAGCGTATTCGACGATGCGCCCATCGGTGTCGTACGAGGTGCGACGCATGGTGACCAGCGCGGAATCTGGCTGCAGGTGGAGCAACTTTGCCTCTTGCTCCGAGGCGTTCTTTGCCCCGATCTGCTGATAGCCGGAGGACAGTTGAACCCCGTTAGCTGCTAGGCAGCTGTAGAAGCCGTCCCTAGCCAGATCCGTCAGCGATGGCGCGATTTCTGATGGCACGTAGTTCTTCATCAGCGCGAGACGTGTGTTGTCTAACCAGCGGATGCGCTCGAAGAAGACGATCTCGTCGCCGCTGTTGCAGGAGAGGCGCTCGGCGATCTCGTCGTCTGCGAACCTGACCTCGTAGCGAAGCACCTCCGTGCGGGTGGTTCGGCCAGCCTCGATGAGGTCTTCGTTTAGGCTAGAGAGCTTGATCTGGCGCTGGAAAGGGCTGGGGGAGACGCGCGTCCCGACGCCCCTTCGCCTGGAGAGCAGACCTTTGGAGACCAAATCTTGCAAGGCTCTGCGGACGGTCGGCCTCGAGATCTCGAGGCGTTTCGCTAGTGAGACTTCGTCCTCGATGATTTGGCCCGGAGGGATTTCTCCCGTGGTGATCATCTCTTCTAGCGGCGTGGAGATCTGCTGGTGCAAGGCGATCGGGGAGTCTCGATCTATCTCGATGTCCATGATGAACGGTTCATCAAGATCCTGGTTGGCTTCCGAGTCTGTCATTTCTGCTCCTGTACCGGTGAAACATGCCGCTTGGTTCATCCCTCGACCAGTTGAATGTTCGCCGATTAGCGTTTTTCACCAGGCGCTGCGCCGGCGGTGGCGCAGCGGGCCGGGAATGGTCAAGCTGAATGTCAAGTCGCCATGCTACCTGGCCCAAGGCGCTAAAGTAAGTAACAAATGAAACATTGCCAAAGTTGCAACCTCATTCCGCGGTGCTGGGCAAGTCTGCCGTGAGTGGAGATGGCATACTATCGGGAAAGCCTTCAAATGTAAGCACATAATCTTGACTGAGTTCAGCATGTTGGCGATAATTAATGTGTCTACAAAAGTGGCAGTTTTAGGCAAAGCGATCGCCTGAAGGCGCTAAGTAAAGCGTGGGCTACGTTGCCTGCGTGCAGATCTAAAGCGAAAACAATGGTGCCTATCAGGGAAATTCCCGAGATCAGGATGTACGAGCTGGAGCGCATCTCGCAGGCTTTAGCTTCTCGCAAGCCAGGTTCCTTGGCTAAGGGCGAGAAGCTAATGGTCATCGCCTGTGATCACCCCGCACGTGGTGCATTGGCAGCCGGCATGGACGAGGACTGCTAATAAGCCGGTAATACCTTCAATTAATTCTTGGGATAACCCACTGGAGGCGGAAGCATTTAGGTTAGTGAATAACATAGCAAGGCCAGCAGAGATAGCCAACGCTGCCAACACACCAGCCAGAATGCCTCGCAGCTGATCTCGCCGATTAGCTTTCAAAGCGTAGGTGACTACGGCTGCCACCACTAATAGCGCCTCTGCACCTTCACGTAACAAGATTAAGAAGGACGCGAAGAAACCCCGCCACCCCAGCTCGGTATCTGGGGAAGTTAATTCGTCTAGTTTGGTGGCGTCCGCTAAGACATAGCCTGCTAACTCATCGGCTATCGCGGCATATTCTGAGGCAGTTTTAGATTGTGCCTTGGCGATCTGACGAAGATCAGCGTAAAGCGCCTCTAATCGTGAGACTCGGCTTTGGCCAATATAAGAGATTGTCGCCTTCTCTAAACCGTTAGCCTCATATAGCGCTAGATAGGCTTCGGTGGCCGCTAAATAGGCGTCATCATATTTTCCAGACTGATAGTCGGCCTTGGCTTTTTCAAGCAGTTCAACAATGTTGTTAGCCATCCTCGTCCATTGGTCATTAAGCTCTGGAGCGTCAGCCAAGTCAGCAACATTGGTTTTCAGCGTGTCAACGACTTTAGCTGTCGACTCTGCAATCTCGCTTTGGCTCACTCCGTTATTAGCTTGAGTACGTAAATCAAGCAAGTCCTTGACAAAAGCGTCAGAACGCTCAGTTGATAGGCGGTGTTTGATTTGATCTTCTAGACCGCTGGTTTGGTAATTCTCGTAATAGGCCTGCCTGATCGAGGTTTTCAATCCTTCTAAATCACCGGAAGCATATTGACCGGGGATCTGCTCGATTTTCGCGCTCATAGCTTGAACGACGCTGTCCCAGTTTTCTTCTGCCCGCGCCTGAACAGCACAGATATTAGCCGCCAAACTGGCGCACATTAGGACGAGAAATATCGGCGCTAACTATGAGCGAATTTGACTCTTTAAGTTATGGCCTCGCCGATAATCCCTTGTTGCGGATGGTTTCGCACATTGACGTAGCAATAGATTCGCCACTTCCACTCTCTGCATATCGTTGGTTATTGCCTAACCAGCCGCACATATCGACCAGTCAGTTTTCGCCTAATTGAGCCGACTCAAAAATCATTCGAGTAGCTAATGCTCACCTAAGCAAAACTTGGCATAGCCTAAGTAGCCTTACTGGGTGCAAGTTGCGGCGGCAACTTGGTTTCTTAGCTAGCTTTTGCCGCCGAGGCGCGCCAAAGAACGAAACACAATAGCCCACCCTTGGACTTAAAATTTTTTATTTCATCTAACCGGCTGTCGCACCCACAACCGGCAACATTCTGCTAAGAAAAGATAAGGTTCATTAGATCAGGAGTTTTTCAATGCCATCCACTAACCTGACAGACCCAAAGGTTCGTTATCGCTCAGAACAGACAGTGCTAGCCGCACTGAAAAGCCCTAAAACCTTACTGCGCGAGGCTCTGGCGGGTCTTGTCGTTAGTTTGGCGTTGATCCCCGAGGCGATTGCATTCTCGATTATTGCCGGTGTTGACCCCAAAGTTGGGCTGGTCTCAGCATTTATCATGACCGTAACGA
The DNA here is from genome assembly GCA_963511305.1 of uncultured Propionimicrobium sp. GTDB lineage: Bacteria > Actinomycetota > Actinomycetes > Propionibacteriales > Propionibacteriaceae > Propionimicrobium. The sequence continues at coordinate 6,249 of CAUPIJ010000044.1, forward strand.
TTGCTATCACCGGCGGTCGGCCAGCAATGATCACCTCAGCCACAGGTGCGGTAGCGCTAGTCGTCGCACCACTTTCCCAAGAGTACGGAATGCACTATCTGGTGGCGACGATAATTCTGGCCGGAATTATTCAAATATTGCTATCTGTTTTCGGCGTCTCAAAACTTATGCGTTTCATCCCCCAAAGCGTAATGACAGGGTTCGTAAACGCGCTGGCCATCATGCTATTGGTTGCACAATTGCCCGAGCTGATCTCGGTGCCGTGGGCAACCTACTTACTGGTAGCAATTGGCGTCATCATTATCCTCCTTATGCCTAAAATCACCACAGTCATTCCGGCTCCACTCGTATCAATCGTGGTGCTGACGGCAATCGTGATTTTTTCGTCCGTAAACGTGGCAACTGTCGGCGACAAAGGCGCTCTGCCAACGGTAATGCCGAAACTTTTCTTCCTTAACATTCCGTTCACTTGGGATACTTTGACCCTTATCGGGCCTTACGCGATAGCTGTCGCCCTCGTCGGTTTAATGGAAACTTTGATGACAGCCAAGCTGGTTGACGACATCACCGACACTCACTCAAATAAGACTCGCGAAGGTATCGGCCAAGGTATCGCCAATATCGCCTCTGCACTATTCGGCGGCATGGGCGGATGTGCAGTAATCGGTCAAACCATGATTAACGTTAAGGCTTCGCGAGCACGCACCAGAATATCGACCTTCCTGGCAGGGGTATTTCTCTGCATTCTGTTGCTCGGGTTCGGGGATATTGTGGCGAAACTGCCGATGGCTGCCCTGGTAGCTGTGATGATCACGGTATCTATTGACACTTTCAACTGGCACTCGATTCAGCCAAGCACCATAAAGCGCTTGCCAAAGAGCGAAACGATCACCATGGTCATCACCGTCATCTTCGTACTGGCAACCAACAACTTAGCTATCGGCGTAATTATTGGCGTCCTGGTCGCGTCAGTATTCTTCGTCCGCGACATTGCCCACTTGGTTGAAGTTCATCGCAGATCTGATGAGGTGGACGGCGAGGAAGTCGCACATTACAAGGTTGACGGGCCGTTACTATTTGCGTCCAGTCACGACCTGACAACAATGTTTGAATACACCAAAGATCCCAAACATGTCATCATCGATTTTACCGACTCCCACATTTGGGACGCCTCCAGCGTGGGGGTACTAGACGCAATCCAAGAGAAGTATCGCAAATTAGGCAAGAGCGTTGAGTTCATCGGCATGAATAGGCCGACCACTAAAATTCATGAGAAATTAAGCGGCACCATCAACACCGACTAACGACAGCAATACTTAGCAACTGAAGCGTACTGGGTTTTGTTCCGCTTTTTATACGGGGGTCAGTTCGCTGACCTGAGTTTGATTATATATATCGATGGTGTCGGCTGGAGTGCGGTATTCGAGCGCTTCGTGTTGGCGCTCGTTGTTCCGCTAGTGGACCCAGTTCGGCGTGGCGAACTCAACCTTTGTTAGTGATGCCCAGGGGTGGGAGTAGATTAACTCAGTCTTGTATAGTCCGTTGATAGCCTCGGCTAGCGCGTTATCGTAGGAGTCACCCACCCGTGGAGGGCTTGATCCCGTAATCAGCCAGTTTCTCGTTATAGGCAATACTGGTGTACTGCGAGCCATGATCGCAGTGATGCGTAAGATTCACTCGCGTAGTTCTTCAGCAAGTATTCGATCACGAATGCTTCTGGCGCTTGCTGGTCTGCTCTTGGCTAGCCGGTAGCCGCGAGAGGTAATAAACCCTCCTTCCAGACTCGCACCCAATACCCGGCAAATCGGCCAGACCCCGAAACGACCCCTATATTCGTCAATATAAGCAATCATCATCGGGCCGGACGGTCGAGCTGCGCTGCGAAAAAGCCGAGGCAGTTTTCAAAATCTCATTCGCCCGGCGCAGCTGCGCGTTCTCGCGTTTGAGCCCTTTGACTTCCTCATGCTCTGCACGCGTGAACCCCTGCCGTTCGCCCGTAACAACCAAATGCTGCTCACATCAGCGGCGCAGTGACTCGTTTACTATCCCCAGCTTCGGCGCGATCTCACAGACTGCCTGCCACTGAGAACACGAGCCATCACCAGCTAAGCGAT
>CAUPIJ010000045.1:0-7911 GCA_963511305.1 uncultured Propionimicrobium sp.
TCGTCGTCGATAACGCTTCCACGGACTCCACCCCCGAGTTTCTTGCCCAAAGCGAGATCGTCGACGACGTCATCACCATGCCGGAGAATTTCGGCGGCGCGGGTGGTTTCGCGGCAGGTATCGCCAGGGCGGTCAGCAGGGGAGCCGACTACGTTTGGATCATGGATGACGACACCGTCCCAACACCCAAAGCGCTTTCGGAGTTGTTGGCCAGCCTCGCGAAATACCCCGACGAGCCCGCCATCATGGCCTGCAGGGCCGACTGGTTCGACGGACGCGAACACCCAATGAACAAACCGCGTACTCGGTTCGGAATGCCCAAGCGGATGCACGCCGAAGCCAAAAAAGCCGGCGCGCGGCAGATCCGCACGGCCTCTTTCGTCGCGATCATGATCGACGCCCAGGCGGTGCGCGAAGAGGGCCTGCCTATCGCCGACTACTTCCTCTGGAACGACGATTTTGAATACACCGCCCGGTTGCTGCGCAAGAGAATCGGGCTTTACGTCGACGCTGCCCGTGTCGAGCATCGCACGAAGGTCTTCGGTAATTCCACCGCAGACCCGGGCCCAAGATTCTTCAACGAGGTGCGCAACAAGATCTGGGTCTTCGGTTCTTCTCACGGTCTATCCCCGCTTGAGAAGCTGCTTTTCGGCGGTAAGACGCTGCTTCGCTGGGCGAAAATGATGCTTAAATCCGGCGATCGCAAGGCGATGCTGGGATATCTGCGCGATGGAATCGCCGCCGGCTGCAAGTGTCCGAGGAGGAATTCCGAGGTGCTGGCGGGCACGCCCGTCGCCGACGAGGTCACCCAGATCGAGCGGGGTGCGGGCAATGAGTGAATTGCCCAAATTCAGCGTCCTGCTGCCGGTATATATCGGTGACCCGGTTGACTTTTTCGCCCACTCGCTGAAGTCGGTGAGCGCTGAGCAGACGCTGAAACCTTCCGAGGTCGTCGTGGTTTGCGACGGGCCGGTGAAACCCGAGGTGGACGAGCTCTTAGCCGAGGTTGCCGCGGGTAGCCGCGAGGATTTGGTGGCTGATGTTCCCGTGCGGGTGGCGCGGTTGGAACAAAACCAGGGCCTGGCCACCGCGTTGAACTTCGGCCTTGGTGAATGCGTCCACGATGTCGTCGCCAGGGCCGACGCGGACGACATCTCGCTGCCCGAGCGCTTCGCCGTCCAAATCCAGATGGTCGCCCAGGGCTACGACCTGGTGGGCTCGGCCGTCGAAGAATTTGAAAGCGATGAAACTGAACCTGGCTTGATCCGGTTGATGCCGGTGAGTCAAGACGAAATCCGCGAGGTCGTCACATACCGTGACCCGTTCAACCATCCGAGCGTGGTCTACCGCAAATCTAAGGTTCTGGAGTTTGGCGGCTATCGCCACTTAGAACGCATGGAGGACTACTGGTTGTTCGCCCGGCTCGTGCACGGCGGGGTATCGTGCGCAAACAGCCCGAAGGTGCTGGTCAAATATCGAGTCGGAGCTGGCGCCTATGACCGCCGAGGTGGTTTGGAGATGCTCGCCTCGGAGTGGCGGTTGCAGAAAGCCCTGCTCGGCGAGGGCATAGTGATCTACCCGCAGTTTTTCAGGAACCTCTTGGTTCGTGGCCTCTACCGGCTAATTCCTTCCAACGTTCGCCAGGCACTGTATCGCGGCGTCGGTGCTAAACGCTGGTTTTCCAACGGCTAGTCGACTGCTTTGAAGCGCCCGGTCGCGCTGGGGTTTGCGTCACTTGCGACGATCTGGCGGGCCTTCTCGATAGCGCTGGGCAGATCAGCGAACAGGTATTCGTTCAGGCTCACCTGCTCCAGCTCCATGCGATGCGCCATCTCCTGTACCTGCTTCGGCATGCCCTTCAGCAACACGGTGTGGCCGGCTTCCTCAAGCTTGTCAACGATGTCAGCCAGCGCCCGCACGCCCGTCGCGTCGGCGATACCGACGCGAGACAGCCGCAGGATCACCACGTCCACGCCACTGAGCCTGGGGATCTCGCGCTCAATGCGGTCGCCCACGCCAAAGAACATCGTGCCGTCGATGCGCAGAATCGCGATCTTGGGATCGGACGGTAGATCGTCGCGGAAGATTCCCGAGCGGTTCGCCATGCGGCGCAGCACCAGGATGCCCGAAACCACGATGCCGATCATGATGGCCCAGATGATGTCGAGGCCGACGGTGATGATGGCGGTGATGACGAAAACGGTGGCGTCGGAGCGGTTTGAACGCATGACCTGGCGGATCGTGTCGATGTTGACCATGCGGTAGCACGTCACCACCAGCACTCCGGCGAGCACCGATAGCGGGATGACCGCGACGACGGTGCTTGCCAGGTAGACAACCGCAATCAGCAGCAGCGAGTGGATAATCGCAGCTAATCGGGAGCGGCCGCCAGAGCGGACGTTGACCGCCGTGCGGACAATTGCGCCAGTCGCCGGTATGCCGCCGAACAGGCCGCTGGACACGGTCGCCACACCCTGGCCGAACAGCTCGCGATCAGGCGAGTAGCTGCCGCCGCGCACCATGCCCGCCGCGATTCGCGCTGAGATCAGCGACTCGATGCCGGTTAGCACTGCGACCGCGACCGAGCCCTGCAGAAGGGAGGTGGCCAGCGGCATGGAGAATTCCGGCAGCATCGGCGCGGTCAGCGAATTCGGGATCGTGCCGATATTGGGCACCTCAAGATTGAGCGCCCAGGCCACCACGGTGACTACGATCACCGCGATCAGCGAATCCGGTAGCTTCTTGGAGATCTTGGCGCAGGCCACGATCACTAGCACCGAGGCCAGACATATCGCCACCGTCTTCATCGCGGTAGCGGGCTCAATTCGGGTCAGCGCTTCGAAGGCCGCGGGTAACGTGCTCAGCTTCGTGTTGGTCTCGACGCCGACGATGTTGGGCACCTGCTGCAAGAACAGAATCGTAGCGATGCCCAGCGTGAAGCCCTCGATCACCGGCCAAGGAATCAGCGAGACCGCCCGGCCCAGACCCAAAACGCCGCTCAGCACGACTATCGTGCCTGCCATGACGCACAGCAGTGGCACCACGTGGACGCCGTGAGTCGCCACCATCGGCGCCAGAATGACAGCCATCGCGCCCGTCGGTCCGGAGATCTGATAGTTAGAGCCACCGAAGATCGCGGCCATTATTCCCGCGACGATCGCAGTGATCAGGCCGGCCTCTGCGCTCATACCACTTGAAATCGCAAACGCCAGGGCTAGTGGCAGCGCAACGATACCGACGGTGACGCCTGCCGGGATGTCTTGGCGCCAGTACTTCTTTATCGCCTTGAGGTCGTTGACGTTCGGTAGTAGCGAACGAAGATGCGTCAGGACAGGCACGTAACCCTCACTAAGAAGAAAAAAGATTTCGTCAGGCCGAACGAATGACCTTATCACATGGCGTCCGGATTGTGAGATGTCGCCTGGAATGGGTTTGGCAAGGCTAACACCCCGGAGCGAAAAACCGTCAGTCCTGTCAGTTAGCATTAATAGTAAGTTCTTAGCGGGCAAGTAATCGGGCAAGTAATGCGGTGGCGTTCTTTGGCGGGCGACACCTTACATATGAGGAGTTGACATGGTCGAGCAAGAGGGAGCCCTCGCTGAAACCTCCGTGGGTGCCGCTAGTAACGCCCCATCCCGGCGCACCTTCCTTAAGTGGTCGGGCGCGGCTGGCCTGGCCACCGGGCTGGTGGCCTGCAGCGCTGGCAACGACTATCCTGCCGACGTCTTCTCCGAGCGTTCCACCGCGGGAATGCTGGACGCCGACAAGACCGTTTGGTCGGCCTGCATGGTCAACTGCGGCGCGCGCTGCCCGCTGCGTCTGCAGGTCAAGGACGGCCAGGTGGTGCGCGTGCTGCCCGACAATACCGGAGTCGACACCATCGACGGCACGCCTTGGCGCATCCCGGCCTGCCCGCGCGGCCGCTCGATCCGCCAGCGCATCTACAGCCCCGACCGACTGAAGCGCCCGCTCAAGCGCAAGCCCGGCACCAAGCGCGGCGACGGCCATTGGGAGCCGATCACCTGGGAGCAGGCCTTCGACGAGATCGCGGCCAAATACGACGAGCTGCTGAAGGACTACGGCCCCGAGTCTTCGTTCATCGTCTACGGCACGGGTGCCATCGGCTGCAGCGTCTCGCAGTCGTACTCGCCGTCGGGTGGCCCGCTCGCCAAACTGCTTAGCTTGAAGGGCGGCTTCCTGACCTACTACGGCGACTATTCCACCGGCGGCATCACCGAGGCAATGCGTGTCTGCTACGGCGGTTACTTCGACACCAACTCCAGCGACGACGTGATCAACTCCAAGCTCTACGTGATGTGGGGCCACTCTCCGATGGAGACCAAGATGTCCGGCGGGTCCGAGGCATTCTACCTGCCGAAGTTCCTGCGCAAGGCCGGGGTCAAGGTCGTCGCAATCGATCCGCGCTACTCAGACTCGGTTCAGTTGCTGGCCGACGAGTGGATCGCGCCGAAGCCTGGCACAGACGCGGCGCTCGCTGCCGGCGTCGCCTGGGTGCTGCTCAACGAGAGTCTGCACGACCAGGCCTTCCTAGATAAGTACTGTCTCGGGTTCGACGAGGCGCACCTGCCCGAGGGCGCGAAGCCCGGTTCCTCTTACCGCGCCTACATCGAGGGCAAGGGCCCGGACGGCGTCGCGAAGACTCCGCAGTGGGCCAGCGAGATCACGGGTGTTCCGGCTGATCAAATCATCTCGTTCGCTCGCGACCTGGGCAACAACAAGCCGTCTGCGATCGTGCAGGGCTGGGCTCCGCAACGGCAGGCCAACGGTGAGAACTCCGCGCGGGCCATCATCACGCTGAACGCGATGCTAGGTAACGTTGGCATCCCCGGTGGCGGCACGGGCACGTTCGTCGGAAGTTCCGGGATCGCGCTCGACGCCAGCTCGTACAACTCCGTGGAGAACCCCGTCACCAAGAAGATTTCGCATTTCTCATGGATGGATGCCATGCAGCGCGGCCCCGAAATGCGTGGCCAGGATGGCGTCCGCGACTGGGACGCCGACGGTAACCCTGTCCAGGATCCGAAGCTCGACGTGCCCATCAAATCGCTGTGGGTCTACGGTTCGAACATGCTGATCAATCAGCATTCCGACATCAACAATTCCAGGAAGGTTCTTGCCGACGAGTCACTGGCCGAGCTGATCGTTGTTTGCGAGAACCAGATGACGTCCTCGGCAGCGTTCGCCGACTACCTGCTGCCCGGCACGATGACCACCGAGGAGGACGACGTCGTGCCTCAGGGCCTGGCAGCGAACATGGGTTATCTGGCGGTCAGCTCGAAGGCCACCGAGCCGCTATACGACTCGAAAACCATCTACGAGATCTGCACCGAGCTTGCGCGCAGGTGGGGCGTCGAACAGGATTTCACCGAGGGTAAAACCCAACTCGAGTGGGCCCGCCAGATTCTCGAGGACAGCCGCAAGGAAAACCCGGACATACCCGGTTACGACCAGATGAGAGAACAGGGCGTCTTCAAGCGCATCAATCCCTCGGCCATCGGGTTGAAAGACTTCCGCGACGACCCCGTCGCCAATCCGCTCGACACCCCCAGCGGCCTGATCGAGATCTACTCGCCCGAGGTGGCGTGGAAGGCCGAGAACCGGCAGCTACCCGCCGGTGACGTGGTGACAGCCGTGCCCGAGTTCATCCACACGTGGGAGGATGCCGAGGCAGCGAAGAACAACGAGAAGTACCCGCTGCAAATGACCGGCTACCACTTCAAGGGCCGCACGCACTCGTCGTACGGCAACGCGGCGTGGCTGAAGGAGGCCCACAACCAGGTGGTGTGGATTCACCCCGCCGACGCCAAGGCCCGCGGCATCAAGAACAACGACCTGGTGCAGGTATTCAACGACCGCGGCTGCATCGAGCTGCAGGCGAAGGTGACGCCCAGGATCATCCGCGGGGTTTGCTCCGTGCCTGAGGGTGCCTGGTACAAACCTGACGCCAAGCGCAACGACGCCAGCGGCAACCCGATCGACCGCAATGGCAGCCCGAACGTGCTGACTCGTTACCACCCGAGTCCTCTGGCCAAATCGAACCCGCAGTACACCAACAACGTCCAGATCAAAAAAGCTGAGTAGGACGAGGTCAACATGAATGATAAAGTGAACTTCACCGCGAAAGATGGCGGATTCGGTTTCTACTTCGACCAGACGCTCTGTAACGGCTGCCGCGCCTGCCAGATCTCGTGCAAAGACAAGCATGATTTACCGCTGGGCGTTAACTGGCGAAAGGTCGTCGAGTACGTCGGCGGCGACCTCGAAGGCGAGTCTGATAAGCCGAAAGTCTTTTCTTATTACACCTCTATTTCCTGTAACCACTGCGAGGATCCGATCTGCGTGCAGGTCTGCCCGACAACGGCGATGACCATCCGCGACGACGGCACGGTTTACGTCGACCAGACCAAGTGCATCGGCTGCCGCTACTGCCAGTGGGCTTGCCCGTACGGCGCGCCCCAGCTGAACTCGGAGACCGGACGCATGAGCAAGTGCGACCTGTGCTACGACTACCGCTCGAGTGGCCAGAACCCGGCCTGCGTCGACGCCTGCCCAACCCGCGCACTGCACTGGGGACAGATCAACGAGCTTCGTGCGGAACACGGCGACGCCGCTGGCATCGCGCCGCTGCCGGATCCGTCCATCACACGCCCGCGCCTAGTGATCACGCCGCACAAGGACGCCCAGACCTGGGACAACCAGACCGGCGAGATCGCCAACAGCAAGGAGATCTGAGATGCATCTCGAAGAACTGCCTATGATCTTTTTCACCACCGTTGGGCAAATGTCGGTGGGCGCGTTCTGGATGTTGGGCATAATCCACATGCTCGGCTACGCGCGCAAGATGTCAGCCAGCACCATCGACCGGCTGACCAATGCCGCTCTCTATGCCTGCGGCCCGCTGCTGATCCTCGGTTTCGGCGCCGCATCTTTTCACCTGAGCTATCCGCTGAACGCGCTAAACTCGATGCGCCACGCGGGTTCTAGCTGGCTAACCAACGAGATTCTGTGCGGCGTCGCGTACGGCGCGTTCGGCCTGATCTTCTCGCTGTGCCAGTGGTTCGGCTGGTTCAGCCGCGGCTTCCGGCAGATTCTCGCCGGCCTGACCGCGCTCGCCGGCTTCGGCCTGGTCTGCTCGATGGTTGGCGTCTACTTCTTCCCGGGCACCATCACCACGTGGTCGACCTGGTTCAGGTGGGTGCTGTTCTTCGGCTCGGCCTTCGTGACAGGCCCGCTGGCCGTCGCCATCGCGATCTCGCTTTCGTGGCGCGCCCAGAAGCGTAACGCCGCTAATTACCGCTACAACGCCGAAAATCCGCTGGCCGTCTACTGGCATTCCGGCATCAAGCAAGACTTCGGGCGCTTCAAGGAGGCCTGGGCTGAGGCTCGGTTCAAGGGCGTCTGGCAGTTGGCCAAGGGCTGGGTCGCTGCCCGCTTCATTACGAAGGAGGGCATCAACGACGAGCTGACTAGCCTGACCATGAGCGCGATTAAGCTGTCGTGCCGCGTCTCGGCTTTCGCCGGCATCGTTCTGCTGGTCTGCTACCCGATCCACGCCATGCAGATGAAGAGCGGAGACGTCGCCCAGCGCCACGTCTTCTCCGAGGTTATGGACATGCCCTGGCTGCCGGTTCGTCTGGCGCTGTTGGCCGCCGGCGTCGTGCTGATCAGCGCCTTCATGCACATGCTGATGCGCAAGGCTAAGAACCCCGGCCGCAAGATGATGGCCGTGGTGACGGTAGCTTTCCTGCTGATCTTTTCGTCCGAGCTGCTAGGCCGCGGCCTGCACTACGAGGGCCTGTGGCACGTCGGCATCAACACCAGCCAAAACTGGCTGGATCACGACGCCGAGGACATCATCTTCCACGACGGGAACCCCACCGACGATTAAAT
>CAUPIJ010000046.1:0-7871 GCA_963511305.1 uncultured Propionimicrobium sp.
CTCCCCGAAAGAAAGAACCAAATTAACCAGTCCAACTTTCGGGGAGCACTTCAAAGACTTCCCGCCCCGGGTTTTGATCTCTAGAAGTTATTTCTTGCTCTTGCCGGTCAGAGCGTTGTAGATGAACAGTACGATTACCGAGCCGACGATCGCTAGCGCCCAGGTGCTGAGCGAGAAAAAGCCGCTCAGCTCGACGTTAAACAGCGCTCCGCCGATCCAGCCGCCGACAACCGCGCCCAGAATACCCAGGAGAAGGTTGCCGAGCCAGTTACCAGCACCAGCGCTACCACTGATTGCGCGACCAATGGCGCCGCAGATCAGGCCGATTAGAATCCAACTAATAATTGACATACATCAAATGTACCCCGTCAAATGAAATTGAAAAGTGCGGCTTGGTTTCGATTTGCTAACGACTTGGCGGCTCTTTGATGGGACGTTCCCAAGTGCCAGCAAGCAGACAGGAACGGATTTCCTAAAACGCTTGCGCAGGTGCTAAAGTCTTCTTCTGCTGCGAAATCGCACCTGTCCGGGTGGCGGAATGGTAGACGCGCTAGCTTGAGGTGCTAGTGCCCGATTATAGGGCGTGGAGGTTCAACTCCTCTTCCGGACACCAATAAAAACGCTTCTGACTAGGGGAAACACAAAACGCGTTTTCTGTAGGGTATAAATAGGGTCTAATTTGGAGGAGAATCTCTCCTCCTTTTTCTTTTCTCTGCCTCTTTATCCGGCCAAAAGCATGAAAGTGGCTAGATTTTTCGTCCACTCGGATCGGCTGAGCCAGCAGAGCGCTGAGCCTCAACGCAGCTGGTTCGTTCCGCCCGTCACGTCGTCCAGAGCCTCAACTATCAGGCCGGGCAACTCCTTGCCCGAGACCTCCAGACAGTCCTGGAGCTGCTCAACCGTCCGCGCGCCCAGCAGCGGGGCCGTTACACCTGGGGCGTCTCGCACCCAAAGCAAAGCAACTTGAGCAGGCGTCATGCCCAGTCCGCTGGCCGCCTTCTTTACCGCCTCGACCACAGCACGGGAGCGCTGGTCTAGGTAGGGCTCGACGAACCAGGACATGTTGTTCTTGGCGCCCCTAGACTCGCGGGGGACGCCCTTCGAATACTTCCCGGTCAGCACCCCGCGACCCAAAGGCGACCAGGGGAAGAAGCCCATCTGGTGATACTGCAGCGCAGGCAGCACCTCGATCTCGGCTCGCCTGGCCAGCAGCGAATACTCGATTTGGCCGTTCACCAGCGGAACTCGACCGGGCATCGCCTTCTGCCAGGTGGCTGCGGCGCTTGTCTGCCAGCCGATGAAGTTGCAGATGCCCGCATACAGGGCCATCCCGGATCCGATGGCATGATCGATAGCCGCGAGGGTTTCGTCGAGTGGAGCGTCTCCCCAGGCATGAATTTGCCAGAGATCAACCCGATCGGTGCCGAGACGATGAAGCGAACCGGCCAGATCCTCCAGCAGCGCCCGTCTGGAAGTGTCGATGGTCTGCGAGGTGCCGTGGGTGCCGAAGCCCGCCTTGGTGGCGATCACCAGGTCGTCGCGGCTAACCCTATCGCGCATAATCTGGCCCAGCGCCTGCTCGGCGAAGCCATTGCCGTAAGCGGGCGCGGTATCAACAAGGTTTCCGCCGGAAGAAACGAATTCGGCCACCAGCTTGCCGGCCTCGTGCTCGTCAACCGTCGAGCCCCAGGTCATCGTGCCGAGACCGAGCTCGCTGACCAGTAGCCCGCTGTTGCCTACCTGACGTTTTTGCATCATGCTGTGCAGGCTACCTGGTTAGTGACTGGGTCAAGAACACCGAACGCAAGAAGCAGACCGAGGATGACGGCCAGGCCGACACGATAGATCACGAACGGCTTAAAACTGTGGGTGGTGATGTAGCGAATCAGCCAAGCGATGACCGCATAGCCGATCACGAACGAAATTACGGTTGCCAAAATCGTCGGGCCCCAGCGCACGCAGGCGTCGTCGCCGATGTCCTTCAGCTTGAACAGGCCCGATGCATAGATCGCGGGGATGGCAAGCAGGAACGAGTATCGGGTCGCGGCCTCGCGGGTATAGCCGAGAAAGAGGCCGCCGGAAATCGTGCCGCCCGAGCGGGAGACGCCAGGGATCAGGGCGCACGCCTGGCAGAAGCCGTAAATCAGTCCGTCGCGCAGGTTCAGCTTGTCCAAGGTCTTCGTCTGCCGGTTCACCGCGAAACGATCCGCGAAGCCGAGCACCAGGCCGACCCCGGCTAGCATCGCGACCGTCAGCCACAGATTGCGCAGGTGGGTGTCGATGGCGTCCTGGAAAATCAGTCCTAGAATGCCGATAGGCAGCGTGCCGATGATGACCAGCCAACCCATGCGGGCGTCGGGATCGCTGCGATCCATCTTGCCCACCAAGGCCAGGCACCAGTGCTTGATAATGCGCACAATGTCCTTGAAGAAATAGACGATCACCGCGGTTTCGGTGCCCAGCTGGGTAACCGCGGTGAACGCGGCGCCCGGGTCCCGGCCGCCCATCGCGAGCTGCCCGAAGATGAGTTGGTGCGCGCTCGAACTGACCGGCAAAAACTCGGTTAAGCCCTGGATGATGCCCAGCAAGATCGCTTCAAACCAGCTCATCGGTGTCCTCTCGGGTGAGAATATGCTCGTTAACCGGGGTTAGCTTACTAGTAATTTCTTTCTGTTTAGGTTTCTGGCTTCGGCAAGCCGAGATTCGGCTTACGCTGAACGTTATGGAGATATCCGCGCTAGACCGACACACATACGAGAACCCGGACAGATTCGTCGCCGGTCTCGTCGGCGAGCGCGGTCACCGGGTTTATTACCTGCAGTCGAGGAAGGGTTCGCGCGTCACCAACGTGGTGTGCCAGCCGCAGCAACTCGCCAGCCTCAGCGACCACATCGACGCGGTGCTGGACAAGCTGGACGAGTACGGACTGATCGATCAGATGCCGATTCTGCGCAAGACGCCGCACGACACGCGGCCGCTCGATGTGCCGCTGGAGGCCGACTTCATGGCCGGGACGATGGCTATCAGCTGGCAGCCCCAGAACCAGTACCTGCAGGTCGAACTATTTGAATACGGCCATTTCGACGACGCCAATCACGGTGCAGCTAGCGTCCTCAGGGCGTTCATCACCCTCGATCAGGCTAGGGACTTAGCCGCGCGGGTAAGGAGCATCGTCGATCTCGGCACCCCGGTCTGCCCGTTCTGCGCGCAGCCGATCAGCCCGGACGGGCACGTTTGCCCTAGCGCGAACGGTTTTAGGCGCCTAACCAAGATCTAGTTTTGCTAACTCCGATAGGTTGAAGACATGCATGCATGGCCCGCACCAGAAGTACCCGTTGTCGACACTCAGCTTGCCGATCGAGTCACGGCTTTCGATGCGAGGACTGGAACCGTAACGCCCGTCGGCCCGGAAAGCGGCACGGCTAAGCTCTACGTCTGCGGCATCACCCCGTACGATGCGACGCACCTGGGGCATGCGTTCACCTATCTGACTTTCGACACCCTGAACAGGGCATGGCGCGACGCCGGGCTGGAGGTTAAGTACGTCCAGAACGTCACCGACGTCGACGACCCGCTGCTCGAGCGCGCCAACAACACCGGGCGAGACTGGCTGGAGCTGGCCACCGAGCAGATGGAACTTTTCAGCACCGACATGACGGCGATGCGGGTGCTGCCGCCTGACGAGCTGGTCGCGGTCTCCGAGACCATCGGCGAGGTCGAGCAAATGATCCTCAAGCTCGCAGATGCGGGTCTGGTCTATCAGCTTGATGACGAATATCCGGACTGGTATTTCCGCTGCTCGAAGGTGCCCGGCTTCGGCAAGATCAGCAAACTCGACCGCCAACACATGCTGCCGGAATTCGGCGAGCACGGCGGCGACCCGGAGCGCCAGGGCAAGGAGGACCCTCTTGATGCTCTGGTCTGGCGTCAGGCTAGGCCGGGGGAGCCGAGTTGGGAATCCGCGCTTGGCAAGGGCCGACCCGGTTGGCACATCGAATGCACCGCGATCGCCCTGAACCGGCTCGGCGCCGGCCTCTGCGTCCAGGGCGGCGGTCGGGATCTGATCTTCCCGCACCACGAGATGTGCAACGCACAATCGATTGGCGTCAGCGGCAAGGACTTCGCCCAAGACTTCATCTACGCGGGCATGGTGGCCCTGGACGGCGAAAAAATGAGCAAATCGAAGGGCAATCTGGAGCTGGTCTCGCGACTGCGGGCCAACGACGAGGACCCGATGGCTATCCGGCTGGCTCTGCTGAATCACCACTATCAGAGCGATTGGGAATGGTTCGCCTCGGACATGGAGAGCGCCAACCGCAGAGCCGACGCCTGGAAGGCAGCATTCAGAGCCGAGAAGGGCACCCCGGCCGAGCCGGTCATTGAGGAGCTGCGCAGGGCCGTGCGCGACAACCTAAACACCCCGCGGGCGCTTCGCATCATCGACGAGTGGACCTCCGCGGTCTTCGCCGGTGACGGCCACGACGAACAGGCGCCGAGCAAGATCGTTGACGCCGTTGACGCCCTACTCGGGATCCGTTGGTAGCGACTAAGACGTAAAGATCGGGATCGCAGCTACGGGCTGCGGCTCCTGCCGCTTAGCTAGCACTCTCCGGCTCTGCGGCGTCCTCCGCCCCGGCAAGGGGCTTCTTAGCCGGGCGCTCGATGCCGGCGACCGCGTAGACCTCGTCCTCGTTCAGGGTTTCCTTACGCAACAGCTCCTCGGCGATCGCGCACAACTGATCGCGATGCTCCTCGAGCATCTGAACCGCCTGTTGGTGACATTCGGTGATGATGCGGCGAACCTCGTCGTCGACGTCGCGGAGGGTGTCGTCGGAGATGCCGATGACGCGTGGATCTGCGTCGTCGATGAGCACCGTCATCGGACCGACCTTCGAACTCATGCCCCACTTGCCGACCATCTGGCGGGCGATCGCGGTGGCCTGTCGCAGATCGGACTCGGCGCCCGTCGTGACAACCCCGTAAATCGCGTCCTCTGCTGCCATGCCGCCCAGCGCGCCGATGATGCGGCCGCGCAGATAGTCCTCGTCGTAGCCGTAGCGATCGGTATCAGGCGTGGACAGCGTGACGCCGAGCGCCTGGCCGCGAGGAATGATCGAGACCTTGCGCACCGGATCCGCGCCCTTGCGCAACATGCCGAGTAGCGCGTGGCCGGACTCGTGATATGCGGTGCGACGGCGCTCCTCGTCCGGGATCACGACGTTTCTCTCCACGCCCAGCTGGATCTGCTCTAGCGCGTTCATGAAGTCTGCCTGCCTGACCTGGTCTGCGCTCTTGCGCGCCGCCTGCAGGGCAGCCTCGTTTGCGAGATTCGCCAGATCCGCGCCGGTGGCTCCCGGAGTTACCGAGGCCATGGCGTGCAGATCGACGTCTGCAGCCAGCGGAATCTTGCGGGTGTGTACCTTGAGAATCTGCTCACGCCCGGCCATGTCCGGAGCGTTCACAGTGATCACCCTGTCAAAGCGGCCGGGCCTAGTCAGCGCGCTGTCGAGAACATCCGAGCGGTTGGTGGCGCCGATCACGATGACCCCCTCGGTGCCGTCGAAACCGTCCATCTCGGTGAGGATCTGGTTCAGCGTCTGCTCACGCTCGTCGTTGCTGCCGGAAGCCCGCGACGAGCCGCGGCTGCGCCCGATGGCGTCGATCTCGTCGATGAAAACGATTGCCGGAGCCACCTTGCGGGCCTCGTCGAAGAGCTGCCGCACGCGCTGCGCGCCGACGCCGACGATCATCTCGATGAACTCGCTCGCGGAGGCGCTGAAGAACGGCACTTCGGCCTCACCCGCGGTCGCCCTAGCCAGCAGCGTCTTGCCTGTGCCGGGGGCACCCTCGAGCAGGACACCCTTCGGAGCCCGCGCGCCCAGCTTGGCGTACTTGTCTGGGTTGCGCAGGAAGTCGACTATCTCGCCCACCTGGGCCTCTACCTCGTCGATACCTGCGACGTCGTCGAAGTTGACCCGAACCGTGCTCTGCTCGATCGGCTTGACTTCCCGTCCCATGCCGAACGGCCCGCCGGCTCGATTCATGCGCCGGAAGAACCAGACTGCAAGGCCGATCAGGACACCCCACATCAGCATCGTGCCCACGAAATTAACTATCGGGCCGCGCTGATCGATGACCGGCGTCGCCTTCACGATGCCCTCGCTCTTGGAGAGCTTTGCCAGTGGATCGTCTTGGGCGAAGGTGGGGCGCTCGGTGGTGAACTTTGTATAAGTCTTTTCTGACTTGCTGCCGTCCTCGTTCGGGACGGCGGCCGGTGACTTCAGTTCGCCCTGAATGGTGTCGCCCTTGGCGTAAATTTCTTTCACGTTGCCGGCGTCGACCTGGGCGCTGAACTCCGTGTAGGCAATCGTCGGGGGAGCGTTTCGCGCGTCCTGCCAGCTCATCAACCCCCAGATCAGGGCGAACAGGGCAGCAGCGCAGATCCAGAAGATCCAGCGCTTGGGCTTCTTTTTCTTGTCGTCCTTTGGCATGCCCTCGGTGTGCCAGGGTCGCGGCGATTCCAGTGGGGTGTCCGAATTGCTGCGCTCGAAATCTCTTCTGGACGAACCGGGCCCTGCAGCCCGGTGGGATCCAGCAGAGTTTTGCTCACTGTTATCAACCTGGTTGGGGTTGGTCATTCGCTCTCCTTGATTGCTTCAAACCAATCATATTGTGTGCCACCGACATTTCTAGATCTCCAACCTTGGTCTAGGCTGTCAGAGTGAGTAAAACTTTCGAAGAACTGTTTGCAGAACTTACCAACACCGCAAAAACCCGCCCGGAGGGCTCCGGCACGGTTCAGCGCCTGGACGCCGGCGTTCACGCCATCGGCAAGAAGATCGTCGAGGAGGCCGCCGAAGTGTGGATGGCTAGCGAGTACGAGGGCAAAGAAGCCGCTGCCGAGGAGATCAGTCAGCTCATTTATCATCTTCAGACCATGATGATTAAGCTGGAGATCAGCCTAGAAGATATGTACAAATACCTGTAAAGCCCGCTGAGAGCCGACGAGAAAGAACCATGAGCAAAAATCTGATTAAAATTGCGGTCCCGAACAAGGGCGCACTATCCGCACCTGCCGCGACTCTCTTCATGGAAGCTGGATATCCGCAGCGGACGGACTCCAAGGAGCTCGTGCTGCGCTGCGTGGACGAGGGCGTTGAGTTCTACTACCTGCGCCCGCGCGACATCGCGGTCTACGTCGGCGAGGGCACCCTCGATCTCGGCGTGACCGGGCGGGACATGCTGATCGACTCCGGCGCGGACGCCCAGGAGATCATGCAGCTCGGCTTCGGCCGCAGCAAGTTCAGGTTCGCCGGCCCCGAGCCGGACTGGCAGCTTGAGGATCTCGGGGGTAAACGCATCGCGACCAGCTATCCGGGTCTGCTCGAAAGGTTCCTGAGCGAGAAGGGCATATCTGCGCGCCCCATCCACCTTGATGGGGCAGTGGAGAGCTCAATCCAGCTCGGCGTCGCGGACGCCATCGCCGACGTCGTAGAAACCGGCACCACGCTGCGCAAGGCCGGGCTGCACGTCTTCGGCGAGCCGATTTTGTTCAGCGAGGCAATTCTCGTCAAGCCCTCCGGGTCAAAACTGGACGAACAGAACGGCTTCTACGAGCACCTGCTGCAGAGGATTTCCGGCGTGCTGGTGGCTCGCGACTACGCGCTGATGGACTACGACATTCCGGAGGGCCTGCTAGACGACGCGATCAAGCTGACCCCTGGTCTCGAGGCACCGACCATTTCCCCGCTGAGCAAAGACGGCTGGGTTGCCGTTCGCTCGATGGTGCCGTCGGCCAAAACCCAGAAGTTGATGGACGATCTCTACGATCTCGGCGCACGCGCCATCATCGTTACTGATCTGCGAGCCTG
>CAUPIJ010000047.1:0-7484 GCA_963511305.1 uncultured Propionimicrobium sp.
GATTCCCGCGCCCGCACGCTCTCGCTGGGTCTTGACGTCGGCTCCACCACGGTCAAGGCCGTCGTCATGGACGGCAAACAGATGCTGTTCTCCGATTACCGCCGTCACAACGCAGACGTTCGTGGCGAGCTGGCCAGGCTGCTGAGCGACGTCGAAAGGGCATTTCCAGGCGACGCTGTGAAGGTCTCGATGACCGGCTCGGGCGGCTTGGGCGTGGCGAAGGCGATGGGCATCCAATTCTCCCAGGAGGTCATCACCGCCACCGAGGCGATCGAGCAGCTCAACCCGGACGTTGACGTCATCATCGAGCTGGGCGGCGAGGACGCCAAGATCACCTACCTGCACCCGACCCCCGAGCAGCGAATGAACGGCACCTGTGCCGGCGGCACCGGCGCCTTCATCGACCAGATGGCGACGCTGCTGAAGGTCAGCACCGGCGAGATGAATGATCTTGCCGCCGATTACAAGAACCTCTATCCGATCGCTTCGCGCTGTGGCGTTTTCGCAAAGACCGACGTCCAGCCGTTGCTGAACCAGGGTGCCGCGCACGAGGACATCGCCGCAAGCATTTTCCAGGCCGTGGCCACCCAGACCGTTTCGGGATTGGCCTGCGGCCGTCCGATTCGTGGCACCGTGATTTTTCTCGGCGGTCCACTGCACTTCCTGCCCGAGTTGCGCGCGGCCTTCGAGCGCGCGCTGGGTGACAACGTCGATCGGTTCGTTACCCCAGAAAACGGCCAGCTTTATGTGGCAATCGGTGCCGCGCTTCTGGCCGAGGGCCCCGCGCTGAGCCTAGGCCACTTGGCCAAGGAACAGCAGAGCGCAAACGACGTCTCGATGGCCACTAACACCATGCGCCCGCTGTTCGTTGATCAGGCCGAGCGCGATTCCTTCGATGCCCGCCACTCCAAGGCTGGCGTCGATTTTGCCACCATGGACGGCGTCACCGGCCCGCTTTGGCTGGGCATCGATGCTGGTTCGACAACTATTAAGTCGGTGCTGCTGGATTCTCGAGACCGCATCGTCCACCAGACCTACGGCTCCAACGAGGGCGACCCGACCTCCGCTGCCGTCAAGATTGCTAAGGATATCTACGCGGCGCTCCCCGAGGGTGCCTACATTGGCCGCGCTTGTGTCACCGGCTACGGTGAGGATCTGGTCAAGGCCGCGCTGCACGCCGACGAGGGTGTCATCGAGACGATGGCCCACTACCGCGCCGCCAAGCACCTAAACCCAGATGTCACCAGCGTTGTCGATATCGGCGGCCAGGACATGAAGTACCTGCGTATCCGCAATAACGCGGTCGATTCGATCTCGGTCAACGAGGCCTGCAGCTCCGGCTGCGGCTCGTTCCTGCAGACGTTCGCCGAGACGATGGGCACTGACGTCATTAACTTCGCCAAGGTTGGCACCCAGGCTAAGGCCCCGGTGGATCTTGGCTCGCGCTGCACGGTGTTCATGAATTCATCGGTGAAGCAGGCCCAAAAGGAGGGCGCCGAGATTGGCGACATTTCCGCGGGCCTCAGCTACTCGGTTGTGCGCAATGCTCTATATAAGGTGATGAAGCTGCGCGACGCCGCCGAGCTGGGCGACCAGGTTGTTGTGCAGGGTGGCACGTTCCTGAACGATGCCGTGCTTCGCGCCTTCGAGCTGCTGACTGGCGTCGAGGTGACCCGCCCGAACATCGCCGGTCTGATGGGGGCCTACGGTGCCGCGCTGACCGCGAAGA
The DNA here is from genome assembly GCA_963511305.1 of uncultured Propionimicrobium sp. Taxonomy (GTDB): domain Bacteria; phylum Actinomycetota; class Actinomycetes; order Propionibacteriales; family Propionibacteriaceae; genus Propionimicrobium. Next base: position 1,730 of record CAUPIJ010000047.1, read on the forward strand.
TGCATTACGGCGAGGGCGAACACTCCGACATGGACACCCGCGACCTGGATAACTTCGAGGTCACTGCCAGCCAGCGCACCTGCAAGCTGTGCCAAAACCACTGCAAGCTCACCATCACCAATTTTGACGACGGTTCCCGTCACGTCTCCGGTAACCGCTGCGAGCGCGGCGCGAGCCTGGAGGCACGTCCGAAGAAGTCGCAGGTGCCTAACCTCTACGACTACAAGTACAAGCGCATCTTCGGCTACCGCCGCTTGACCGACAAGAAGGCGACGCGCGGCGCGATCGGCGTCCCGCGCGCGCTGGGCATGTATGAGAACTATCCGTTGTGGTTCACGATCCTCACCAATCTGGGCTTCAAGGTGATGCTTTCGGGCCGCAGCAGCCACGACCTTTTCCAGGACGGTATGGAGTCGATCCCGTCCGAGAATGTCTGTTACCCGGCGAAACTGGCGCACGGCCACGTCGAATGGCTGCTTGACAAGGGCGTCGACACGATTTTCATGCCTTGTGTTAGCTACGAGCGCAGGCAATTCTCGGATGCGGACAACAACTACAACTGCCCGATCGTGGCGTTCTACCCGCAGGTGTTGGCTAAGAACATGGAGCACCTGCAGCGCGACGGTGTGCGGTTTATGACGCCGTTCGTCAACCTGGACAACCCGGAGAAGCTGCCCGAGCGTCTGGTGGAGATTTTCGCGGATTGGGACGTCAGCCTGGCCGAAGCAAAGGCTGCGGTCGCTGCCGGCTACGAAGAGATGGGCAACGTGCACGCCGATATCAAGGCGGAGGGCGACCGCGCGTTACAGTACGCCCGTGAGCATGGTTTGCGCGTCATCGTGCTGGCTGGACGCCCGTACCACATTGATCCGGAGATCAATCACGGCATTCCTGAGGTCATTCAGACCCTTGGCATGGTGGTGGTCAGCGAGGACGCGCTGACTTCCGGCCTGGCCGAGTCGACGCTGCCCAGGCCGCTGCGCGTGCGCGATCAGTGGGTCTACCACACCAGGCTCTACGAATCGGCGAATATCGTCTCTACCGAACCGGACATGTCGCTTGTGCAGCTCAACAGTTTCGGCTGCGGCCTGGACGCGGTTACCACCGACCAGGTGCAGGAGATCCTTGAGGCCGCCGGCGACGTCTACACGGTTCTGAAGATCGACGAGGTCTCGAACCTCGGTGCCGCCCGGATTCGCCTGCGTTCGCTGAAGGCCGCGCTTGCCGAGCGCACCCCGTCGAGCGCCGAAATCGACACCACCGGGCAGGACTCCCAGCCGATCTTCGGCATCGCCGAGCGCGACACACACACCGTGTACGTGCCGCAGATGGCCCCGATTCACTTCAGAATGATTGCTCCGGTGATGAGCCGCAGCGGCCTGAACGTGGAGGTGCTCGAGCACGCCAGCCGCGAGGACGTCGAAGTTGGTTTGAAGTACGTCAACAACGACGCCTGTTACCCGGCGATCATGGTCATCGGCCAGCTGGTTAATAAATTCCTCACCGGCGGCGCCGACCCCCACAAGTCGACGGTGGCGATCACCCAGACCGGCGGCATGTGCCGCGCGACCAACTATGTCGGAATGCTGCGAAAGGCGCTGAAGGACGCCGGCTACCCGCAGGTGCCGGTGCTGGCCATCAGCGCCCAGGGCATCGAGCAGAACCCGGGCTTCAAGCTTACCCTGCCGATGATGCACCGAGGTCTGCAGGCCCTGACGCTGGGCGACCTGCTGCAGAACGTGCTGCTTCGCGTGCGTCCGTACGAACGCGAGGAGGGCTCGGCGATGGCGCTGTATCGTCGCTGGGACGCCATCACCCGCGAGTTCTTCAACGATTCCGGCTACTCAAAGACGCTTGGGCGTAGGGTCGGCTACAACTGGATGATCAAAAACATCGTCTGCGAATTCGACGAGTTGCCGCTGCTTAGCATCGAGCGCAAGCCCCGCGTCGGCGTGGTTGGCGAGATTCTGGTGAAGTTCCAGCCGGACGCCAACAACGACGCCGTGCGCGTCATTGAGGATGAGGGTTGTGAGGCCGTCCTGCCGGGCTTGAGCGCGTTCTTCTTGCAGTCCATGGCCACCGGCGATTTTCAGCGCGATAACTTCGGGCTGGGCACCACCAAGAGCAGGCTTGGCAAGAAGTTCGGCATCTGGCTAATCGAACAGTACGAGAAGCCGATGCGCGCCGCGCTGGCCGCCACCAATGGCAAGTTCGACGTGCCGAGCACCATTGATGAGCTGGCCGCTAAGGCGCAGCGCGTCATCAGCCTGGGCACGCAGGCTGGCGAGGGCTGGCTGCTTGTTGGTGAGATCGTCGAGCTGATCGAGCATGGCACGTCCAACGTCATCTGCGCGCAGCCGTTTGCTTGCCTGCCGAATCACGTCATCGGGCGCGGCATGTTCAAGGAGCTGCGCGCCCAGTATCCACAGGCCAACCTGGTTTCGATCGACTACGATCCGGGCGCCAGCGAGGTCAACCAGCTGAACCGAATCAAACTGATGATCGCTACCGCGCACAAGGCCGCCGGCACACATCCGGGGCTGGCCGATTGGTCGGATGGCGACGAGTTCACCGCGGTTGTTGAGCAGCCGGTGGCAAGCGGGGTTTCCGAGCGCGCGGCGAACGCGATGCGCAAGCTGGGCATCGCTCCCGTGGGGCAGGGCGCGGGTCAGAGTGCTGAGGGCTGCTGCTCGGGCGGCTGCGGCTGCTGAAACACAGGTTCTTCACAGCCTTTTCAAAGGGTTTCGCAGGCATTGGCCCGTAAACTTGGCGGTGGAGGACAGATGGAAGCTCGTAACAAGAAACCGATTACCAGGCCCGACGGCACCCCGATCCGCGTGCTCGCGGTGGACGACGAACCGTCCATCACCGAGTTGCTAGGCATGGCGTTGCGCTATGAGGGCTGGGAGGTTTTCACCGCCTCGCGTGGGCGTCAGGCAGTCGAGGTTGCGAAGTTGCACAAGCCGGATGTCGCGATTCTTGACGTCATGTTGCCCGATGTTGACGGTTTCGAGGTCATGCGACGTATTCGCGCGGACCAGCCGAACATCCCGGTGATTTTCCTGACTGCTAAGGACGCAGTCCGCGACCGAATCAGCGGCCTGACCGCCGGTGGTGACGACTACGTCACCAAGCCGTTCAGCGTCGAGGAACTGGTGGCCAGGCTTCGGGCGCTGCTGCGTCGTTCGGGAACGGCCACCCAGGAAAGTAACTCGCAGTTGGTGGTTGGCGATCTGGTGCTCGATGAGGATTCTCACGAGGTGACGCGCGACGGTGACGAGATCCACCTAACGAACACCGAGTTCGAACTTCTTCGTTACCTTATGCGCAACCCACGTAGGGTGCTGAGCAAGGCGCAGATTCTCGACCGGGTGTGGAACTATGATTTCGGTGGCCAAGCCAACGTCGTCGAGCTCTACATCAGTTACTTGCGTAAGAAGATCGACGCCGGCCGCGAGCCGATGATTCACACTGTTCGTGGCGCTGGATATGTCATTAAACCCGCCTAACCTGAGCAAGGCTTCGCTGCGATCCCGCCTCACCAGGCAGGTGGGTATCATCGTTGCGCTAGTGGCTTTGTTGTTGTCGATGATCTCGGTGGGTGTTATCCGTCAGCTTCTGATTTCCAACATTGATAGCCAAATTAGCTACGTTTTTGGAAATCCTGACCAGCCAGTTGTGCTTGATGAATTGCGAGTTGGCGGCTTGCCAGGTGGGTCTTTCATCGTGATTGCTAAGGGCGGTGAGATTCACGCGCAAATCGTCACCGATTCCGGTTTTGGTGTGCCGAACGCCGAGCAGTTCAAAAAGGTGCTCCGTGTGGAGTGCGACGGACGCCCCCGCAACATTAACGTCGGCCATCTTGGGCCTTATCGGGCGCAGTGTTCCGCCGCGACTGGCCCGCAGGTGTATGTGGCTATTCCGCTGTCGTCGGTAAATGGGCTTGTGGCGAACATCTTCCTGGCCGAGCTGGTGCTGTGCCTGCTTGCTGTGATTGCTGCCGTTTTAGTCGTGAACCGGGTGATCGGCCGTGCCCTGTCTCCGCTTGGCAGCCTGGCGGCGACGGCCACGCAGGTCTCGCAGATGCCGCTGGGCAGCGGTGAGGTTTCGCTGAAGGTGCGAGTGCCGGCCACCTCCGACGGCGACGAGATCGACCGCGTTGGCTACGCGTTCAACAGAATGCTCGATCACGTCGAGAATTCGTTGCAGTCGCGGCAGGCGTCCGAATCTAGCGTGCGGCGATTCGTTTCGGATGCCAGCCACGAGTTGCGCAACCCGTTGGCGTCGATCCGGGGTTACGCCGAACTCTTAAATAGGCGTAGCGCCGAGCTGGATGATGGCTCCGCGCGAGCCGTCGATCGCATCGATTTCGAGTCGCAGCGCATGAGCCGCCTGGTTGAGGACATGTTGCTGTTGGCCAGGCTCGACGAGGGACGTGGCATCGACGTCGAAGACGTGGACGTGGTGGAGATCGCGCTTAATGCGGTGTCTGATGCCCAGGTTTCAGATAGGCAGCACCGTTGGCTGTTGGATCTGCCCGACCCGGAGGCGGGCGAGGTGGTTGTGCGTGGCGATAAGTTCCGGCTGCAGCAGGTGGTGGCTAATTTGCTGGGTAATGCTCGCAAGCACACGGGCGCCGGCACATCGGTGATGACGAAGGTTTCGGTTGATAACGGCTGGGCGGTAATAACCATCACTGATAATGGGCCAGGCATCGACCCCGAGCTTATGCCGCACATCTTCGAGCGCTTCACCCGCGCGGACTCGTCAAGGGCGCATAACGCCGAGGGCTCAACGGGTCTTGGGCTCTCTATTGTGGCCTCGCTGGTGGAGGCGCATGGTGGCAAGGTGGCTGTGAGGAGCACGCTTGGTCAGGGTGCCGAATTCGAGATTCGACTACCGCTTGCCGGTAATCAGGTTCAAACCGAACCGTAATCCCGCTAACCTGTTTATGTGTTGGCGTAAGTCAGCGCTGTAATTAGGGGGTTTGATGGCCAAACGAGTTTTGGAGGGTGCTGCGCCGGAGCAGCCTGACGATTACACGCCCGAACGGGGTGCTGGCCCGATCGAACGGTTAAGGGAGACTTGGGCGGGCTGGATGGAGTCCAGACTGTTTCGGTTTTTGCTGCGTGCCTTCGAGGTGATCGTCGTCGTAGCCGCGGTTAGTGTGTTGATTTCGACGTTTTTCATTTCAGTCCTGCAGATTCGTGGCACGTCTATGGAGCCGACGCTTCGGGAGGGTGACTTGGTTGTTGCCAACCATTCGTCGGAATTCTCCACCGGAGACATCATGGCTTTCTATTACAACAACAAGGTGTTGATGAAGCGTGTCATCGGTAACCCCGGCGATTGGGTGGACATTCGCGACGGCAAGGTCTTCGTCAACGACGAACCGCTCGACGAAAAATATGTGCAGGGCGTGGATACTGGGCAATCGGACATGAAGTTTCCCTATCAGGTGCCCGAGAACCGCTATTTCGTGCTTGGCGACCACCGAAACGTCTCGGTGGACAGTCGTTCCGAGGCCATCGGCACTGTCTCCGAAGAGCAACGGATTGGAAGGGCGATGTTTATCGTCTGGCCACTGCCAAGAGTTGGAAAAATCGCCTAAAAATCTGGTGTTACTAGGTTTTTAGTGTAAGGTCTTAGCTACTGGGGGTCGGTTTAAGTTTAGAACAGCGTTAATTGTCCCTCGGGTTTTATCGGTTCCATATCTAGGGGGCATTCTTAATGTTCAAAAAGACTGGAAAAGCAT
>CAUPIJ010000048.1:0-7376 GCA_963511305.1 uncultured Propionimicrobium sp.
ACACCCCTAACCCTAAAAACTGAACAAATAAACGTCCAACTTTCAGGGTTCAGTATAGACAAAAGCCGCTAAATGTGTTTGCATAGACATATGACCAAGGTTCGCCTTAGTCAACGCCCAGCTTGGGAAATTTGGTGTAAACCCAAAACTGTCGTGCAACGGTAAGACGCAAGTCGAGTCCGACCTCCAGGCTGGCAGGTAACACTAGCCGCACATAACGGCCTGACCGAAAGCTACTGGATGAAGGAAAGTTCTACCGCTGCGGAAAGCACTCTTCTGCGGCGGAAACGAAACAAGCGCAGACGTAACGTCCGTCTGGTCGTTTTGTTTGTTCTGATGGTCGGCACGCCGATCGGCTCGATTCTTTTAGGTTCCGCTAACGTCAGCGCCAACGACGTCCTCGGGGTCACGCTAAAAAATCTCGGCTTTGGCGTCGACGTCACCTGGACGCGTGCCGTCGAGGCGATCGTCTGGCAGACCCGGGTGCCTCGTATCATCGCGGGGATGGCGGTCGGAGCGATTCTCGGTGTCTCCGGCGTGGTGCTGCAGGCGCTGATCCGAAACCCGTTGGCCGAGCCGTACGTGCTGGGCGTCTCGAGCGGCGCGTCGACGGGCGCGGCGATCTCGATCATCCTGGTCGGCGCCTCCAACTACATGCTCACCGGGAGCATGGCGTTCCTCGGCGCGCTGACCGCGACGCTGCTGGTTATGCTGATCGCAGGCCGCGGCTCCACGCCGCTGCAGCTGATCCTGGCTGGACTGGCCGCCGGCTTCGGTTTTCAGGCCATCACCAACTTATTGATCTTTTCGTCGGGTAGCCCCGAAACATCCCAGTCCGTAATGTTCTGGATGCTCGGCTCCCTGGCTCGCGCGAAATGGCCAGAACTCCCGCTACTGGTGATAGTCGCCGTGGTGTTCACGGCAGCGATGTTTTTCTCCGGGCCGATCCTCGACGCCCTGGCCAGCGGCGACCGCACCGCGGAATCCGTCGGCGTAAACGCGGTGAAAATGCGGGTGTTAATGCTGATTCTCGTTTCTGCTGCCGTCGCGGTGGCTGTCGCCGCGGCTGGTGGCATCGGCTTCGTCGGGCTTATCATTCCGCACGTCATCCGTTCGTTCATCGGATATTCGCACCGCTATCTGGTGCTCGGCTCGGCACTGGCGTCCGCGCTGTTCTTGGTCTGGATGGACGCGATCGCCCGCGTGGCTTTCGCTCCCGCCGAGCTGCCGATCGGCGTCATGACAGGTTTAATCGGTGCGCCCTGCCTGGTTGTTCTGATCAGGCGCCAAAAGCGGCAAAGTTAAGAAAGGAAAGTAAATGAGGAAACAACTCATTGCCGGCGCGTTAGCGCTGGGTTTAGCACTGGCTGGCTGCTCCAGCCCGGGTGGGAGCGGCGGGGCCGAATCGTCCGCGCCCGCGGCGCAGGGGGGATTCCCCGCAAAGGTGCAGAGCTGTGACGAGACCCTAGAGTTCGAGAAGGCTCCCGAGCGCATTCTTGTGCTCTCAGAGGTCGACTTCTCGATCCTCTACGACCTCGGCCTGGCCGACAGGGTAGTCGCCAAGGCCGGTACCCGCCGCATCGACGATGAATTCCCCGAGATGAGCAAGATCCTGGACGAAATCCCGACCCTTGAGGCCGGCGACACCGGCACCGGCGGCGCGAAGGTCTCCACCGAGGCCGCTCTCTCGGTGAACCCTGACGTTGTATTCGGCTACGACAGGGGCGCCGACCGCGAGAAGCTGAGGGCCTCCGGCGTTCCGCTTTACTCGCCGGACGAGTCGTGCCCGAACTGGACCACCGACCACGCCTCCTACGACATCGTTTACCGCGAGATCGACAAGATCGCCACCATGTTCGGCGTTCAGGACAAGGCCGAAGAGGTCAAGGATAAGGTTAAGAAGCGCCTCGAAGACGTCGAGAAGAACGCTCCTTCTGACTCCAAGGGAACCGCCGCTGGGTTGTTCGTGGTGCCAGGTAGCGCGAAGTTCTACACCTACGGAACTAGCTCGATGGTTCAGCCGATCTTCGAGGCCAATGGCCTGAAGAACGTCTACGACGACTCCAACAAGCGCGTCTTCGACGCTTCCATGGAATCGCTGCTCGAGGAGGATCCGGAGTGGATCGTGCTGATGTCCGATTCCATGACCCTCGAAGAGGCCAAGGCGATTCTGAAGGGCTTACCTGGCGCCGACGGCTTGCAGGCGGTCAAGAATGACAAGGTCGTTTACCTGCCGTCTATTCTGACCGGCCCGACGACCCTAGCCGTTGACGGTGCCGTCAAACTGAGTGAGCTGTTGAAGAAGTAATGATTAAAATCAGCAACCTCGCCGTCAGCCGTGGAAACCGCCGGATCATCTCCGACGTTACCTTCACCGTGCATGACGGCGAGGTCGTTGGCATCGTGGGGGCGAATGGCTGCGGCAAATCGACGCTGATGATGGCGCTGCACCGCTCGCTGATTCCCGACACCGGCCAGGTATTCATTGATGGCGAGAACATCGCAGACATGAGCCGCCGCCAGATCGCCCGTCGCATGGCAATCGTCGCCCAGGAGCGCGACGCCGTGCTGCCGCTCACCGTGCGAGACGCGATTGGCCTGGGCAGGCTGGCCAACCGGGATCTCGTCGGATACGGCGACGAGGCCGACCAGGAATTAATCGACGAGGCGATGGCACGCGTCGAGTTAACCGATCTGGCAGACAGGCTGGTCACCGAACTTTCCGGCGGCGAGCGTCAGCGCGTGATGATCGCCCGCGCGATCGCCCAGCAGTCCTCGCACCTGCTGATGGACGAACCGACCAACCACCTAGACCTACGACACCAATTTGCGCTGCTCGACCTAATCGCCGAACTTGGCCGCACTACGGTGATTGTGTTGCACGACCTCAACCTGGCAACTCGCTGCTGTAGCCGGATTCTGCTGCTAAACGGCGGTAGGGTGGCAGCTAGGGGAACGCCCGAAGAAGTCTTTACTCCAGAGAATCTCGAGCCGGTTTATGGGCTCAAGGTTCATACAGTTCGAGTGGGTGGGCGTGTGAATCTTCTCTTCGACAACCAACCATGGGAATGAAGAACATGATTGGTAGCGTAGATAGCCGTCGAGAAGGTTCAAAACTCTCTATTGTGGGCGCCGGTGCGGTCGGTTCGTCGCTGGCATACGCGGCGATGATTGAGGGCGTTGCCAGGCACATCGTTCTCGAGGACATCAACGGGCCTAAGGTTCGCGCAGAAGCACTCGACCTTATCCACGGTGGCCAGTTCGTGCCCGAGGCGCTCATCGAAGGCTCCGATGACGTCGATTCAACCGCAGATTCGGACGTCGTCGTAATCACCGCTGGCGCAAAGCAGCAGCCTGGCCAGTCACGCCTAGACCTGGCGGGTTCGACGGTCAAGCTGATGCAGAACATTCTTCCCCCGCTGGTCGAGCGTTCCCCAGACGCCATCTTTTTGATGGTGACCAACCCCGTGGACGTCACCACGCAGGCCGCGCTGAAGATTTCTGGCCTGCCGCCCTCTAGGCTTTTCGGTTCGGGAACTGTGCTTGACTCCTCGCGTCTGAGGCAGTTGATCGCCGAAACCTGCGCGGTTGCGACCGGCAACGTGCACGCATACATGTGTGGTGAGCACGGCGACTCCGAGACCCCGATGTGGAGCACCGCTAGTATTGGCGGCGTGCCCATCCTCGACTGGAAATTTGGCAACGGAAAGTGCTTCACCGAGGAGAAGCTCGACGAGATGTCGCAGCGCGTCGTGAACGCCGCCTACGAGGTCATCGAGGGCAAGGGCGCGACGAACTTCGCGATTGGTGTCAGCGCCTGCCGCATCATTAAGGCGATCCTGCGCGACGAGCGAGCGGTGCTACCGGTTTCGAGGATGTTGACCAATTGGCACGGCATCGGCGGCGTCTGCATGTCGGTGCCGACGATCGTTGGCGCTCGTGGCGCGGTCCGTCAACTGGAGCTTGAGGTCAGTGAATCCGAGCTTTCGCAGCTGAGGGCAAGTGCGGATCAGATCCGCGAGACCGCCACTAGCCTGGGCTACTAGCCAGTTGTTTCCAAGCAAGAAGTTTGGGCCGTCCCACTTGGGGCGGCCCAAACTTCTTGCTTGGAAACAACTGGCCGTAACAAGGCGTGATTCATTGCTAAAACTGTTAAGTAGTGTAAGAATATCTATTTGTTAGGCAACCCGAACTTGCCTAATAGCCGGTACAGGGAATTTGGTGAGAACCCAAAACTGACGCGCAACGGTAAGACGTAAGTCGAGTCCGACCTCTAACCGGCAGGTATCATTTGCCGCGCGAACCGGCCAGACCGAAAGCAACCGAATGCAGGAAAGTGCTACCGCCAAGGGGAGCACAATCCTGAGGCGGAGAAAAAATAAACGCAAGCGCAATGTGCGTCTTGTAATTCTGCTGCTCTTGATGGTTCTCACCCCGCTGCTTTCCATAGTTTTCGGGTCAGCAAACGTGAGCATCCCAGACATCGTTGGTGTCACACTCGATCATCTTGGTTTCAACGTCGATAAAACCTGGACGCCAGCCATCGACGCGATCGTCTGGCAGAATCGTGTCCCAAGAATCATTGCTGGGCTGGCTGTCGGTGCGATTCTGGGCGTTGCGGGTGTCGTTCTGCAGGCGTTGGTGCGTAACCCGCTGGCGGAGCCTTACGTGCTCGGCGTTTCTAGCGGTGCATCGACTGGCGCGGCGCTCTCGATTATCGTGCTCGGCGCGTCCAACTACATGGTCACGGGCAGCATGGCTTTCGCGGGAGCACTCATAGCTACGCTGATGGTGATGGCAGTCGCTGGTCAAGGCTCGACGCCACTGCAGCTTATACTCGCAGGCCTTGCAGCTGGCTTCGGTTTTCAGGCAGTAACGAACCTGCTCATATTTTCTTCTGGCAGCCCCGAAACATCGCAGGCCGTTATGTTCTGGATGCTTGGGTCGTTGGCTCGCGCACAGTGGCCGCAACTCCCGCTGTTAGTGATCGTTGCCGTGGTTTTCACGGCTGTGATGTTCTTCTGCGGCCCGATCCTCGACGCTCTGGCGAGCGGAGACAGGACGGCCGAGTCGGTGGGAGTGAATGCATCGAGGATGCGGGTCGTCATGCTGATTATCGTTTCGGCTTCAGTGGCAATAGCAGTGGCGGCGGCAGGCGGAATTGGCTTTGTCGGGCTGATCGTGCCGCACGTCATTCGATCATTCATCGGATATTCACATCGCTTCCTAGTGCTCGGATCAGCACTCGCTTCATCGCTGTTCCTGGTTTGGATGGATGCAATCGCCCGCGTCGCATTTGCTCCTGCAGAGCTACCGATCGGGGTAATCACAGGTTTAATTGGTGCGCCTTGTTTAGTAGTCCTCATTAAGAGGCAACGGCGTGCAAGTTAAGAAAGGAAAAAGAATGAAGAAACAACTCATCGCCGGAGCGCTAGCGCTCGGTCTTGCTCTCACCGGATGTTCCGGTAACAATGCTGAAAGCGAGTCTTCAGCTCCGGCATCGTCCGCCGCGCAGGCAGGATTCCCTGCCAAGATTCAAAGCTGCAACGAGACTTTGGAATTCGAGAAGGCTCCGGAGCGCATTCTGTTGCTCTCTGAAACCGACTTCTCAATCCTCTACGACCTAGGCCTGGCCGACAAAGTAGTCGCCAAGTCCGGTAACCGCCGCATCGACGAGAGCTACCCCGAAATGAACAAGGCTCTCGACGCCATCCCGCAACTTGAGGCCGGCGACACCGGCACCGGCGGCGCAAAAGTGTCCACCGAGGCCGCGCTGTCTGTAAACCCCGATGTCGTCTTCGGCTATGACGAGGGCGCTGACCGTGAAAAGCTGAAGGCATCCGGTGTTCCGCTATACTCGCCCGACGCGATGTGCCCGAACTGGACCACCGACCACGCTTCCTACGACCTCGTCTACAACGAGATCGACAAGATCGCCACCATGTTCGGCGTTCAGGACAAGGCCAAAGAAGTTAAGGACAAGGTTGCCAAGCGCCTCGAGGATGTCAAGAAGGCAGCTCCTTCCGGCAGCAAGGCCAATGCCGCAGCGCTGTTCGTGATGCCGGGATCCACCGAGTTCTACACCTACGGAACCAGCTCCATGGTTCAGCCGATCTTCGAGGCCAATGGCCTGAAGAACGTCTACGACGACTCCAAGGAGCGCGTATTCGACGCATCCATGGAATCCCTTCTCGAGAAGGACCCCGAGTGGATCGTGCTGATGGCCGACTCCTCCACGCCGGAGGAAGCCAAGGCGATCCTCAAGGGTTACGCCGGTGCTGACGGCCTGCAGGCTGTGAAGAATGACAAGATCGTCTACCTGCCGTTCGTCCTCACCGACCCGCCGACGACTCTTTCCGTCGACGGCGCCGTCAAGCTCGGAGAGCTGCTGAAGAAGTAATGATTACTGTCAACCGCCTCGCCGTCAGCCGTGGAAAACGTCGGATTATCTCTGACGTTAGCTTTAGCGTGTCTGACGGCGAGGTGGTTGGCGTAGTCGGCGTCAACGGGTGCGGAAAGTCTACCCTTCTGATGGCGCTACACAATGCTCTGAAGCCAGACACTGGTGAAGTGCTGGTGGACGGCAAAAACATTGCCGAGCTGAGTAGGCGAGAAATCGCCAAACAAATAGCCGTGGTGGCTCAGGAACGCGATGCGGTTTTGCCGCTGACCGTTCGTGACGCCGTCGGCCTCGGCAGGCTGGCTAGCCGGCATCTGATTGGATACGGCGACGATGCCGACCAGAGCCTTGTCGACGAAGCGATGGCTCGTGTCGAACTTACAGACCTAGCCGATCGGCTAGTCACAAATCTTTCCGGCGGTGAGCGTCAGCGGGTGATGATCGCCCGCGCTATCGCCCAAGAATCTCCACATCTGCTGATGGACGAGCCGACCAATCACCTAGATCTGAGGCATCAATTCGCGCTCCTAGACTTGATCTCGGATCTCGGGCGGACTACGGTAATTGTGCTTCACGATCTAAACCTGGCGGCTCGGTGCTGCAGCCAGATAATCCTCCTCGATGGCGGTAAGGTTGCTGCCAGAGGGACTCCCACTCAAGTTTTCACCCCCCAAATTTTGGAGCCTATTTATGGGCTCAAGGTTCGTACGGTTGAATCCGGCGGCCGTGTGAACCTGCTATTTGATAACCGCCCATAAGAGTGAGGGACACAATGATTTCAAACATTGACAGCCGTCGAGAAGGATCGAAACTCTCTATTGTCGGGGCCGGCGCGGTCGGTTCGTCGCTGGCATACGCGGCGATGATCGAAGGCGTCGCCAGGCACATCGTTCTCGAGGACATCAACGGGCCTAAGGTTCACGCAGAAGCACTCGACCTTATCCACGGTGGCCAGTTCGTGCCCGAGGCGCTCATC
>CAUPIJ010000049.1:0-6145 GCA_963511305.1 uncultured Propionimicrobium sp.
TGATCTGGGGGTGCGCGCTGCTAGAGGTAGTCTTCAGGACGCTTTGGCTCTCGGCCCCGAGATGGCTGTACGTTGCGCTGTACATCGTGATGGGCTGGGTCTCGCTGTTCTGGCTGCCGACGTTCTGGCAAACCGGGGGAGTGGCAATCGTGGTATTGCTCGCAGTCGGAGGCCTGTTCTACACCGCGGGAGCCGTCATGTACGCGCTAAAAAAGCCAAACCCGTGGCCCGAGTGGTTCGGCTTCCACGAGTTCTTCCACGCGGGTACAATCCTCGGCTCGATGTGCCACTGGGTGGCGATCCTGCTGGTGGTTATCTAATTACCATTTGGTGACACATAGGTAAACTTCCGCAAGTCGCCAACACCTGGCTCGCCGTCCTCGGTAAGTTCAGGATATGGGCGTTAAAACATACGTTATTGACACTTCCGTACTGCTGAGCGACCCGAAGGCGATCATCAAATTCGCCGAACACCAGGTGGTGATACCGATCGTGGTGATCACCGAATTAGAGGGCAAACGCCATCACCCCGATCTTGGATATTTCGCCCGCAATGCGCTCCGCCTCCTAGACGATCTCCGCAGCAAAAACGGCAGGCTCGACAAACCGCTAACCATCAACGACGAGGGCGGCATTCTGCTGGTCGACCTCAACCACACCAGCTGCGACTGCATGCCCGAGGGCTTCCGGCTCGGTGACAACGACACCCGCATCCTGGCGCTGGCGCTGAACTACAAGTCGGAGGGCAAGGACGTAGTGCTGGTCAGCAAGGACATGCCGATGCGCGTCAAGGCCGCTGCTATGGGCATCGAGGCGCAGGAATACCTTAACGAGCAGGTCTCCGATTCCGGCTGGAGCGGCATGGCCGAGGTCGACTGTTCCTCCGAGACACTCGACCAGCTCTTCGAGGTCGGCGAGGCAAAGATCGACGAAGTCAGCGAGCAGCCGGTGAACACCGGGCTGGTGATCCGCGCGCCAAGCTCTAGCGGGCTCGGACGACACCTCGGTGACGGTCTGGTGAAGCTGGTTCGCCCGGACCTGGAGGCGTTCGGGATTCACGGCCGCAGCGCCGAGCAGCGCGTCGCGCTGGATCTGCTGCTCGACCCGAGAGTCGGCATCGTGAGCCTCGGTGGGCGGGCAGGCACCGGCAAGTCGGCGCTCGCGCTATGTGCCGGTCTCGAGCTAACGATGGAGCAGCACGTATTCGAAAAAGTCATGGTTTTCCGCCCGATGTACGCGGTTGGCGGCCAGGAGCTCGGCTATCTGCCGGGCACCGAGACCGAGAAGATGTCGCCGTGGGGACAAGCGGTTTTCGACACTCTTAGTTCAGTCACAAATAAGTTCGTCATCGACGAGCTGCTCGAACGCGACATGATCGAGGTGCTGCCGCTGACCCATATTCGCGGTCGTTCGCTGCATGACGCGTTCGTGATCGTTGACGAGGCCCAATCCCTCGAACGGAACGTGCTGCTGACCGTGCTCAGCCGAATCGGGCAGAACTCACGTGTGGTGCTGACCCACGACACCGCCCAGCGTGACAACCTGCGGGTCGGCCGCTACGACGGCATCGCCGCGGTGGTTGAACGGCTGAAGGGCAACCCGCTGTTCGCCCACGTGACGCTGACTAGGTCGGAGCGTTCCGAGATCGCTGCCCTGGTGACCGAGATGCTCGAGGACTTCTAGGTCTAGCTGATACTCATTCGGCTTAGCCCAACCCGGTGGGCCGGTGGCCTAGGCTTGGGAAAAATTCCGGAATTGTTTTTCGGATCACGAGACCCGCTAAAAGTCCCATTTCTGATCAGATGTCTGTGCCGCGACGCGGCTTCGCGCCTAGCTACGTTTGGGCTTTGCCCGTCACTCGTCCACGCTAGTGGACTCGGCTTTGGCGGCCTCGATCTTCTGCTTGGCGGAGTCGAGGAACTTCTGGCAGTAGGCCGCCAGCTTCTCGCCTTCTTCCCAAAGCTTCATCGACTCGGCCAGCGGTGCGCCGCCCGATTCGAGTTTCTGGACGATGGCCTCCAGGCGCGTGCGGGCCTGCTCATAGGTGATCTTCTCCGTGGCCTTCTGCGGGGCGTTTTCGGTGGTCTGTTCGGTGGTTTCGCTCATCATTAATCTTCCTGGTAGTTGACCTCGGCGTACAGCTGGCCGTCGCTGAGGTAAATCTGTAGTTGATCGCCCGGCTCCACGTCGTTGACCGATGTCACCGAGATGTTATCGGCGTCCGAGACGATCGCGTAGCCGCGCTCTAGCGTGGCCTTGGGCGACATCGCCTGGATACGAGCCAGCGAGTTGGCGACGAAAGCCGATTCCTCGCGGATCTTTAGAGCAGCGGCGTGCGTCAGCCGCCGATTGAGCTCGGCGACCTTGTCGGCGTGCGCGCTGATCGTCGCCGAGGGATCGCGGAGCACCGGGCGCGAGATCAACGCGCTCAGCGTCTTCTGCTCGAAGGCGAGCCGATTCAACATCGCGGCCCTGGTTCGCAGCAGGGTCTGTTCTAGGCTGGCCAGCTCGTCGGCTGCCACCGGCACCACCATCTTCGCGGCGGCGGTCGGCGTGGACGCGCGGACGTCAGCCACCAGG
The DNA here is from genome assembly GCA_963511305.1 of uncultured Propionimicrobium sp. GTDB lineage: Bacteria > Actinomycetota > Actinomycetes > Propionibacteriales > Propionibacteriaceae > Propionimicrobium. Next base: position 2,581 of record CAUPIJ010000049.1, read on the forward strand.
TCGAGGATCGGTGTGTCCGGCTCATGCCCGATCGCGCTGATCAGGGGAGTCCTGGCAGCGGCAGCGGCCCGAACCAGGCCCTCGTCGCTGAACGGCAGCAGATCTTCGAGCGAGCCGCCGCCCCTGGCGATGATGATCACCTCTACATCGGGGTCGGCGTCGAGCTGCTTGAGCGCCTCGATAACCTGCTCTGCAGCCTGAGGCCCCTGGACTAGGGTGTTTATCACCTTGAATCGCGCGCCCGGCCAGCGCATTTCGACGTTTCGGAGCACGTCACGTTGTGCCGCGCTCTCGGCTCCGGTGATCAGCCCGATGCAGCCGGGCAGGAACGGCAGCTTCTTCTTACGGATTTCGTCGAAGAGGCCCTCAGCCTGCAGCTTATGTTTGAGCGCCTCGAGTTGGGCAAGCAGCTGGCCCTCACCGACGATCTTGATCTGCCTGCACTCGAAGCTCAAGCTAGCGTTCTTATGCCAGACCACCGGGTGGATCTCGGCGACCACTTGGCTGTTGACGGCCAGTGGCCCCGCCGCGTCCAGCACATGCGCGGGGCAGCTTAGGCGCGCGGAGATCTCCTCGTTGCGGTCGCGCAGCGTGAAGAACTGCCTGCCCGGACGGCGGTTCAGCTCGATGATCTGACCCTCTACCCAGACCCAGCCGCAGCGCTCGACCCAGCCCTTTACCTTGCGGACGACGTCGGCCAGCGGTTGTGCCTGAGGCGTAGTTGATTGATTCACGCCTTCTACTTTAGAGCCAGCCACTGACAATAATGAGTGTGACCTTACCGCTGTTGACCCGGTTTCTTAGACTGGCTGTGCCTAGACTGGCAATGCTAGGAGGAGTAGATGACGAAAAGGGTTATCGTGGCCGCGCCGCGTGGCTACTGCGCCGGAGTGGATCGCGCCGTGGTTACGGTACATCAGGCGCTGCAAAAGTTCGGCTCGCCGGTCTATGTGCGCAAACAGATCGTCCACAACAAGCACGTCGTCAAAACGCTCGAAGCCAAGGGCGCGATCTTCGTCGAGGAGCTCGACGAGGTGCCCAGCGGCGAGCTAGTCATCTTCTCCGCGCACGGAGTTTCGCCGGCGGTTCGCGAAGAAGCCAAGGCCAGAAATCTTCGTACCATCGACGCCACCTGCCCGCTGGTGACGAAGGTGCACAACGAGGCTCGCAGATTCGCCAAGCAGGGCCTGCCCATTCTGCTCATCGGCCACGAGGGCCACGAGGAGGTGGAGGGCACCCAGGGCGAGGCGCCCGAGAACATCACGCTGGTTCAACACCCAGACGAGGTGGAGGGCCTGGACGTCCCCACCGATCAGCCGGTCGCCTGGCTAAGCCAGACCACGCTCAGCGTCGACGAAACCAACCAGACCGTCGAGAAGCTGCGCGAGAAGTTCCCGCAGCTGCTCGACCCGCCCTCCGACGACATCTGCTACGCCACCTCAAACCGCCAGGCGGCCATCAAGGAGATCGCCGCCGAATCAGACCTGGTGATCGTGGTCGGCTCGGCAAACTCCTCCAACTCTGTGCGGCTCGTTGAGGTCGCCGCCGAGGCCGGCGCCAAGCGCGCAGAGCGCGTTGACTACGCCGAAGAGATCGACCCGGCCTGGCTGGACGGGGTCGAAACCGTTGGGCTGACCTCCGGCGCCTCGGTCCCCGAGGAACTGGTGCAGGGCGTCATCGAGCGGCTCGCCGAGCTCGGCTACCCGCAGGTCACCGAGGAGCAGCTCGTGGAGGAGCAGATGAGCTTCTCGCTGCCCCCGCAGCTACGCACCAGGCGCAGCGCGGCCGACGCCGAGGCCCAGGTTGCCAGCCGCAAGGACCACTGACCTGAAGACCCTCAATCTCCCACCCGTGACTCCACGACGTTGTAAAAGTTTAATGAGTCAATTCTGGTTCGTAGTCGAACCAAAATTGACTCGTTAAGCGTTCTGGGGATTAATTAAGGACCGACCCGCTCCGTGTACACGTGGCTAATCGAATTCCTATGGCGTTCGCGTGATCGCCGTCAACGCTTGTGGGGACAGTAAATCTTCGTTGGTCAATTTCATTTCGTTGAACTTTCTGGCAGTGACCAACACGCGCGACTCCAGCGAGCCGATGGCGTCGTTGTAACTTTTTACCGAGGAATTCAACGACCTGCCCAGCCTATTCAGGTGCGATGAAAGCGTGCCTAGCCGCTCGTAGAGCTCGCGGCCGGTCTCGAAAACCTCGCGCGCGCTGTCGGCCAGCGCCTCCTGCTTCCAGCCATACGAAATGGCCCTCAGCATCGCGATTAGCGTTGTCGGAGAGGCGAGCAGCACGTCCTTCGCGGCCCCATATTCGATCAGGTCGGGTTGCTGGTTGAGCGCTTCGGCGGCCAGCGCCTGTGACGGTAGGAACAGCACCACGAATTCGGGGCTGTTGACGTCCAGCCGCCAGTATTTCTTGGCCGAGAGCTGGTCGATGTGGCCGCGAACAGCGTGTCCAAACTGCGTGAGCAGCCTGGCGCGGATGGCCTCGTCCTCGCTCAACTGGGCATCGAGAAACGCGGTGAGCGGGGTCTTCGCGTCGACGTAGATGAACTTGCCGCCGCCCAGCAGCACTTTCATGTCCGGGCGTAACAGGCCCTCGTCTGTGCGCACGCTGCTCTGGGTGTAAAAGTCGCAGTGCTCAACCATGCCCGCCAGCTCCACGGCCCGCTTGAGCTGCAGCTCGCCCCACTGACCACGCACATGGGGTTTTCTCAGCGCGTTCGAAAGCGCGGTGGTCTCGCGGCGCAGGTTTTCATTGGTGGAGATCACAGTGCGAACCTGCTCGGAAAGCTGCGCGCCGAAGCTGGCCTGGTGGCGCTCGACGGCGCTCAGCTGGTTATTGAGGCGCTCTAATGTCTCGGACACCGGGGCTAGCTGGGGCAGCGGATCCTGGCTCGTGGCTCTGCGTCTGGAGCCGATCAGCAGCCCCGCCAGCACGCAGACGGCCGCGATTAACAGCACGATGATTACTTGGCTAGCATTCATGCCTAACAGTCAAGCACTCGCCACTGACAAAAAATGACTAGGCTTGATACTCGTGAGTATGCGAACTTGGTTGAAAACTTTCAGCGAATATATTGAGGCCTCTCCCACGGCCTATCACGCGGCCATGAACGCCGCGGAAATGTTGGCCAGCGCCGGTTTCACCGCGATGGACGAGACGAAGCCCTGGGACGACGTCACCGGCGCCCGCTACGTGGTTCGCGGCGGAGCTATTTTGGCGTGGCGGATGCCTCAGCGCCTGACCGAATCGAGCGGTTTGCGAATCCTTGGAGTACACACAGACTCCCCGGCTCTTCAGATCAAGCCTGATTTCGATTTCGCTCGTTCGGGTCATCGACTGGTGGACGTCGAGGTTTACGGCGGTCCGCTGCTGAACACTTGGTTTGACCGCGAACTGAGCGTCGCCGGGCGGCTGGTGGACAAGTCCGGCAAGACCTACCTGATCGATACTGATCCGATTCTGCGGCTCTCATCCTTGGCGCCGCACCTGGACCGAGGTAGGGCAACCGAATTCAAACTCGACAAGCAGAATGATCTGCTGCCGCTATTCT
>CAUPIJ010000050.1:0-5600 GCA_963511305.1 uncultured Propionimicrobium sp.
ACTCCCCACTAGTAGATAACTGATTTTCTCAGTCCAACTAATGGGGAGCAGTTCACACCTTAACGGGTGGCGGCCGTTTTGTTTTATCGGCGGTGATCCGATCATTGCTCTCACAGTTAGTTGGGCTAGTCTGAACGGGTGACCAATTTAGAAAGCGCTGGTGCCTACGAGAACTTCGATGCTAGCGATCGTCCCAAGCCAGTCGCAGCTCCAAAGGCCACGAAGAAGCGTGGCCCAGTGGAAAGGTTCTTCGTGAACCTCGGTCAGCTCTTCGTCGCAGTGCTGGTTGCGTTGGTCATCACGGCCCTAGTCAGGGAACTTGCCTTCCAGGTTTTTCGAGTGCCGTCGGGTTCTATGGAACAGACGCTAGAGACGCGGGATCGAATCGTCGCGGTTCGGCTAGCCGATTGGCAGCGAGGCGACATCGTCGTCTTCGAGGACACCAACGACTGGCTCGGCGAGCCCGAAATCACCCAGAATCCTCTGCTGCGAGGAATGGAGATAGTGAAGCTGCTGCCAGACTCGAAGAAGAGCTACCTGGTTAAACGGGTCATCGGAACATCCGGTGACAACGTCAAATGCTGCGATGTTCAAGGCCGCGTTACGGTCAACGGCCAACCCCTGGACGAGGAATCCTATCTGTACAAGAACGAGGACGGGCTGCCCGTCGCCCCGTCCGACACCACGTTCGACATCACGGTGCCAGAAGGCCACATCTTCGTGATGGGCGACCACCGCAACAGCTCAGGCGATTCCAGGCTGCATTTCTGTTCCGCGGTGCCAGGGGGCGCTCCGGGCTCCGCGGGCTTCATCCCGCAGACCGCAGTGGTTGGTCCCGTGAAGGCCGTCGCGCTTCCGCTGAGCAGAATCCAGGGTTTCGAGCGCCCGGCGACCTACGATAACGTTCCAGCCGCTGCTAGCGCGCCGCAGACTCCGCTTATCGGGGCCGGTACGTGCCGATAAGCGATTATGAGCTAGAGCTCATTCGGTCGGGCTTCTCTCCGATAGCCGGGGCTGATGAGGCCGGCAGGGGAGCTTGTGCTGGGCCGCTGGTTGCGGCTGCGGTGATTTTGTCGCCAGATAAACGCATCGACGGCCTGACTGATTCTAAGAAGCTGACTGCCAAGAGGCGCGAGCAGCTTCACGACGAGATCCTGGAAAAAGCGCTAGCGGTTTCTGTCGTCGAGATTTCCCCCAGCGAGTGCGACGCGTTGGGAATGCAGGAGGCCGATCTGCAGGGTCTGCGTCGCGCGATCCTGCGGCTTGATCCACAGCCGGCCTATGCGCTTACCGACGGTTTCTTCGTGCCGGGGCTGCTCATCCCGTCGCTGGCGGTCTGGAAGGGTGATGCGTTGCTCGCTTGCATCTCGGCCGCGTCGATAATCGCTAAGGTCTATCGAGATCGGCTGATGATTGGCATGGACGAAAAATATCCCGGCTACGGTTTCGCCAAGCACAAGGGCTACGACACGAAGGCGCATCAAGAAAACCTGATGGCGCTTGGGCCTTGCGAGATTCACCGCTTTAGCTATCGTAATGTCCAGCAGGCTTTGGAAAACGAGTAGGCTGGCAGGATGAGCGCAGAAGATTTAGAGGCGTACGAGAACAAGCTGGAGCTTGATCTATACCGGGAATATCGAGATGTCGTCGACATCTTCACGTACGCGGTTGAAACCGAGCGGCGCTTCTATCTGTGCAACGCCGTTGATCTGAAAGTCCGCACAGAGGGTGGGGACGTCTACTACGAGGTCTCGATGGCGGACGCCTGGGTCTGGGACATGTATCGCCCGGCGAGGTTCGTTAAGTCGGCAAAGGTGCTGACTTTCAGGGACGTCTCGATCGAGGAGATCCAGCACCGCGAGTTGTCGGTTCCCGAAAAATAATCTGTGGATAACTGAACTTTCTAGGCTGCCACCTCAATCATGGGCATATGCAGCATGAAGTTATAGGCAAATCCATCGGCCTCGGCAGGCAGGGCGAGCAACTGGCCGCCGACTATCTAGTCGATCTCGGCTGGAAAATTATCGAGCGCAATTGGCGCTGCCCGATAGGCGAAATCGATATCTGCGCTCTCGCGCCTAACGAATTTGGCCCGCCAACGGCTGTCGCTGTCGAGGTAAAGACGCGTAGCGGCCTTGGGTACGGCGATCCGCTGGAGGCCATCACCTGGCAGAAGCTCAGCACGCTCCGCGCGCTCGCTGCCATCTGGGTTAAAACGCTGGGAGTCTCTCATTATGGTGTTCGCGTAGACGCGGTCGGCGTGCTGAAACGTAGGGGTCGAGCGGTCGAGTTTCAGCACGTGATGGGGCTGTGATGAGCACCAGCGCGTGGTCGATGACCCTGGTGGGCGTGAAACCGAAGCCGGTGGAGGTAGAGGCAGCGCTGACGCCCGGACTGCCCAGAACTATCATGATCGGGCTGCCGGACACCGCCCTCTACGAGGCTCGCGATCGGTGCCGCGCGGCGGTCTCCGGGGCGGGGCTGAGCTGGCCGAATCAGCTGCTAACCATCAATCTGACACCGGCCAATCTGCCGAAGTCCGGCTCGCACTTCGACTTAGCGATCGTTTCGGCTGTGCTCGCTGCCTCCGGGCTGGTGCCGCCCGAGATCGCCAGCAAGTCGGTGATGCTGGGAGAGCTCGGGCTGGACGGCAAGGTTCGCCGAGTCAGCGGCCTGCTGCCCGCACTGTTGGGTGCTCGAGAACTGGGCATGACTAGGGCTGTCGTGCCTGCCATTCAGATGAGGGAGGCGCAGCTAGTTAACGGCTTGACCATCTGGCCGGTGAGCAGCATCGGCGACCTCGTCGAGGTGCTGCACGGCAGGCCGGGCAATCCGCAGATTCCGGATGTCGAGCAGCCCGAGCCAGACGAAGACATACGGCCCGATTTTTCCGACGTGATCGGCCAGCCCGCCGCCGTCTGGGCGCTCGAAGTCGCCGCCGCCGGAGGCCACCACGTATTCATGCAGGGGCCGCCAGGGGTTGGAAAGACGATGCTCGCCGAGCGTCTGGTTGGGGTGCTGCCCGATCTGACCGAGCAGGAGTCGATTGAGGTCTCGGCGATCCATTCGATTCTTGGCAAGGATCTTAGCTCTGGCCTAATCGTGCGTCCGCCGTTCGCGCAGCCGCATCACAATGCCTCGATGGCATCTTTGATCGGTGGCGGAGCTAGGATCGCGAAGCCGGGCGCGATCTCGCTGGCGCACAGGGGAGTGCTGTTCCTGGACGAGGCTCCGGAGTTCGCCTTGCGGTGCTTGGACGCGCTTCGCCAGCCGCTCGAATCCGGCTCGGTGACCATCGCCAGATCTCTTGGGCAGGTCAGCTTCCCGGCGCGTTTTCAGCTGGTACTGGCAGCGAATCCTTGCCCGTGCGGCAACTATGGGGTGCGCGGAAAGCTGTGCGGTTGCCCACCCAATTCGATCCGCAGATACGCGCAGAAGCTCTCCGGGCCAATCCTCGACAGGGTGGACATCCAGATTCACCTGGACACGCCCGTTGGTTCGCTGCTCTCCGCAGACGAGGCCAGGGCAGACCCCTCGCAGGCGATAGCCGAGCGGGTTGCCGAGGCCAGGAGACGCTCGGCCAGGAGGCTCTCAGAGACCCCATGGACCCTAAACAGTGAGATACCGGGTTTCTATCTGCGTCAAATGGAGATCCCGGATGGCATCGAGATGCTGGACGACGCAGTCAATCGCGGCCAGTTGACCAGCAGGGGAGTCGACAAGGTGCTGCGGCTGGCCTGGACTATGGCCGATCTGAGTGGCGTAGAGCTGCCGACGAACGAACATTTAATGGCTGCGCTGTCTTTGAGAATGGGAGAGGAGCTGGTGGCGGCATGAGCGAGTGGAACGACGAGAGACTGGCTAGGGCTGCGTTGAGCTATATCGTGATGCCCGGCGACGGCAGGCTGCAGGGTCTGGTTGCCCAGGAGGGCGCCGCTGAGGTGTTGAGTGGCCTAGTCAGACAAGGCGATGAGTCAGCCTGGGGCAGGCGCGCGAAGCGGGTCGAACCGCAAGTGATGGCCGATGAGGCCGAAAGATATGACTTGAGATTCGTGATTCCAGGTGACGCAGAGTGGCCCAAGCAGTTGGCGGATCTGGACGAGTGCGTAAATGTTTACGGCATGTCCGGCTCGCCCTTCGGGCTTTGGCTCAAAGGCAGCGGGAATCTAGCCGAACTTGCCATGAAAGCCGTCGCCCTGGTCGGCGCTAGGGCGGCAAGCAGGTACGGCACGAACACCTGCGCGGAAATGGCCGAGAGGTTGGCGCGCAACAACTACTGCAACTACACGATCATCTCAGGTGGAGCCTACGGAATAGATACTGCTGCACACCGGGGAGCGCTGGCCTCGGGCAGGACGATCGCCGTCTGCGCCCGTGGCCTGGACGACTTCTATCCCCGCTCCAACTACGCGCTCTACGAGCAGATCCTCGAACAGGGCGTGCTCTGCGCGGAGCCGCCGGTCGGGGCTGAGCCGAATCGGCAAGGCTTTTTGGCTAGGAACCGCATCATCGCGGCGCTATCGCGGGCGGTCGTGGTGGTTGAGGCCGCCGCCAGATCCGGGGCGTTGAATACCGCGTCCTGGGGCGACGCGCTAGGCCGTCCCGTCCTGGCCGTGCCGGGCGCGGTCACGTCAACCATGTCGGTCGGCTCGAATCGCCTGATCAGGGACGGTAAGGCCTCGCTGGTAACTAGCGCTGCTGACGTGCTGGCCATCGTCAACGATCTTGGTAACGCCCCCGAGCTGCCCGAGACAGGCGAGCCCAGGGCCCTGGATGAACTTCCAGCGAAGCTGATGAACGTCAGGGAGCAGCTTTCGGTCAGGAAGTGGAAGGCGGTGGGCGATATCGCCCTGGGCTGTGGTTTTGATATTCCGAACACGATGGCTTCGCTGGCAGAGCTGGAGCTGCGCGGCCACGCGCAGAAGGATCCGGGAGGTAGCTGGCGGCTGGCGCGGCAAAATGCGCAGTCTCGCCTCTTGTAGATTTGATCGATGTGTGAGGATGGTTCGTAAAGAACAGGAGAAGACATGGCTAATGAACAGGGTTGCTGCGGTGGCGGCGGCTGTGGCTGTGGCGGCGGAAGCGCCGAGAAGGTGGACAACATCATCAGCGTTGAGGAGGTCGTCGGAACTAGTGGCCCAGCCGCGCAGGCGCTGCGCGAGGCCCAGACCGTGGTGGTCGCCGTCCCGGTCACCGAGGACGATGGCATCGAGCGTCGCTTCGGCAAGACCCCGCGAATGGCAGTCGCTAAGGTCTGTGCGGACGGCCTGGCCGACTGGAACGTGATCGACGTCAACTGGGACGTGCTGCACGATCAGAGCGAGCACGGCGAGCATCATGCGCGCATCGTCAAGTTCATGCGAGACAACGAGGTAGAGCGAGTGCTGTTTTCCCACATGGGTGCTCCGATGCTCAACACCTTGAATAAGCTTGGCCTGGCTCTGATTCAGGTTGATGACCCGATGGCCTTCGAGGACGCCAAGCAGGCCGCGGTGGCCGCCGGTCAACTCGAGATTTAAGGCAAAATAATGGGGCGGGAAGAAGATGAACTGTCCCCCGATTGTTGGATGGTTTAAATAGTATCCGGTTTAGGCTGTTAG
>CAUPIJ010000051.1:0-4964 GCA_963511305.1 uncultured Propionimicrobium sp.
GAAATCCATCTTTCGCGACGATCTCGAAGGTGGTCAAGGCATTGGGGTTGAAGATGACGTTGGCTAGAAGTAGTGAGTAAACACCGGATAAAGCAGAAAGGAGCATATGGGACTTTGCGTCTGCTTCGCAGCCGCCCCACTCGCAACACAGTTGCTTCGTGTCTTGTACCTAAAAACGCTCCACTGGGGCATTTTCTTAACGGTGCAAGCCCTCTCGGGTTCGAGTCGCTGTGCATAAATAAATGTGGCTCCAAGGAAAACCTTGGAGCCACATTTGTGGAGCATATGGGACTCGAACCCATGACTTCCAGCTTGCAAAGCTAGCACTCTACCAACTGAGTTAATGCCCCTTATTGGTCTGCCTTGGCAGGTCTTTCAGCGCCTGCGCTGAACTTTTAGAACTATAGCGCATTAACCGCGCCTGATGGAAAATCGCTTTGCGCGCGTTAGGCTTATTCTCATGAAAACGCAGCGGGAACGGGTTAGCTACGCGCTTGCGCGTCGCAACACTCTGGAGTCGATGCGTGGGCCAGAGTCCATCATGCATCCCGACCCCTGTGACGCCCAGCCGCTGCTAATCACGTCCGCGCTTAATCACGGTGATCCCGCAGACGAGCCATGCCCAGTCTGCGCCAGCGACCGGATGCTCATTTTGCGCTATGTTTTTGGCGAGCAGCTGGGGCAATTTTCCGGACGGATCAAATCGCTGGCAGAATTAGCGGAAATGGAAACTGAATTCGGTGAGTTCAAGGTTCGCGTCGTCGAGGTTTGCCCCGACTGCAAGTGGAACTATATGACCGAATCTTTTTTGTTGGGCGATGGCGTAACGCGAAAGCCGCCGCGTCGCCAGCAAACAGTGGAGGATATTTATGGCTAGCAAGAGGGGTTCGAAGAAGCCTAAACGCGCCGCGAAGACGGCACAGCCTAAACCGGGAGCCAGAAGGCGGAAGAAGTCTTTCCCGATCTTCAGGACGATCCTGGTGGTCATTTTAGCGCTGGCTGTTCTGCTGGGGCTGGGCGGAATTTTCTTCTACTCGACCGTGGAACTTCCCGACCCTAATCAGGAATTCACTACCCAGACAACCACCCTTTACTTCAATGACGGCAGCACCGAGCTGGGGCGGCTGGCCATCCAAAATCGGCATGCGATCGCTTATGACCAGATGCCCGACACCCTAAAGGACGCGGTTGTTGCGGCTGAAGATCGCACTTTCTGGTCGAATCAGGGCATTGATCCTCAGGGCATGGCCAGGGCCGCGATGAATATTATTCGCAACCGTGAGATCAGCGGTGGCGGTTCCACGATCACTCAGCAGTACATCAAGATTCTCTACCTAACCAGCGAACAGAAGCTGAGCCGCAAGTTCAAGGAACTAGCGTTGGCGATAAAGATGAACCAGGCCGAATCCAAGGAAACAGTACTTGCCGGCTATCTGAACACGATTTATTTCGGCAGGGGATCCTACGGAGTCCAGGCAGCCGCTCAGGCTTACTTCGGCGTCGATGCTAAAGACCTGACGCTGCAGCAGTCGGCGGTTTTGGCTGCGGTGATCAACGCGCCTAGCAACTTCGACCCACAGCGCGGCGAGGAACAGGCGAAGAACCTGGAAGAGCGCTACCAGTACGTGCTGGACGGAATGCTCGAAATGGGCACGATCACCCAGGAGCAGCATGATGAGGCGAGTGCAGGGTTGCCTGAGATCCCCGATTATGCCACTTCTAATAGTTTTTCTGGGCCGAACGGCTTCCTCATCCACATGGTCACAGACGAGCTACAGTCCAAGGGATTCACCGAGGAACAGATCAACGGCGGTGGCTTGAAGATCATCACGACTTTTGATCAACAGCGTCAGCAGGACGCAGTCGATGCGGTAAACGCGACCGTAGAGAATGCGATTTCCCGCGCTAGAACCACCACCGATGAGAACGGTAATGCTGTGAAGCCGAGCGCCGATGGTCTGCATGCGGGTCTGGTTTCGATAGACGTCAAAACCGGCGGGCTGCTGGCTGTCTATGGCGGCAAGGACTTCGTGGAGAATTCCAGAAACTGGGCTACTACACCGCGTTACCCGGCATCCACTTTTAAGGCCTACGGTGTGATAGCTGGTCTACGAAATGGATTCGGTCTGAACTCGATCTTGCGGGGCAGTACCTACACGCCCGAAGGCGATACCACCCCCGTTCATAACTTTGGTGGCGCGAACTATGGTCCGGTCACCCTGAAGAAAGCCACGAATCTTTCGCTAAACACCCCGTTCGTGGACATGATCAGTCAGATCCCAAATGGCTACGACGAGTTAGTTAGAGCGGCCAAAGACGCAGGAATCTCTGAGCACCCGAGTTGGAAGGATCAAAAGAACAGGCTCGTGCTAGGTATGGGCGAGGTTTCCGTAGTGGATAACACCACTGGCTTTGCGACGATCGCTAATCAGGGAGTGCATAATCCTGCCCACGCCGTTAAGCGCGTTGAGGATTCTACGGGTAGCGTTCTTTACGAGGCTGAAGAAAACGGTAGCCAAACGATTGAAGAGCCGGTTGCTCGCGATACGATTGCTGCTCTCGTTGACGACAGCATTGCTGGACAGCCAGTGAAGTACAAGACGGGTACCGAGGGTGTTACTGCTGGGCTCGATGGTTCAGACCAGGATATTAACCGTGCTGGCTGGGTGGTCGGATTTAGCCCAAGTGTGGCGACGGGCGTGATGATGGTCGCCGGAGACGATGGGCAGCAGAACCTGAATGATTATATGCCTCCGGGAGCGAATTTCTTAGGCGAAGGCTATCCGCATGAAATTTGGAATAGGTATATGCAGACAGTGGTTTCTTCGAGTCCCAGGGAATCATTCCCCAGTCCGGGAAATGTTAAGGCCACTATCGGACCGACTTTTACGCCGACGCCGACCTATATCGAGCCGAGCGAGGAACCCGAACCCACCGAACCGGAAACCCCGGAGACGGTCGAGCCTGCGCCACCGGCGGCAACGCGTGAAACTAGGCCGACCCAGGTCGTCCCCGCCCCAACGGAGACCGGGAATCCATAGTTCGCCTGAGCTAACCGAATTGTGCTTAAGCGTCTAGATAGTTTGACGGAGCGCATCGGGGGCCCACTCGGGCCCCGTGCGCTTCGCAGTGGAGGCTGGTTTTCGCCGAGCGTCTTTGCCTTCGGTGCGGCTATCTTCACGATGCTGGTAGCGATTTTGCGTCACCTGCCGTGCCGAAATGAGCCACAGGATTTCCCCAATGCCCTCGTTCGGCTCTGCTACTCGGACATTCCGACGCTGTTCCTTTCCAGGGACTTCGGAAAGGGCGGCGGTTTTTACTCTGACATCGCTCTGGAGTACCCACCGCTGATCGGCTACTTTGTGGCCCTCGCTAGGTGGCTTACCGGCCTCTTCAACACGATCGGTCCGCAGGCTACACATGAAGATCAGGTCTTTGCGGCGGACACTTTTTTCGCGATAAATGCCGTCTTGCTGGGGCTGCTGTTCTTTGCCGTGGTGGCCGTTCACCTGCGTCTGAACCTGGATCGTAGCTGGGACGCGCTACTCATCGCAGCCTCGCCTCTAGTGATGGTAAATGCCCTAATCAACTGGGATCTGCTTGTGGTGGCGTTAGTGGCCTTTGCCCTTCTCGCCTGGTCGCGCAAGCGCCCGCTGTTATCAGGTGTGCTCATTGGCCTGGGGGTTTCGGCGAAGCTCTATCCGGTCTTGCTGCTGGCGGCTATCGCCATTCTGTGCCTGCGTGCGGCGAAGTGGCGTGCATTGCTGCATGTATGCGTGGGCGCTGCAGGTGGTTGGCTGCTGGCAAATCTTCCGGTGATGATCGCGGCTCCTGACGGCTGGAAGTACTTCTGGACGATGAACGCCAATCGCGGCGCTGACCTGGGCTCGATCTGGTATCTGCTGAAGCTGATGGGTGTCGAGGTGCCAAAGGTTTCCGCGGTGGCGTTCTGCTGCATGTTCGTCCTCGGCATTGGTGTTTTAGCGCTTACGTTGCGAGCGCCGAGGCGTCCCAGGCTGGCTCAGGTAGCGCTGCTCCTGCTGCTGATTTTTCTGATGTTTAATACCGTCTATTCCCCGCAGTACGCGCTATGGCTTCTGCCACTAGTTGTCCTGGCTCGTCCCCGCCTGGTCGACGTTGGTATTTGGACGCTCGGGGAGCTCGTCTATTGGTTCGCGATCTGGGGTTTCCTGGAGGGCATTCTTGGCATCGGCCAGTCGGCGCAGTGGATCTACTGGGCGGCCATCATCATTCGGATAGCTGCGCAACTGTGGATCGGGCTAATGGTCATCGAAGATATTCAGCAGCCCTGGAGCGACCCAGTTCGGGTTGGCTTTGTTGACGATCCTCAAGGCGGGGTGCTGGATCATGCGCCAGATTCTTCGCTGTTCCTGAGGACAAAGAATGCGCAGTAATCCGCGCCCGGTCGCCGTCGTCTGGTTGGCCACCAGGGCGCTGATGGGGTGGTGGCTTAACACGTCACCAGAATTAATGCGTCAAAAAAGGCTCGTCTACGAGCCATATCTTCCACGATAACTCGTCACGTTTTAGTTCTCGTTAATCGTCATCGGTTTGTTGGCTCACTCACCAGATCGAAGAGGCGGGAAGCTTTCCGTCGTTATGGGACGCCCAGCCCATAACCCCGTGGTGCTGGACGCAGGCCGTTGCTACCTTTGTCGCGGCCTCAAGGGCGTCTTGGAACTTTTTTCCCTCGGCTAGGTAGTGGGCCACCGCGCCGTGCAGCACGTCCCCGGCGCCATTGGTGTCAACTGCCCGCACCTGCTCAACAGGCAGCCAGTTGGTCTCGTAGCTTGGCATCAATTCCTCGTCCCAGCTGAGCCCGCGGATCTCCACCTTTCCTGGGCCGTCGCTTCGGGCGAGGGAATGAATCTTGTATTTGCTCAGCTCATCTAACGCGTTCTGCGGAGTCGAGCCTGGTGTTTTGAAGTCCGCAGAAATCACCG
>CAUPIJ010000052.1:0-4962 GCA_963511305.1 uncultured Propionimicrobium sp.
CCCATTCTTGTACTCAACTGCGGCTCAAGCTCGATCAAGTACCAGATGATCGACATTACAAACGAAGAAGTTCTAGCCAAAGGCCTGGTTCAGCGTATCGCTACCGGCACCACTGGCACCGTAGATCACGAAGTTCTGACCGGCGAGAGTGGCGAATACCACGTCGACCAGGATCTGCCCAACCACGAGGCCGCGTTGGCTACCGTATTCAAGCTGTTCGACGAGCACGGCCCGGATCTGTCGGCCACCGTAGCTGTTGCCCACCGCACCGTTCATGGCGGCGAGAAGTTCAGCGCTCCGACCCTGATTGATGAAGAGGTCATCAGCACCATGGAGCAGCTGTCGCCGCTGGCCCCGCTGCACAACCCCGCCGGCATCGAGGGCATCAACGCGGCCCGCAAGCTACTCAGCGATGTGCCGCACGTAGGGATCTTCGACACCGCTTTCTTCGTCGAGATGCCCGCCGAGGCCTACACCTACGCAGTCGACACCGAGTTGGCTGAGAAGACCCAGCTGCGCAAGTACGGCTTCCATGGCACCAGCCACCAGTTCGTTTCTGGCGAGACCGCCAAGCTGCTGGGTCGCGATGACCTCAAGCAGATCGTCTGCCACCTGGGCAACGGCGCCTCGATCTCTGCCGTCGATTCCGGCAAAGCCATCGACACCTCGATGGGGCTGACACCGCTGGCCGGCCTTGTTATGGGCACCCGCTCCGGAGATATTGACCCCGGCGTCGTCGCCTACCTGAGCCGCGAGATGGGTTGGGATGCGCAGCGCATTGACACCGAGCTGAACAAGAATTCCGGCATGCTCGGACTGACCGGCCACACCGACATGCGCGACGTGCAGGCCGCCGCGGACGCCGGCGACGAGCGCGTGCAGCTTGGCCTCGACATTTACGTCCACCGCCTGGTTTCTTACATCGGCTCCTACGCAACCCTCTTGGGCGGCCTGGACGCCATCACCTTCACGGCTGGTGTAGGCGAAAACTCCCCGGAGATCCGCGAGGCAACCTGCGATCGCCTGGGCGTTTTCGGCGTCGAGCTCGACAAGGAGGCCAACGCGGTTCGTTCGAAGGAGCCGCGCGTCATCAGCACCGCGAACTCCAAGGTGAAGGTCTGTGTCGTGCCCACAAACGAGGAACTGGCGATGGCTCGCCAGGCATTCGCTCTGATCAACAATTAGCATCGTAAAACAGAGCGCCCCGATATATCTTTCGGGGCGCTCTGTATATTTAAGACGAATAGCTTTGCCTGGTTTGAAAATTTTAGCGAAATAAATATTTGGAAAAGGTGAATGTAATGGCTAGACGCCAATCAACTCAGATTCTGAATGAGATTAACGAGCTTCAACGAAGACCAAAGGCGCCAAAGCAGGCGGGAATCGACTGGAAGGTTTTCGGGGTTGCCGCTGCGCTAGCCATTGCGTTCGTGGCCTGGGGCGTGATTAGCCCCGATTCGGTTGGAGCTTTCGGTTCCAGCGCGTTGACCTGGGTGATGGACAACTTCGGCTGGATGTTCGTCTTCGCGGCTAGCGCATTCGTGGTCTTTGTGCTGTGGGTTGCACTGGGAAAGTTCGGCGCGATCCCGCTCGGCAAGGATGGCGAGGCGCCTAAGTACCGGACGTCCTCGTGGATCGCGATGATGTTCGCCACCGGCATGGGCATCGGCCTAGTTTTCTACGGTGTGGGCGAGCCGCTGTTCTTCTACCTCTCCCCGCCGCCGTTGACCGCTGATCCTGCCTCGTCTGAGGCCATTCAGGCCGCGATGTCCACCACGATCTTCCACTGGACGATCTACCCCTGGTCGATGTACGCGATCGTTGGCCTGGGTATGGGATATGGCGCTTATCGCCTTGGCCGCTCGCAGCTGTTCAGCTCCATGTTCTGCGGATTATTCGGTGACAAATTCGCCTATAGTGTCGGTGGCAAGGTCATCAACATCCTTGCGATCTTCGCAACGCTGTTCGGCTCTGCCTGCTCTCTTGGCCTTGGCGCGCTGCAGATCGGCGGCGGCATGGAGGCGGCGAAAATCGTCGAGAAATCTTCGACGCTGCTGCTGGTTGCGATCATCGTTTTCCTGACCGTCTGCTTCGTGGTAAGCGCGGTTAGCGGTATCGATCGGGGCATTCAGTGGCTCTCAAACATCAACATGGTGCTTGCTGCGGCACTGGCGCTGATCGTCTTCATCTTCGGCCCCACCCTGTTCATCCTGAACGCGTTGCCGAACTCGATCGCGACTTTCGTCGGGGATCTCCCGCAGCTTGCTGGCCGGACCCCGATGTTGGGCGGGGAAGTCTCTGATTGGTTGTCTAGCTGGTCGGTCTTCTACTGGGCGTGGTGGATCAGCTGGTCGCCGTTCGTCGGCATGTTCATCGCCCGAATCTCCAGGGGCCGCACGATTCGCCAGTTCGTTACTGGCGTGCTGCTGGTGCCGTCGGTGGTCTCTGTATTGTGGTTCGCTATCTTTGGTGGCGGCGCGATCGGTATCCAGCGCCGCGCCGAGCTGGCAAACGACGTCGGTGGCACAATCGTTGCTGCGGCAAGCGACTTGAACTTCGACATGGTGCTCTTCGATCTGCTCGCCAAGCTTGGCGCACCTACCCCGGTGACATTCGTGCTATTCGCGCTCACGGTGGTTTTGGTCGCTATCTTCTTCGTGACGGGTGCAGACAGCGCCTCAATCGTGATGGGAGGCCTTTCGGAGAACGGTGCCGAGGAGCCGAAACGCAGGCTGACGGTCTTCTGGGGCGTAGCAACCGGCGCAGCCGCCGCGATCATGTTGGTCTCGGGCGGCGATGAACCAGCTCTTGCGCTAGACGGCATCAAGAACATCACTATCGTGACGGCACTGCCGTTCGTCGTCGTGATGATGCTGCTGATGGTCTCGATCACCAAGGACCTGTCAAAGGATCCGCTGATTCTGCGACGCAAGCTGGCCAAGACTTTGCTTGAGGAAACCGTAACCGAGGGTGTCAAGCAGCACGATTCGACGTTCACTCTGCGCACCGCTGCCGTTCTGCCTGACAAGGACTTGCGGAAGGACCCTGAGAAGTTGGCTGAGGCAGAAGCTGAGACAAAGTTGCCAGGGGAATAGAAAGCAACTAAAAATTAATGCGGGCCGGGTTGGCGCGGATGGCGTCAATCCGGTTTCGCGTCTATGCGGTTTGAATACCGGCGAGGCCGTTAGGCGGGTAGATTTAGAAACATGGCTACTGCAATGATTACCGGAGCGACCGCTGGAATAGGGCACGCTTTCGCTGTGGAACTGGCAAGTGGCGGCTACGACTTGGTGCTCGTAGCGCGAAACGAGGAACGGTTGCGTGACGTGGCTCGAGATCTGCACGCCCGCTATCGCGTGGACGCCCAGGTGCTGCCCGCCGATCTGGCTAAGCGCGAGGACGTCAGCAAGATTCGGCAGCACCTGGCAGAGAATCCGGTCGAGGTGCTGGTGAATAACGCCGGGTTTAGCCTGAACGAGTCGCTGGTCGGTGGCGATATCGGCCTACATGAACAGGCAATAGACGTCATGGCCACCTCTACGCTGCTGCTTTCAGATGCAGCAGGCCGCTTGATGATTCAAAATCGCAAAGGCACGATCATCAACGTGAGCTCGGTTTCGGCGTGGATCATTAAGGGCAACTATTCGGCCATCAAGAGCTGGGTGCTGACCTATACGAAAGCGCTGGCCGCCGAGTTGGCCGAGTTCGACGTGCAGGCGACCGTTGTTTGCCCAGGCTGGGTCAAGACCGAGCTGCACGAGCGTGCCGGCGTAAAGCGTCCTAAGCTGCCCGGCTGGGCTTGGAACGAACCGCAAGAGGTTGCGCGGGCTGCGCTTAACGGAGCCAAGGCGGGTAAAATCGTGGTGATCCCCAAGTGGCAGTGGCGCGTAGCCGTGTGGTTGCTGACCTACAGCCCGGCGGCGTTTCCCAGGTGGGTGGCATTAAAGATTCGTGATTCTCGGAGGACCAAATAGATGGGCGGTTTTGGTGGCGGTAGACGCCGGTTCAAATCGCCCCTGAAGCGTCTCGCTAGCGTGACGGCGCAGCGGGGGTTGATGAAGCCGGCGTTGAACAGCGTCATCAATGTGCATGTCTCCGGCACCGAACTGCTGACGGGCGTCGAGGAGCCGTTTCTGCTAGTAGCGAACCACTCCTCGCACTTCGACGGCCCGCTACTTATGACGACACTGCCCCAAAAACTTTCCAGGAAAATTGCGACTGGTGCGGCCGCCGACTACTTCTTCACCAACCGGTTCAGCGCGGCGACCGTCGAGCTGTTCATGAATGCCTATCCGGTCAACCGAGGCGCGACCCGCAGCCATCGCGGCATGTCGAAGCAGTTGCTGAACGACGGTATCCCACTGATGATCTTTCCGGAGGGCACTCGCTCTCGAACCGGCGCGATGGGCTCTTTCTCGCCCGGCACCGCTGCCCTAGCCATCTCGTTCAACTGCCAGGTGGTTCCGACCGCGCTGGTCGGTGCCTTTGCCGCCTGGCCCGCCGGCCACAAGCGATGGATGTCGGGACGACCGGACGTCTACGTCACCTATGGCAACCCGCTGCGCCCGCTGCCAGGCGAGGTTGCTCACGCGTTCAGCGAAAGAATCCGACGCAAGGTAATCGAACTACACGACTCAACTGCCCTCGCCTACAACATGCCCACCCAGATCGAGATGGCCAATCTGGCCGCACTTGAGGCCGGGCCCAAGGGCAAAAAGCAGGCCGCCAAGAAAAAGAAGAAGCGCGCATAGACGAGCTCCAAAAGCAGGTTCGGCAAACTTATTGCCGTTAATGTGTAGCTATGAGTGTTAGGGTTGCCGCCGTTGTGGTGGCGTGGAATCGGGTTGACATATTGCGTGACACCGTTGCGGCCCTTGGTTGTCAGGAACGCAAGGTCGACGACATCGTCGTCGTCGATAACGCTTCCACGGACTCCACCCCCGAGTTTCTTGCCCAAAGCGA
>CAUPIJ010000053.1:0-4948 GCA_963511305.1 uncultured Propionimicrobium sp.
CAGCATCGAGCCGACCGCGACGGCCAGCAGAACGGTGGCATCACTCTTGCGCATTAGGCTTCCTTTTCTTCGGTGCGGTAGCGGGCGCTGCCTTTGGTCGGTGTCGCGGAAATGTCGTTCACCTCGCGCGCGATCCTGCCGTGCTCGAGGATGATCTGACGCTGCCCCTGGGCAGCCACCTCGGCGTCATGCGTGACGACGATCAGCGTGGTGCCGGCGTCGTGGAGCTGGTGGAAGAAGTCGATGACGATCTTCTCATTCACCTCGTCCAGGTTGCCGGTGGGCTCGTCGGCCAGGATCACCGACGGGTGGTTGATGAGCGCGCGGGCAACACAAACGCGCTGCTGCTCACCGCCGGACAGCTCGCTTGGCAGGTGCGTGGCGCGATCCGCCATGCCGACACGTTCGAGCGCGGCCATGGCCTCCTGCTCGTCGGGAATCGAGTGGTAGTACTGCGCCAACATCACGTTCTCCACCGCATTCAGGTGCTTGACCAGGTGGAACTGCTGGAAAACCAGGCCGATCTTGTGACGACGCACGTTAGCGAGCTCCGGCTCGCCCATCTTGTCCAGGCGGTCGCCCTCCAGCAGCACGACGCCGTCGGTGGGCGTGTCCATGCAGCCCAGAATATTCATCAGCGTCGACTTTCCGGAGCCAGAAGGCCCGACGATGCTCACCCATTCGCCCCGGGTGATCTCGAGGCTGACGTTGTCGAGCGCGGCCAGGTCGCCGTACCTGCGGCTGACTCCGCGAACCGAGTAAACCGATTCGGCTGGCTGAATTTTCGCGTCCATTTCTTATTCTCCGCTCAAAACGTTACTTGGTTTGATCTGCGAGATCCTGCGGGCGGGCAGCAGCGTGCCTGCCAGGCTGATCGCGGTGGAAATTAGCAGTGTGATTGGCACAACCCACCAGTTGATGTTTAGGTCGATGGCGAAAGCGCGCACCGAGATGACGTCGGCGATCCAGATGCCGACGGCCACACCGATTGCGCCACCGAACAGGCCGAGCAGCACGGATTCGCCCAGCAGCTCGCCCATGATGTCATTACTCAGCGCACCCAGCGCCTTCTTCAGGCCGAATTCCTTGGCGCGCTCGGTGACGATGGCGTTCAATGTCGCCGAAACCGAGATGACGGTCAGCACGACGATGATCGCGCTCACCATCCAGATCAGGGTCTGCATGGTCTGCGCAATGCCGGATTCGTTCTCGCTGGTGCGACGAACCACCTCGGCCTCGACGCCCTCGTTGGACTCGGTTATCTCGCCGGCTAGCTGGTTGATTGTCGCCGTATCACCGTCGATGGAATACTCCACTAGATTGTAGCCGGGCTGCACGTTGAACTGCGCGAGGCCCTCGGGCGTCATGACGATGGAGTCGTCCTCTGGCCCGCCCGTGCGCAGAATTCCGGAGACCTTGAGCTGTTTGGCCGTGCCCTTCTCGGTGGTCGGTTCTGTCAGGCCGACGTTCTTACCGACCTCGAAGCGGTAAAGCTCCGCCACCGATTCCCCCACCAAAATCTGGTCGGGCCCGGTTGGCCTTTCGCCGTCGATCTCCCAATAAGGACGAACCTTTGCGACGTCGTCCATGTTGGTTGCAACCACCTGAATCGACTGCTGGTTATACAGCAGGTTCGAGTATTGATAGCCGGCCCTGCCGAGAGTCTTGTCGCCGGCCAGCTTGTCGACGTCCTCGACTTTGTCGGGACTGATCGCGTCGGCTCCCTGCGGCAGCACCACCATGTTTGCGCCGTAGCTGCGCAGCTCGGCTGTCAGCTGCTTGGGGACGGTGTACGCCACCAGGCCGAGCCCGGAAAGCGTTGCCGCGCCAACCGCGATAGAAAGCGACGCAATCAACACTCGAGACATCCGTCGCCACAGCGACTTCGTGATCATGCGCAGATACATGCGCCTTTGCTTGCTGTTCATCAAATCACCGTCCGTGCAAAACCTGGGTAGGTGTCAGCTTGAGCATCGAATGAATCGAGGGGATGCAGCCGATGACGACAGTCAACAAGATGATCAATGCCATCAGCGGGGCAACCACAGGCCGGATCGTGATTGCCGATCCGAACACCAGGTGCCCAACCAGCTGCGCCAGCCCGACGCCAGCGAAGAACCCGAGGCCGCCACCGATCAGGCCGACAACCAGCGTCTCCGTCAGGATCAGCCCGATGATCGAACCGTTCCTGGCGCCCAGCGCCTTCATCAGGCCGATCTCCTTGCTTCGCTCCATCACCGACGCGGTAACCAAGTTGGCGATGCCCAGCGCTGCCGCGATCATCGCGAAGCCGGCGACCATCGTCATGATCATCTGCGTCTTGTCGAGGATCACGCCCTCGGTGTCGGCGATCTGACGGACGGCCTTAGCGTCGGCGTTAGTCATGACCTCCTCGATCTGATACGAGATCGAAGAAACATAGGCCGTGCAGTACCAGGTCTCCCATTCCTCAAGCGAAAGCGTGCTCGGATCGCGGGCCGCACGGCTAGCTAACTCGTTATCCGGCGTGGTCAGCGCGCGAACCTCGATCTTTCCGACCTGGCCCGGACGATCACTCAGCTTTTGCGCCTCGGACAACGGAATGTACATCGTGCGATCCTCGTCGGATCCAGCCGTGTAGATGCCCGCAATCTTCAGGGAAGAAGTGCCCTTGTCGGAGGAAATTTCTATCTGATCGCCAACCGACCAACCATTCTTCTTAGCCACAGAGCTACCCACCATGGCCTCGCCAAAGTCAGAGGCCCACTGGCCCTCAACCTGCCACCAGTCGCGCATACCCTGCAGACCGGTGGTGACGTCCTCGCCCGTCGGCAGATCGATGGTGTTGTGGAACCAAGTTCCCTGCACCTTCATATCCTCACCACCGACGTTCGCGTGGGTCTCCAAAAAAGGTGCAAAGTCCTCGATGTTGTACGCCCAGAAGATCGTCTTCAACTTGGGCAGCTCGTCCTCGCGCAAAGCACCCTGGGCCTGGTCGGTGTCTACGTCGTACATGTCGGAGATCACCGCGGCGCCCTTAGGCAGCACCTGAATATTGGCGCCGTAGCTGCCGAGCTCCTGCTTGATCTTGTCGCCAACGTCCAGCATTACGGCAAACATCGACGTGGTCAGGCTCGCACCCAAAAAGATAGTCACCGCAACCAGCAGACGCTTGGACATCTGCCTGCGCAGCGCGCGGAAAATCATTCGCCAGAAAAACATGTTTACCTAAAAACGTTCTCTTGAGATTCCAGCTCGTCCAGCGAGAACTGCAGGTTGTCACCAACCACCTCGTAGGAAATCGGAATCGGGTTGCAGCCACCGGGGAATCCGATGGTTTGGATGTTCATCATTACGTTGCACTTTTCGCAGATCACCTTGCCGTCGGACTCGTAATAGCCCGAATCGCCGCAGATCTCGCAGGCATCCAGGCCGGTGCCGAACGCCGTCTCGTTCTTCATGATGACAATGAAGCGCACCTCCACCCCTCCCTGGGTCTTGTAGATGCCGCCTGCCTTGCCGGGGTATTCCTTGCCGGCACGGGTCGTGATGGCGAAGCGGTGCAGGTGACCGTCGGAGACGGTGGCGCGGTCGACGAGCACCTTGTCGTCCTGGATCACCGATGGCTCGATCGGCGAAAGTTCCGGTTTAGCCTCGGCCTTCGCGTGGCCGAGGGTCAGTGTCACGCCGAACAGGATGCTAAGCACCAGCGAAAGCGCGAAAAACTTGCGCCGTGAAATCATGTCGGCCTTGCGGATCCTGCCCAGTGCCGGATTTGCGACGGGCCCACGCGGATGCGTCCACAGCGCGATCAAGCTCGGGACGCCGATCAGAACCGCGAGCACCAGCTGGGTGATCGGGCCGTTGTACTGAATCCACAACACCATGTCGAAGATCAGGTTGCTCTTGGGCAGCACTCCCCTGGTGGAAAGCTGCTGATAAAGCAGCACCGCGCGCGGGCCGATGATGGCCAAAAAGACGACGACGGTGATGACCGTTCTGACCACCCAGGGAACTCGGCGAGCGGATTTCACGTAACACCAGCAGGCGACCAGCACTAGCAGAGTGCCCAGCACGAAGCCGGCCAGGCGAAGCAGCGATTCGGACTCGAACAGACTCGAGCCCATCAAAACGACGCCGTCAGTGCCGAAGAAGTATGGGAAGCCCAGGAATACCGAGTTGAACGCTAGGGTCACCAGGGCGGAGATCGTCAAGAAGCGATGGCGGCTGGTCTGCTCGATGTCGTGCAGATCTCGGTTGCCGAACATCCAGACGGCAACCAGGAAGACGATCGCGGAGATAATCGCGGGAATGCCGACGATAGTATTCATCGTCGGGATGTTGATGAGCGTGGTATTCATTCGCAGCTGGGCCAACACGGCGCCGGAAGCGAGAGAAAGCACGGTCACCGCCCAAGTAATTCGAGAAACCGTCCTACGCTCCATCGGTGCGTGCGCGCGAGACGCCAACAAAATGGCGATCGTCAGCAGCAGCGGCATCGACAGCCGTACAGCGGCAACGAAGAGTTTAAGCATTTGTTAAGCCTCAGCTAATTATTCAGCAAACAGATTTTCCAATCATACGACGAGCTCCAAGAAACGAGTTATTCGTCCACTCACCGCTTTTACTGCGACACCCCGGAAGGCAGAAACCTTCCGGGGTGCACGCGAGAACTCTAACTAGACGAGCTGGCCGTCCCAGTTCCAGTTCTTGAACTCGAACTTCAGCGGCTCGGTCCAGAAGCGGCCCTTAACGCCAGAGGAGTCCTTGCCGGTGTGCAGCATGAACTCGTCGGCGGGCGAGGCGATGGTGACGGTGACGTCATACTTGCCCGGCTTCAGCTTGATGTTGTTGCCGTAGTGCGGGCCGTCAGAAGCGATCATCGGCATCATGGTGCCCGGATCGATTACCTCACCAGTGTTGACGTCCTTGATCTCTACCTTCGGATCGAGGTAAGGCAGGAACTGAT
>CAUPIJ010000054.1:0-4718 GCA_963511305.1 uncultured Propionimicrobium sp.
GTCGTCGCGGTAGACCGAGACCCAGTGCTGCTGCGGTTGGGCCGCGAAACCAATAAGTTCGACAATATACAGTTCATCGACGAAGACATTACTTCCCCGAATCTGCCTGACTCAGTGGGCACGGATTTTGACGGCGTGATTAGCGCTACGGCACTACACTGGCTGAGTCCCGATCAGCTAGCAGCCCTCTATCTGCGCCTTGGGAAAATGATGAACCCGGGTGCAGTATTCATGAACGGCGACCATCTGTTTTACGATGCCGTTACCCAGCCTTATCTGCGCAAAACTGCAGAAGACGTCCGCGACACTTTCCAAAACAAATTCCTTGAAGAAGGCGCACTATCCTGGGATGCCTGGTGGAAGACCGCCCTGGAAATGCCTGGCTGGCAAGAAGAGACGAAGCTGTGGCACGAGCGCTGGGCCGACGATAGGCCGTCAATCAAGGTTAATGTGGACTTCCATCTAAGCGCGCTGCAAGCCGCTGGCTTTGTGGAGACCGCACAGATCTACCAGTGGTTTGACGACCGCATCATCTTTGGCCGCATCAGCGCATAATTTTTGATGCCCGCTGTAGTTTTCACGCCTCGCCAATAGTGGCTAGACAAGACCGCCCCCGAACTGCTTTTTCGCAAGTTCGGGGGCGGTTTTGTGTCCGCGCGAAATTGTTAAAAACTTCCAATACCACGGCCGTATTTGACTCCTAATCGGAAATTTTTGTCGGAGTTTGCCGATACCGTAGGTCATACGATCAATAATGGGCAGTATTGCCCGAGTTGGGGGTTGAAAAATGAAGAAATTTATCAACGATCCGGACGCCGTGGTAACTGAATCTCTGAAGGGGATGGCCCTGGCTCATCCCGAGCTGAAGATAGACCTGGAACACCACATCGTTTACCGAGCTGAGAAGAAGCAGGGCAAGGTTGCCATCGTCTCAGGCGGCGGTTCCGGCCACGAGCCGCTGCACGGCGGGTTCGTCGGCAAGGGCATGTTGGACGCTGCGGTCTGCGGCGAAGTTTTCACCTCCCCCACTCCCGACCAGGTTGCCGAGGCAATCAAGAACGTCGATTCCGGCGAGGGCGTGCTGCTGCTCATCAAGAACTACACCGGCGACGTCATGAACTTCGAGATGGCCGGCGAACTGGCGGCGATGGAGGACATCAAGGTGGAGTCCGTCATCATTAAAGACGACGTGGCGGTTGAGGATTCGTCGTTCACGGCAGGACGCCGAGGCGTCGGCCTAACTGTGCTGATGGAGAAGATCGTGGGCGCCGCCGCCGAGGAGGGCAAGTCACTGGAGGAGCTTAAGAAGCTAGCCGAGGACGTCGCCGCCAACGGCCGCTCATTCGGTGTCGCGCTGACCAGCTGCACCGTGCCGAGCGTCGGACACCCGATGTTCGATCTGCCCGAGGACGAAATCGAAATGGGCGTGGGCATTCACGGCGAGCCCGGCCGCGAGCGCGTCAAGATGGCGTCGGCCAAGGAGATCTCTAAGACCGTCGTGGCCGCGATCTGCGACGATCTCGATTTCACTTCCGGCCCGGTCATTGCGATGGTCAACGGCATGGGCGCCACCCCGCTGATGGAGCTTTACCTGCTCTACGGCGAGATGGAGCAGGCGCTCGAGGCCCGCAGCGTGAAGATCGAACGCAGCCTGGTTGGCGACTACATCACGTCACTGGACATGGCCGGCTGCTCGCTGACTTTGCTAAGGGCCGACGAGGACATGCTGGCCTACTGGGACGCACCGGTGAGAACCCCGGGGCTGATTCGTTAAGGAGAATCTGATGGCATTTAGCGTTGAGAATCTAGTATCTGCTTTCAAGGCCTTCACCGAGGAGATCGGCGAGAATCGCGAATACCTGACCGATCTGGACGCAAAGATCGGTGACGGCGATCATGGCTCCAACATGGCGAGGGGCACTAAGGCAGCGCTCGAGAAACTGGAAGCCGCCGTGCCGAAGACCTACGCGGAATTCGGTAAAACGGTTGGTATGGGTCTGGTCTCTAGCGTGGGTGGCGCTTCCGGGCCACTTTACGGAACGTTTTTCCTGCGTTTCGGTGCGGCCGGGGGCGACGCCGAAGAACTCGACCTGGCAGGTTTCGCTAAGGCGTTCCGTGCCGGCGTCGAGGGCGTGGTGGCCAGGGGTAAGGCGCAGGCGGGCGACAAGACTATGCTTGACGCCTTGTTCCCCGCAGCCGATGCGCTTGACGCTGGAAGCGACCTAGATTCTGCGCTGAAGAAGGCACAGGAGGCCGCAGAAGCCGGCCGCGACGCCACCGAGCCAATGGTTGCGCACAAGGGTCGCGCGTCGTACCTGGGCGAGCGTTCCGCAGGAACTATCGACCCGGGCTCAGCGTCCGCCACGATGCTCGTCTCGGCCCTAGCCTCTGCATAAGCGAGGAATCATGATCGGAATTGTCGCCGTTTCGCATTCGCCGAAGCTAGCCGAGGCAGCCAAGGAACTGGCTTTGCAAATGACAGGCCAGAACCCGCCGAATATTCAGTTGGCAGCCGGCACTGCCTCCGGCGAGTTCGGCACGGACGCCATGGCCGTCGCCGAATCCATCGGGGCCGCCGATTCCGGCGAAGGCGTGGTGATAATTTCCGATCTTGGTTCGGCAGTGCTCTCCGCCGAGATGGCGTGCGAGTTCGTCTTCGACGTCGAGGTTCGGGTAGTGGCTGCGCCGTTCGTCGAGGGTCTGCTGACCGCAGCGGTGGCCGCGTCCGGAGGTAAGAACCTCGACGAGGTTGCCTCCGCCGCCCGCTCTGCGCTCAACGGCAAGATCGAGCAGCTGGACGACGAGCCTTTGCAAGAACCCGCAGAGGAGACGGCTGCCCCCGACGCTCGCGCCAGCGTGAAGTTGATTAACCCGATGGGTCTGCACGCGCGGCCCGCCGCCGCGCTTGCCAGGCTCGTCAACGACCTGGGTTCCTGCATCAAGATCTCCACCGCCACGGGACGCAGCGCCGACGCGGATAGCCCGCTATCCATTGCCGGGCTCGGAACGGTGGGCGGAGACGAGATTTCCATCGAGGGTTTCGGAGAGGACGCGACATCCGACGTCGAGCGGGTGCGCGAGCTTTTGGCATCCGGTTTCGGAGAGGTCACCGAGCCTGCGTCCGAAAGTGAAACCAACGCTCCCCGGGCTGCCGGCATCAGCGCAGGAAGGGTTGTCGGCCCAGTCGCGACCATGGCAGTCACGAACAAGCCGCCCGCCCAAGATGAAAAAGTTCCCGAAGCCCAACGCGAGGGCGAACTACAGAGGGCGTTGGATTCGCTCAAACAGACCGCCGAGCAGCTGAATCAGCAGGCGAAAACTGCCGACCCCACCGCTAAGGACATCCTGCAGGCAACCGCCCAGTTGGTCTGTGACGGTGCCGTCCGATCGCGCGTGTCCCAGCTGATCAACGATTCTGGCGCGACCGCTGAACAAGCGGTCTGGGACGCGTTCAGTGAGGTCATCATTCGCTTCGATTCTGCCGGAGGCAAGCTCGCAGAGCGGGCCTGTGACGTCCGCGATATCCGGGCGCGCGTCGTCGCCCGTTTGGAGGGACGGGAGCTAGCCGGTATTCCGACAAGCGACAAGCCGTTCATCCTTGTGGCACGCGATTTGGCTCCCGCCGATGCCGCTCAGATCGACCCGAAAACCTGCCTTGGGCTTATTCTCGGCGAGTGCGGGCCCACATCGCACACCGCCATTCTTGCCCGCGCACTCGCCATCCCAGCGGTGATGAACAGTGGCTACGCCGAACTCAGCGACGGCCAACGTGTCCTCATCGACGGCTCGACGGGCGATCTGGTGGTTGAGCCAACCGATGAACAAGCCGAAGGCGCCCGCACAACGCCCGAGACGTCCGCTTCCATAGATTTTTCCGGCCCCGGCTCCACCGCGGACGGCGTCCCTATCACTCTTGCCGCGAACATCGGATGGCCGCAGGACGTGCCGGTGGCGTTGGCTAACAACGCTGAGGGCTCCGGACTGTTCAGGACGGAATTTTGTTTCCTAAACCGCTCGGACGCCCCTAGCGTCTCCGAGCAAGAAGCCCAATACGCACAGGTTCTTCGCGGTTTCGAGGGCAAGAAAGTGGTCATTCGTACGCTTGACGCGGGCTCCGACAAGCCGCTGCCGTTCGTCACGATTCCTGGCGAGGAGAACCCAGCTTTGGGCGTGCGCGGCTACCGCACATCTTGGCGTTCGCCGCAGATTCTTGAAGATCAGTTGAGGGCGATCGCGAACGCGGCCGCCCAGACGGGCAACTCACCGTGGGTGATGGCGCCGATGATCGCCACCAGCGAGGAGGCTGACGAATTCGCCAAACTCGCTCGTTCATACGGCTTGAAGACGGTCGGCGTGATGGTCGAAACGCCAGCAGCAGCGCTGTGCGCCGACGAGCTGTTCGAGGTGGTGGACTTCGTCTCTATCGGCACCAACGACCTGACGCAGTACACCATGGCCGCCGACCGACACTCCGGCGAGCTGGCTCATCTGGGCACGCCTTGGCAGCCCGCAGTGTTGAAGCTGATCGCGATGATCGGGAAGGCGGGCTCACGAACAGGCAAGTCCGTGGGTGTATGCGGAGAGGCCGCCTCGGATCCACTTCTGGTAGGTGTGCTGGTTGGGTTGGGCGTCACGTCGCTATCAATGGCGCCCCAGGCGATCGGCAGGGTGGGCACGGCTCTAGCCAAGTATTCCCTTGAGTCTTGCCGGAAGGCCGC
>CAUPIJ010000055.1:0-4605 GCA_963511305.1 uncultured Propionimicrobium sp.
TATCTGCCGCAGCTTTAGCAGCCGGCTTATCTGCCGCAGCTTTAGCAGCCGGCTTCTTTGGTGCGGGTTTCTTAGCCGCAGGCTTCTTGGCGGCAGGCTTTTCGGCCTTGTCCTCAGCCTTAGCTGCGGTCTTCTTAGCCGCAGGCTTCTTCGGGGCCGGCTTCTTGTCGGCGTCCTTCTTGGCTGCGGGCTTCTTAGCCGCGGGCTTTTCAGCCTTCGGCTCCTCAACCTTCACCTGGGCCTCGACCTTCGCCTCGTCAGCGGCGGCAACATCGGCGGACTTCTTGGCCCTGCCCTGCTGCGGAGCCGGCTTGCGCACGACGTCGCGGGAATCCTTCGGCTCAACAACCACGGTGATGTGGCTGCCGCGCTTCAGGATCTGGCTCGCCGAACCCTTCGCGCGGGGGCGAATGCGGCGGAGCGTGACGCCCTCGTCGACGAAAGCTAGCGAAATGAATAGGTCTTCGGCGTGAAGCGACTCGGTGCTCTCGGCGTTAGCTACCGCGGAGGCAACTACCTTGTACACCGGCTCGCTGGCGGCCTGCGGCGCGAACTTGAGGGTCGCGAGGGCGTCGGTGACGTCCATGCCGCGAACCAAGTTCACAACGCGACGAACCTTCATCGGGCTCATGCGCACGTGGCGGGCGATTGCGTACGAGCCGGGTCGATCGCCGAGCAGGGCGAGGCGACGGCTTGGTCGCTCGTTAGTTTTGCTCATCATCAATTCCTTCTGCGGGCTTAACGCCTGCGGCTCTTCTTGTCGTCCTTAACGTGACCACGGAAAGTGCGCGTGGGAGCGAACTCACCGAGCTTGTGCCCAATCATGGCTTCCGTCACGAATACCGGAACGTGCTTGCGTCCGTCATGAACAGCCAGGGTGTGGCCGAGCATGTCGGGGGTAATCATCGAACGGCGCGACCAAGTCTTAATGACATTGTGCGTGCCGGCTTCGTTCTGTGCGTCGACCTTCTTCTGCAGATGGTCGTCGACGAACGGTCCTTTTTTAAGGCTGCGTGGCATTTCTCAATCTCCCAATCAGCGCTTCTTGCCACTCTTGCGGCGGCGAACGATCATCTTATTGCTGGCCTTCTTAGGCGAACGGGTGCGGCCCTCGAGCTGACCCCACGGGCTAACCGGGTGACGGCCACCTGAGGTCTTGCCCTCGCCACCACCGTGCGGGTGGTCGTGCGGGTTCATCACAACACCGCGGACGGACGGGCGGACGCCCTTCCAACGCATGCGGCCTGCCTTACCCCAGTGAATGTTGGCCTGCTCGGAGTTACCGACCGAACCAACGGTTGCGCGGCAGCGAACGTCAACCATGCGCATTTCGCCGGACGGCATACGCAGCGTGGCGTGCTTGCCCTCACGAGCGACCAGCTGGATCGACGAACCAGCGGAGCGGCCGAGTTTGGCGCCGCCACCGGGACGCAGCTCCACGGCGTGAACCGTGGTACCAACCGGGATGTTGCGCAGCGGCAGGTTGTTGCCGGGCTTGATGTCAGCATCAGCGCCAGAAACAATCTGGACGCCCTGCTTCAGGCCTTCCGGAGCAATGATGTAACGCTTAGCGCCGTCCAGGTAGTGGAGCAGAGCAATGCGCGCGGTGCGGTTCGGGTCGTACTCGATGTGAGCGACCTTGGCAGGCACGCCATCCTTGTCGTAACGCTTGAAGTCAATCAGACGGTAGGCCTGCTTGTGGCCACCACCGATGTGACGAGTAGTAATGCGGCCGGAGTTATTGCGGCCACCAGTCTTTGGCTTCGACTTGACCAGGCTCTTTTCCGGAACCGAGCGGGTGACCTCAGAGAAGTCTGACACGCTCGACCCGCGGCGACCCGGCGTCGTCGGCTTGTACTTACGAATAGCCATTAGGTTTCTTCGTCCTTGTCTTCTTGAGATCAGTTACCGAAAATATCGATCCGCTGGCCCTCGGCGACACTGACGATCGCGCGCTTGGTGTTTGCGCGCTTGCCAATGCCGAAGCGGGTGCGACGGGTCTTACCCTTGCGGGTCATGGTGTTCACGGAGACCACCTTGACACCGAAAATCTGCTCAACGGCGATCTTGATCTGGGTCTTATTAGCGCGGGGATCGACGATGAAGGTGTACTTGTTCTCGTCGATCAGCCCGTAGCTCTTCTCAGACACGACCGGCTCGATCAGAATGTCGCGCGGGTCGGCGATCTTAACTTCGCTCACTTGGTGGCCTCCTGTTCAGCCTCAGTCTCGGTGGCAACGGCCTTAACCGACTTGCCCTTGGCCGGGCCAGCCACGAAAGCGTCCAACGCGGCCTTGCTGAAAACAACGGCCTGGTTAGCCAGAACATCGTAGGCGTTCAGCTGGTCGTAAGCGATGACGTGGACGTTGCTGAGGTTGCGAACGCTCAGCCAGCTGGCCTCGTCCTTGCGGTCGAGAACAACCAGAATGTCCTTGAAATCGCCCAGCGCGGAGAGCGCGGCGGCTGCCTTCTTGGTGGAAGGCGCCTCGGTGACGATCGCGTCGACGACGAAAATCTTGCCGTCGCGAGCGCGGTCGGACAGCGCGCCAGTCAGAGCGGCGGCGACCATCTTCTTAGGCGTATGCTGCGCGTAGCTGCGCGGGGTCGGGCCGTGGACGATGCCACCGCCGGTCCACTGCGGAGCACGAGTCGAGCCCTGACGAGCGCGGCCGGTGCCCTTCTGTCGCCAAGGCTTACGGCCACCGCCGGAAACCTCGCCGCGAGTCTTGGTGTCGTGGGTGCCCTGGCGAGCAGCAGCTAGCTGAGCAACAACGACCTGGTGCATTAGCGGAATGTTTGCCTGGGCGTCGAAAATCTCGGCGGGCAGATCGGCGGAGCCAACCTTCTTGCCGTCAACACCCAAAACGTCTACCTTGCTCACTTGGCATCACCCTTCTTGGCGGCGCTGCGCACGACGACGAGGCCACCCTTGTTGCCGGGGACTGCACCGCGAACCAGGATCAGGCCGCGTTCTGCGTCAACCGCAGCAACCTGCAGGTTCTGAACGGTCTTGTTCTTGTTACCCATGCGTCCAGCCATGCGCATGCCCTTGAGCACGCGACCCGGAGTGGAGCAGCCACCGATAGAACCAGGTGCGCGGTGCTTGCGGTGAACACCGTGGCCAGCGCCGATACCGGCGAAGCCGTGGCGCTTCATAACACCTGCGGTGCCCTTGCCCTTGGTGACGCCGGTGACGTCAACGTATTCGCCGTCAGCGAAAATGTCGGCGGTAACTTCCTGGCCCAGGGTGTATTCGCTGGCGTTGGAGGTGCGCAGCTCAACGAGGTGCTTGCGCGGGGTAACGTCGGCTTTGGCGAAGTTACCGGCGGCCGGCTTGGTAAGAGCCTTAGCCTTCACGGCACCGTAGCCGAATTGGACGGCGGAGTAGCCGTCGTTCTCTGGGGTACGGATCTGGGTTACAACACACGGGCCGGCCTGAATAACGGTTACCGGCACGACGCGATTGTCCTGATCCCACATCTGGGTCATACCGAGCTTGGTGCCCAGCACGCCCTTCACATTGCGTTCGGTCATTATTGCCTGCCTCACGGAAGCTTGATCTCAATGTCGACACCAGCCGGAAGGTCGAGACGCATCAGCGAATCAACGGTCTTCGGCGTGGGTGCGAGAATGTCGATTAGCCGCTTGTGGGTGCGCATTTCGAAATGCTCGCGGCTGTCCTTGTATTTGTGGGGCGAACGAATGACGCACCACACGTTCTTTTCGGTAGGCAGCGGCACCGGGCCGGCAACCTTTGCGCCGGTACGGGTCACCGTGTCGACGATCTTGCGCGCCGAGGTGTCGATGACCTCGTGGTCATAGGCCTTGAGCCTGATGCGGATCTTTTGTCCCGCCACGTTAGGTTCCTCTTTTTCGCTCACATCGATTCGGTTCGGATTTGCACCCGAGCGAACCGATTAGGTTGCTACTTGGCCGCTTTTCGCGACCTTAGTCTTTAGCTTTCGGCGCTGCGGCCTCGAACGAGGCTGCTCGTCCCGCCCACTGCACCAGACCTGCGAGCCATGAGCCGCATAGTCATCACCCTCGGGCTTCCACCCTCAGCTTCAACTGAATTCAGTTTCTACTGAACCCTCAAGTGCAGTGACAGGAGCCGGCTGGGCTCAACTGGTTTCTGGCGGACACAACACACGCTGCCTTGTAGGGCTACCCGGGTGGCTATACGAGTGGAGCCTAACCCGCCACGATGTAAGTTTTTCGCAGTTGTTGGCCGAAACCATATCCTGCTTTTTCATGTCCGACGTCAGAAGCCATTTGGCCTAGTCAACGCCTTGTTGCTCCGACACCCGCGGACGGGCGTGTCGCGAACTTATTTTTAAGAAAACAGCCTTTTTACAAGCTGTTTTCTTTTCGCTCGCTCGCACCTCGCGGCGCAGAAGCAACCTGTAAATAGTCTCACGTTGCTGACGAAGATTCAAATCGAGGGCTGCAAAGTTGTTTCCCGAGGTTGACGAGGCCGGGCTGGCGGTGTTCTCAAGGCGCTCTTTAGCCCTGGAATAGGAGGGTAAAATTTACCCCGCGTATGAGGCGAGACGCTCGGCGACCTCGCCGATGAGGCGAAACGCTCGGCGACCTCGCCGATGAGGC
>CAUPIJ010000056.1:0-4519 GCA_963511305.1 uncultured Propionimicrobium sp.
AACATGGCCCCGTAGCGCAGTTGGTTAGCGCGCCGCCCTGTCACGGCGGAGGTCGTGGGTTCAAGTCCCATCGGGGTCGCTCAGCGGCTGGTTTCCAGTCGCGCGTAGAAATACGCAGTTGCTAGTGGTACAAGGCCGCTGGCGTCCAGGCCAGGTAGCTCAGCTGGTAGCAGCGTTCGCCTGAAAAGTGAAAGGTCGGCGGTTCGACCCCGCCCCTGGCCACCACCAAATTCTTTCCTATTTATTATGCTGGCTTGATTGCGCACCCGTTTCGTAAAACAATGGTGAGCTGTGACCACCCAAAACGGCAACAGATACGCGAAGCCCGAGGACCTGACCAAGTTCGCCTGGCTGTCCATCGCTGCCGCGATCGCGACGATCATCCTGAAGATGGTTGCGGCCATGATTACCAATTCCGTCGGCCTGCTTTCGGACGCCGCGGAGTCGCTGGTTAACCTGGTCGCAGCGGTCGTCGCGCTGATCACCCTTCGGATCGCGATTCGCCCGTCAGACGATGACCATCCATACGGCCACTCCAAGGCAGAATACTTCTCGGCGGCGCTCGAGGGCATCATGATTTTCGTCGCGGCGCTGTTCATCATCGGCTCGGCAATCTCCCGTTTGCTGCACCCGGTGATGCCCGAATCCATCGGGCTCGGCCTGCTGATAAACGTGGTGGCTGGCGTCGTCAACGGGGTAGTCGCTCTCATTCTTTACCGCAGCGGAAAAAGGCACCGCTCGGCGACTTTGCTGGCCGACTCCAAGCACCTATTCACCGACGTCCTAACCTCTATCGCGGTGCTGTTGGGCGTGGGGCTGGTCGCCATTTTCAAGATGCCGATCCTCGACGCCGTCGTCGCCCTGCTGGCCGGCATCAACATCATCTTCATGGGCATTCAGGTCATCAAGACTGCCGTAGACGGGCTGATGGACGCCGCGCTGCCCGACGAAGTGGTGGAGGCCCTAAACAACATTCTGGACAAGCACCGTGTCGAGAACCACACCGACTTCCACGCCGTGCGCACCCGCGAGGCGGGCAATCGACGTTTCATGAGCCTGCACGTTCTAGTGCCAGGGGAGTGGAGCGTCAAAAAAGGCCACGACTACGTAGAAAACCTGATCGACGAACTAGTCGACCAGGTGCCTGACCTGCGCGTTCAGGCCCACCTGGAGCCCATCGGAGACCCGAAGAGCTACGAAGACATCAACGATATTTAGCTATTCCGACCTGATCGCGGCCAGCGGGCTCAACTTCATTGCGTGCTGAGCGGGGATCAGGCCCGCGAGAGTCCCGATTCCGGTGGAGAAAACGATCGACGAAATGGTCAGCCAGAGCGGAATGATCGAAATCTTCGTCGGCTCGGGACCGGCTGCCGCCCCGAGCGTGGTGTTCAACATCCACGAAACCAACAGGCTGAACAACAGCCCGATTATTCCGCCGAAGAAGCCGATTATCGCCGATTCGACCAGGAAAAGGTTACGTATGTCCTTCAAAGAAGCGCCGAGCACCTTCATGATGCCGATCTGGCGGGTGCGCTCGTAGACGGACATCAGCATCGTATTGGCGATGCCGATCGCGGCCACCAGCAGCGAGACTGCGCCGATGCCGCCGAAAACTGCCTGCACCACTCGTCCTATGCTCTGCATCTGCTTCATCAACTCGATGTTCGACTGCACCTGGTAGCCGTCCTCGCGCAGTTGCGTGGTCAGCTCCTCCGCAGTTTTGGCGTCGACGGCCGTGACTACCAACTCCGAATAGATGAAGTCGTTGCCCCTGGGCTTTCCGTCCTGCGTGGCAGGCTGGCCTGGAAGCGCGCGCCCAGGCATGGCCTTGCGTAAGGTTGTGATGAGCTGGTTGATGTCGACGAGCGCGCTCTCATCGACCTCCCAGTTGTTCGAAGTCTCTACTACTCCTGTTGCTTGAGCTAGGAACCGATGCTGTCCAGAGCTGGCGGTGGTAGCCTGCTGTTCGCCGGTTGAATCCTGGATTGTAGGCCCGGAGTTTTCCTGGTTGAAGCTCAGAAAGATCTGCGAATTCAGCCAGTCAATTTTTTCGACGTTGCCCGATCCGAAGCCAACCTCAGAAAAGTTGTAGTCGACCATGCCACCCAGGGCCAAGCCGAGCGGGTCTGCCGGCCCAGGTAGCCTGCCCTCGGACATTTTCAGTCCGGCGTTCTTCAAGCTTTCCTGAGTCATCCCGCGCAGCGTGAGGTAGCCTTTCTTGCCGTTGACGACCGCGTCGGCATCAACCTGATAAATCGGCGCGACGGACTTAACCCCATCGATCACGGACAGCTCATTCATGGTCGCCGCGTTCATCTTCTTGTCTTTGCTTTTGACGGACGAACCGATGCCGAATTCGCTGTTTGAGAAGTCATCGCCGCTGCCGGTGACGGTCAGCTGCGTCATCGCCGCGTCGTTCTCCATGCTTTCGGTCATCGACTTCGTCATCCCGACGCCAAGCGACATCATTATTACCACGGACGCGGTGCCGATGAAGACACCGAGCACCGTCAGCGAAGTTCGGAATAAGCGCTGCCGAAGACTACCGAGAGCGCTCGAGATCAGGTCAGACCAGCGCATGGCTAATTACCAGGAAGATCGTCGTCAGCCCGGTCGTCGGCGTTAGGCGGAGGCAGGAGAATGGTCTCGTCCTGCTCGTACTGCTGCCTCAACGCTTCCTCATTTTTCTTCTTGCGACGGTTACGCATCACTATGATCAACACGGTGGCCCCAGCAATCAGAGCTAAGAAAAGCAGCGGAACTACCCAGCCAAACCCAATACCTTTCTGTTCGGCAGCCGTGTCTTCCGGCGCGTCTTCCACCGGATCCGTCACAGAAAGCTGAATCTCTCGATCGAGCGTCTTCTGGGCGCCCGTCGAATCCTCGTATGTGATCTGCAATGTGACGGGAGCCTCGCCGGCACCTATGCCTCTGACCAGAAGATCCGCGCTGGCAGACGTGCCGGCCGCCACATTGCCGATATAGGTTTCGACGGCCTCCACCTGCGGGTTCTCCTTGACGTTGACCTTCGCGTTGTAGAGCGTCGCCTTGCCCTGGTTCTGCAGCGCGAAGCTAATGCTCGCCTGCTGATCTACTTCGATCGTTTCCGGCAGCACCTGGATCTGGCCAAGTTCGGCGCGAATCGGCTGATGCACAACGACGGCGATCGTCTCGTCCGAGCTGTAGGACTGGAAAGTGTTTACGTCCTCGTATTCGGCGTGCACGGTCAGCTGATACGGCTGCTCCTCAAGATTCGGCAGCGCTCGGAAATCCATAGTCGTGGACTGCTGACCGCCGGCGTAGATGACGGGGATATAAACCGACGAGGCTCCACTAACGGGCAGCAGACTGGAATCAGCAGAGGATACCGAAACCTTCACGTTACCGACAGCGATGTGGTTCGAGGTGTTGGAGAGGGTGAGTGTGAGCTTGAAATTCTGGCCAGCGTTGACTTCTGAGGGGTCCGTAGAAAATGCCGAGATCAGCAGCCTAGGTGTGAAGTCGCTCTGCGCTGCAGGCTGGTCGACCTCGTCTTCGGCCTTTTCCTCGTCATTTAACAACACGGCCCTAGCCGGCTCACGCGACGATTCGTTAGATGCGTCGCCAGCGGCAGCAGAACTTGGCGTCGAGGCCCCGAAGCTCAGCGACAACACGAAAATTCCAGTGGCAAAAAACTTAAATATTGTTTTCAATTTTTCTCCGTCGTGTTTTGAATTGTCTGGGCGGTGGCAGGCTTCCCGTTGGTCGTTTCAGCGGCAACGAATTTTCCTACGCCGACGTCGTTGCCCCCGTGCCCAGTGTGTTCGATACCCGTCACATGCCCATCTGAAATGCGCACGATTGCGTCGGCGAATGAAGCTAGGTGGGCGTCGTGAGTGACCATCACCCAGGTCTGGTGGTAGCGCCTG
Organism: uncultured Propionimicrobium sp.; assembly: GCA_963511305.1. Classification (GTDB taxonomy): domain Bacteria; phylum Actinomycetota; class Actinomycetes; order Propionibacteriales; family Propionibacteriaceae; genus Propionimicrobium. The sequence goes on from CAUPIJ010000056.1 coordinate 3,912, forward strand.
CAAAGCTCACGGAAAAGCAGCAGGGTGGATTCGGCTGTTTTGGAGTCGAGGTTTCCCGTCGGCTCGTCAGCAAACACGATCTTCGGGTTGACCACCAGCGCTCGTGCGATGCCGACGCGTTGCTGCTGGCCGCCCGACATCTGGTTAGGCTTGTGCGCCATGTGCTGGGCCAGCCCCATCCTGGAGAGCGCGGCCTTCGCGCGCGCCTCGCGTTCGGCCTTGCTGACGCCCTGGAAGGCGAGCGGCCAGGCGACGTTCTCCACTGCCGTCATGGAACCGATCAGGTTGAACGACTGGAACACGAAACCGACGTTTTCGCGGCGAAAAGTCACCAAGTCCGTTTCGTTGAATTTGTGCAGCGGACGTCCCGCCACCCAGACCTCACCGGCGGTTGGTTTCTCCAACCCGCCGAGCATGTTCAACAAAGTGGATTTTCCGGAACCAGAAGTGCCGACGACGGCGACGAATTCACCGCGTCTAAAAGAAACGCTAACCCGGTTGAGCGCGACGAGATGTTCGTCACCCACCTGATACACCTTCGTCAGGTTGCGCGTGACGACCGCGAAATCTCCGTCACCGGCCCCACCCGCGGAACCAGTCTCGGGGTT
>CAUPIJ010000057.1:0-4519 GCA_963511305.1 uncultured Propionimicrobium sp.
GATCAGGGCCTGATGGCTCTGCAGTGTGGCGCGTTCAACGTCACCAGCGCCGGCCGCCCGTACTTCAACACCACGCCGATCGGCCGCGCAGTCACCGGAACACTGCTGGTTCGAGCCATGGCCGCAGACGACGTAAACATTTGGGGCGACGGCTCCACTTATAAGGGCAACGACATCGAGCGGTTCTACCGCTACGGCCTGCTCGCTAACCCGCAGTTGCGCATCTACAAGCCTTGGCTGGACGAGGACTTCGTCTGCGAGCTTGGCGGCCGCGACGAGATGAGCGTTTGGCTTACCGAGCGCGATCTGCCCTACCGCGACTCGAAGGAGAAGGCCTACTCCACCGACGCAAACATTTGGGGCGCAACCCACGAGGCCAAGACGCTGGAGCTGCTGGATGCATCTCTCGAGGACGTGGAACCGCTCATGGGCGTCAAATACTGGGATCCGGACGTCCAAATCGACACTGAGGACGTCACCATCGAGTTTGTCGAGGGCTTCCCTGTTGCCATCAACGGCGAGCGCTTCGACTCGCGCGTTTCCCTGGTGCTTAAGGCAAACGAGATCGGCGGCCGTCACGGCCTGGGCATGAGCGACCAGATCGAGAACCGCATCATCGAGGCGAAGAGCCGCGGCATCTACGAGGCACCGGGCATGGCGCTGCTGTGGATCGCCTACGAGCGCCTGATCAATGCGATTCACAACGAGGACACGCTGGCCAACTACCACGCTGAGGGCCAGAGGCTCGGCCGCAAGCTGTACGAGGGCCGCTGGATGGATCCGCAGTCGCTGATGACGCGCGACTCAATCGCGCGTTGGGTTGCTGCAGTCGTCACCGGCGAGGTGGTCATCAGGCTGCGTCGCGGTTGGGACTACTCCATCATGGACACCCGCGGCCCCGGCTTCAGCTACCACCCGGACAGGCTGTCGATGGAACGCGTGGAGGACGCGGCCTTCGGCCCGACGGACCGCATCGGCCAGCTAACCATGCGCAACTTGGACATCGCGGATTCGCGCAGCAAGCTGGAAACCTACGCTTCACAAGGCCAGATCACCGCTGGCGCGACTCAGGATCTGCTGGGTGAGCTGCAGCCTGGACGTGCGAACGAGATCGCGGCCCGCGGCATCGATTCCACCGAGGGCGAGGTTCTCGACCGCGCCGCGATGGATTCAGGCCACGACTAAAATTTCATAATCTAAAATTCCCGCAGCTGTTGACAGCTTGCGGGTTTTTTTAGACACCTTTTTATCGCTATATCTTTGTTTATTTATTGCTGCTATCATTATCTCGATAGCTACAGGGGAATTCTGGTTTGAATCCAGAGCTGTCGCGCAACGGTGAAGTCGCATAGCGAACAAGTCCGAATACCTGAGCTGTCGAATATTTTTGTGCGCCGCGCAAGACGGCTTGGACAGAAAGAAGATTCGTGAGCGATGCAGCCACCGCAAAGACACTCGAGCTTCACAACAAGACGAGGCGCCGACAAAGGCTGATTCTCTTCGCTTTGCTGGTGGCAGTCCTCGCTTTGCCACTGGTGACGATCGCTATCGGCCCCGCTGCGGTTTCCATCAACGATATCGTCGGCGTGATCGCCAGCCACATTCCCGGCCTAGACGTCGACATCACGTGGAGCCAGAACGTCGACGCGATCGTCTGGAAAACCCGTTTGCCCCGGATCATATGTGGCCTAGCCATCGGGGCAATTCTGGGGATCGCAGGTGCCGTGATGCAGGCTGTAGTGCGCAACCCGCTGGCCGAACCATACGTGTTAGGCGTCAGCTCGGGCGCATCGACGGGCGCTGCTGCAATGATAATTCTGTTCGGGTCTATCGCTTCTTGGTCGGTTGGCTTGGCCGCATTCGCGGGCGCGCTGGCGGCGACGCTATTTCTGCTTCTGGTAACGGGCAATTCCGGATCGTCGCTGCGATTGATTCTCGCCGGCCTAGCGGCAAATTTTGGTTTCCAGGCTCTAACCAACTTCATCATCTTCTCTTCGGGCACCCCGGAGGCAACTCAAGCCGTCATGTTCTGGATGCTTGGCTCGCTGGCTCGCGCAAACTGGGCACAGGCTGTTCCACTGATAATCACCGCAGTGATCTTTGCGGTTGGCATCGCACTTATCGGCCCAGTTCTCGATGCACTGTCCAGCGGAGATCGCACGGCCCAATCGGTTGGCATCGAGCCAACCAAGGCGAGGCTGGCGATCCTGATTCCCGTCTCTGCCGTTATCGGCATCGCTGTGGCGTCATCGGGCGCAATAGGTTTCGTCGGCCTAATTATTCCGCACGTAATGCGCTCGATCGTCGGCTCTTCGCACCGAATTTTGACGCTTGGTTGCGCGCTGGCGGGAGCATTCTTCTTAGTTATCGCCGACACGTTCGCGCGGATAGTCTTCGCCCCGATTGAAATGCCGATCGGGGTAATCACCGGCATGGTTGGCGTGCCATTCATCGTCTTGCTGGTTAGGCGAATGAAGTAACCAGCAACAACAAAAAGAAAAGGAGTAAACGAATGAAAAAGTTAGTTTGTGCACTAGCGGCGCTGGCTCTAGCTGTCCCGCTAGCTTCTTGTGGGCAGTCCGCTGCAGACAAGAAGGCCGCAGAGAGTTCGTCAGCACCCGGCAAAATCCAGGTTAAAAGCTGCGACGAAACCCTGACGTTCGACAAGGCCCCCGAGCGCGTCCTGGTTCTTTCCGACACTGACGTGTCAATCCTGGACGATCTGGGTTTACTTGACAAGGTTGCAGCTCGCGCTGGCGAACCGAGGATCAAGGATGTTAAGCCGCAGCTGCAGACCAAGCTGGAGAAGATCAAGCAGATCGAGGCCGGCGACACCGGCACCGGCGGTGCGGCCGTTTCTACCGAATCGGTTCTTGACTTAAACGTAGATCTGGTTATCGGATACGACTCAGGTGCCGACCGCAAGGCCCTGGCCGCTGCAGGGGTTCCGCTGTACTCGCCCGACGCTTACTGCCCTAACTACGACGTTAAGAAAGCTAGCTTCGATCTGGTGAACGACGAAGTAGACAAGATCGCCACCATGTTTGGCGTCGAAGATAAGGCCAAAGAGGTCAAGGAACAGGTAAACAGCAAGGTCGAAAAGCTTAAAGGTAGCTCTCCTGCTAAAGGTCAGACAGCAGTTGCACTGTACGTCACGCCAGGTTCAAAAACCTTCTACGCATATAACGCTTCATCCATGGTTGAGCCAATCTTCGAGGCAAACGGTCTGAAGAACGTTTACGCCGATGGCCCCGAGCGCGTCTTCGAGCTTTCGATGGAAGACCTACTGGCTAAGGACCCCGATTGGGTGGTCATCCTCAGTGAGGATCCAGAAGCAAAGCCGGCTCTCGACACTTTCGCTGGCTTCGAAGGTGCATCCGACATGAAGGCCAGCAAGAACAAGCGCGTCGTACACCTGCCGTACGTGCTGACTGACCCGCCAACCACACTTTCGGTTGACGGTGCGAGCGCTCTGGCCGACATGTTACAGAAGTAAATGCTGCAAGCAACTGATATCCGAGTCTGTCGAGGCGATCGGGTGGTCATCGATGGCGCCAGCCTGACCGCCTCGACAGGCAAGGTGCTCGGCATAGTCGGGCCAAACGGTTCGGGCAAGTCCAGCATGTTGTTTTCGCTGTTTCGCGCGCTGGAACTTGCCGGTGGCCGCGTCGAGGTGGACGGCGAAGACATCTCGAAAATGAGGCGCCGCCAGATCGCCGAGAAAATCTCGGTGGTGGCCCAAGAACGCGAGGATACGCTCGCGCTTTCGGTTTACGACTACGTAATGCTTGGCCGACTGGCTGGCTCGTCGCTGCCGAGCTACGGCAATAACGCCGACCAAGAAATCGTGGCCAGGGCGCTTTCTAGGGTTTCGATCACCGAGCTGAGTCAGCGAATGATAACGCAACTTTCCGGCGGTGAGCGCCAGCGCGTCTCCATCGCTCGCGCTATCGCCCAGAAAGCTAACTATCTTCTTTTAGACGAGCCAACCAACCACCTAGACTTGCACTACCAGTTCGAGCTACTCGACCTAGTAAAATCGCTGGATTGCACGACGATAATCGTTTTGCACGATCTAAATCTGGCCGCGCGGTGTTGCGATGAAATTTTAATGTTGTGCGACGGTAAGATCGTGGCAAGTGGGCGCCCGTGCGAGGTACTGAAAAAAGAGATAATCACTCCCGTCTACAGAATCGACGTTGACGTCATCACCCACGATGGCCTACCCCACCTGATTTTTTCTAAAAGCGAAAGGCATAATTAATGAGCCCCGAAGAACTACTCGCCGCCTGGCACGACCAGCAGAAAGCCTTCATTGAATTACGCGACCTGCGCACCCGCACCATGATCGATGTGCTGCTCAAAGTTCGCGCCGAAAAGGGCACACCTATCAAGGTACTGGACCTGGCTTGCGGGCCAGGCAGCCTGGGCACTGCGGTCATGCAGGCAATTCCCGATTCGAGCGTCGTCGCGGTAGACCGAGACCCAGTGCTGCTGCGGTTGGGCCGCGAAACCAATA
>CAUPIJ010000058.1:0-4359 GCA_963511305.1 uncultured Propionimicrobium sp.
CTCGGCTGGATTGGGTTTGACGCGGCTGCAGCAAAGGCGCAAGCCCCGCAAAGCCCAGAAGCGATCAACGGCATCTACACGCTGGCACACATCCTTCCGGGCGTAGGCTGTCTGGTCGTTGCAGCAGTGCTCTTCTTCCTCTACCCGCTGAAGAAGAAGGTAGTCAAGAGGAACAGTGAAATCCTTCACGCCCGTCGCGAGGGTCAGCGTCACCCGGAAGACCCGCTAGTCCGTAACTAAAATTGAATGTAACAGCATAACGAGGAACAAATGAGGCAGCCGTCACCTAGGATATTTAGGTGACGGCTGCGTCTCGTTAGCACACAAAACAATGTTCGTTTGGTGCTTATTTTCGGGCTTTGGAAATAGCTTCCAGCCCCGTTTGATTAACAGAAGTAAAAATCTTAAGAGAGGTTGAGCAATGACGTTCACACTTACTGGCTTCGCTGATGAGATCTCGCACGATCTTGGCGAGCAGATCGATCTGCTGAATAAGTTAGGCATCAAATACGTGGAGTTCCGTAGCGCTTGGGGAACCAAGGTGCTGGATCTAAGCGACGAGGAACTGGAAAAGGCTAAGAAGATGCTTGACGATAACGGCATCAAGCTTTCCGCAGTCGGCTCCGATATCGGCAAGATCCAGATTACCGATCCCTTCGAGGACCACCTGAAGCGTGCCGCGCATTCTGTCGAGGTGGCTAAGTTCTTCGGCGCCCCTTACATCCGCATGTTCTCGTTCTTCATGCCCGAGGGCGAGGATTTCGACAACTATCGTGACGAAGTGGTCTCGCGCACAAAGGAAATGGTTAAGCTTGCTGAGGCCGGCGGTGTCACGATGCTGCACGAAAATGAAAAGGACATTTACGGCGATATCCCCAGGCGAGTAATCGACCTTATGGAAAGCGTTAATTCGCCTAACTACCGGGCGATCTTCGACCCCGCAAACTACGTGCAGTGCGAGATTAAGCCATTCGACGAGGCGTATGACCAGGTACGTAAGTACACCGACTACATTCACTGCAAGGACGCCAAGGCTGATACCAAGAAGCTCGGCGTCGAAGAGGTTGTGCCTTGTGGCGAAGGCAACGGACAGGTTCGCGAAGTAGTCGCTGCTCTCGCCAAGGATGGCTACGAAGGTTTCTTCTCTATTGAGCCGCACCTCGGCCAGTTTGACGCCTTCGGTGGCCTGTGTGGCCCAGAGCTTTGGACCACTGCCTTTGACGCCTTGACTGGTATCTTCCGTGAACAGGGCATCGAATGGCAATAAAAAGAGCTGCGCTAATTGGTTGCGGCGATGTCGCTACCGTCCACTTTGAATCTATCGATGCTATTGACGACATCGAACTAGTGGCGGTATGCGACACTGCCCCGAAACAGTTAGCTACCGCGGTTGAGAGGACCGGCGCGAAGGGTTACGCGAGCACTGCGGAGCTACTAGCCGACAAGGCTAATTTTGACGTGGTGCACGTGACCACGCCGCATTGCGAACACGCCGATCCAGTTGTCGCTTGCCTAGAGGCCGGGGTCAACGTTATCCAAGAAAAACCGTTAGCTCACACGCTTGAGGATGGTCGCCGAATCATGGCTGCGGCTGAAAAGTCCTCGGCAAAAATTGGGGTTTGCCTGCAAAACCGTTACAACGTCAGCAGCCAGCAGATGCGCAGAGTGCTAGACGAAGGAACGCTGGGCGAAATAACTGGTGGCTATGCGCACGTCATTTGGACCCGCAGCGCACAGTATTATCAGAATCGTCCCTGGCGAGGAACGTGGGCTGGTTCGGGAGGCGGCGTCCTGATCAATCAGGCACTGCACACGCTCGATCTAGTGCAATGGCTGCTCGGCCCGGTCGAGAAGGTAAAGGGTCGGGCTCAAACTTTGAAGTTCGATGATGTGATCGAGGTCGAGGACACGGCAGAAGCCATGTTCACGCATGAATCAGGGGTGCGAAGCGGGTTTTTCGCAACGTTAACCTCACCGATTGACCACCCGGTTCGGCTGGAAATTGTGGGCACCAAAGCCCGTGCCGTCATAGACGACGGGTTAACCGTTTACGATCTGGACGGTCAAGTTCTGGAAGAGCACGCTGAGCGTAAGGCGAAAAGCGCTGGGCGCACCTATTGGGGTGTTTCCCACGAGCTGTTTATTCGGGATTTCTACGAGAAACTAGATGATCCCGAACCGTTCTGGATTTCGCCGGCGGAATCTTTTAAATCGCTGCAGATGCTGAAGGAAATATACGCGCAAACACCTGAATTAGCTGCTAAGTAACAGCCCAGAAGATATTTAGCAGAAAAAATTTAACCTAAACATTACAAAGGAGTAAAAATGACCAAAAAGGTAAAGCTGGGAATCATTGGGCTCGGTGCCGAGGGTGGCATGTACGCTCAGTTCCTGGCAGACGGCCGCGTCGAGAAGATGGAAATAGGCGCTATCTGTGATATCGACGAGTCGAAGAAGGCTGACGCCGATAAGTATGGCGTTCCCTTCTACACCGACTACAAAGAGATGATCGATTCCGGCAAGGTAGACGCAGTGGTCACCACCGTTCCGCACTATGACCACCCGGAAATGGGCATTTACGCCCTGGATCACGGCGTACACGCGCTGCTGGAGAAGCCGCTGGGCGTCTACACCAAGCAAGCCCAGGAGGTCATCGAATTCGCCAAGACGAAGCCAGATCTTGTTTTCGGTGTCTTCTTCAACCAGCGCACCAACCAGCTCTACAAGGACATTAAGGGCATCCTCGAGTCCGGTGAGCTGGGCGCTCTGCGTCACACTTCGTGGCTGATCACCAACTGGTGGCGCCCGCAGGGCTACTACGATCAGTCCGATTGGCGTGCCACCTGGGGCGGCGAGGGCGGCGGCGTCCTTGTCAATCAGGCGCCACACCAGCTTGACCTGTGGCAGTGGATCTGCGGCATCCCGAAGAGCGTCTTCGCGAAGTGCCAGTACGGCTACAAGCGCGACATCGCGGTTGAGGACGAGGTCAACGCGCTCGTCGACTTCGGCAATGGCGCTACCGGCACGTTCATTACCTGCACCCACGACATGATCGGCACCGACCGCCTCGAGATTCTCTGCGACAAGGGCCGCATCCTCGTCGAGGATTCCCACAAGCTCACCATCACCCGCCTGGCCGAGCCCGAGCAGGAGTGGAGCAAGAGCCTCGGCATGGAAGAGGTCGGCAAGCTCTTCAAGGGCGAGCTGGACGTCTCCGAGGTGCAGTCTGTCGAAGAGCGTGACTACGGATCGGTCTGGGGTCAGCAGCACTGTGATGTCATGGAGAACTTCGCCGATGCGGTGCTCAACGGAGCCGAGCTGCTGGCTCCGGGTTCGGACGGCATCAATGGCGTCCGCCTGGCGAACGCGATTCATCTGTCATCGTGGACCGGCAAGGAAGTGGATATGGTGAACTTCGACGAGGAAACCTACCTGACCGAGCTGAACAAGCGTATCGAACAAGAGGGCAAGTTCGAGACCCGTTCGTAGAACAACCGCAGTTGTTAAATTAGGCCCGCCCAGGCGCTGCTTTTGGGCGGGTCGGCCCCGCAGCTTCTTTCTCGAATAAGGCTTAGCTACGAAGTTCGGGGTGTTGTTTGAACAAATTAAAAGACTTTAAGGAGAAAAAATGGCTGTTTTGGGCGTCCAGATGATGATGCTTAAAGACAAGGTCGAAAAAGATGGCATGTTCGCCGTCTTGCAGAAGATCGCCGAGATGGATCTGAAGGCCGTAGAGGTTTCTCAGATCCCGATGGACGAAAAGAACACCGCCGATCTCGAACGCGGTATCAAAGAACTGGGCATCCAGGTTGGTGCGCTGTCTGTTGGTCTCAAGGCCGGCCCGACCACCACCGGCGACGCTTTGGATCCCGACTATGACAAGATCATTGCCGACTGCAGGCGGCTGGATTGCCGCTACCTGCGCATCGGCATGATGCCGTTCACCGCGATGGTTTCGAAGGAAGCCTGCGAGGCGTGGGCGAGCGAGGTTGAGCCGTGGGCCAAGAAGCTCAAGGAAGACGGCATCACCCTGTGCTACCACAACCACCACGTTGATCTGGTGAAGTTCGACGGCGAGCGCATCTTCGACATCGTGCGCAGGGTAGCGCCGAGCCTCGAGTTCGAGGTCGACCTGCACTGGGTGCACCGCGGCGGCATGGCTCCGCTGGACATGCTCAAGGAGTACTCGGGCGTGTGCAGGCTGATTCACGTCAAGGACTACCGCGTGGTTCCGTTGCCGCAGGAGGCTGTCGACCTGATGAGTAATGGCGATATCGAGCGCGGCTTTGAGATGTTCCTGAATATCGTGCAGTTTGCTGAGGTTGGCCAGGGCAACATGAACTGGCCGGAGCTGCTGCC
>CAUPIJ010000059.1:0-4161 GCA_963511305.1 uncultured Propionimicrobium sp.
CTTCAAGCCTCAACCACCTAAAATTAAACCAGTCCAACTTTTGGGGGCTAGTTCAGTGACGGCCGGTGTTGCAAAAATCAGCGCTTTTCCCTGATCTTGGCAGCCTTACCACGCAGGCCGCGGAGGTAGTAGAGCTTGGCGCGACGGACGTCACCACGACGCTCGACCTCGATTTTGTCGATGATCGGAGAGTGCAGCGGGAACGTACGCTCAACGCCGGTGCCGTAGGAAACCTTGCGGACGGTGAAGGCCTCCTGGATGCCGCCGGCGTTCTTCGCGATTACGACGCCTGCGAACACCTGGATACGGGACTTGTTGCCCTCGACAACCTTCACGTGAACGCGAACGCTGTCGCCAGTACGGAACTCGGGCAGATCGGCCTTCATCTGAGCCTGATCAAATTCACGAATGAGTTTGGTCTTCATAATTCTTCCTCGTCAGTGCCACAGGTCACCTCGATATAAGTCAACAAAATGAGTGTGTCTCGGACGATCCCCCTGCGGCAGGAGCCGAAAACAAACCCGAGGATTCATTCTGACATAGCTTTCGGGTGAACCGCAAAAAACACTTCTTCGAATGCAATCCGCAAGGAAGCGATGTCCCAGAATGCAATAGGGTGGGGCACCCAACGGCACCCCACCCTATAGATTAGTTTTTACTTTCCGTCGCCCTTGAACAGCGAGTGCATCAGGTCACGGTTCAGCTGGCTGATGGCCTCTAGCGAGACGCCCTTAGGGCAGACCGCGGCGCATTCGCCAATGTTTGAACAGTTACCGAAGCCCTCAGCCTGATGCTGGCCGACCATGCCCTTGACGCGCAGGAAGCGCTCGGGCTGCCCCTGCGGCAGGTTGGCAAGGTGCGTCACCTTAGCCGACATGAACAGCATCGCCGAAGAGTTCGGGCAGGCAGCCACGCAGGCGCCACAGCCGATGCAAGTCGCGTTGTCGAACGCGATGTCGGCATTCCTCTTGGAGACGGCGTTGGCGTGCGCATCCGGAGCGGCACCGGTGTTCACTGAGATGAAACCGCCGGCCTGAATAATGCGGTCCAGAGCGGTTCGGTCAACAACCAGATCCTTGATGATCGGCAAGCCACCGGCGCGCCAGGGCTCGATCGTGATGGTCTCGCCATCGTGGAAGGAGCGCATGTGCAACTGGCAGGTGGTGGTGCGAACCGGGGAGCTGCCGCGGCCGTGAGCCGTGCCGTTGATCACCATGCCACAGGTGCCACAGATGCCCTCGCGACAGTCTGAGTCGAACGCCACGGGCTCGATGCCCTTCGCGGTCAGATCCTCGTTCAGATGGTCGAGCATCTCGAGGAAGCTCATGTCCTCGCTGATGTTGTCGACTTCGTATTCTTCCAGACGGCCTTCAGATTCGCCTCGAGCCTGACGCCAGATCTTGAGTTTTACCCTCACTTGTAACTCCTCTGCTTGAGCTCGATTGCCTTGTAAATCAGTGGTTCCTTGTGCAGGATCGGCTTGCTGTTCTCGCCGGTCCACTCCCAGGCAGCCACGTAGGTGAAGTTGTCGTCATCACGCATGGCCTCTCCCTCTTCAGTCTGGTGTTCCAGACGGAAGTGGCCACCACAAGATTCGCGACGGTGTAGAGCGTCGATGCACATCAGTTCGCCGAGCTCAAGGAAATCGGCTAGCCGAAGCGCGCGCTCCAGGGTCTGGTTGAAGTCATCGCGGTTGCCGATGACCTTGACATTTCTCCAGAACTCCTCGCGCAGCTCGCGGATCATGCCGATCGCCTTCTTCAGGCCGGCCTCCTCGCGAGCCATGCCACAGTACTCCCACATGATGTGGCCGAGTTCCTTGTGGATGGAGTCGACGGTGCGGGTGCCCTGAATCGACATCAACTTGTCGATGCGAGCGTTAACCGAATCAAGTGCTTCGCGAACGGCGGGATCGTTGTCGGCGAGCTTACCGTCGTGGTTCTTAGCCAAGTAGTCGTTGATGGTGTTCGGCAGCACGAAGTAACCATCTGACAGGCCCTGCATCAGAGCGGAAGCGCCCAGGCGGTTAGCGCCGTGATCGGAGAAGTTGGCCTCGCCACCGACGAACAGACCAGGAATGGTCGTCTCCAGATCGTAGTCAACCCAGATGCCGCCCATCGTGTAGTGAACAGCCGGGTAGATGCGCATCGGAACCTCATAGGGGTCATCAGCGGTGATCTGCTTGTACATGTCGAACAGGTTGCCGTACTTGGCTGAAACGCCGTCCTTGCCCATTCGCTCGATCGCGTCGGAGAAGTCCAGGTAGACGCCGCGACGAACCTCGCGCTGGACGCCGTCCGGGCCGACCTCCTTAACGGTCGGGCCAACGCCACGACCCTCGTCGCAGACGTTCTTGGCCTGTCGCGAGGCGATGTCTCGGGGAACCAGGTTGCCGAAGGACGGGTAGATGCGCTCCAGGTAGTAGTCGCGATCTTCCTCGGGAATATCGCGCGGGTCCTTGTCGCAGTCCTCAGCCTTCTTCGGCACCCAGATTCGGCCATCGTTACGCAGCGACTCACTCATCAGGGTGAGCTTGGACTGGTTGGTGCCGTGCTGCGGGATGCAGGTCGGGTGAATCTGGGTGAAGCACGGGTTACCGAAGTAGGCACCCTTGCGGTATGCACGCCAAGATGCGGTTGCGTTGCAGCCCATAGCGTTGGTGGAAAGGAAGAACACGTTTCCGTAGCCACCGGTCGCCAGGAATACGGCGTCTGCGGTGTGGGCGTTGACCTCGCCGGTCACCATGTCGCGAACAACGATGCCGCGAGCGTGACCGTCCTTGACGATCAGTTCGAGCATCTCGTGACGGGAGAACATTTCGACGGTGCCCTCGGCAACCTGGCGCTCCAGCGCCTGGTACGCGCCGATCAGCAGCTGCTGACCCGTTTGGCCACGAGCGTAGAACGTGCGCTGCACCTGAACGCCACCGAAGGAGCGGTTGTCGAGCAGACCGCCGTAGTCGCGAGCGAATGGTACGCCCTGCGCCACACACTGGTCGATGATCGAAGCGCTGACCTCGGCCAGGCGGTGAACGTTGGTCTCACGAGCGCGGTAGTCGCCGCCCTTAACGGTGTCGTAGAACAGGCGGTATACCGAGTCGTTGTCGTTCTTGTAGTTCTTCGCAGCGTTGATGCCACCCTGCGCAGCAATGGAGTGCGCACGACGCGGGCTGTCCTGGTAGCAGAAGCACTGGACGTGGTAGCCGGCCTCGCCCAGCGAGGCAGCAGCAGCGCCACCCGCGAGACCCGAGCCGACGACGATCACCGTCATCTTGCGTCGGTTAGCCGGGTTGACTAGCGCAGCGCGGAACTGGCGGTCTTTCCAGACCTGATCGATCGGCTTGGAGGTATCAGCCTTGGTGTCGTGAATCTCATCGCCGAGCGAGTAGTAAACCTCGTCGCCGGCAGGGATGTTAGTTACGGTCATGAGAAAATCACTCCAAACGTGATCAGGGCCGGGCTCAGCATGAAGCCCACGAACAACGCGAGCGCGCAAACCAGGGCGCAAACGTTAATAACCTTCTCGCTGGTCGCACCCATGCGCAGACCCAGGGTGCAGAACGCACTGCTGAAACCGTGCCAGACGTGGTAACAAACCAGGCCAACCCAGATGGCGTAAGCGATCAGCATCCAGGGCTCGTGGAAGGCGTTTACGATGCGCAGGTGAGGCACGATGTTATCCGCGCCTTCCGGATAACCAACGCGAATGGTCTGAGTGGTGAACTGCAGCAGGTGGACAACCACGCCGAGCAGGATCAGCACGCCAGTCCAGATCATCGTGCGAGCCGCGAAGCTGCCCTCTAGGTAACGACGCTGGAGGTAACGCACGCGGTTGCCGCCAGTGTAGTTGCGGAAGGTCAGCCTGACCGCCTCGTAGATGTGAATCAACGCGCAAGCCAGCAGGCCAATGCGGAAGACCCAGAGGAAGAAACGCTCTGGCAGGATCGGATACAGCAGCGTGCGAAGCGAGTGCGAATACTCGTCGAACTCCGCGCCGTTGTCGGGCACGAGCAGCTTCAAGTTGCCGAACACGTGCATCAGTAGGAACAGGATAAGGCAAAGGCCCGTGATAGCCATCAGCACCTTGCGGGCGACGGACGAATGCAGGGCAGCCTTATGGGGAGTCGTCTCCCCTGACTTCGTAATTAGTTTCGTGGCCACG
>CAUPIJ010000060.1:0-3853 GCA_963511305.1 uncultured Propionimicrobium sp.
GCCTGCGTCATCGGCAAAGACAAGACGCCGCGCGATGACAAGGAATACGGCTATTTCATTTTCGACGGCGAACAGCTTCCCGCCCTCCACGCGGTGGCGCTGTTGTAGCGCCTAGCTAGAGTCGGTGGCAAGGTTTAATTAATTGAAACCAGCATTGTCAGTTATCTCGGCTAGACTTATGCGCCGTGGCACTAACTATCGGAATCGTGGGCTTGCCGAACGCTGGCAAATCGACCCTTTTTAACGCTCTTACCCGTAACGACGTCCTGGCTGCGAACTACCCGTTCGCGACAATCGAGCCCAACGTTGGCGTGGTCGGCGTCCCAGACCCGAGGCTGGACAAACTGGCCGAAATCTACGGATCGCAGAAGACGATCCCCGCCACAGTTAGTTTCGTCGACATCGCGGGTATCGTCCGCGGTGCGTCTACGGGCGAGGGCATGGGTAACGAGTTCCTCGCCAATATTCGCGAGGCGGATGCGATCTGCCAGGTGACCAGGGTCTTCGAGGATCCGGACGTCACCCACGTCGATGGCAAAGTGAACCCGGGCAACGACATCGACACGATCCGCACCGAGCTGATCCTCGCCGACATACAGACAATGGAGAAGGCGATGCCCAGGCTCGAGAAGGAAGCGCGCATCAAAAAGGAAATGCGCCCCAAGTACGATGCCTGGCAGAAGGCGTACGAGATCCTCTCCGAGGGCAAGGGCATCTTCCAGTCAGATCTCGACCCTGAACCACTTCGCGAGCTGTTTCTGCTGACCGCGAAACCCTACATTTATGTTTTCAACCTCGACCAAGACGAGCTCGGCAGCGAGGAGCTGAAATCTAAGCTCGCCGATATCGTCGCACCCGCCGAGGCCATCTTCCTAGACGCCAAGTTCGAATCCGAACTGGTGGAGATGAGCCCGGAAGAGGGCCGCGAGTTCTTGGCTGAGTCAGGCGTTGAGGAGCCGGGCCTCGACAAGCTTGCCCGCGTTGGTTACGACACTCTTGGCTTGCAAAGCTACCTGACCGCAGGACCGAAGGAAGCGCACGCCTGGACCATCCACAAGGGCGCAACCGCACCTGAGGCCGCTGGCGTCATCCACACCGACTTCCAGAAGGGCTTCATTAAGGCTGAAGTCATGAGCTACGACGATCTAGTCGCGCTAGGTAGTGAGCAAGAGGTTAAGGCTGCCGGAAAGATGCGTCTGGAGGGCAAAGACTACGTAATGCAGGACGGGGATATCGTTGAATTCAGATTCAACGTTTAAGGTTTTCAAATATCTAAAACAAGCCAACGCGGCTACCGGCAGGTCCGGTGCGGTGGACGGGTTGCGCGCGCTCGCAATTATTGGCGTCATCCTATTCCATACGCGTCCCGTTACTTTGAGCGGCGGCTTCATTGGCGTCACGATTTTCTTCGTCCTCTCCGGCTACTTCGCGATGAGGACGCTGCTTCGTGCAGACAAAACCTTCAGCTGGCTTGGGTACGTTTGGCAAAGGCTGAAGCGGATCTGGCCGAGCATTCTGGTGCTGATCGTCTTAACGATGATTGCCTCGTGGCTGGTCTCGCCTTCTTTGCTGCCGAAGGCGCAATCGGATGTGGCGCCTAGCGCATTCTTCTTCAGCAACTGGTCTTACATACTCCGCGAAGTCTCGTATTTCGACAACGCTGGGTTGCCTTCTCCGCTAAAGCATCTCTGGTACGTCAGCCTGATTATGCAGGCCTTCGTTGTGTGGTCTCTGATCTTCGCCGTGGCAAGGCATTGGGTTAAGACCAGGCGGGGCTGGTTCTTAGTCAGCTCGGCTCTGGTAGTCGCTTCGGGTGTAGTTATGTTTGGCCTCAGCCTTACCGGCCAAGACGCCACCAGCCGCATCTACTACGGCCTGGACACGCGCGCGGGGGAGTTCCTCGTAGGTGTGACCTTAGCGACGATCATCGGACCCCGGCAGGGCGGAAAAGTCGAGGTTAGGGAGGCTAACAAGATAGATCTGGCTGCCAGCAAGGTCTCTGGTTTGCTTCGCTCGATGCTGGGTCTGCTCAGCGTCGCCATCTTGGTCGTGGCCTTCTTCCTCGTCGACGGCGCTGCGTCGTGGCTGCCGCGCGGAGGATACCTGCTATTCGCTTTGGTCTCGGCAGTGGCAATGTGGGCCTGCCTGAGTCCGAACACGTGGTTTGCCAAGGTGCTCTCATTCGAACCTCTCAGCTACATGGGCACTCGTTCGTTCGCTCTCTATCTGGTCCATTTCCCAATCTTGCTGATGTGTAATCCGGCAACCCGGACAACGGACATCGGCATCCCAGAACGAGTGCTGCACGCGGCGATCATCTTGGTTGCAGCTGAGTTGCTCTTTCAGCTCATCGAGAGGCCCAAGGGCATGTTTAAGAAACCAAAATCAATCGAGACCGCCAGGATTTCTGCAATTGTGGTTTGCGTTTTGCTGACGCTCGCATTCGCTTTTGTCAGCATCGACTGGAAGGGCGTGGCCGAGAAGAGGGCAATCGAGCTGCGGCCGGAACTCGCCGCAACCCCAACCCCCACTCCCATCCCGACGCCTACAGAGGTTGCGCCCAAGCCGGTAGCTGCTCAGGTGCCTAGCGGGCTTGACGCGTCGGATTGGAAGATCGATTCGGCTACTGGAACATGCCAGACCCCGGTTACCCTCGTCGGCGATTCCGTCTTGCTTGGTGCCCAGCCTCAACTGCAGGAGGTGCTGCCGAACTCGTACGTGGACGGAAAGGTCAGTCGCAGCGTCTTCGAGGGACCCGCTGTTTACCAGCAGGCGGTTGCGAACGGTAGTCCTGGTAAAATCGTCGTGTACGCATTGGGCACCAATGGCCCGATTTTCGACGACGATCTGCTGCAAGGTTTGGTCGATTCCGCGAACGGTCTGCCCGTCTACTTTCTGACGCTTCGAGTTCCGCAGGCACATCAAGATCCCAGCAACGACGCCCTGTGGAGCTACGTTTCATCGCATCCGAACGTCGGATTGTTGGATTGGTTTTCTCTGACTAAGGACCATCCCGAATTTTTGGCTGACGACGGCATTCACCTAACTCCCGCTGGAAGCCAGGCGTATTCGAACATGATCCTGCGCGGAATCTGCGTCTAACTTGGCATTCGTGCTGTTCAGCAGTGGCGCCAGATCGTCGTCAACTTCTCCATGCCGCAGGTTCGTGCAGAGGTTAACTTCGGCATGTTTACAGACTGGGAGAGCGGCGAGTTCGCTCCGATCGAACGTCGCGAGGCCGAAATCGAAGCAATGCTCAGTGAGCTCGAGGGCCTGCTAAAGTAGATCTTCCAACCCTTGAAATGCCATCCGGAACTCCGGGTGGCATTTTTTCGTTTTGGTCACAAGTTGTGTTGAGGCACTTCAGAAATAAGATCGAAGTATGAGTGCAGCCGATGAATCTTCAATCCGTTTAGCAAAACCTAACGACGCGGAACGAGTTAGCGAGTTCGCTAAATCAACATTTCCGCTCGCGTGCCCAGACTTTGCGGTGGCTGAGGACATTCAGGCTTACATTGACGCGAACCTGCGCGTAGAAGACTTTGAAAAACATCTAACCGACCCCGACACCCTCGTCATCGTCGCCGAAGATGAGGGGATAACCGGCTACGTCCTCATGTGGTTCGGCGAAGCAGCGACGCCGGACCCAGGCTTCGGGGTCAAGGCGAACGAGCCCGCCTACATTTCCAAATGCTACGTCGCCGAACACCTGCATAAGAGCGGGCTGGCGGCTCGAATAATTGAGCACGCCAAAGAAGAAGCCCGCGCCCGCGGTGCAGATGTGCTGTGGCTGAACACCAGCCAGCACAACCACCGGGCAGGGAAGTTCTATGCAAAGAACGGTTTCGACAAC
>CAUPIJ010000061.1:0-3827 GCA_963511305.1 uncultured Propionimicrobium sp.
GATGTTGAACCAGGGCGTCTTATTCTGCTTCGGGCGAACCTTCTTTTGGGGCTGTAGCTGTTTCTCGGCAAGCTCGGCGACCTCGTCCCAGGGCAGGTGCTTGCGAATTATTCCGCACCGGCGACGATGATCCTTCTCTTGGTTTGCGGCATCCGCAGCCGTCTCGATCTTGGAAGCCTTTTGCCCGAGCGCCTCGTTGATCCACAGCAGCGCTTGATCGCAAAGTAGCCGGTTATACGCTGTCTTCGCCGAACGGTTCGGAGTTTCACGGGAATATTGGCCCTGGCCCTTCGTTGCTTGGGCGTTAAACCAACTCTCCATGTGCTCACGTTGGGAGCTGTACCAGACACCGCTATAGTCGCCGTCCGAATATGCCTCAGAGATAGGCAAATGATCGGGGAGCGTCGCAAATATTTTTATTGCGGCAGTTTTGGGTCGACTACGAGCCAAAACTGACACGTTAAGGCCTCTAGTCGGTTTTCGTGCGGTTCTCGACTATCTTTTCCGCCGCGCGCGTCAGCGCGGGATAGTTGCCGCCGGGGCCGGTCGCGAAGTAAGCCGGCGCGTCATGGATCGGGCCTCGCTCGCGGGAATACCACAGCGGCCGGTAGAAGCCGCCGGCGTTACGTAGAATCTGGATCCCAGCGGCCACGTCCCAGGGGCTTGTGCTCGCGTTAAGGACGGCGTCCGTCCAGCCCGCGGCCACGTGGCACAGCCCGAGCGCGCCTGAGCCCGTGCGGCGGAGCGACGAAAAGTTCGCGACCAGGTCAGCGAAAATCTCGTCTGCTAACACCCCGTCGGCCTGGTAATCGGCCGCGGTCGGGTACCCGGTGATTAACGTGGCCGCGCCTGCCGGCAGGGCATCCTTAGCCACCAGCTTTTCACCGTTGAGCCAGGCGTCCTCGGCATCTGCCGAAAACAGCTCGTCGGAGATCGGGTTGTAAATCGCCCCGGCGACCAGCTTGCCGTTCACGGCCGCACCCACACTCGTGCAAAAGAACGCCAGACCTTGGACGAAATTAGTAGTGCCGTCGATCGGGTCGATGTAGAACGTCACATCACCGTCGCCAGCGGCACCGAACTCTTCGCCAACCACCCGGGCGCCAGGCCAGCGGCTAGTCAGAAAATCGGTGATCGCGGCCTCGCAGGCGCGGTCATGCTCGGTTACTTGGTCGTGCACGTCACGCTTATATTCGACGTCCATGTTGCTGCGGAAGACCTCCCGCAGCCCTGCCGCGACGCTGGTGGCCGCGCCCCGGCAGACCTCGGCTAACTCGATAGCCTGCTGCATACTCATCTACTTCTCGATTTCCTTCAAAACCTCAAGTAGCCCGGCCGGGTCAGCGACGGTCACGTCGGGGGTCGCGAAAACCTTGAACGGGCGTTTCGCTGCGTTCGGCGCTGGCATCAGAACCGATGCGCCCGCGCCCGCCCTGTTACCGCAGAGTACGTCACGGTCTAGGTGATCACCCACGTACCAGCATTCCTCAACCGGCACTCCGATGCGCTCCGCGCCGATCCAGACCAGCCTGGGATCGGGCTTGCGCACGCCGACCTCGTCAGAGTAAACCTCCGCGGTGAAGTAGCCCAGGATCCCGGTGTCCTTCAGCCAGTCTCGGTGAACCTGCCCTGACAAGGCATTGGAGACTATACCAACGGGGATAGTGCGCTCCTTGCACCATTCCAGCAGCTCCACGGTGCCCGGACGCATCACACGGTTCTCCGTCAGGCTCGCTATCAGGTAGCAGATCCTGTCGGCGTGTTGGGCGAGCTTGGGATGCAGGGAAGCGGGCCAGTCGGCGCCCAGATAGTCCAGCACGTACTCGGTGTGGGACAGATCCCTGCTGTAGAGCGGACGTGCCTGCGCGTTGCGCAACAGTTTCACTGAGGTCTCGGAGGCGAAAACGTCGATCTCAAGCCGCTGCCTGTCGATGCCGCAGGCGGCCAGCTCGTCGCCGAAAATCTTTTCCAGTTCGTCAGCAACCTTCAGGTGCCAGTCGTCGTTGTAGGTGCTTTCGACGATCACGCCGCCGAAATCTAGGAGTAGACCATTCGGTCGCATGAATTACCCTTTCGAAAAAAAGAGTGGTGCCTATTTTTTCTAGGCACCACTCTAATTTAGTTACCAGTAACTTTGACTACTTCCTGACCGAAGTACGCCACAGGTCGGTCCAGTCCTGACGGGCCTTCCAGTCCTTGTCAGCGCCTGCGTTATCGAAGAAGAAGATCTTGTCGCGAAGCTCTGCGGAGCCCGATGGATCATCCGGCTGGGTGAGCGCGGTGTTGGAGGAGTACTTGCCGTCCTTGATTTGCGGGGCAATACCTTCCTCGGTCAGCGCGAAGTGAACAAAGAGCTTAGCGGCGTTCGGGTTCTTGGTGCCTTTGGCGATAACGATCGACTTCGGAGCAGCAAGGCCGGCCCAAGGCTTCAGCTCCGGGCAGGTGCCCTGCTTGTAGCCCTTTTCCTCAACGTTGCGGAACTTCGAGGAAGCCATCAGGCCCATCGGCGGGTCGGTCTGGCCGGGGGCGCCTACGGCAGCCGAGACGTCCTCGTTGGAGTTGGTCAGAATCGGGGCGTTAGCGGCGAGCTTGGTGACCCATTCCTTGGTAGCGGACTCGCCAGTGAACTCCTGGCCGAACTGCTCTTTGTAAGCGGCCTTCATTTCATCCTCGCCGAACTGCTCCATCTGGCTGAACCAGTCGAGCATCTTGTTCGAGCCCGCCGGATCCTCCATGGCGATCTTGTGGGTCCACTTGTCGGTGGTCAGCTCCCAGAGGTTGGAAACGGGGCACTTGTCGTAGACCTCGGTGTTGTAGCTCCAGAAGTTCGGGTCGTTGATGAGCACCAGCGGGTCGCGCTGGCTCTCCTCGATGTCGTCAATCAGGTCGCCGGGGATCCATGAGTAGACGTGACCGTTCGGAATCAGATTGTTGATCAGCGCGGGGACGTCCTGAATGGCGATGACATCGCCCTGCACGTTGCCCGACTGGGACTCGCGGGTGACCATCTCGAACGCTTCGGCGGCGTCGACCTTAACACCGGTCGCCTTGATGCCGTACTTCTCGGTGAAAGCCTTGGCCATCTTCTCAACTGCGGCGGCGTTGTCGTAGATGGTGATCGGGCCTTCCTTCTTGGCGGCGGCAATGAGCTCGTCGAGGTTGAAGTTCGCATCGACCTCGCTCTTGACACTGGCGGCGCCAGAACTGCTTGCTTGGCCAGACGGCGAGCCGCCGGCACATCCGGTAACGGTCATCGCCAGCGCGGCGATGCCGGCTGCGAAACCGATCAGACGGTTGCGTGTACGCATGTTTCTCCCTTTTCTCAAGAGCGACGCTATCCCACCCTCGGGTTGTGATTGCTATTTAGTTGGTATTCGGTTAATTTATCTCGACGCGGTCGCCTGCCGCATCGAAAATGTGCAGGTCTTCGCGTGCCGCCCAGGCCACGGTGTCCTGATCGAAAACCAGGTCGGGCCTTCTGGTGGCGGTGCCGAAGTAGCGGTTGGTGCCGTCGCTGGACTCGATGATCCAGGAGCCGCCGGTGGGCAGAACACCAGTGACGCGGACGTCGATGCCGAGAGCACCGGGCGGCATCTGGTCGCGAGAAGAGAAGTTGATGTCCTCCGGGCGGGCACCCGCGCTGGTGGCGGTTACGCCCTCTGCCCTCAGCCAGTCCTTCAGGCGATTGCCGGGGCCGTCGTCGATACCGGCCTCAACGATGTTGATTGGCGGCGAACCCATGAAGCCGGCGACGAAGCGGTTGGCTGGGCGTTGGTAGATCTCCAGCGGGGTGCCGGACTGCTGAATCATGCCCTCGTTCATGACGA
>CAUPIJ010000062.1:0-3538 GCA_963511305.1 uncultured Propionimicrobium sp.
CGCGTTGTCGCCGGGGACGTGCCCGATTCGCTGAAGGGCAGGCGAGTGGTCTCGCTGGACCTTGGCTCGATGGTCGCCGGCGCGAAATATCGCGGTGAATTCGAGGAGCGCCTGAAGGCGGTGTTGAACGAGATCAAGGAGGCCGAGGGCCACATCATCACCTTCATTGACGAACTGCACACGGTTGTTGGTGCTGGTGCGTCCGAAGGCTCGATGGACGCTTCCAACATGCTCAAGCCGATGTTGGCCCGAGGCGAACTGCGAATGATCGGCGCCACCACGCTCGACGAATACCGCGAGCACGTCGAGAAGGACGCCGCTCTGGAGCGCAGGTTCCAGACGGTCTTCGTTGGTGAGCCGAGCGTCGAGGACACGGTCGCGATTTTGCGTGGCCTGCGCGAACGCTACGAGGCCCACCACAAGGTGCGCATCACCGACGGTGCCCTGGTCGCGGCCGCCCAGCTGTCCAACCGCTACATCACCAATCGGCAGCTGCCGGACAAGGCCATCGACTTGATCGACGAGGCCGCCAGCCGGCTGCGCATGGAGATCGATTCGTCACCGATCGAGATTGACCAGCTGCGTCGCGCGGTGGACCGCCTGACGATGGAACAGTTCGCCCTAAGCAAAGAAGACGACGACGCTTCCAAGCAGCGCCTTGCTGCGCTCGATCAGGAGCTTGCTGACGAGAAGGAGAAGCTACGGGCGCTCGAGGCGCAGTGGCAGGAGGAGAAGCGCAGCCTGAACCGGGTCGGCGATCTGAAGACGCAGATCGACGCGCTTCGCACTGACGCCGAGAAGTATCAGCGCGAAGGCAACCTCGAGAAGAGTTCGCAGATTCTCTACGCGGATCTACCTAAGCTAGAGCAGGAGCTTGCGGCTGCCACCGAGGCGGAGAACACCTCGATGGTCTCCGAGGAGGTTCGTTCCGAGGACATCGCCGACGTCGTCAGTGCCTGGACGGGCGTGCCGGTCGGCAAGATGCTGGAGGGTGAATCCGAGAAGCTGCTGCACATGGAGGAGCGCCTCGGCAAGCGTCTGATCGGTCAGGAAGAGGCCGTGCAGGCCGTCTCCGACGCGGTTCGCCGCAGCCGCGCAGGCATCGCGGACCCGAACAAGCCGATTGGGTCGTTCCTGTTCCTCGGCCCCACGGGCGTCGGCAAAACGGAGCTGGCCAAGTCTCTGGCTGACTTCCTCTTCGACGACGAGCAGGCGATGGTTCGCATCGACATGAGCGAGTACATGGAGAAGCACTCCGTCTCGCGTCTGGTCGGCGCGCCCCCTGGCTACGTCGGATACGAGGAGGGTGGCCAGCTCACCGAGTCCGTGCGCAGAAGGCCGTACTCGGTGGTGCTGCTCGACGAGGTTGAGAAGGCTCACGCCGATGTCTTCAACATTCTGTTGCAGGTGCTCGACGATGGTCGACTGACCGACGGTCAGGGGCGCACGGTCGACTTCAGGAACACCATCCTGATTATGACCAGCAACCTGGGTAGTCACGCGCTGGCCGATCAAAACCTCGATGATAAGGCCAAACATGACACCGTGATGGGCGTCGTGCGCCAGCACTTCCGCCCGGAGTTCCTAAATAGGCTTGACGAGATCGTCATGTTCACGCCGCTCAGCCGCGAAAACCTGGCGAAGATCGTTGACATCAACCTCGCCCGGGTCAACCGTAGACTGGCCGACCGCCGCATCAGCATCGAGCTGACCGACAACGCCAAACAGTGGCTGGCCAACACCGGCTACGACCCGACGTACGGTGCCCGCCCGCTGCGCAGGTTAATCCAGACGAGCGTCGAAGACCAGCTGGCTCGCAAGCTGCTGGCCGGCGAAGTGCCTGATGGCTCGGTCGTCGGTTTGGATGTGGCGCCAGACGGCAACGGGCTTGAGGTTACGGACGTCGAATAGGCGTAAAAATTGGGGGCTACTAGCTAGTAGCCCCCAAAAAGGGTTAGTTATTTGGTTAGAACCGCGATTGGATTCTCATAAAGTAGCTTGTGAAGGTCTTCTTCTCCTACTCCCTCTGCTTTGAGAAGATCTATGAATACTGTAGGCACGAAGGCGAACCCATTTCCGCCATTCTTCGTCCACATCTGTTTAAGAAACAGATCGTGGCTAAGTAATAACTGGTCCGTGTACCCCTCTTTAATTAAGCTGGAAACGCACTTAACTGTTTCGTTTACCGAGGGAGAGACGCCTTCCTTAGGGAAGGTTATATCCAAGCCAATCATGTCAAACTCCAACCAAATGCCTTTGTCGAGCATTCTGTGCTGGTACTCGACGTCGCATCCGGATGGATCGGAGTGTGCTAACGATACTTTCTCTGGGTTGACTCCTTCTTTGAAGACGATATCCAATACCTCATCGCCTCTACGCTGCCAGCCAGGCATGTGGATATTTAGAGCCACTGTTGGGTTATTAGTCTGAGCGACGGCTGCTGCTGTTAGAGAAGCTTTTTCACCATCGGTAAAGAATGGGGACACGCCTATCTCGCCGATCATTCCCGCTTTGATCTCTGTTCCTTGAACGCCAGAATTGATGTCGCTGTCTATACCTTCGGCAATATTGTCGATACTTTGTGCAGTTATTCGCTTTCCTTCAAACTTTTCTAAATAGTGCCCGCTGGACATCACTACGTTTAGACCAGTTTGGTTAGCCACGTCGAGAAGTTTCTTGGGGTTACGGCCTATAGCTTCAGTCCCGGTGGCATCGACGATAGTTTTGCCTCCGAGCTCTGCATAGTGATTTACCTCGAAGACAACATCAGATGTATCTTTTTCTGACATGTTATCTGCGTTGCAGTAAGGGTCTTGTCTAAGGCCATACATGAGAGATGGCTCGACTTTTTTGCCTACCAGTTCATTGGAAAACTTGAAATAGGGCTCATCTACTACAGACGACAAGTCATTAAAGAGATGCTCATGAACAAGCGTCATACCCATCTCTTCGGCTTGGATGATTCCTGTAACAGTCTGTAGCTGTCCTGATGATAATTTCTGGTTCATCATTGATCCTAAAAATCGTTGCTTTTAATCTTTTTTGTTGGTGCCATTGCAATTCCCGCTGCAACCAGGGCAACGCATGCGCCGATTACCGTCGCCGTGTAGATGACGTGTCCTGACTGGGGGAAGAACAAATCAATCAAGATGGAGCCGATGAGCTGTCCGGCTGTAGATGCAAGAGCAAGCAGTAAGAGGCCTAGCTTGCGCACTAGCAACGCCATCAAGGCGATTGAAAGTAGCCCAAGAGGCCCTCCCAAAAACATCCACCATTCAGTAGGTAGATGGAAAGTGGCCTTACCAATAGCCATCCGAACCAAAAAGGCAAGCGTAAGTACTGAAAATCCTACGATGAAGTTCCAGGTAATAGAAACAAGCATAGAATCGGCCAGGTACCCGATTTTTGAGTTGCCTGCTGGCTGCCATCCAGCAAGGAGACCGCCACAAAAAGGCAAGACCGCTAGCCCTATCATGTGCGGGGCAGTGAAGTTTGGTGACACGACAAGGACCGTTGCTGCGATCGCAAGCAAGGCCCC
>CAUPIJ010000063.1:0-3281 GCA_963511305.1 uncultured Propionimicrobium sp.
AAACAAGGCGCGACACGCCCAAACAGAGCACCACATTTTGGCCGCTTACCCAAAATAAAAGCCCCGGTTTCCCGGAGCCTTCAAAACTGGCGCGCCCGGAGGGATTCGAACCCCCAACCTCCTGATCCGTAGTCAGGTGCTCTATCCGTTGAGCCACGGGCGCATTTCTCAGTGCGAGAAGTCACTTTAGTACCGTTCGACGAGAAACCCAAATTAGGTTTTCGCGCGGCCGCGGAGGTGGCGGGATTCGAACCCGCGATGGGGTTTAAGCCCCAAACCCGCTTAGCAGGCGGGCGCCATAGGCCGACTAGGCGACACCTCCAAGCTCCAACTGACGCTGAAGCCCCCACGTCAAGCGACGTCCTACATAGATTAATGGCAACAATCATTTAGAGCAAAACAATCGAGCCACTGTTGGCCACTTGCCACTTAAAGTGTGGTTCGTAAATTAGCCGCGCGCTTCGCATTCCGCCTGCAGTTTGGCTATCTGCTCGTCGGTTAAACCCCTGACCGGAAGATCGTTAAGGGTAATGACTCTTTCAGATTCACTTGGTTCGGTGGCGGGCTCAACAGTATCTGGCTCGGCCGCAGGCTGCTCGGCAGGAGCTGCGGGCTCAACCGCGTTGGGGTCGCCACCCTCTGCTGTTCCTGCGGTGCTTGGCTCGTCGAAAGGAATAGTGTAGACAGCGCCGTTGCCGTCGCGAACCTCAAGTCCACCGGGCAGCGGGGTGTCGTTATTAAATGCGTCCCAGATAACCTGAGCCTCGTCCCCCAGCAGCTCGACGCGGTTACTGTCCGTGGGTGACGGATAGGTGGGCAGAGTAACGAACCTGAGATTCTCCGGTTTGATCGACTGCAGCGACCAGCCCAGCCCAGCGAGCTGCGGGATCGACGACAGGCCGTCCGAGATAGTCAGGGAGCTCAAGCCGTTGCCCGCAAAGGCGTAAAGCTGGTTTAGCGAGGTCAGGATGTTCTTGTTCAAAGCTGTCCTCAGCATGACGCTCATCACGGCCTGCTGCCGCTGAATTCGCGCGAGGTCAGAACCATCGGACTCCTCGACACCGTGCCGAACGCGCGCATAGGCCAGGGCCTGCTCGCCGTTAAACTCGTGGCAACCCTGCTCAAGCTTCAGGCCGGAATACTGGTAGTCGTTTATCTCTGAGGGAACAAAGACGTTAATGCCATCCAGCGCGTCGATCATCGAGGCGAAGCCGTTAAAGTCAACCACCACGGACTCGTCGATGCGCATGCCCGAGAGCTTCTCCACCGTCTTCCAGGTGCAGAAGACAGCCGAGGACAAATCGCCGCCCTCACCGCCGGTCGAGAACGCCCAGTTGAACTGCGAGTGCTGCGGGTAAGAGGTGCTGCCGTCCTTGCGCTCACAAGCGGGAATATCGACCATCAGGTCGCGCGGAATGGACACGACGCTAATGCTCTTCCGATCGGCAGAAATATGGGCGACCATGGCGGTGTCCGAGCGCCCGACAATATCGTCCTGGTCGCCTCCGCCACCGATATCCTGCCCGACCCTGGTGTCAGTGCCAAGGATCAGGACATTGATCGGCAGCCCATCATAGGAATCCGGCGGGGTACGGTCGGACATCATGGGCGTACCGAGATTATTTACACGACCAGATAGGTCAAGATAGATCAGAGCCGCAGCGGTAAGGAGAAACGACAGCACAAAGGCGATAGCACACAGCGCTACCCGCCTAAAATTGCTCTTGCGGGGCATAATTTTGCCCTTCCGCTCCGACTCCACGGACGCAACTTTATAGAGTCACTCTCGCGAAAGTAAAGATTACACCACTGCATTGCCAGGATTCCTGAGAGACATTTAGCACTTTTTCATCTGCTCAGCTGGCCCGAAAGGAGCTCGCGCTTGCGTGTTTTTTCAAAATAACCGAATTAATAATCCGCATGATTTCACCGGCCTAGAGCGATTAATCCCCCCGGAATTCGGCGTGGAGGCATTTAACAAATGAGTTAATGCCGATACTGTAGGCCTCATGAGCAAACGCGGGTATCTGCCAGAAGAGATAGAGGAGACGGGTGACCTCGAACCGTCTCGCGCTGAAGAGCCTCCCCGCAAACGCTGGCCAACCGTCGTAGCGGTGCTCATCTCTGCAGTCCTAGGTTCTGCTCTGGCATTCGCATTCGTGACGTTCGCCAAGAACACCGGCGCGGGCAAGTCACCGGAACCGTCGCCCGAGCCGAGCCAGGTCGAGACAATCGAGACCCCCAGCGCCAGCCCATCGGCGATCACCAAGCCGACGCCTTCGGTTTCCGAGGAACCCGCCGAAGCCCCAGAAACTGCGAGCAGTTCGCTAGATAAGAGCAGCATCAGGGTGTGGGTTTTCAACGCGTCCGGACGGAACGGCTGGGCCGGGGAGGTCGCCGGGAATCTCCAGAGCGCCGGCTTCGTCAATCCGCTCGTTGATAATTCGACCACCAAGGGACTTTACGAATCGACCGTGATCTACCGAACCAGCGAATACGCCTCCGCCGCCCAAGAGGCTGCGAGAATTGCCGGGATCTCTAACGTCCAAAGCGCCGAGAGCGGAAACTACTTAATCGGCGACACCGACATAGAGATCTACCTGATCGACTAGCGTTTTCCTCGCCCTTTGCGCGAAAAATCAGTTCAGGCGGTCGCGGAGGTCTTCGACGAGTTCGTGCATCAGCTGTTTCCACTCGCCGCGGGGCGCAGATATATAGGTGCGCTTGATCTTGCCAGAGCGGATCACGATGCGGGTGAAATCTGGGGTGGACGAGACGCTCGTCACCTCATCCCATGTGCCCTTGCGAACCTTTCCGCTGTTGTTGACCACAAAACCGCGCGGGCTTAGCTCAACTTCTAGACGGATCATGCGCGCTATCAGCACCAGCACCACTATTAGCAATACCCCTAGTGCGATGCCGCTGATGCCGAGAACTGTCCAGAGAGTCGAGTGACCAAAAATCAGCGCCAGCACCCCGCCGAGGACAAGCAGGCCGGCTACGACATACGTCCAGACAGGAAGCCGCTGGGCGAACACGTATTTCGTGGAATTATCGGGCATACGAGCTCCTAGTTCGCCTTTGAATATCGCGGCGAGGGTGGGATTCGAACCCACGGAGCTTTCGCTCGGCCGCTTTCAAGGCGGCTGCACTAGTCCACTATGCGACCTCGCCGGCAAGTGTTGCATGCAAATCTTACTTTAGCGCACCAAGACTTTCCAAGAGATCGGCGTACCTTACATATATTGAGCGCGAGGGCGGTGTGGTGCCTCACATAGTTT
>CAUPIJ010000064.1:0-3112 GCA_963511305.1 uncultured Propionimicrobium sp.
AGGCTATGAGAATAAAAGAAACTGGCACTCGAGTTGTGCGAGTGCCAATGGATGGCTAGGGTTGTTTTAGCACTCGTTGATAGCGGGTGCTAATTCTCGAGGCGGCACCGCGACGGCGTCTCGAGAACAACAAGACAATTGATTTGAGAATCTATAGAGAAAGGGGCAATCGTGGCAACCACGATCAAGCCGCTTGAGGATCGCGTCCTCGTACAGCCAATGGAAGCCGAAACCACCACCGCCTCTGGCCTGGTCATCCCGGACAGCGCCAAGGAAAAGCCGCAGGAAGGCAAGGTCGTTGCTACTGGCCCAGGCCGCATCGACGACAAGGGTGAGCGCATTGCTATGGACGTCAAGGAAGGCGACGTCGTCATCTTCAGCAAGTACGGCGGCACCGAGGTTCACTACGACGGCGCTGACTACCTGCTGCTGAACACCCGCGACATCCTCGCGGTCGTAGAGAAGTAAATCTTTTTTAGAAGAGGCATTTATGGCTAAGGAACTTATTTTTGACGAGGAGGCCAGGCGCGCCCTCGAGCGCGGTGTTGACACGCTAGCCAACACCGTGAAGGTGACGCTCGGCCCCAAGGGTCGCTACGTCGTGCTCGACAAGAAGTTCGGCGCCCCGACCATCACCAACGACGGTGTTTCCGTTGCGAAGGAAGTTGAGCTGGAGGATCCGTACGAGAACCTCGGCGCTCAGCTGACCAAGGAAGTCGCCACCAAGACCAACGACGTCGCTGGCGACGGCACCACCACCGCCACCGTCCTGGCTCAGGCCATGGTTAACGAGGGCCTGCGCGCGGTTGCCGCTGGCATCAGCCCGGTCGGCCTGAAGCGCGGCATCGAGAAGGCCACCAAGGCTGTTATCGACCACCTGCACAAGGTAGCGAAGCAGGTTGACAAGGTCGAAGACATGGCTTCGGTTGCCACCATCAGCTCCCGCGACAAGGAAATCGGCGACATCATCGCCCAGGCCTTCGAGAAGGTCGGCAAGGACGGCGTGATCACCGTCGAGGAGTCGCAGACCTTCGGCACCGAGCTCGATTTCACCGAGGGTATGCAGTTCGACAAGGGCTACATCTCGCCGTACTTCGTGACTGACCAGGATCGCATGGAGTCCGTCCTCGAAGACCCGTACATCCTGCTGCACCAGGGCAAGATCAGCTCGATGAACGATCTGCTGCCGCTGCTCGAGAAGGTCATCGCCGCTAACGGCTCGCTGGTCGTTATCGCTGAGGACGTCGACGGCGAGGCGCTGAGCACGCTGGTTGTTAACAAGATCCGTGGCACATTCAACTCCGTCGCAGTCAAAGCCCCGGCCTTCGGCGATCGTCGCAAGGCAATGCTGCAGGACATGGCCGTGCTGACCGGTGGCGAGGTTGTATCGTCCGAGGTTGGCCTGAAGCTCGACCAGGTTGGTCTCGAGGTTCTCGGCCGCGCCCGTCGTGTTGTTGTCGACAAGGACAGCACCACGATCGTCGACGGCGCTGGCGATGCAGAGGCTGTAAAGGCTCGTGTTGCCCAGCTGCAGGCCGAGTCGGCTAACAGCGATTCCGAGTGGGATCGCGAGAAGCTCGCCGAGCGCATCGCGAAGCTCGCCGGTGGCGTCTGCGTGATCCGCGTGGGTGCAGCCACTGAGGTTGAGCTGAACGAGAAGAAGCACCGCATCGAGGACGCCGTTTCGGCCACCCGTGCTGCTGTCGAGGAGGGCATCGTCGCCGGTGGTGGCGCTGCTCTGGTTCACGCCGCTAGCGCGCTGGACAGCCTCGAGGTTGCTGACTCTGACGAGAAGCACGGCGTCGCCATTCTGCAGAAGGCCATCGCCGAGCCGCTGCGCTGGATCGCCGAGAACGGCGGCAAGCCGGGCTACGTTATCGTCAGCAAGGTTTCCGAGATGGGTGAAGAAGAGGGCTACAACGCCGCCACCGACACCTACGGCAACCTGATCGAGCAGGGCGTCATTGACCCGGTTAAGGTCACCCGCTCGGCTCTGGCCAACGCGGCCTCGATCGCCAGCCTGATCCTGACCACCGAAACTCTCGTGGTTACGGCTAAGGAAGAAGACGAAGAGAAGTAGTAACTAGACAATTTGGCCCCGGTTCAAGACGAGCCGGGGTCAAATTGTTTGTTGCGTCAGTTTTGGCTCGTTGTCGGACCAAAACTGACGCAATAAATTAAAATTGCCTGTGAATAAGTCCCAGTACGTCATTTTTGCGTCGGCAAGATGGCTGAGTGCACCAAAAATACAAGTTCTCTCCCTCTGTAAAACGACTTATTTCTCTTCAAGATGGGGTCATCTCTAGGTCTCAAGCCGTTGGTCTGTCGATGCCGGCAAGCGCAGTAAAGCGATTGATTCGTGACGAACAGTGGCGGAGTGTCGTTGCCGGTATTTATTTCGTTGGAGCCGCAGAACCTTCTTGGCGAGCGATGGCATGGGCGGGCATATTGGTTGGTGGCGTTGGGGCCATGCTGACTGGGCTTGCCGGAGCATATGAGTGGGGTATCGCTGATAAGGCTCCGGAAATAATCGATGTTTTAGTGCCTCCAAATAAAAGGACACAAAAGATTCAAGGACCTTGGCGCTTCGAGCGTCGACGGACGTTGCCGAGAGCGCACGGGGATTTGCCCGTTGCAGCTCCTCAAGAGGTGATTCTCGACGTATGTGATGCTCAGCCCGAAAAAGCTGCCTACTGGATTAGCCAGGCTTGCTACAAGATTAGATGGCTACGACCTGATGATGTTAGCAACGCACTCGAAGCTAGAAGTCGTTATAAGCACAGGAAGCTTGTGTCTCAAATAGTCGGCGACTACAAACAAGGCATTCAAAGCGTCCTTGAGAAGAAGTATTACATTGACGTCGAGAAGGCACATGGCCTGCCCAAGGGGAGACGCCAAAGCAGGGGCAGGTTTCAAACTGACGTCGATTATGGCGGGGTGTTCGTTGAGCTTGATGGCAGAGCTGGGCATGTTGGCGGCGGCAGGTTCAGGGATATGGAGCGAGATAATTACCACGCTGTTATGGGTGCGGTTACCTTGCGTTATGGCTGGGACGACGTAAATTACCGCCCGTGCGAGGTTGCCTTTCAGGTGAACCAAGTTCTAGGTAGAT
>CAUPIJ010000065.1:0-2958 GCA_963511305.1 uncultured Propionimicrobium sp.
TGACCGTGGTGGAGCCGACGTCAAGACCCAGCGAGAGCGTGCGGGCGCGGGAATCCGCCGCGGGGGTACTATTTTCCGCCACCACCGAGTCAATGTTTTTGTTTTGCTGCGTCAAGCTCACCGTCAAAGCCTCCAGACTCCCTAGGGAAGCGCCTCAAAAGCTAAAACTAGAATGATCGTTCTAATTTTAGATCCTACAGATATTCCTGCCGATAGCCAGTAGAGGGCCCGGAAACTTTTGAAAGTTGCAAGACTAGGCATTTCGGGGTGGCGTAGGCGGGACGTTTCACCCCGATGGCTGCCCTGGCGAACCCAACCCGATACCATTAGTAGACGATGCTTAATCACGACGCGAAACCCTCCAAACATCTGCTCATCGTTGACGCTGCTGCCGACTTGATCTGCGCGCACGGCGTCGCCGGCCTGACGATGTCGCAGCTGATTAAGGCGTCAGGGGTTTCCGCAGGCGCGATCTATCACCACTTCGAGAACAAGAATGCGATCGTCGCCGAAGTGGCCAGGCAAGCGATCAGCTGGCCGCTGCACGCGCTCGCCGCATTCCGAGACGAGGCGCGCTCGCCGTCGCAGCTCATCGAGTTCTCCATCAATGCGGTGCAGGCTGCGCCCGAGCTCGGCGACCTGCTTCTCCAGCTCGGCGCCGCCGCTGCCACCGACGACGAGCTCGGCCAGCTTCTGCACGCGGAGTTCGTGAAGCTGCGCGATGCCCTTGACGACACCATGCGAGCCTGGGCGCAGCAAAATGGTGTGCCGTCCGACCTGATGGACGGCCGAAGCCAGCTTTACGTCGGGCTGGTGCTCGGCTTCATCACCCAACGCAGGCTAATCAGCAGCTTCGACGAGGACGAATACCTGCGCTACGCCCAGCTGAGCCTCAAGGTGACGCGCCAACCTGAAGCCACCGTCTAACCCGAGACGAAGACATGGGTAGCGGCACGGCTCGTCTACCAGCCATACTGCTACCAATAATCCGAGTTGTTTTATAGGTAGCGTCATGGCTCATCTGCCAGCCATATAACTACTGCTCTTTTCCAGGTGACGTGGTGTTTGGCCTGGAAGCTCTCACCTGTAGTTGGCCTGACAGCTCAAGGTCGGCTGTCGGCCTGGGTTGGGTTGTCGAGCGAGTCGCCGTGTCTTCGTTTATTAAGTGGTCGCGGCATTGTTGCGGCAGATTTGGCTCGTAGACGAGCCTTTTTTGACGCAATAATTTGGATGACCATCTAAAGACACGAGCAGCAAGGCCAACCAACGCGTCAACGAAAAACAACGGGAACCAGAAAATTCGTAGTCGAATGTTTTGATTCCCGCTAGCTAGAGAATTTTTAGCGGATGCAGAAAAACTCGAGTACGGACCTTTTAGTTTCCGTTTATGATCAATAGTTTTAAAAATCGTTCACAGGTTGCGCACAGGGCAAACAAATATTCGCCTAAGATTCGGTTGGTTAGGTTTAGACATGAGCGAAAACAACGGATATTCCCCAAACAACCAACCGATAGATTTCCGCGCGGACTTCGACCAGGACGTGAATGGCGTCCGGCACGGCCAACAGAATAATGGCCAGCCGGGTCACAGCGCGCAGCAAAATTTTGGCCAGCCGGGCTTCACCCAGCCTGGGGCCAATCAGCAGAGCCCGCGTCCTTGGGCGCAGCAGAACTTCTATGCGCCTAACCAGGCTCAACCGGTGCAGCAGAGCCTGCGCAGCAAGAAGCGAATCGTCGGCATCGCAGCCGCGGTCGTCGCAGCGCTAGCGCTGCAGGGCGGGCTGATCTTCGCTGGCGTCCAGGCGCTGAACGGCGGCTTCGAGCGCCAGATCGAGTCTCAGCAGCAGTACGTGCCGGGCAACACCCAGATGGGCGAACAGCACTACACCGCCCCCACTAAAAAACAGAGCAAGGGCGTGATGATCATCGACACCACCGGCCCGTCCGGAGGCGGTTCCGGCACCGGCATGGCGATCAGCGAAGACGGCAAGATCCTGACCAACTATCACGTCGTAAAGGGTTCGACGCAGATTCGCGTCACCGAGGCGTCGACTGGCAAGAGCTACACCGCCGAGCTGGTTGGCCACGACGCGGTCTCCGACGTCGCGCTGCTCAAGGTTGACGCCAAGGGCCTCGATACGGTTTCCATGAACGGTGACGGGGTCAGCGTCGGCCAGAAGGTAACCACCGTCGGCAACGCTTCCGGCGGCGGGAAACTCGTAGCCAGCGAAGGACAGGTCTCCGCGGTCGGCCAGCGCATCAACGTAGGCGACCAGACCGGAGGCTCGCAGCAGACTCTGCTCGGAATGATTCGCACGACGACGGGCGCCGTGCCCGGCGACTCCGGCGGCCCGACCTTCAACGAGAAGAACGAGGTCATCGGCATCACATCCGCCGCGGCCAGCGAAAACGCCGAATCGACCGAAACCACTAGCTTCGTGATTCCCATCAACTACGCGATGGACATCGCCAAGAAGATCGAAAACAACCAGGCATCCGACACCATCAAAATCGGCCCGAAGGCCAAGCTAGGCGTGGTGATTCGCGACGCCAGCGACGGCTACAACTCCATCGGCGCGCTGGTCGCGCAGGTCTCCGATCCCGCATCGTCGGCTGGCATCAAGGCCGGTGACATCATCGTCGGGGTGAACGGCACCAAAGTGACGTCCGCCAGCTCGCTAACGTCAATCATCGAGCAGTTCGAGCCTGGACAGGAGATCACCGTCGACGTTCTTTCCCAGGAAAATTCGACTCAAAACGAATCTGGTGAAACACGCATGTCCGATTTCACCCAGAAAACCTACCGTGTTACGCTTGACACCAGCGACATCAATTAGTCGTTAACCCCCAATCCGGTGCCCCGCAGCAATTCCCCCTTCTTCTGCGGGGCACCTCCTATTTTCCGGGTAAGCGGCCAAAATGTGGTGCTCTGTTTGGGCGTGTCGCGCCTTGTTTTCA
>CAUPIJ010000066.1:0-2572 GCA_963511305.1 uncultured Propionimicrobium sp.
CTCTCGGCGGAATCCAGCATTCCCTGGATAACCTTCATGGTGTCAAGGGCCTCGCGCATCGAAACATGCTCGGAATCCTTGCCCAGGATGGCGTCGCGGAAGTGCTCGTGCTCTACGGCAAGCGGCTCGCGCTTCTGCAGTGCGTAACGGGTAACCGTTCCCTCCGAAACACCACGGAAGTTCTTAATCTGATCCCACCCAATCGGCTCGGTGCCGTTCTCGTAGAACGTCAGATCGCCCATGACGGTCTCCGCAACCAGCGAACCGGCCTCGCCCGTCACCATCGTGACGCGCTCCTTGAACGGGGTCAGCCAGTTGACCACGTGGTTAACGAGCACGCCGTTCTCCAACTCGCCAGACGCGCTGACCATGTCCTCGTACTCGCGGCCAGTGCGGTATGCGGTGAAAGCGCTGATGCTCTTATAGCGGCTGCCAGCAACCCAAGCGGTCAGGTCGACGTCGTGCGTCGCCAGATCCTTCACCACGCCAACATCGGCGATACGCGCCGGGAACGGCGACTGCCTGCGGGTGACGATCTGGTAGACCTTGCCCAGCTGACCCTCAGCGATGCGCTTGCGCATCTCTAGCAGAGCCGGGTTGCAGCGCTCGACATAGCCAACGGCGCCAATCAGGCCGGCCGTCTCGAACGCCTTAACCATCTCCTCGCCCTCTTCGATGGTGGAAGCCAGCGGCTTCTCAACCATCGTGTGCACACCTGCGGCGGCCAGCTTCATAGCCACCTCGAAGTGCTGGGCGGTCGGTACAGCGACCACGGCGGCGTCGATTCCAGCGTCAATCAGGGCGTCCACGTCGGGCAGAACTTCGAGATCTTCAGCAACGCCGAACTTATCGCCGTAAGCGTCCGCAACGGCCACCAGCTCGACGCCGTCCAACGCCCGAATATTGCGCGCGTGGTGACGGCCCATCGAGCCGATACCGATCAAGCCATAACGCAGCATTTACGCACCAGCCTTGGCAAGAGCGTTAACAGCGTTAACGATGCGCTCCAGGTCTTCCTGGCTCAGCGACGGGTGAACCGGCAGCGACAGGCACTGCTTGGCAGCGGTCTCGGTGTTCGGCAGATCCAGGCCAGGGGCATACTTCTCCAGCGACGGCAAACGGTGGTTCGGAATCGGGTAGTAAACACCCGAGCCGATGTTGTACTCGTCCTTCAACGCCTGCTGGAAGCCATCGCGATCGCTCTCGATCTTGATGGTGTACTGGTGGTAAACGTGAGTTGCGCCCTCGGCAACCTTCGGGGTGACGACACCCTCGATGTTGTCGGAGAGGAACTTGGCGTTGGCCTGGCGGGTCTTCGTCCAAGCGCCAACCTTCTTCAACTGCTCGCGGCCGATGGCTGCGTGAATGTCGGTCATGCGGTTGTTCAGACCAACAAGGTCGTTTGCGTAACGCTGCTCCATGCCCTGGTTACGCAGCTTCTTAGCGTTGTGCAGCACCTTTTCGTCACGCGTGCTGATCATGCCACCTTCGCCGGAGGTCATGTTCTTGGTTGGGTAGAAGCTGAACGCACCGAACGTGCCGAACGTGCCAACGGGCTGGCCGTTCAGGGTGGCATGGTGAGCCTGGGCGGCGTCCTCGAAGATCATCAGGCCGTGCTTGTCGGCGATCTCGCGCAGCGCGGTCATGTTGGCCGGGTGGCCGTACAGGTGAACAGGCATGATCGCCTTGGTCTTCTCGGTGATCTGCTCGGCGACGTGCTTCGGGTCGAGGCAGAAGTAATCTAGCTCGATGTCAGCGAAAACCGGAGAAGCACCAGTAATTGCAACCGAGTTCGCGGTAGCCGCGAAAGTGAAAGACGGAACAATAACCTCGTCGCCAGGGCCAATGCCGCTAGCCAGCAGGCCAAGGTGGAGGGCCGAAGTGCCCGAGTTAACGGCAGCACAGAAAGCGCCGTCGACCATCTGAGCCGAGAACTCTTCCTCGAAAGCCGCAACCTGCGGGCCCTGAGCCATCATGCCCGAAGCCAGCACGGCGTCAACAGCCCGCTGCTCTTCCTTACCGACCAGCGGCTTAGCCGCAGGAATGAAATCGTTCGACATTACTTAGTAACCTCCGTTAGGTTTCCGTCTTTTTCTTGGTATTCGGCACCTGTAGTCGGGCACCTAAAAAATCCTTGCTTTCCTTCAACCGGCTCCAACTTGACGCCAGACTTGCCAACCCAGCCAATGCGCTTCGCTGGCACGCCAGCAACAAGCGCGAACGCAGGGACGTCCTTCGTGACCACAGAACCCGCGGCAACCAGCGCCCACGGGCCGATCTTGACCGGAGCGACGCATACGCTACGGGCACCAATAGCAGCACCCTCGGCAATATCCACACCAACCTGCTCCCAATCGGAAGCAGACTTCAAAGAGCCGTCCGGATTAACCGCGCGCGGGAAGTGATCATTCGTCAAAACAACAGCGGGGCCGATGAACACGCCGTCAGCGATGCGCGCTGGCTCGTAGACCAGAGCGTAGTTCTGCACCTTGCAGTTATTGCCCATGCGAACGCCTTCACCGATATAAGCGCCACGACCAACCACACAGTTTTCGCCGAGCACTGCGTGCTC